>NZ_SJPY01000001.1:671576-1343152 GCF_007860185.1 Novipirellula aureliae
CAGGATACGTATCACACATTTTTGCGAACCAATCGGGTTGCTTCAGTGCAGCCGAACCCACGACGAGCCGATCGATTCCGAGAGCGAGCAGCGATTCGATTGACGCTTCATCTCGAACGCCCCCGCCCAGTTCGCATTGCAGGTTGGTTGCGGCAACGATTCGTTTCACCGCTTCACGATTTAGGGTGGGATCGTCACCACGGGCAGCATCCAAATCGACGAGGTGCAAGCGTCGTGCACCAGCGTTTTTCCAGCGCTGAGCAAACTCGACTGGATCGTCGCCGAATGTCGTTTGTCGATCATAGTCGCCTTGTCGTAACCGTACCGGTTTGCCAAAGCGAAGATCGATTGCAGGCCAGATTTCCAAAAGGGGACTCCTTGGTATGTTTGTAGGTTTGGATTTTGAAGAGACGATGGTTTCATTAGCCGCACGGCGTGAGTAGCGGATATCGCGATGCCATCTTTGAAGGTCTCAGCCCGGAGGGTGTCCTATCCGGTGTCGTGTCGGCCTTGGGCCTAATTCGTGGAGTAATTTCCGTATTTGCCATGTCTGGCTAACCTGTTAGCCCCGCGAGTTCGGTAGCCCGGTGCACTCGGGCGATACCGATCATATAGGCAGCCGTTCGGAGCGAAACCTCGTGCTGGTTCGATGTTTCCCAAACCGTCTCAAACGCTTCGTTCATCGTATGGTCTAATTCCTGACGGACGCGGTCAAGCGACCATCGATAGTGTTGTCGATTTTGGACCCATTCGAAATAGCTGACCGTCACCCCGCCAGCGTTCGCCAAAATATCGGGCAAGATATGGACCTCTCGTTGATTGAGAATCTTGTCGGCGGCAGGAACGATGGGACCATTCGCAGCTTCGACGATCACCTTGGCATGGATTTCATCAACGTTTTCCTCGGTAATAATGCCTCCGACCGCCGCGGGGATCAAGACCGCTGCGTCTGGTAGGGTCAACAGTGCATCCACTGGCAAAACCTCGCATTCGTTGTAGCCTTCGAGCAAGCCCTTGGGATGCTTCATCTTGTGCCGCATGATCTCGGGGATATTTAACCCGGTCGACTTGTAGTAGGTGCCGGTGATATCGCTAACGGCGATGATCGGAAACTCTGCTTCATTGAGAAACTTGGCGGCATGAGTGCCAACGTTTCCGAATCCTTGAATGGCCGTTTTTGCTTTATCTGGTTTGAGTCCAAGTCGACGAGTCAATTTCAAAGTCAACGTTCCGACGCCGCGTCCGGTCGCCTCTTCACGTCCGCGTGCTCCATACTCTTCGACCGGTTTCCCGGTAATGACGGCAGGGTTGAAGCCATGGTACTTCTCCCATTGGTTACGGAACCACGACATGATTTGAAAATCGGTCCCCATATCAGGGGCTGGGATATCGGTATCGGGGCCGACGACATCATGAATGGCATCGGCCAGGGAACGTGTCAGGCGTTGGAGTTCTGGTTGGGACAAGCGGCTCGGATCGACTCCTATGCCACCTTTTGCCCCCCCATACGGCAGATTGACCACGGCGGTTTTCCAAGTCATCAAACACGCTAACGCTCGAACCTCGTCAAGATCGACTTGAGGATGAAACCGCAGCCCCCCCTTCATCGGACCTCGCGCATTGTCGTGTTGCACTCGAAACCCAATAAAGTTCGCCAACTTTCCATCGTCCATTTCGATTGAAACTTGGACCTGGATTTCTCGGTCGGGCATCAGTAACGCTTCCCGCATCGCAGGATCGATCTTCAGTCGCTCTGCCGCTTCATCAAAAAATATTTGGGTCGCTTCAAAGGCTCGCATTAAGACAACTCACTGAACTTGAAAAAGAGGGGTCTGGACCTGGTGGGCTGGTCTAAACCTGGTGGGCTACTGTCCAGCGTTAGCTTTGACGACTACTTTTGCTTTTCGGATAACGATCGGATTGACGGGGACGTCTTGCATCAAACCGCCTGGAATCGATGGATCACGAACGGGCCGCGTTGGCGTTTTGCCGATTCGATCGACCACTTCCTTACCCTCGATCACTTTGCCGAAAACCGTATAGCCAAACCCGTCGCCAGACGTTGCACGGTTGAGCGGCGCGTTGTCGGCCGTATTGATAAAGAATTGACTCGTCGCGCTATGCGGGTCAGGCAATCTCGCCATCGCGATCGTATACTTGTCGTTTTTCAATCCATTGCCAGCTTCATTTCGTATCGGGGCCAAGGTGTCCTTCTTTTTCATCTCTTTGTCAAACCCGCCACCTTGGATCATGAAGCCATCAATCACTCGGTGAAAGACCGTGTTTTCGTAGAACCCGTTTTTGACATATTCCAAGAAATTTGCGACAGTTTTCGGCGCTTCTTCGGCATTGAGTTCCAATGTGATCATTCCTTCGGAAGTGTCCAATTGGACCAACACCGGTTCTTGGGCATTGCCGTGTGCCGATCCCAAGCCGATGAAGCAAGCGGCAAGGCCAACGATAATAGACAGTCGAAGCGTCATTGATTTGTCCTTAATGAGTTTGTTTGGAAGTGATGTTATCCGTGCACATGCTCTAACGGATGGAGGGCATGTTTGTAAAGAGTCAGCTTTCGCTCTGCGCAGGGCGACTACAACAGGCAGGGCGACTACAACAGGCAGGGCGACTACAACAGGTCCCTTGCCACCATGATTGCAGTGATCGTGACATTGACAACCACACAAAAGGCAAATTGTAGGCGGAACGACCGTTTTTGAGTCTTGTGGCGAATACGCTGTCCCACCAACCAAGCTCCTGGCCACCCTCCGGCCAACGACCAAAGCAGTAGCGTTTTTTCCGACACTCGGCGCGAATCTCGTCTTGCTGCTCGTTTGTCAACGGCATACAAAATGCCAGCAACGACGCTAGCGACTAGTGTCCAAATGGCAATTAAGACTAACATAGCGATTGCTTGTACCCTCTAATCACGATGGTTCCTTCGTTTCTACTCGCGAATTTCTACTCTGGATTGACTTCATGCCGCGTCGTTCACGCCAAAATCGTTTCGGTGATGGCATCCATCCTGTTGCCGAATCGAGCGGCACCGCTACGTCGATTTACAGTGTCCAAGATTACTTTTCAATGTTATCGCATTGGTTGGGGCTCGAAGGCGAAGCCGAAAGAGCCCGCATGGCCGTGCGGCGACAAATTCGTGACCGACGCGACGTGGAAGGCACTGGCGAAACGTTGGTGGCGATGCGTTTGTCGGATCACCACACCGGCTTAGCTGGGCGACTGCTGTTGGATTTTTCCAAACCAGGCGGCCAAACGCTGCCCATGAATCGGCTCAAAGTCGGTGCGCCTGTTGTCATTTCGGACTGGGATGACCCGGCGGACGAAGGTGTACCAGGGGTCGTCAGTCGCCGCAAGCACAACCATCTTCAAGTGGCGACCGAACAATGGCCGAGCGGCGACCAATTCCGCATCGATCTATCACCCGATGAGACGACCCGTCGGCGACAATTGGCGGCCATGAGTAAAGCCGAAACGGCCAACAAGCGAACCGGTCAACTGCGTGATGCCCTCTTGGGTTTTCGCCCGCTACGGTTCGAATCGGCAAATTCCGAGACCCATCCAGCGAAACCGATCAGCTTTCTGAGCGAGCTCAACCCCCCTCAACAAGATGCCGTGCGGTTTGCTTTGTCAGCGAAAGATACGGCGATTTTACATGGTCCGCCAGGAACAGGAAAAACGACCACCTTGGCCGAAGTGATCTATCAAGCGGTCGCTCGCGGGGATCGAGTCTTGGCGTGTGCACCGAGTAACACGGCGGTCGACAATCTGCTCGAAAAACTCGTGGCGATCATGCCAAATGTGCTGCGGGTGGGGCATCCAGCACGAGTGTTCGAGTCGCTTCGCGGTCACACGCTTGATGAATTGGTCGATGCCGATCCCGCAACCGATGTGATTCGCGAAATGCGCCGCGAACTCGAGCAATTGATGCGGGAAGCATCCCGGAAACCACGGGGCAAGGATGGCTATCGAAACCGTGGCCAACTTTATGCCGAAGCGGGGCAACTTCGAGGACAAATCCGTTCGTTTGAGCGGTCGATCATTCAAGGAGTTCTCGATTCCGCGGATGTCGTTTGCACGACAACGACCATCGATGACGATCTGTTCGGATCACGCCAGTTTGATTTGGTGGTCGTTGACGAAGCGTGTCAATGTACCCAGCCGAGTATTTGGCAAGCCGTGCTGCGTGCCGACCGTATCTTGTTTGCGGGGGACCATTTCCAACTGCCGCCGACCGTACTAAGTGACCAGGCAGCCGCAGATGGGATGCGTGATTCGCTGATGCAGCACCTGATAGAACGCGAAGGCGAAAACGTCTTTCGACGTCTGGTGGTCCAGTACCGCATGAACGAAACGATCATGAACTTCTCTTCGCAAACGTTTTACGATGGATCGCTCATCGCGGACGCCTCGGTCAAGTCGCATCGTCTTTGCGATATCGCGGCGGTAGCAGAAACCCCGTTGACGAGCGAGCCGATCGAGTTCATCGATACCGCCGGTGCGGAGTTTGACGAGCAACTCGAGCCGGATGGTCAAAGTAAAATGAATCCGAAGGAAGCGAACTTGATCGTAAAACTCGTTCGCGAATTGCTGGACTCGGGAGTCGACGCGTCCCAAATTGCAGTGATCGCCCCCTATGCGGCTCAAGTTCGTCTGCTGCGATCACGATTGGAGCTGCCGGAAATAGAAATTGACACGGTCGACGGATTTCAAGGAAGAGAAAAAGAAGTGGTGCTGTTGACGATGGTACGCAGCAACGACCGAGGCGAGATCGGCTTCTTGGCCGATACGCGGCGAACCAATGTGGCGATGACTCGGGCGAAACGAAAGATGGTCATGGTTGGCGATAGCTCAACCCTGGGCGGCCATCCGTTTTACGCAGCCATGTTGGACTACTTTGAATCTCAACAAGCGTACCGATCGGTGTGGTCCTACGATTGTCCCTAACATTGATAGGTTTTCGGGGGTCGGTTTTCGGGCAAAGCCTAGCGTTGGGGGTAAACAACCACTACCATACAGGGTGGGGATTATTCACAACGATGAAAGGGCTTTCGAAATGAAAGAAGAATATCATGGTTGGGACGTGCATGATGACAATTCAAACCGCTTTAATTTTGCGAATATAGCGGGTGAGAAACGAGGCCTTGACACGTTTGTCATCACCGATTTTGGGAAATCGACGAATGTTCGTCAGGCGGTTTCAGCGATGCTGGCAGCGACAAAGCAATTTCATTGCAAATTGCATGTCCAGCGTAGCGAACAAGCGATGGCGATATTGACGGAGCTGTCCGACGCGCGAATGTTGAAGATGGCACCCGTGCGATCCAATGAAAATGATGAAATCGGCGTGATGTCGATCCGAGCCACACCGCCGCCCCCGCCTCGTCCATGGTGGAAGTTTTGGGGTTAGCCCTGGACGGTTCAAAATTTGGGGTTGTGGAAGCCTAGCGATATGCAGTGATCGCCGCATCAGGAACAAATCGCTGAGAATCTTTTAGGATTATGCATGATTGTGCCGATGGTAATGATTGTACGGTGCCATCTGGTTGGTCCGTCGCAGTCAGACAAACACGAAGAGGCTCTCAAGCAATGCATGCTTCGGAACAACGACACGTCACCCCACCTTTCCCAGCATTTCCAAGCACTAGCCGTTACGTCGAGCTTGGCTCGATCGCCGAAGCAATGACGCGAGTCTGCCGGAGCGTTGATGCTCGCGAAGGTGTTTCCCTCGTCGTAGGGCCTCCCGGAACCGGCAAATCGCTGCTCTGTTCCTTGCTCGTGAAACACTACTCGGAAACTCACGACGTCGTCGTCTTGGGGGAGACTCCTATTCCAAGTAGTGCCGCCTATCAACGCTCGCTGCTTCATCACCTTGGTAGTGATTATCGTAGCCTCGATGAATCCGAGCTGCAGTTGGCTTTGGTCGACCGCGTTTCGGGCAGCAATGCGAAAAACGATGGTTTATTGATTATTGTCGATGAAGCTCAAGCATTGTCCGCCGAGGTCCTTGAGTCGATCCGTATGTCTACCAACATTCATCGCCGGGGTGAGCCGCGGGTGTTTGCGGTGGTCGTCGGCGGTCCAAAGCTTGATGAGACGTTAACCTCACCCGCACTTGAGGGATTCACTCAGCGAATCGCGGCGCGTTGTTATCTACATCCCATGAATGGTGACGAGACTCGTCAGTACATTACGAGAACGATCGAGAACTGCGGAGCGGATGCAGCGTCGACAATCTCAAGCGAAGCGATTTCATCCGTCCATCATGCTTGTCTAGGCGTGCCCCGTCTCATCAATCAAATCATGACCGAGGCGATCGACATTGCTGAGGAGTCGGATGAATCGTTGATTACCGATGCGACGATCGGTCGCGCCTGGGCGCAACTTCAGCAGCTACCAAGCCCGATGATCGAACCACCAAAGATCAAAGGATCAGGCTGCCTTGATGACGAATCGAGCTCCATTGAATTTGGTGAACTCGATGAGTCCGAAGACGGTTGCAAATTCGAGCAATCGTACGAGCTAACTCTCGAAGAAGAACTTACCGATGAAGTCGAAGCCGAAAAGGCAGCAGCGGATTTGGTGGAACAAGAGTGCGAACCCGATTATCAAGACCCCGAACCGGTGAGAGTCCTTGACACGCAAGCTCTGTTTGGTGATTTCGAAGAAGAGGAAGAGGTTTCCATTGGAGCGAAGACGGTTTTAACGAAAGAGCCTTCGTCGGAAAAAGTCGAAAAAGTCGAAAAAGTCGAAAAAGTCGAAAAAGTCGAAAAAGTCGAAAAAGTCGAAAAAGTCGAAAAAGTCGAAGAAGTCGAAGAAGTCGAAGAAGTCGAAGAGTTGGTGTGCGAAGGGTCAGCAGGCAATCGTGAGTTCGATAGCCTGTTGGATCAACAAATCGTTGGCATTTCGGATTCGCCACTCGCCGCCGAGCTCTATACTAACGAGATGACCGAGCAAGTGGAGCGGCTTGAGCAGGTTCAGCAAGTCGAACAGGCAGAGGAAATGTTGCAAACGGACGACGTGCCTTGTGCACAGGACTGTCAGGATTGCGAATGCAGTGGCGAGCAAGAAGAGAAGGGTGCGAAGCCTGCTGTTGTCGCGTTGCACATTCACAGCAACGCGGATATCGAATCTCGTTACGAGAGTGACCAAGAAGACGGATTGGAAGCAGAAGCGGAAACGCCTCAGCTAGCGGTTCGCAGCGAGCGTCGTGGTGACATTCAGATTGGTGATGACAGTGATCTATTGATTATCGAAGAGGATCTCGATTTGTCGGCTGAGGTTGCTGTCGCATCAGAAGATAAGCAGGATGTTGGTCGGTCGATTGACGTTCGCGCTATGCTCAATCGAATGCGAACGGGAACCGAGGGCTAGCGGATTACGATGCCACTAAGACGATTATCTAACGAGCTGATCCGGCTTGGTCGCGATGAACTAACCACGCCGGTATTGGTTTTACCGCCGTGGATATCGCTGCGTGCTGATTTTTACAAGGAATTGGCAGAAGCGATCACTTCGCAAACTGGCCAAAGCGTGCGATTCGATACGCTTCGACCGCTTGGTGGTTTGTGGCAAACGCTTGTCAACAAATTCAGCGATTGGCAGATTCGTCAAATCAATCGGCAAGTGAATCGAAAAGGGCAAGCCATGCCAGCGGCGGAAGTCGTCTTGACCGCCAGCATTGCGCGACCGACATCGATGTTAGCAATCGACAGAACTCAGGCTCAAACGCCCACGGTTTTCGTCATTGGCATTGCCAACGAAAAGGCGTCGTTGCCCTCCTGGACGACGCCAATCCATCTTGCAAGTTCACCCATCTCAGGTGTCGCGGCTTAGCCGATTCACCTGTCTCGGCGGACGCTCGAAGCCCCAGCCGCATCAAAAAGCAAGCCGCTCTCGCTTGTTGCCGATGGTTCTATCGTTGCTCGACCCCCCCGCCCATGAGGGCTGTTAACGGTTTCACGGTTGCGACGTACAATACCGACGAGTACCGGTGCGGTCACTCGTAGACCCGCAAATCGTAGACTCGCAAATCGTAGAATCGCAAATCGTTGTGCATGAATCTACGCAAAAAACAACCTACCAACGAGCTTAGGAGCTTATGACCCATGCGATCTTTCGCTATGTCTCTTTCCTTGATTGCCGTTTCGCTGCCCAGTTTTGCAGTCACAATGGGCCTTGTGACAATAAACCCGGCGTTTGCCGAAGCCGTGGACGAGACCAAAACATCGGGAATCGATAAGTCGTTGTTCAGCGACGAAGTCGGGCCTGGTGAAAATTTCTATGAGTATGCGAATGAAAAATGGCTCGAGTTGACAGAGATCCCCGGCGATAAGGCGGACTATGGGATCTTTACGATTCTAAACGATCAAACCCAAGAACAAGTCCGTGAATTGATTGAAGAGGCAGCCAGTCGTTCGAACCAACCCGGCAGCGCTGCGCAAAAGGTTGGCGATTTGTATCGTAGCCTGACCAATCTCGAAGCTCGAAACCAAGCGGGCATTGAGCCTGTGGAAGATCTGTTGGCAAAGATTGATGCGGTCCGTTCCAAGGAAGATCTTGCCGACGTGCTTGGGCTTCTCGCTCGCAACGGAGTCTACGGCCCGTTCGCTTCGTATGTGGGTGTCGATGCGAAAGCCAGCGATCAATACACCGTCTACATTACCCAGGCCGGCTTGACGCTTCCCGACCGTGACTACTACATCGAAGACGACGCTCGCTATGTGGAGCTGCGTGAAAAGCTGAAGCGATATATCGCGGATATGCTCGGCCGCATCGAAGTAGGCAAGGTGACCGTTGACGGAAAAGCGGTTGCAGGGGTGTTTGAAATTGAACGGCAAATCGCAGAAGCTCATTGGACAAAAACCGAAAACCGCGATCCCGAAAAAACGTACAACGCTGTCACGTCCGATGAACTCGCCAAGAAGTTCGGCGCGTTTGACTGGAACACATATGCAAAATCTGCTGGATTATCGGGGCAAGACAAGTTTGTTATCCGTCAACCGAGCTACGTCGACGCATTCGCAACCCTGTTCGAGGAGACGAATATTGCGGATTGGAAATCGTATTTGAGTTTCCACCTCATGGATACGTACGCCTCGTCACTAACCGAAGCGTTGGAGAAACGCAGCTTTGACTTCCACAGCACGGCCGTCAGCGGAATAACCGAACAGGAACCGATGTGGAAGCGGGGTGTCAATACGACCAGCAGCGTACTTGGTGAATTGGTCGGCCAAGTCTACGTCGAACGCCACTTCACTCCGCAGGCGAAGAAGCGGATGAACGAATTGGTTGACAATCTAAAGCAAGCCTTTGCGAAACGAATCGAATCACGCGATTGGATGGGCGAAGGAACCAAGAAACAAGCCCTCATCAAACTGAGCCAATTCACAACAAAAATCGGCTATCCCGACGAGTGGAAAGACTATTCGAAGCTGCAAATTGACCGTCGAAATTTAGCAGCAAACCTGATCGCATCGGCGAATTTCGAGTACCAGCGAGACCTCGATAAACTCGGCGGGCCGATCGACCGCAACGAGTGGCACATGACGCCGCAGACGATCAACGCCTACTACAATCCAACGATGAACGAAATCGTTTTCCCTGCTGCTATCTTGCAACCACCGTTCTTCAACATGGCGGCCGATGACGCGGTCAATTATGGAGCGATCGGGGCGGTGATCGGACACGAACTAAGTCACGGCTTCGACGACAAAGGCAGCAAGTATGATGGGAAAGGGAACCTGCGTTCTTGGTGGACTCCAAACGATCGCAACGAATTCGAACGGCGTGCGGCGATTTTGGCGGACCAGTACAGCGAGTTCGAGCCCGTCGAAGGCAACTTCGTGAACGGAGATTTTACGCTGGGGGAAAATATCGGCGATCTAGGCGGATTGAATGTCGCCTATGAAGCGTACCAACTGTCGCTTCATGGAAAGGAAGCTTCTGTGATCGATGGTTTGACCGGCGATCAACGATTCTTCTTGGGATGGTCGCAGATTTGGCGACGACTGTATCGCCCGCAAGAGCTACTCAAGCGATTGGTGACCGACCCCCATAGCCCGAGCGAATGCCGGGTCAACGGGATCGTGCGAAACATGGACGCTTGGTACGATGCCTTCGAAATCAAACCGAGCGATCCACTTTACTTAGCACCCGAAGAACGCGTTAGGATTTGGTAGTCGAGGGCGTTTCGTCGATCCACTCCACTTCGGCCCAATCGGCAAGCTGGATGTGTTCACATTGTTTACAGCGAACTCGCCGTCCCAGCGACTCAGGCATCATCCGAACTCGCCGCTCGCATCCGCTGCAAACGATTCGCAGGACATGCGGGCGGCGGACCAGATCGGTGAGTTTTTGCGGGCTGATTCCTGGCAAGCGAATGTCGTTTGCCAGTAACGTCGTCAACAACGATTCGGTCAACTCCGGCTGATTGGCAATCCGGTCGGCGAGACAGCGAACGGTGTCTTCAAAAGCGTTGCGTACCGTTCGCCCATTGCCGAAATGACGATCTCGTTTTTCGTAGAGAGCTTGCAAACCGACCAACAATCGATGTCTGGCCTCACTCGGCAATCGATACTGGTTTTGTTTGCAAAGTGACTCGAAAATCTTCGCCAGTTCTGGCGCGGCGTAATCTTCAAAATGGATACGCGTATTGATCCGTGACGACAAGCCGGGGTTACTGCGAATCATCATCGCCATTTCGTCACTGTACCCAGCCAGGATAACCGCCATGGATTCGCGGTCGTCTTCCATTCGTTTGAGTAGCGTTTGAATCGCTTCGCGTCCGTAAGCGTCGTCGCCCGATGAGTCGACCAGGCTATAGGCTTCGTCGATAAACAGGACGCCTCCTTTCGCCGAATCGCATAGTTTGTTGGTCTTGGGGGCTGTCTGTCCTGCGTACTCGGCGACCAAACCGCTGCGATCGGTTTCGATCACATGTCCGCGGCTGAGTGTCCCGAGCCCACCAAGAATTTGCCCGACGATCCGAGCGACCGTTGTTTTGCCCGTTCCCGGATTGCCGACAAAAGTCATATGTAAACTGATTGGCATCGTCGACAATCCGGTATCACGCCGCTGTTGTTGCAACTTTAGAAAGTTCGCGTAGCTGCGGATCCGATCCTTGACTTCTCTTAGTCCGATCAGCGATTCCAATTCTTTGAGTGCCGCTTGCAATTGTTTTTCGCGTGTCTCTTGACTTTCGGCTTCGGGCGTCGAGCCATCCGTTGCCGTCGCTTGCTGCTGAGCGTTTTGGTAGGCCGTTTTGGAAGGTCCTTCGGACGATGCATGTCCGAGCGGCGCCAGGATCGAAGCGGGGTCGGCGGGATGGAGCGCCATGTCGATCGATCGTTGCAACGTGTGTAGGACAACCGATTCTTCTGGCATCGTTTGGCCGTCACATTTGGCCACAAGATTGGCTAATCGCATCACGATCGTCTCGACTTGCACCTTGCTATCGGCCAACGGAGCGTAGCGGACGAAGGGTGCGACCAGAGATTCCCAAGACAACTTGTCGGCTTGTTCGAACAGTGATTCAGCTGCTTCGCGGAGATGGGGGCCGTGCATCTTTTGCCCCCACAAGTAGTCGATCATCTCTGCGGCGACTCGTTTTTCAGCGGCGCTCCAGCGGTCATCGGCACGGACGATCGTCACGTAAACTTTGATCAATAGTCCGCGATGAAGATCGTCCATCAATTCGACAAAGCGATTGGGATCGCCTTGAATCAAACTCGGATAGCGGCGAACCATCCATTTCCCGCAGTGCTGATAGAGTTTGCCACAATCGCGAAGTACGCGGCGGAGCATTCCAATCAGGCGGGTATTCTCAGGACTGTTCATGCGAATTTGCAGCCTCCTGCCGCGGCCCCCCTATTTCACCCCGTGCATCATGCGTTTAAGCATCGGCGTTAAGACGAGCAGGATAAAACCGGCGGAAGTGGGCAAGATAACCAGCAGCAAGAAGAATCCGGGAAGTCCGTCAAGGATAAACGACAAATCGGCTGGTTCCCCATTTTCGCCGGGCTTGAATTTGGTCGACAATGCTGCCAACAGTCCACCTGCCAGATTCGCTAGCGAGAACGAGAAGAACCAAGCACCCATCATCAACGATTGCAATCGTAGCGGAGCCAACTTCGTAATCATCGACAAACCGACTGGCGACAAACAGAGCTCGGCCCAAGTGCATACGACGTAGGTCACCAAAAGCCAATGTGGCGATGCCAGACCATTGGTATTCGCATCGATCGCACCAAGCACCATGGCGATGAAGGCCAAGCCGAGCAACCAGAGTGAGATGGCGAACTTTAGGGGTGTCGAGGGATTCGCATTGCGTTTCCCGAGCCAGACCCAGAGCATCGAAAACAGTGGTGCAAAAATAACGATCGTCAGCGCATTGACGGATTGATACCAGGTGGATGGGAACTCATAGCCAAAGAGGACTCGATTGGTTTGCTTTTCGGCAAACACGTTGAGTGAACTGCCGGCTTGTTCGAACGCGGCCCAGAAGAAGATATTCCCGACAAAGGCTAAGATCAGAATCACCATTAACCGCTGCCAATCGATGGCATTGAGTGGGCGATTGAGTTCGGTTTTTTCGTGCTCGGTAAGTTGCGTTTTGCCACTCGCGAGATCATCGACAACCTGCTTTGGAGAAAGGCCGATACCGGCTAGATATTTGGGACGAAAGAATTGATAGAAAAGCAATCCCAGGATCATCCCGACCGCCGCGGACCCAAAACCCCAGTGCCAGCCGACTTTTTGGCCAAGCGTTCCAGCGATAAGCGGTGACAGGAATGCACCAAGATTGATTCCCATGTAAAAGAATGTGAACCCGGCGTCCCGCCGAGCGTCGTCGTGGGGGCCATACAATTGGCCCACCATCACGCTCACGCACGGTTTGAAAAAACCGGTCCCGATCACAATGAGAGCTAGGCCGGTTAAGAAAATCAGAAGTGCCCCAGGGCCCGTTTGCAGCGTGACGGCTTCACCCGCGGTGATACCGAAGAGCTCGGTGCCCGCCAACGTGATGTGTCCGAGAGCGATAATCCAGCCGCCGATCAACATGGATCGATGCGTGCCTAGAAACTTATCCGCCATCCAGCCGCCGAAAATGGGCGTCAGATAGACCGCCCAGGTGTAGATGGCGTACAGAATCGCCGCGCTCGCTTCGCTCCATCCGAACCCCGGGTTGATGTTCGGGACGATTTCGCCGCTGCTGTTTTCCACCATCGAGCTTGTCGATGCGATCAGGTAGAGCACCAAGAGTGCCCGCATCCCGTAATAACTAAATCGTTCCCACATCTCGGTGATGAACAAAATCCACAGCCCAGCGGGTTGGCCAGGCGATTTCCCCCCCGCTTCGTCGGTGAGTAGTGATTCGGGCATGGGCGGTTGGTCGTGTTCCAACTCTGTCGGCGTGTACGGACTTATTCCCGATAGATTTTCGGCTGAATTGCCGTCACCGTTCCCACCACTGGGAGAATTGTCTTGGTTACCACGCATACGATTCATTCGCTCCTGTGAATATCCGCCCGACAATGAAACTTATTAAAAAATGGCTGAAGCGACCAATTCTAAGCGGAAAGGTGCTTGCTCCGCACCCCTAGTGCTTTATCAATCTTTCATTTTAGGGTTCGAGGGACCGGAGGGCTCGCGCCCTGCCGCTAAAACTTGTAGCGGAATGGCGCGAGCGGGCTGTTGATTTAATCGTTTAACGCTTAGCCGAAGGCGCCAGCTTTTCCATAAGCGGTCGCCTATGGCTTAGCGTTATACAATAAATCGTGTCAAACCGATTGAATCGACAGCCCGCGAGCCGTCCGGCCTGACCCTAGTTTCTAATTTGGACAAAGTTGGGGATGACAAAGCGGTGGATACCGGGTCAGCGTCACTACCGCGACGGGGCTCAGCCTGCGTTGCTAGCAGATACTCTTTTCGTGTCGAGGGGCCATAAATGGGGGCTGGGAGGTCTCGAGGCGGCAGTCAACCGCGAAATTCCTGGCAATAAATGGGTTTAACCCGCTTGAACCTACCGTGCTGGGCTTGTGACGTTTTTTTAGCTTCCATATCATGCCCCACTTGTTGTCTGCTATTTATTCGCAATTCGCAATACTGCGAGAGAAACGGATTGTTTGCTAACGTGTTTTTCCATACAACCGAGACTTTTGGCCAGATTGGCTTGATTTTATCCACTTTGTTGGCTCAGGATGCTACTGCTGCGCCCGCTGCCGATGCGGTGTCCCGCGAGCCGACATTTGTCGAGCAGCTGTTTGCCAACCCGTTGTTGCCGATCGTTGTCGTCATCTTTTTGTTCTACACCCTGCTATTGGCTCCCGAACGACGGCGCAAGGCGGAAGAAGCGAAATTACTGGCTTCACTAAAGAAAAATGACCGTATTGTTACTGTTGGCGGGATCCACGGGACGGTGGTTTCGGTGACGGCTGACAGTGATGTGGTGACCATAAAATGCGACGAAAGTGGCAATACCCGTCTGAAAATGAACCGTTCGGCGATCTCGACGATCGTCAATCCCAATAAAGAGACCTAGGAATCTGACCGCAAGGAAGCGGATTCTAAGGCGAAGACATAATATCACCCCGACACTCGCAGAAACGATCTGATGGATTGCTCCTTTCTTTCTTACCTTCCAAATCTATTTAACACGATGAATCCAATGTTGCTTGTCGCACAAACTCGCGAGGTGGCATCGAGTGTCACCAAAGGTATTTCCTGGGAACAATATGGTGCATTGGCGGTCGCGGTCGCCGTCATCGTCCTGCCATTTGTGATCGGGGGTTTTTTGGCAAAAAAGGCCAAGATGCCGACCTATGGCACCCGTTTCGGTTTGGTTCTGCTAGCAATCATTGCCAGTGCAGCGGTACTGCTTAACAAGTTGCCTGGACTCGGGGTCGACCTTCGCGGCGGTACGATTTTGGTTTACGAAATCGATCAAAGCAAAAATATCGGATCAAACGACCAAACCGGCCAGCGTCAAAAGATTATCTCCGAAGACTTGATCGAGCCACTGTCACGGCGTATCAACCCCAGCGGCACACAAGAAATTGTGATTCGCCCCTACGGTGAGAGCCAAATTGAGATCATTGTTCCCGAAGTCGACCAACGTGAAGTCGACCGCATCAAGCAGGTGATCGATACAGCGGGGATTTTGCGGTTCGCGATTCTGGCCAATCGTGCCGACCATCAACGCATTATCGACTTGGCGATCGAGCAGTCCGAAAGCGATTTCCAAAGCGATCGAACTCGCCCCTTCGTCCAAGACGTCAATGGTGACGTTGTCGGAGTGTGGGTGCGTGTGGACCAGGAAGTCGAAGAAACAGACGGAATTCGTCCGTTACGAGTGAACGTGGGCGACGCGATTGTTCGCAACCCCAGCACGGGGCAATTGATCGATTTGCCGATGAGCGTTCGTGGCGAAGGTGGCGAATCGAAAATTGTTCGGTGGTACCAAAGTCAAGGTCTCAAGAGCATTGAGACGTTGATGATTATCGACCCGCTTTTGGATGTCAAAGGCGAAGATTTGGCGTTTGCTGCGAGTACCTTTGACCAAAATGGTGCTCCCGCGGTCGCATTCAATTTAACCGATGCAGGCAGCGGAAAATTCTTTGCGTTGACGACCAACAACGCTCCGAAGGGAACGCGACAACGCCAACTTGGGATCGTGCTCGATGATACGCTGTTATCCGCTCCGAACATTTTGCAACCGATTCGCAAAGAGGGCCGCATTACCGGCAACTTTACACGGGAAGAAGTCGACCAATTGGTGCAGATTTTGAAGGCAGGTCAATTGCCCGCCGCCCTGACACCTCAACCGATCGCCGAAAATCAAATCGATGCAACGCTCGGTGCCGATACGATCCACAAAGGGGTCTTTGCGATTGGCTCGTCACTGATCATTGTGCTGATCTTTATCCTATTCTATTACCGCTTCGCGGGTCTCGTCGCCTGTATCGCCTTGATGCTGAACTTGGCAATGATTTTGGCGACCATGGTACTGATCAACCAACCGCTGACGCTGCCGGGATTAGCGGGTCTGGTTTTGACCGTCGGTATGTCGGTCGATGCGAATGTGTTGATTTTTGAACGAATACGCGAGGAACTGAAAAAGGGGGCCGCCGCCCGAATGGCGATTCGCAACGGTTTCTCCAAAGCAACCGTGACGATCGTCGATGCGAACTTGACCACCTTGATTACGGCCATCGTTTTGTATGCGATCGGGACCGACCAAATTCGCGGATTTGCCGTGACGTTGATTCTCGGTATCGTCTATTCGATGTTCACCGCGATCTACATGTCACGAACCTTCTTTGACGTTGCCGAACGTCGCGGAATCTTGACGCTAAGCATGTCGGACGGCGTCAACTCGCTTCGTTCAATGCTCACCTCGGGTGCGGACCTCGATTTTATGGGCAAACGAAAACTGGCCTTGGCGATTTCGAGTCTACTGATGATTGTCGGTGCCGCATCGATTTTTGCTCGCGGCAAAACCATGTTCGATATCGATTTCGCTGGCGGTTCGTCGGTGCAATTCCGACTCGACAAACCAACCGAAACCGACACCGTCCGTGATATCGTTAGTAAGACGATGATTGGTGCTGATGACAAGCCAATCCAATACACCGTCAACGGTGTCAGCATGGATGATGTCACGGACCAAACTGTCTACAAGGTGGATTCATCGTTCGAAAAGGTCGAGCAGCTCAAGGCCGCCATTTCCAAAGCATTCGCTGAGGAGCCGTCCGTCAACTTGGTGACCTACACGATCAACATTACCGCTACCGACCCGAATGAAACGTCCCTTTTCTATCGTAACCGTGGCTCGGATCGCAATGGCACCATGCTGGCGGTTATGCGACCTCAAGCATTGCCAGAAACGACTGCAGAAGAGATTGTGGAAACGGCTGCAGAAGAAACGGATACGGAAGGTGATTCTGGTCCCGGTGAATTGTCCGCTGGCGAAATCGTCTTCAGTACTTCAATGATCGAACTGGGTATTACCGGTGAAGAGGTTGGGGCGAAGGCGAATGCTGCTGCACTCATTGAATCGCTAACGGAGGCAGCTGAAACGGTCGGTGTGCCTCTCAATGCTCGTGCCATTGAACTGACCCCAATGGGTGATGGCGTTGAAGATTGGAATCCAGAATCGTCATTGGGCTTTAGCAATTGGAAAATCAGGTTGCCGTTGGCCTTTGAGCAAGCGGAGGCCGTGCTAGACCAAGTCAAAAAGACACTCGGAAACGACCCGGTTTGGATCAGCAGCAGTAGCGTTGGTGGCCAAGTTGCCGGTGACATGATCGGGCGAGCGTTCGGTGCCTTGTTCGGTAGCTTGTTGTGCATCATCGGATACATTTGGTTCCGATTCCAACGCGTCATGTACGGACTCGCGGCGGTTGCAGCTCTTTTGCACGACGTGCTCATCACGCTTGGTGCGATTGCAATTAGTTACTGGTTGTCCGACGCCCTTGGCTTTTTGCTGATTGACCCCTTCAAGATCAGTTTGACGGTTGTCGCTGCACTTTTAACGATCATCGGCTATTCGCTTAACGATACGATTGTGGTCTTTGACCGGATTCGCGAAACGAAGGGCAAGGCCCCCCATTTGACGAGCGAGATGGTCAACAGCAGTATCAATCAAACGCTGAGCCGAACCCTGCTAACGTCGTTGACAACGTTGTTGGTGGTGGTCCTGCTTTACGTGCTTGGCGGCGAGGGTATTCACGCATTCGCATTCTCGCTCGTGGTCGGCGTCTTGGTAGGGACATACAGTTCGGTCTTCGTCGCAAGTCCTGTTCTGCTATGGCTGATTCAGCGAAGAGAGCAACCCAAGGCGGCCTAGTGAATAACCCGGGCTAGTCAAGCATCGGTGATCTGCTTCGAATGGTTTGATGAGCGTGCATTAGCGGTTCGTCTTTGCCGCCGACATTCAAGAGCGGGACGAATACGAATCCGGAATGCTCGTTCATGGCCGAAGGCCGTGAACGGCTACACGAAACCTTGCTCGGAGAGCGGAGCGACTATACCTTGCGAATAAAATCGGCGGCGTAAGAGCGGACCTTTGTTCCATTGAGAACATGAACCATTCGAAGTTGTTGCACTTGCTCGTCGCTGAAGGAGCTGATGGGCACATGGACCAAATGCTTTTTATGGCGGCGTGCCAAGCGTTGCCACCCGCTTCCGGGCGGCAAGGCCGATAGGATCGCAATTTGACGGCCGCGCGAATGCAGGCATGCGGCGGCGATCAATCGCTCTTCGAGTGTCGTTGTGTAATCGAGCCGAGCATCGGTCCAAATGTCGGGCAACATGATCGGCGGATACAAAAACATGGCTCCCCCGTAAACACTCAGTCCGATCCCAGGGCCGACCATTTCGTCTTCGAAACGTGTTGCATAGAACGCGAGTGTCGATTCTTGTTCATGCTCGGCAAACCATGTCGTTCGCCAAGGGTAATTGCGAGGGTCCGATGGTGAATCGAAAAGCATCACGCAAGCGTCAAGTAATCCTCGGCTCGGCGGTGCGATTTTGACGTAGATTTGTTTCTCGTACCAATGCCGAAGCGTATCGCGAATATCAATTCCATCCTTGACGCTCGTCGTGAATTTTTCGGTGCGTGCCAAGTCGTTACCAATGATCGCTTTTGCTCGATCGAAAACGCGAGTGCGAAAGTTTTCGATCTGCGTATCCTCGGGCGGGTAGCTACATTGCTGGTACGGGTTCCAATCGTATTGCCAACGTTCCTTTTCGAAAGGAGTTGGCCTTCGACTGAGTTCGATTCGCTGCCAACTAATGGGTGGCCCAGGAAGTCGACTGACGATTGACACCATGTCACCATCGGGCAGTCGTGCTTGATCGATACCGAGTTTGACTTCTGGGAGAACATCGGCACCGTCAAAATCTTCAGCCGATTTGAGAGCGGGATAGTGGTTGGCAAGCTCGGCAACGTGCAAAGCAAATTGGTCCCCTAGGATCTGTTTGGATGCCGTAATGATCGTCACCAAATCAGGCGTCATGCGGCGATGGACGAGTGACAAATTGCGGATGTAAGTCAAGCACTTGGACAATAACAGCGGTGTGATCCGTCGAGCTCGGCTGCCAAGTTCTTGCCGGTAATTGTCTCGCGCCGCCAACATCAACTCCTTGACCCCGTCGATCTGCAGGTCCTCGTCCTCGTCCAGTTCCGCCCTTGCCCGTTCGTACAACCCTGTGATGAAAGGCAGTTCGCCGAACAAGAACAATAAGGATTTCGAATCGACACCGTAGCGGGTGACCGGTTCGACCAGATCATGTTCTGGATTGACACCATCATTCGGTGGTGAATTGCTCTGCGGATCGAGACGGTTGTAGGCTTCTCGAATCCACGGCCAATCCAAAACACTGCAAACCATCAAAACACGTTGGTGGTATTTTTCCAGTTCGCGAAGTCGTAACGCCATGCACTTCATTCGGTCAACCGCCTGTCCGTCATGAGGCCGGGCGATACTTGGCAGCACCGCTGCGGCAAACATTTCGGGCGACACCTTCCGCACCGCAAAGGGGTCGGGCATCACGGCGGAGTGAGGGCAAAAAGGATCGGTTTCCAAGTCCACATACGCTCGCGGTACATGTTCGCCCATTGCCGCTCGTATCGCCATAATCACTGGCTGGCACGGATCGATCGGCACGTAACTGGTCGGCGCGATATCGTCATCCACATCAAAGTCATCGTCATCCTTGTCGTCATCCTCCGACTCGCTCCATGGCTGTTCACCCCAAGCGGGCGCTGACCATTCGGGTTGTGATGATTCCACACCGAAACGCGGTGTTGGTGGTTGCATGACAATCGAGGGTCTTGGCAACTCTAAAACCGCCTCTTCGACTTGCTGGCGAAACGAAGCCGGCAGTGGAACGGCCAAGCAATCGGGGGAATGCTCTAGAAACCAGCGTCGCACGGTCAACGCAAATTGGCCACTACCGTGAATGACAGGCAACATGGACACGCGGTCACTAAGCCTGAGCAGCGGCGGAGTTCGATTCTGGGAGCTAGGATTCACGAAAGGGGCTCTTTTGATAAGGACGAGGACTGCATGGATTGTCGCCGTCAAGATCCATGCGGTCAACAAGACTTGTCCTTTGTTACCGCTTGATTTTGGACTTGGTAGAAGAGTGGCTGGGGTACCTTGCCTCAGTAAGCTGCGGCTGGAAGCCACAGCCACGAAAGATGCTTACCTTCATTCTTCGTTGTGACAAAGCACTAGCCGCTTATCGATTTCCGGTTGGCAGTCAAAACGACCGTTGACCGTTCTTGGACCGCATAGAAACGACGGCCCGAAACGGGAACAGCGATTCCAATATCACCTGGTGATGGTTCATGGGTATCGATGTGCCGGTTCCAATCCTTGAATGCTGCGGGCACCCTAGGCAACTCAAAATGGATGGGTTCCCAGTAAGCATTGAATATCAAGTGATACCATTTGTCAGGTGTTTCAATGGTAAAGGCAACCGTACGCGAATCTTGGCTCCAATCGGGGTGGTCCAAGACGGGGCCGTGCCAACGAACCTTGGCGCGTGCGATGACCTCGTTCAAACTCAGTTTTGTATCTTTGCGAGCGGGCAAACTCTTTCGGTATTGGATCAACTTCTTTAAGAATCGGTGAATGTCGGCGTGCTGGGTTAACCTGCTCCAATCGAACCAGCTAATCTCATTGTCTTGGCAATAGGCATTATTGTTCCCAAGCTGCGTGCGCCGTACTTCGTCGCCCATCAATATCATTGGAACGCCGAAAGCTAAGACGTTGATCGTCAAGAAATTTTTGATCTGTTTGATCCGCAATCGCTCGACCGCTGGATCGTCCGTCGGTCCTTCGACGCCACAGTTCCAGCTTAGATTCTCGTTATGGCCGTCCCGATTGCCTTCGAGGTTGGCCTCATTGTGTTTGGTGTTGTAAGAGACCAAGTCGTTGAGAGTAAAGCCGTCGTGGGAGGTGACAAAGTTAATGCTCTGTTCGGGCTCGCGATTTCGATACCCATAGATATCGGGGCTGGCCAGAAACCGTTTTGCATACGTTCCGGTTTTCCCTGGGTCCCCTTTGACAAACGACCGTACATCATCGCGAAAACGCCCGTTCCATTCTTTCCAATGATCGCCAAAAAAGCTGCCGACTTGATACAACCCGGCGGCATCCCAGGCCTCGGCAATCAGCTTCGTGCCGCTGAGTACCGGGTCGGTTTCAATGTCCCACAAAATCGGAGGATCGGCCTGAGGATGGCCCTCCGTATCGCGAGACAATACGGACGCCAAGTCGAAGCGAAACCCGTCGACGTGCATTTCCTCAACCCAGTATCGTAGGCTGCTGAGAATCATCCGACGGACAACGGCATGGTTCCCATTAAGCGTGTTTCCACAACCACTAAAGTTAGCGTAGTGGCTGCGGTTTTTTGCTTCCGGAGGCCGACTTTCTAGGATGTAGTAAGCCGGGTTTTCGAGACCGCGGAAACAAAACGTCGGCCCGTTGTCACCTCCTTCGGCGGTATGGTTGTAGACGACATCCAACAAGACTTCGATGTCGGCCCGATGGAGTGCTTTGACCATATCGCGAAATTCATCGAGCACTTCAATGGGGGACTGCGTCGATCCGTAACCCAAATGGGGTGTGAAAAATGAAACCGGATTATAGCCCCAGTAATTGGTCAATCCCGGTGGCGCTTCTTGCGGATCGAATTGGAAGACCGGAAGTAGCTCAACGGCAGTGATCCCCAAGTCTTTTAAGTAGGGAATCTTTTCGATCAAGCCTCGGTAAGTACCACGCATGTTTTCGGAAACGCCGGACGTGGGATGCTGCGTAAACCCACCAACGTGCATTTCATAGATGATCGTTTTGTTAAAAGGGTGCCGCAACGGTGCATCGCCTTCCCAATCATACAGACTCAGGTCGGCGACGACACTTTTCATCGCGTAGGGAGTATTGTCACCCGGCCGTGCGGCGGCTTCGCGATCGTAAAGGCGAGGGACGGCAACGGCCCGGCCGTAGGGATCGAGCAAGATCTTTTGGTTGTCAAACCGCATGCCATGTTCGGGCAGATACGCACCGTCGCAACGATACGCATAGACCTGGCCGGCACGAGCACCATTAACATGGACGTGCCAATAGTGGAACGTGCGGTTGGTGTCGCCATCAAGCCGAATCACTCGAGCGGGCTTGATGTCGTCGACATGATCAAACAGCAATAGCTCCATCGCAGAGCAGCTTTTCGAATGGACGCTGAAATTAACGCCGCTGGCGGTTAGGGTTGCCCCGAGCGGATAAGAGGTGCCCTTGCCAATGTCACTTGTCATGATGTTGTTGGAGATAGATGGTGGCATTTTTGTGCATTAGAGTACGCGTCGATGATAAGGTTTCTCCGGCAAACCGCCTAGCAAAGCTCCACTGCTTTTCAAAGCGGATTTCGACATCCACGGTGACTTCACGCGTGTCCTTGGTGATTTCGGCTGGCAAGGTGGCGAAAGATTTCATGCGATATCACGAAATACTTCGACAAGTGATACTTTCGTTGACGCAAAGCAAGGCATACCAAGCCCGACGAAAGCAATCTCTTGGCTTCGCGTTTGTCCGGTGACGCCCGATACCGGCATCCCAGCGTCGTGGATCAGCAAACACCTCTCCCGAGATTAGTCGCTCATTGGTAAGTCCTCGAATAACGGGACGGACCGCTTGATGGAACGATTCAGCCCGAGGATCGCTTCCGGATGGATGGGAAGCCCCGAAGGTGGTAAGAGAGTCTGTCGTCGGTTTTTGCGGAAAACCCTGGCCTGCACAAACGTTGGAAACCACAAAATCGGCAAAAGCAACGAACGGCACGCTACATCGTAGGTTGAATTTCATTGGTCACTCTGGCAAGATATTGGTCACTCTGGCAAGATATCGAAGAGACGCACTGTGGCTTGGAGATCGCTGTCCCGTTGAGGCATCGGTCTGCATGAACCCTATGTCAACATTCGAAGGGAAGCGAAAATAAACTTCCAAAAAAATACTTCTCTCCGATCACCACCAAGATTTACAGGAAACTCCTACTCCTACTCCTATTCCTATTCGTACGAGTACGAGAAGGGGTGCGAGAAGGGGTAGGGGGGGTAGGGGACTGCAGACTTGTCGGAGGCAATCGCTAGCAGTCAGGCGTCTGGTAACGAGCCTAAATTTGATGTTTTCAGTAAACGCAGGCCTCTCTACCTTCCCGCCGGCAGTGGTTAGTCCCTACAATCACGCCCTCAATCGTTTATCGTCATTTCATCCATTACTTCGAAAACTGTTAGGCTCGTATGTCCACTCGCCGCCGCGCTCGCGAGATCGTATTGCAATTGTTGTACGAAGCGGATGTCAACGATCCTCGCGATGAAGAAGATTCGTTGAAATTCATCCGTTCGCGGTTGCAAGGCCGCAAGAAGTTGGTCGCTTTTGCGAACGAATTGTTAACGGGCACACTGGCCAACCGCGAATCGATCGATTCGCAATTGTCAAAGTTGGCGATGAATTGGACGCTGCCGAGAATGGCGGTGACCGACCGAAACGTGCTGAGACTTGGTGCCTACGAGATTCTATTTGGTGACACACCAGGCCGTGTGGCGGTCAACGAAGCGATTGTGTTGGCAAAACGCTACGGTGACAAAAACAGTCCGCGGTTCGTTAACGGCGTACTCGATCGCCTTTACAAGAATCACGAATCAAAGCCAGAGAGTGTTACCGACCGGTGACAAGAATCTGGCCCACGATCAGCCAAACAGCGGTGAATAAAATACCAAATGCAGCGTGGATTGTGTCAACATTCATGTTGAATGGGCCTTGGATAAGAAGGTGAACGGACTGGAAATGGCCCGTTCCTTGGCCCTTCGTTCGGCTGCCTTCCTGCTTGGATTGCAATGGCCGATCTTTCGTTCGAATATTCCATTCGATGCGCTCTATGTTCCTGCGCTGAGAGTAGGTATCGGTTTGTTTGCCAGGCCAAAATGCGATAAAATCTTGACGGCGTTACAAACTGCCTAACCGACCGAAATGCCAGCGACCGCTCGCTCATTTCACGGCGGTTCTTCTTGGGGCTCCTCCGAAAAATCGGTGGTGATCTTTGGAGTTCCTCGTCCTGGACGATCGGTCCTCGAGGTAGGGCGGGACAAAACGAATGTCTTCCTCCGACGAGGTTCCTTTAGAAAAATACGATGACGATAAAATATTGGTTGATGAAAAGTGAGCCGAACACCTATAGCATTGATGACTTGGCGGCTCAGACGGATAAAACCACTTGTTGGGAGGGGGTTCGCAACTACCAGGCCCGAAATCTGCTGCGAGATGAGATTGCGGTCGGCGATAGGGTGCTCTTCTATCACTCGGCATGTAAGCAGCCAGCCGTTGTTGGGACAGCTGTCGTTTCCAAGGCGGGCTATCCGGATCCATTCCAATTCGATCCGAAAAGCAACTATTTTGATCCGAAAAGTGATCCCAACAATCCACGCTGGTATCTGGTGGATATTACGCTTGAAAGCAAGTTTGATCGGCCCGTTACATTGGCGGAACTTCGCGAGCTCGCTAGGAGTGGGCGAGCGAGTATCAAGGACATGGTCCTATTGCAAAAAGGGAGCCGTTTAAGCGTCCAACCCGTCCGCAAGAAAGAGTTCGATACCATCCTGAAAATGTCGCGTGGGGTGTAAACGGCAGTTTGGGGAAAGCTCTGATCGCATTCGTGTCAACGCAGGGCTTCGGCAGATCCGAGTCGGGATATGGGGGGGCAGTAGTCTACGATCCTTTTAATGCGCCGGTCGATTTTTTGTGCAGGAGCCCGTCGGGGGCGCTGAACCCTTTTTCGTGGAAACTCTTTACCCGCCTTCAACCCCGTCCATCGATTGATCGGCGGGACGGGCAATTACCTTGTCACATGAAACGCGGTACGATAGGGGAGAGAAAAGTACAGCGATTTTCCATCCAAGTGATAGGCATCTGAATTATGGCAAAGGTACTCTTAGTGGAAGACAGTCCCACCCAAGCCGTCAAAATGCGCATGATCCTGCAGGCTGACGATCATGAAGTACGTCATGTACCCAACGGTCGCGTCGCATTAGAAGCACTTGCCGAAGACAGCCTTGATATTGTTGTGACCGACTTGGAAATGCCGGAAATGAATGGTCTTGAGTTGGTCGAAGCGATGGTGCTCGATTATCAGCACATACCGGCCATTTTGGTGACCGCGCGTGGCAGCGAACATTTGGCCGCTGAAGCACTGCAAAAGGGGGCAGCAGGCTATGTTCCCAAAGACCATCTCGACAAGCAACTCAACGATACGATCACCAATGTGCTCGGTGTCATTCGCTCGGATGCTAGCTATGCGAAGCTGATCTCAAAACTAAAAAGAAACGTCTTCGTATTTGAACTCGACAATGATTCGGAACTGATATCGCCGATGGTCGGTTTGTTAATGCAGGTCGTGTCGGGAATGGATTTGCTTGGTGGGAGTGACATGGTACGCCTGGGTGTGGCAATTGAGCACGCGTTGCTTAACGCGATGTACCGCGGGAATCTTGAGCTTGGGCCCGATCAAACGCCCGTACACCGTGCGATTGTCTACGATGATGCGACCAACGATTTGATACAAGAGCGAAAGTCACAGCTCCCCTATTGCGACCGGACCGTCTATGTTGAAGCGACAGCGAGCGAGAATGAAATTCGGATTTTGATTCGTGACTGCGGACCTGGATTCGATACCACAACCATGCTCGATGCGGCTCACCAAGATGATCTCGATAGTGAATCGGGACGCGGTTTGGTGTTGATGAAGAACTTTGCCGATGAATTAGTTTTCAATGACTGTGGTAACGAGGTGACATTGGTCAAACGCTGCGGGGTTTGACAAAATAGTAGCGAAAGTCTTCGCGACTTTCGATGATTGGTAGCGAAAGTCGCGAAGACTTTCGTTGATTCTTTTCTAAGGATGACTCAAATGACGACGAAGACTCATTTTAATGTCAGTGTGATCGAGAACATTCCTGTCATCAAATTGGCTGATTCTAAGTTTGTTGATCGACTGATGATCCAAGAAACGCAGGATGAGTTGATCGAGTACATCCAGATTGGCAAACCAGAAAGGTTAGTGATCAGTTTCGAAGGGGTAAAATCGATTTCTTCGGAATTCATCACCACCCTGCTGCGTTGCAATGAATATGTGCGAAGTGTGGAAGGAGATCTTATTCTTAGTTGCATGAGTCCGGTTGTCCGAATGGCTTTCCAAGTAACCAATTTGGACGGAAATGTATTGAGAATCCACAACTCGGTGATTAACGCGATCGACTCGTTTCGATCTTAGAACCCGTTTTGATGAACTCGCGAAAACGGGTTTTTGACACGTAGCTATTGGTGCTTCCATGTCCGACAGCGTTCGAATTTTGGTGGTAGATGACAGTGGAACCCAGCGGTTTTTGTTGCAGTCGGTGCTCAGGCCTGCAGGGTTCGAAATTGTGACGGCGGTTGACGGCGTTGAAGCGTTTGAATTGGTTCAGCGCGATCCGCCTGATTTGGTAGTCACCGACTTGCAAATGCCACGGATGGATGGTTTGCAATTGGTTCGTGAAATCGGCCAATTGCAGCTCTCCATTCCCGTCATTTTGACGACGGCGGCCGGCAGCGAATTGATTGCTGCCGAAGCGCTGCATGCCGGTGCAGCAAGCTATGTACCCAAGAGCGGATTGTCGACGCTGCTTCTGCCAACCGTGCGGCGTATTCTCGAGCTTAAGAAAGCGACTCAAGAGAACAAGGCGCTGTCGGCTTGTCTCGATGAAGTCACCTACCAATGGCGACTGACGAACGATCCGTCTTTGGTTCCCGATTTGATCGGACGGGTGGAAAGCATCCTCAGCGAATTGATCCCTTTCGATCAATCGCAGCACATGCAAATCGCGATGTCACTCGACGAAGCGATTGTGAACGCGATCGTACATGGTAACTTGGAAATCAATAGCGAGATTCGGCAGCTCGATGATGGACAAGTCTACTTCGAAACGATCGACAAACGGCGAAAAACACCGCCCTACTGCGATCGCCGAGTTCTGTTTCGTATCGAGGCAAATCGCCAGCGGGTGACGTTCACGATTCGTGACGAGGGGCCTGGTTTTTGTGTCGATGGCGTAGCGGATGCGACGGACCCTGCGAATTTAGAAAAAGCAGGCGGACGTGGTTTACTGTTAATGAATGCTTTCATGGATGAGCTTCAGTATAACGATTGTGGCAATCAATTGGTGATGACGAAGCGATTGGGGTCCGTTGTTGAAGAAGCAATTTCATGATCGGCAATCCGTCTCCGCAAATTTTGCTAATTGACGACAATCCCGATGATGTGGTCGCGGTACAGCGTTGGCTTCAAATGAGCGAACGAAGCTACGAACTTCGCGTAGCCGCCACACTTGGCGAAGCCCAAGCATCGATTCAAAGCCAGCGTCCTGACTTAATCTTGCTTGATTTAACGCTTCACGAATCGGCGGGCCTTGATCGTCTTTGCCAGGTGTTGTCATTTGCGGACGAACGACCCATCGTCGTTTTGACTGGCTATGGAGACCGCAACATGGCTCTCGAAGCGGTGCGTATGGGCGTCGAAGATTGCGTCCTCAAACATGATATCACGCGCTGCGAGCATCTGACGCAGGCAATCGATTTGGCGATCGAGCGTTATCGTCGCAAATTAGCCGAGCATTCGATCGTTGCCTTTGAGAACCAAATGAATTTAGCTCAGCGCATCCAAAGAACATTGCTACCCATCGCCTGCGAACCGTTTGATCGAGTGCGGTGGTGCGGTCGATGTGAGCCTGCTGAACAGACCGGTGGTGATTTCTACGATCTTATGCTGCTGCCCGATGCCAGTTTGGCGGTTATGATTGCGGACGTCAGCGGCCATGGGCTGGGGCCAGCGATGTTGATGATGGAAACACGCGCGATCCTGCGGGCGATGTCCCTCGTCTGTGACGATCCGGGGACGGTTTTGTCCACGACAAATCATGTGCTTTGTCAAGACATTCGCCTACGCTATTTTGCAACCTTGTTCTTCGGCGTATTTTCGCCCGATCGAACCACCCTACGTTACGCCAGTGCTGGGCATCCAGGTTATTTGTTGCGAAGCCATTTTGAGCCGATGCCGCTCACATCGAATGATCCGCCACTTGGCATTGTCACCGACAAAGCCTACGTCACTCGAACAATCGATACCATCGCTGTGGCAAGCACACTCCTATTGTTCACGGACGGAATCCTCGATTTTTTATCGGATGATTTGGAGGAGCGAACGTTTCATAAGGCTGTCGAGCGAGCCAACCAATACTCGAGCGGCAGCATCATGGAAATGTTGGACGCGTTATTTGCCAATATCGATTGCCACGATGGCAAACGCGACGATTGTTCGACGCTACTGGTGCGGACGATGTGAGATTAATCGGAATAACCCGGTTGTTTTGCCTATTTTCTGGAAACAAATGATCGTTTGCGTCGTCTAATCCGCTGAGGTTTCCCCGTTTCCAGCCGATAATGCCATAGAGTCGTTCGCGTGGCGTAAGTTTCCAGCTTGCGGTTTGTAGATGACCTGCAGGGCGGCTTGGTCCACTTGTCTTGATTCCAATTACAATACGTGCATGTTCCGTACCCGATCCAACTGCCGATTTGCGAAGAAGCATCGCAGGATGCGGATCGAGTCGCTCGAACGACGAAGCATGATGGCCGCCAACCCCATCGGTATGACGCAGCTCGATACGGGCGAGTTTTTGCTTGGAAGCGTTGCTGTTACACCGGTGTTCTTCGAAAGCAATGGTGATATCGACCAAGAAACTCAGGACTGGGTGGCTGCGGATATTAACGCCACGATCGCGAAGATCACCGAAGGCGTGAATTGGTGGTCGGACACGCTCGACACGCTCGATACCGTCCACGAACTCGACTTTACCTTCGATTTCACGCACGCTCTTCACCCCGTCGAAACGCCCTATGAATTAATCGATCGCAAGAGCCAAGACTTTGAATTAGCGGTCGCCGATTGGATGGATTCGCT
Organism: Novipirellula aureliae; assembly: GCF_007860185.1. NCBI lineage: Bacteria > Pseudomonadati > Planctomycetota > Planctomycetia > Pirellulales > Pirellulaceae > Novipirellula > Novipirellula aureliae. The sequence goes on from NZ_SJPY01000001.1 coordinate 700,638, forward strand.
TGGTTATTCGGGAAGCAGCTCAGTGCAAACGGCGGTCCAGCAGTTCAATCACGACCAACGGATCAAACTAGGGACCGATTGGGCTTTCACGATTTTCGTCATCGATTCCTCGGATGATCCCGTGCTTGGCGATGCGATCGAGGATCCCGACGATCCCGATGACAATGATGGGTTTTTCCCTGCTGATGGGTACTTTCGAGGTGCGTTTGCCTATGCGGGGGGCCTGTTTATGGTCACACCGTCCTCGCGGCCTGCGGCCACGATTGCTCATGAAATGGGCCATATATTCTGGACTCGCGACGAGTATCCTGGTGGCGGTTCGTGGTATGACCAGCGTGGTTACTACAACACTCAAAACACCAATGCAGCGGACGATGCTCCGGTTGGGTACGAGCAAGAGATCAGCATCATGCGGTCGGGGATCCCGCTCAATGAAGCATACGACTTACACGTTAGCCCGGATTCGACGTTAGCGATGCTGGGCTGGCAAGACAGCGATGGGGACGGCATCTTTGATCTTGCCGATGTCCCGTTGGACTTCGATGGGGTTGGCTACTTTGACCGTGCAACTTCGATCTATCATTTTTCCGGTGCCGCATCCGCAGTGCCTCTGAAGAACGAAAATTCGGTCGGGCCGCAAAGTGATATCACGCTCAATCGAATTAGCGAGCTTCAGTATCGGCTCGATGAAGGCGATTGGATCTCAGCCGCCGTTCCTGATTCAGCGCGGGCTGATTTTGATCTGGAATTGTCCATCGATACGCCTTTTGAGCGAATCGATTGGCGGGTGGTTGATTCGGAGGTCGGAGTCACGAGCGAGCTGGTTTCCGGAGGCGTGAATACCCCGGCGATTTCGGCATCGCGAATCGCGGGCTATACGTATTTTGATGAAAACAACAACCAGCTTCGCGATTTTAACGAACCACTGCTCGCGGGGGTGACGGCGTCGATTGAATACGCCGATGGCAGCGAGATTTTGCAGTCCAGCGTCGCGGCAGTCGACCTCCCCACCGGCAAGATCGATCCACAGCAAACCGACGGATTGACGTTGTCGACCGACAGTTTTGGGCTTGATCCCGTCGTTTATGTCGAACCGTCACTGCTAGCCAGTGGCGAAAATTTGTTTCAATCCTATAGCTTCCAGCATTCCAGTTTGCGAGAGCATTGGAATGCGGAAAACAAGCTAAAAGCAACGTTTGACCAGCCTGTTGGATACGTCGAGCTAGACATCGTCGCTGGGTCGGAGCCCAGCTATGGGCGAATCGAGGCCTACGACGCAGCAGGCAATCTCGTGGGTCGGCAAACGAGCGATGATATCCCATTAGGCTCAAGCGTCCCTTTACGGTTTGAAGATCCGACAGCACAAATCGCATCGATCCGAGTTTTTGGACATGCGGGAACTTCGATCGGAATTAAAAGCATCGACTTCGGCAGCGTGAATCAAATCACCACCGATCAATCAGGAGCTTGGTATTTCGGGCAATTGGCCGACGGCGATTACCGCATCCGAATGACAGCGTCTGACGATTCGTTCGAGCTTGAGATGCCGACGTTTTTGGTCACCGTTGATAATTCCTCGGCGGCCCTCCTGTCCGTACCGGTCCGCGAGCGTACCAATTCCTGGCACAATGCAAACGTCCCAGGCGATGTCAATGGAGACAATCTCGTTACGGCGGGTGATGCCTTGGTCGTTATTAACTATCTGACCGACCAAGGTGCCAGACAGCTCGATGGCATCGCTCCTGAAAAGGAACTCGTCGATGTCAATAACGACGGATTGGTTACGGCGCTCGATGCGGTAATCGTTATCAATGCACTGACGCCAAATGCGTCAGCTGGCGATGGTGAACGAGTTATCGAGATCGAAAATCAAACCACTAGCAATCGTCAATCGTCCATCGCTCCACAACCGGCTCAGCGTGAGGCGACCGATCAAGCGTTTGCGGATTGGCCCTCGGTCAGCTTGCCTGAGCCCGAGAAGCTGGATATTCGCTACAGCTCCGGTCCGTTGCCTATTTTGCCCCTTACAAACCGTCATCGTTCGGAAATCTCGAAAAACTTCTCTAAGAAAACGGTTGTGGATCAAATCTTGGGAAGCACAATAGACATGGATTTGAGCCTTAACGATGACTTGGCGGAAAAAGTCGAGCAATTAATTGAGGCAAAGATCGACCTTTCCATCGATTTTCGCCGGAACTAACTAGGCGCTACGGTTGTCCAAAGGGCCACTTACGCCGGTTTTTCCGCTATTCCAACCGTTTTTCCTGCCAAAAAATGAAATAATTGACAACGCAGGTCGACTGGGTAAGATAGGCGGAATCCGTTTGCAAATCGGGCTTATCGTCATAGGTCGATCATAACGAACACAATGATCCGAAACAGTGTAATGCGAAACGTTTGTTTTGGGTTTTTAGCTTCCTCACATCTCTATTTTTAACTATCCCCGAGAGAATCAGATGAGACATCTGCGTCAGTTGCTTGGTCGCTCTGGATGGCCGCAGGCCGAAAAACGACGGAACCCAAACAAGAATCACGGAGGCCGCAAGCGTCGGCTGCAGAGTGAGGCTCTCGAACGTCGTGAATTGCTTGCTGGCGATGTGCTTGCCAGTAGCTATCACAATGCATCAATGCCGACGGATGTAAACCAAGATAGCCAAATCACTCCGCTTGATGCGTTGATGGTGATCAATTATCTCAGCGACAAGAGTGGTGCTGAAGGGGAACAGATCACTGGTTTTGTTGATGTCAATGGTGATGGAGAGATTACGCCGTCCGACGCTTTGATGGTCATCAATGAACTGTCTCGGCTTGGCGAAGGAGCTGGCGAACCGGTCATCGAACTTCAGCTGAACCCGAAATCGCCGACGGGTGTGGGGAGTAGTAATTCGAATTTGCCCGATGTCGATAACGACCGTACGTTTGATGTTTCGGTGGGACAGGTCTTTGAGCTAGAGGTTTCGTATCTTGATTTGCGCTCAGCGGATGCGGAGCAAGGCGAGACTCCGGATCGTCGTGGAGTGTTCCAGTTGGTGACCGACATATTGGCCAGTCAAGGCAATAACGTCGTGCCGATCGTTCACGAAGCCCAGCAAATTTTGATTGGCCAAACGATTGGCGACACGCCTGCAAGCGGTACTCTTTCGTTAGAAGTAACGCTGACGGATGAAAATGGCGCAACGATCCCTACGCTGGATGATAGTGGCAACCCTGTCATTGATCCGGTAACGCAAACCGCCGTTCCGCTCAAGGCGACGATTGCTGCGGATGCATTTGTTGCCGATCCGGTGGCGGCCCTTCGGACGGCTATGGAATCCCTTTCCAATCCGACCGTAGGGAACTATTTCCCGGTGGATAGTTTTGATGTCGCGCAGCTCGACGAAGTGAATGCGGTCTCCGGTGTAGAGGGCGACTATTTCTTGCAGGTCCGATCCAAGGGTGACGATCTTATTGGGGAAGACATTCCAAACGTTACGGTCAATCCCGTCTTGACGATCCCAGGCGTAGGAACCTTTCCTTCCAACACGGTTAAGAAGTTCAGTCGTCAATTTAGTACGACCAATGTCATTCCGTTCCCACCGGCGACTCCGGATTACGCACTCGATTTTTCCAGCACGAATCGCAACGGAAGTGATTTCTTTGCGAACTCAGGAGAACAGGGAACGTTCGAGCCAGATGGCGACGATGTGCTGTTCAACGAATTGCGAGGTCTCGGTGGAACGAGCATCGTTCCGGTTTCCCAACTAAGTGGCCCCTTCGATTCTTACAGCATCCCCGTCTTCATCTCGGGTGAAGTCACAGGATTGGATTTCAGCATTACCCCCGGTCAAGACTCTGAAGCGGTGCTGGTCTATGGCTTCCTCGATCCAGGTTCTTCGCAAGGTGGTTTGGTCGCCGCATCGACGACCTTTGGAACGACGACGGAAATCAACGTGGTCGCTGCCCAAGTTGGCGAAGCATTCAACGAAGTGACCATTGCATTTAACAGCAACGGTCCAACGAACGCCGCACCGACGGCTGCCTACGATGACGTGGCGAAAGTCATCACGGTCACCTACGATTCCGGTGCAACGGACGTTACCAATCGCAGTTACACCGCAATCGCGAATGCGATCAACGGCTTGGCTGATTTTAATGCCAGCGTTTCGGACGGTGATGGTGCGGCAGCGTTCGTAGAGCCAGAAACGACTCCTGAACTTGCTGGTGGTGGAGAACCAAGATCGATCGTGCCGCTCGACCGAATCACGCTCGATGCCGATTCTTCCTTTAAGATCAACGCATTGCCAGTCGGAGGTACGACCCCCGTTCCTGGAACACTCGGTTTCCAAGCTGCGACTGCAGAAGTCGATGAAGATGGCGGAACCGTTACATTGACGGTCAATCGCACTGGTGGCAGCGATGGCGAGGTCACCATCAACTATTCTGCCACCAACGAGACCGCGATCTCTGGGACAGATTATTCCCTCGACCCAGGAACGCTGACGTTTGCCGACGGTGTTACTTCGCAAACGATCACGATCAACATTATCGACGACGCTACGGTTGAAGATTCGGAAACGTTTACGGTAACGTTAAGTGCACCCGGCGGTGGTGCGTCACTTGGAACCGCTGTTTCAACGGTGACGATCAATGACGACGATACCGTCGTCGTCCAGCCTGGTACGATCGCTTTGGCTGCCGCAACGGTTTCTGTCAATGAAGGTGCTGGCAACGCTAGCTTCGTCATTAACCGCACCGGCGGTAGCGATGGCACTGTGACGGTGACCTACGCAACATCCGACGGCACAGCGGATGCTAGTGACGACTACACCGCAGTCAATACGACGGTCACCTTTCTTGATGGTGAAACGACCAAGACGGTAACGGTCCCGATTTTGGAAGATACGGACGTTGAAGGAGACGAAAACTTCATCCTCACCCTATCCTCGCCGACTGGCGGTGCAACGTTGGGGGCGACGACTTCGTCCACTGCGACCATCGTCGACAATGATGAGGTGGATCCGCAGCCGGGTTCCTTTACGATTACCCCTGTGGCCGTCACCGTTGGCGAAGCGGTCGGTTCGCAGCAGTTCACGGTGACGCGCAGCGGTGGAAGTGACGGGTCGGTTACGGTTGCTTATGCGACTGCCAACGGTACCGCTGTCATGGGCAGTGATTACACCGAGACGAGTGGAACGCTAACGTTTGCCGATGGCGAGACAACCAAGACGTTCAACGTACCAGTGATCGACGATGACGCTGTTGAAAACAGCGAGGATTTCACGGTAACGCTTAGCAATCCAACAGGTGGAGCGACCCTCGGAACCACGGTGACCTCGACGGTCACGATTACGGATAACGACTCAACCCAGCCTCAGCCGGGCGAATTGTCGCTTTCGCAGCCCACCGTTTCGGTGGGTGAAGGTGATGGAAGCGTCACGTTTACCATCAACCGCAGTGGCGGAAGTGATGGGACCGTAACGGTTGACTACACAACGGCGAACGGCACCGCAACGGCTGGGTCGGATTATACAACCAATTCTGGAACGTTGACGTTTGAAGAAGGCGAAACGTCAAAACAAGTCGTGGTCGCGATTCTTGAAGACACGGCGGATGAGTCGAATGAAACCTTTACACTGACGTTGTCCGCACCGACTGGTGGGGCAACGCTTGGTTCGACCACCACTTCGACAGCGACGATTGTCGATAATGATGATCCAGTGGTTCCTCAGCCAGGCGTTATCTCGATCTCGCCCGCGACCAAGTCTGTTGACGAATCGGGTAGCAGCATCTCCTTTACTGTCACGCGGACGGGCGGCAGCGATGGAGCCGTTTCCGTTTCCTACGCGACGTCGAACGGTTCGGCGACCGCCGGTACTGACTACACCGCCGCTTCAGGCACGGTCAACTTCGCCGATGGAGAGGTAAGCAAGACCATCACGGTTGACATTCTGGAAGACACGATTGATGAGCCCAACGAAACGTTCTTGATAACGTTGACGGGACCAACCGGTGGCGCGATTCTCGGTACCGTTCAGGTTGCAACCGCGACGATTATCGACAATGACGAAGCACCCATTGGTAGCTCGACGATCACCGGATCGGTCTTCATCGATAGCGTCGATAACATGGATGAAGTTTCCCAAGGTTATCCAAACGTCACGCCTGAGCGGGACGGATTGAAGGGGGCGGACGAAGTTGGATTGTCAGGTGTCAAAGTCGATTTGGTTGACTCCAGTGGCCAAGTGATTATGTCGGTGCGAACAGGCATGGACGGTGAGTACGCCTTGACCGGCGTTCCTCAGGGAGCCTACACCCTTCACTTCGGAGTAATGGGTCAAGGAAACCCGGGTCATAACGTGTTCTTGTCCGCTAGCGGTAGCAACATCGTTCCTGTGACCGTTGGAAATACGTCGGGTACCGTGCATAGCGACTTGCCTGTCCTTGGACGGGCGGGATCGTTGGCAAGTGTCGATATTTTGGCTTCGAGTTACCTCCGCAATAACCCCGAAATGATCGTAGCATCGGAAGGTGGGCGACGTGGCGGATCGGTTTCCCTCGATCCATCGACAGGCGAGCAGATCTTCTTCATGGCTGCCGAAGGATTCGACACGGTTGAATATGCCGAGGTCACGCTCAACAGTAGTCGCGATCAAGCGATTTTGGCGATCGTCGAAAACGGCCACGTCTTGAGCGCTGTTTTGACCGAAGAAGAATTTGTGATTAGCCGTGATGGTACGGCTTTGCAGTTCTTTGGTGGCTACGACGAACGTGACGATTTTGGGTTTGCTCCCGATTCAGGAATGGATCGGCTGAGTTCCGATGAGATCGCTGAGATCCTGTCACGAGCCGCATCGGCGATGTAGGGTCACGATTTTGCATATCATTAAGTTTCGCTATCCTTGGCAAAAACAATTGGAAGGGTCAAGCGAACGAGAGAAAGTCGAAGTACCGGAACCGCCGTCGAGAAGAACATCGGCGGCGGTTTCCGTTTTGGCTATCTACACTCGCAATTTCAACAAACCCACCGGCTTGGAAGATGCGAAACATGTGACGTTGTTTGTGTCCGATTGGCAGGGGACGCTAAAACGTCTGCTACTCAATGGCCAATCGCTTGAGATTGGGCAGGCTCCGATCGAGATTGACGTGAGCTCTTTGCTAAAGCCCAGCAACCGAATTGAAATACAGTTGCTGGGCAATGAGCAATTGACCGCCCGGTTGTCGGGTGAGGTACAGCTACGAATTGCCGAGTGAGATGTGACAAGGTTGGGTCTGAGCCTTCACAGAACGTCCGGCTTAAGTGTTGCGGTAGCCGCGACCACGAGATGGTCATTACTACCGGTATGGATGCCCTTCTAAGCTGGACGTTCTGTTTAGGCAATTCAAGAGGCGTGCGGAACGGCGAAAGCCTGGACCCCGACCTGCTACGAAGCTTGAAATGAATGAACTACTTCGCAGTCTGTGTAAATCGTGATTCTCTAAGCACGGTGACCTTGATTTCCCCGGGGTAGGTTAGTTCCTGTTCGAACGCTTTGGCGATGTCTCGGCAAATCGTTGCAGCTTGTTCATCGGTCGCTTTGTCGCTATTGACGATCACCCGCAGTTCTCGGCCTGCACTGATGGCGTAGGCTTGGCGGACGCCCTTGAACCGTTCTGCGATGGACTCGAGTTCTTCCATACGTTTGATGTAGCGTTCGAGCGATTCGCGTCGTGCGCCTGGACGACTTGCACTGCAGGCGTCACCGGTTGCGACCAGCATGGTGTAGGGATGTTCGGTCACGATTTCATCATGATGTCCAAGCGCGGCATGCACGACTTCGGGGCATTCTTGATGACGACGGAGCAGATCGGCACCGATCTTGGGGTGTCCGCCTTCGAGTTCATGGTCGGCCGCTTTGCCGATATCGTGCAAGAGCCCACAGCGGCGCGCCAGATCGGCGTCCATGCCAAGCATTTCGGCAAGCAGACCCGATATGAACGCCACCTCCACGCTATGCCGCAGCACATTTTGGCTGTAGGAGGTTCGAAAATGCAGTCTGCCGAGCATTTGGATCACTCGGTTGTGTAGGCCGGTTATGTTGACCTCATCCGCAGCCTCGCGGCCTTTTTGCAAGACAAACTCATCCATTTCGCTCGTCGCTTCCTTGACCACCTCTTCGATACGTGACGGATGGATTCGTCCGTCATTGATCAATCGGGTCAATGATTGGCGAGCGATTTCGCGGCGGACCGGATCAAACCCGCTAACGATCACCACCCCTGGGGTGTCATCGATAATGACGTCGACGCCAGTCGCTTTTTCAAAGGCTCGGATATTTCGGCCTTCGCGACCAATGATGCGTCCTTTCAAATCGTCGCTTGGTACGTCGACGGTGCTGGTGGTCGTTTCAGCGGTATGAGCCGACGCATATCGTTGGATTGCCGTCAGCAACATCTCGCGACCTTGAGCTTTCACCGTCTCGTTGAGTCGCTTTTGGTGTTTGAGCAGCACCGATCCCATCTCGTTTTCGAGATCATTTTGGAGGGACGAGAGCAGCTTTTCGGAGGCTTCTTCGCGAGTCATGCCACTCGCCTTTTCCAGCGTCGCTTGCTGTTGTTTGAGCGTTTCTTCGAGGGCGGCCCGCTGCGACGAGAGAGTGCGCAGTTGATTGTCGAGGCGTTCCTGAGTGCTTTGCAGTCCTCGCTGTTGCTTTTGTAGATTCTCTTCTTGCTTGGCCAGCAAATCCTCACGACGGTCAAGTTTGGCATCGCGAGTGAACAGCACTTTGCGTTCGGCGGCCATTTCCGCTTCCGCTTCCGCTTTCAGCGTCAGGACCGATTCTTTCCCATCCAAAACCGCCTGTTTGCGGAGCGTTACCGCTTCCGCTTCGGCCGCTTGGATGATTTTGTCAACATCGAACTGGATTTGTTGGTGGCGAAGAAATTGCAATCGTTGTGCGATACCCCAGACGATCGCAGCACCAGCGAAAAAGGAGATCGCACAATACAATATTGTGGTCTCGATTACGGCTATCATAGTAGTGTTTCCGGTACCAAGAACACCAGAATCTACCGTCACGAGCCGACCATTGCTTTACGACGGCGTCGCAACGACGCACAGGATCGACGCTGCATTGGCAGCCTTCGGGTGTGTTCATTCGCGAGAACAGTAGTAAAAGAATCGTCCACATGGTCAATTTTTCTAAGGTGAGCCTTTGCTCGAAAAGAGCGATTTTGCTGTTCAAAGGTTATGTTGGTTTAGTTGTAGTCTTGTAACATACTACGTCACAAAAGGTTGGGTCGGCCCAAACGAGGTCGAATCGACGCGCGGTGACGCACACCTTAGGGTAGCATTGACTTCGTGAGAGCGAAACAACCGATTCGAAAAAGTTGTGAGAAGCCACTCTATTTCCCACAAATGAACCATGAATATCGATCAATTCCTCTCCGAAATCGCAACCGCATGGCCCGTTTCCCGGTGGACGGCGGTTGGCGTTGTCGTCGGTTGTAGCGGTGGCGCCGATAGTGTGGCGTTGCTGCGAGGGCTTTGCGAACTGCGGAAGCAGGAACTGGAAAGGCTGGAGAGAGTGGAGAGCGTGCCGCCGTCGCCTGGCTTTATTGTCGCTGCCCACTACAACCATGCTCTGCGAGGCCGCGACGCCGATGCGGATGAAGCATTGGTTCGGGAATTAGCCGAACGCCTTGGAATCGAATGCGTCGTTGAAACGCGTTCCACCCAAAAGGGGGAGTTGAGTTCGGACGAAGAGTCGCTGCGTAACGAGCGGCTGGCGTTTTTGAAAAGGCATGCGGAGCGTTTGGGGGCCAGGTATGTCGCCGTCGGGCATACCGCAAATGACAATGTCGAAACGGTGCTGCATCATCTGTTTCGCGGCAGCGGACCGGCGGGCTTAGCGGGAATCGCACCGCATCGCAGTCTCGGGAAGGATGTCGTTCTGATTCGACCCATGTTAAGCATTCAACGAAGCGATTTACGCGGTGTGCTTGAGTCGATCGGGCAGTCATGGCGAGAAGACCTGAGCAACCGATGTACCGACTATCGTCGCAATTGGATTCGGCATAAGCTGCTTCCCCGCATCCTCGAAGCCTTTCCCAATGCCGAGTCGGCGATGGCCCGTGCGACCGAGTCACAGCGTGATTGGCGAGACCTGGTTCACCAATTCGCCGCCGATTGGCTCGACGAAAACGTGCGGTTGGATCACGCGATTGAAGTCAAGGTCGATAGGACGACGCGGTCGGCGATTGTCATTGCGGCGATGCAGCGGTTATGGAAAACGCAAAATTGGCCGCTTCGCGACATGACAATGCTGCATTGGAAACGGCTTTACCGAACGATTTCCGGACAATCGGACAAGCGATACCAGTTGCCAGGCAGGATTGAGGTTGTCTGCTCGCTCGAATACGTCTCGCTGCGGTCCAAACTTCACCCGATTCTTCCCCTGGATGTTTAGCCGATGTATGATCGATGCTACGAAATGCTTCGTTAACTCATCCCGGACCAATGACTCGATGCCCAGCAATCCATTCTCTTATCGCGTGCAACGCTTCATCGTGCTTGGCTCGTTGGCTGCGGTCATCCTCGTGAGTATTCCTCGCGTCTCCGCGCAGACCGGTGTGTCCGGTTCCAATAGCGATGGGACGGAACAACTCGAGGAAGCTGCTATCTTTTTAGAAGGACGCTTGCCGTTCGCGAACAGTCCGCAAGCCAAATCACGCATTCAAAGCGGAATTGACTCGCTTCGAGAGCTTGTCGCTTCGGTGGCGGATGGGGACGATGGGCAGATGTCTGACGTCGATTTTAAGCCAACCACTCGCGTCTTCCAACGCTATTTGGAAGGCACCGTTGCCTTTGATGAAGAAACCTGGGAACTGTCAATTGTTTATAACTTTAAAAATTCGAAGCAACTCAAGGATTTTCGAGGGGATGGTGCCTCGGTTCGGCCCGGGCTTCTCATCATCGAAGCGGGTAAGAAGCTTGAACATGTTGTTGAGTTCAAAGAGGTTGCGGTTGCCGGAACGGTCAAGCTGACTCATGACGCCGGTGAACTGATTTCGACCAGTGGTGGACTGAGGATGGAAACGACGTTTGGATATCAACAGCGTTTTGTCCTTTTTCTAAAAGGGGCATCCGATATCGCTCAAACTCAAGTGCTATCCAATGGGCGAAGCGGAACAGCTCAACCATTGCCTTTTCTGTTCAAGGTCGATGGGCAAACCGTTGCAGCGACATTGGGCAAACGCACGATTGGGGGGAAAATAGGAGAGCCTGACAAGCCAGAAGGAGCGGTCATGATCGGGCCTTATCAGGGCCCGCTGGCAATAAGCGGTTTGCGAATCGTTGGAAAAGTTGATCCTGCATGGGCCCAAACCTTACTGGAGAACGAGCCATGAATACTGCGGATTCTCCTGAAAATGAATCTTTCGATGGCTACCATAAACTGCTTGGCATTCCCAAAGCGGAACAGCCACCCAATCATTACCGTTTGCTGGGAATCACCCTGCTCGAAGACGATCCGGATGTGATTGATATCGCAGCTAGCAAACAGATGAATTATCTGCATGGATGTGCAAATAGTAAGCATGATGCGGTTGCGAACCAACTACTCAATGAAGTTTCCGCTGCACGCCTTTGCTTACTCGATTCAGAGAGGAAAGCACGCTATGACGAGCAGCTAATGGCATCGGTTGTCCAAGACGACGAAGAAACCGAGCACGATGCGAATCCACGCATTGACTTCGCGGTCGCGACAGCTCAAGCGATTGCTACCAAACCACCGACTCGAGTCGCCAAGAAGGGGATCGGTGGAGCTCTCTTCTTTTACGCTTCTTCCCTAATCGTCGCAGCTGCGGCGTTTTGGTGGTTATTGCCGTATGTGAGGTCCTTCCAAAAGGGGGCTAGCGGCATCGTTGCTGCGGACGTCGATGATGAACCGTCCCGCGTTCCATTTCGAAGGGGTGAACCGCTACCACGCGAGCCCGATGTTGCCAATGAAACCGTTGCCAATGAAACCGCTGCCAATGAAGTGCTGGACACCTCTGCGGATTCGATGGATTCGACCGATCCTGCGGATTTAGTCAATCAAGAAGACGCAATGCGGTCCGCCCCCGATCCAGCCGCTAAGATTGCGAATCCAACGCCATCCAGTCCAACGCCATCCAATCCAACGCCATCCAGTCCAACGCCATCCAATCCAACGCCATCCAATCCAACGCCATCCAGTCAAACGTTGCCGAGTGATACAGCCCGTACGATCGAATCGTTGAGGACCTCCGATTTCCGTGAACGGTTGCGAGGCAAATTGGCATTCAATGAGAAATCATCGGAATTGACGATGATTTATGATTTTTCGGATCCTGAACAACTGGATGACTTTTTCGTCGATGGCGTGACCATTGACGCGGGCGGCTATCTTTCGATTGAGCCAGGAGGAACGCTTATGCATAAGGTTGCTTTCGAGCGAGTTGCGGTCGCAGGGGTCGTCTCGCTGGGCCACCTCGATGGTATTTTGCTTCAATCGAGCGGTGGATTTCAATTGGTAACCGCGGATCGCGATGGGCCTTTTCTACAGCTTCGATGGGAAGAGGTTCTTGCCGAAGGCAGTCTGGATGCGGTTGGCAAAGCGACCCAAACGCCCCTGTCGTTCGCTTTGCAGATCGAGGATGCCGCGATTCGTGCGACAATAAACGAGCAAAAATTTAGTGAGCTTCATGTAGCCAGAGGTCCCGTCGGCACGGTTCAGTTGGGGCCTCGTCAAGGCGTACTCGCGGTCAAATCGTTGACGATCGTGGGACAAATCGATCGCGATTGGGTGCAGGGCTTCTTCGAACCTGTTTCACCTTAAAACCGATAAGAAATGGTATATAATTCGTCGAGTGGTCCCTTCCACTTCGTTATACTTTGGCACTGTATCACTCGTTGTGCATTGGAGCCGAGTTGATCCATTCCCTTCCCGAAACTCGGACTTTTCATGTCAGCGCCCAATAAAATGCCAGTCGATTTGAAGCCGGAATCGTTGCTTCAGAAAATTGACCAAGTCCGAAAATCCTTGCAAAATGTGATTTTGGGCAAACGAGATGTCATCGATGCGGTACTGACATCGCTATTAGCCGAGGGGTCGGTGCTACTCGAAGACGTTCCTGGGGTCGGCAAGACGACCCTTGCAAAGTCGCTCGCTCGGCTAATCGGTTTGGAATTTCAGCGTATTCAGTGCACGCCAGATCTTTTACCCGCCGATATTTTGGGCAGCAACGTGTTTTTGCCGTCGTCGGGGACCTTCGAATTTCGGGCTGGCCCGATTTTTAGCAATCTGTTGATTGCTGACGAAATCAACCGCGCTTCCCCGCGGACGCAAAGTGCCCTTCTTGAAGCGATGGCGGAATCCCAGGTCACGATCGACGGGAAACGCTATACGCTGAAAAGTCCCTTTATCGTTATCGCAACCCAAAATCCGGCTGGCTTTGAAGGTACGTTCCTATTGCCTGAATCGCAGCTTGATCGGTTTTTGATGCGGTTGACAATGAACTATCCTGATGCCGATAGCGAGATTTCGCTGCTACTCGAACAAGCGGACCATGATCCGGCCGAGTCACTCGATCCGTTAATGAACCAATCGGAATTGGTTGCACTTCAAGCGTTCACACGAGGAACAAAGGTGGATCGAAAGGCAGCGGCATACATTGTCGACATTGTTTCGGCAACGCGTACCGATACTCGATTGCGGATTGGTGCAAGTCCTCGCGGATCGAAGATGCTGCTGCGTGCTGCTCAAGCGAGAGCGGTTCTGCTGGGCCGAGATTTCGTGTTGCCCGATGACATTCAATCGCTAGCATCGACCGTCATCGCCCATCGAGTGTCACCTCGAAATGCGATGCAGACATCTCAAGAGACGAGTCAAATGATTTCGGAAATTGTTCGAACGATCGAGGTGCCAGCGTGAGCGATGCGGTCGTCCCTCCGACGAGACGGTTTCAATTCAAATCCGTTTTAGATGGGGCTTCAACGCTGGGGTGGTTGTTGCTGCGTGTGTTTTTGCTACCACTGCGTGTGATGCTAGCGATTCGGCGGTCGGCAACCGCTTCGTCCGTATCGTTGTTGCTGGTCGGTATCGTGACTCTCAATATTTTATGGGGGTATCCATGGGTCGGGATTTTTTCGGCCTGCTTTTCGATGATGTTGATTGGTTTGGCGGTCAATTGGTTCATGATGCCGAAGTTAACGGTTGATTTTTCGCTTCCGCGTTCGGTGGAATCCGGGCACTCCTTTTCGCTATTGATGCATCTGAAGAATCGCCGCTCGCTGCCAGCTCTACAGCTAAGTGCCAGTTTTGACAAAAAAGAGTTGCGGTCCCTTTTTCGCGAGCGACGTTTGTTTGCCAAGGATGCTCCTCGGGAAAATCGGAGACGCCAGCGGTACGAGCTAAACTCCGACCCTGTTTCCATACCGGTAATCGGTCCTGGTGAGCGAGCGTCGGTCGAAGCTTCTCTTCGTTTTTTGGATCGAGGTATCCACCCGTTGCCGCGAGTTTGCATTCGTTCTCATTTTCCGTTCTGCTTGTTCGAATCGACGACGCTTCATCCAAGTCAAGCGACGATTGCCGTGACACCTCGATTGATCGATGAAAGTAATGACACGGTTGCCGCCGGCCATTTGTCCGACCTTTCTCTCTGGGTGCGGCGATGTAATGCATTCGAAGCGTATGATTATGTTGGCAGTCGTGAGTATCAGACGGGGATGCCCGTTCGACGATGGGACTTTTCTTCGTGGGCACGGCTAGGCCGCCCAATTATTCGCGAATTCCAATCACCTGGATCTCGCACTGCGGTAATCGTCGTCGATACCGCTGCCAATCAACCGTCCAGCCCGTCGAAGGTGGTGCTGTTCGATGAAGGGGTTGAGCGGGTTCTTTCGCTGGCTGCTACCGCCATCACTCAATTAAACCGTCAGCGGGTGGAGGCGCAATTGATCACGACGGATGAGGCCAACGAAGAATGGGACTCGGCCGTTGGGGGAGTGCGACATTCGAGTGAGATCGAAGCGATGTTGATCCAGTTAGCCCAAGCGCAGGTGACGCTCGAGAAACAGGCAGATGAACGGCTTCGTGAGATTGCCGAGCAGTTTCCGAATCTCCCCTACCTATTAATCACCAGTCGGCAAACAATCGCAGTGGAGTGCCGTACGCCGCAATGTCAAGTGATCAGAGTAGACATGGGGTCCGATTTTGTTTAGATCGCGACGGTGATCGAGAGCTCCTTTTATCGCAGCGAGCGAACTTTGAGCTCTGCGGTATCGACTTCGATAACGGCTTCCATTTGCGGTTTGCCGTAGATCGATCCGCCAGTGTGAACCGTCAAGTTATCGCTGATGTTGGCGATGCCGTGATGATGAGTATGCCCACACAGCACTGTCCATTTGCAATCGGGCCGCGTGGGGCAAAATTCGCGAAGCATTTTCCCGATGCTGCCGCAGACAAAAAAGGGTGCCCAAAATTCATCGGTCGTTCGTCCCTCGTACCAACAAGCTTCCGAAAAGGGGGGGATATGGGTAGCGATCAGAACTTGCTGTGCGTCCACGGGGATCGCTTCGAGTTTAATGCGTAGCCGTTCGGCGGACTCCTCGCCTTCGCGTTGCAATCGTGATTTCCAGTCTGCCGGATCGGTTAGCCGAAAATCATTGATGTTCTCAAAATCGCGAAGCTTGATTGGCGACTGCTCATAGTTACCAACCGTTGCATCACCCCATCCATCGTCGCCGACGATGTAGACATTTCCTTTCAACTTGATTGGCCCGCAATCGGTCAGGTAGAACAGACGCTCTTTTTGCCGGCATAGCGAAATGAGTTGTTGGCGAGTTTCCGCGATCGAGCGTCGATAGAAGTCGTGGTTGCCGAGCACGAAGTAGATAGGCAACTCAAACGAGTTGGCCAAGCGAAGGAGTTGTAATCCAACGTCATCCCCTTCGGACAAGTCGCCTGTGATTAGAATGGCGTCGCCGCGGACTGCGGCGTTTGATTCGAACCACGATTGCCAAGCGTCGACGTCGGCATGATCAAAATGGGGATCCGTCGTCCACGCGATTCGCATTAAGAGATTCCTAGTGCATCGTCTAACTCGTCCGCTACGGTCTACTTGAAGGCTAAGCGGACAAAGCGCTAGGCGGTTGCTGCGGCACTCGCCGCTTCGGCCAAGGCTTCTGCTTTGTCGGTCTTTTCCCATGTGAACGCGTCGCCTTCGCGACCAAAGTGTCCGCCAGCACTGGTTTGACGGAAAATGGGGCGACGAAGCTGCAAATGCTCGATGATACCCGATGGGGTCAACGGGAAATGTTCTCGGACCAATTCGCAGAGTTTCGAGTCCGCAATTTTGCCCGTGCCTTCGGTATCGACATGCACGCTAACCGGTTCGGTCACGCCGATTGCATACGCCAATTGGACTTCGCAGCGTTCCGCCAATCCCGATGCAACAATGTTTTTGGCAACATAGCGGGCCATGTAAGCGGCACTGCGATCGACCTTGGTCGAATCCTTGCCACTGAAAGCGCCGCCACCGTGACGTCCCCATCCACCGTAGGTATCGACAATGATCTTGCGGCCCGTCAAGCCACAATCGCCGTGCGGTCCGCCGACCACGAAGCGGCCTGTGGGGTTGATGTGATACTTGATGTCGCCTTTATCGAGTTCCGCTGGGATCGATGGTTTGATAACCTTTTCGATGATGAATTTGCGAATCTCTTCGTTGGTGACATCCTCGTTGTGCTGAGCACTGACGACGACGGTGTCGATCCGAACGGGAGTCGAACCTTCGTATTCGACGGTGACTTGCGACTTGTTGTCGGGACGCAGCCAATCCACTTCCTTCTTGAAGCGAGCTTCGGTAATTCGATTGATGATTCGGTGTGACAGAGCGATCGGAAGTGGCATCCGTTCGGGCGTGTCTTTGCAGGCATAACCAAACATCAAACCTTGGTCGCCCGCACCGACTTCCTTACCGCTGGAGTCGTCGGAGTTGACACCTTGTGCGATGTCGGGGCTTTGCGTGTCGAGCGAAACCATGACCGCACACGTTTTTCCACAGATTCCGAACTCGTCATCGGTATAGCCAACTTCGTTGATCACTTCGCGGATCACATCGGCGTACTGGACGACGGCTTTGGTGGAGATTTCGCCTGCGACGACAACCATTCCAGTCGTGACCATCGTTTCACAGGCGACGCGGCTAAGCGGATCTTGCTTGAGAAGTGCATCTAGAATCCCATCCGAGATCCGATCGGCCAACTTATCAGGGTGGCCCATACTAACGGATTCACTAGTAAAAAGATAATTCGCGTCGCTCACGTGGTTCTCTCCGCAGGGTAAACTGTTCACAATCCAATGGAACGTTCCTGCGAATCGCAGAATCCAACGTTCATTGGTCTAGGAGTGTTTTGTATCAACCCAATAAAGTAGTTGTCTTCCGCTGTCCTGAAAACCACCAATAGGACTGGGAAACGTTTTTCCGGTCAAAAATTGATTTTATTACACTTTTTTACGTTCCACGTATTGCTCGGCATGTCTGTTTCACCGAATCGCTCGACGGTTGCTACTGGATTGACGGTTTCCGCAATCATCCCGCCTGAAGGGGGCGACATTGATTTGGGAAGGCGTCCGCTGCCCGCGCTCTTGATGTCGCTCATTTTTCATGTTGTGCTTCTAACCATTCTGGGGATTCTTTGGTCAAAAAGCTCCTCGGGAACGGGTGACGAAGTCAACCGCTCGGTCGGGATTGCAATGGTCCATCGGTTGCCGGACCGGGACCGCTACGTCGACGCCGCCGATTTGACCGAGTCGCAACACGCCAACGACGCTTCCGCCGCTGTGTCCTCCGATTCGGCGGCGACCAGTGCCGCGGCGGCGGCACCCGCAAACTTGGCACCGCCAATCGATTTGACAGGTATTCTTAGCGAGATCCATTCGACACCGACCCCCATTTCTGCGGCCGGATTGGCTGGGGAATCCAAGCTGGATGGCGATTCGTTTGCAGCAAGGCCCGCATCGGGCACCGACGGGGATCCTAACCGCACCACGACGTCCGTATTTGGTGTATCCGGCAGCGGTTCGCGTTTCGTTTATGTCTTCGATCGCTCCGATAGTATGAATGCCAACGGAGCGCTACCGCTAAGGGCTGCGAAAAAGGAACTGATGATCAGTTTGAAAACGTTAAGTGAACGCCAGCAGTTCCAGCTCATCTTTTACAACCAAATGCCGAAGCCGTTTCAAATCTCCGGCATGCCGCAAGGATTGATGCTTGGTGAAGAAGCCATTCTCGAGCGAGCCGCTCGCTATGTCGATTCGATTACGGCCTATGGCGGTACGGAACACTTCAGCGCGATCAGTATGGCGTTGCGACTTGGCCCCGACGTGATCTTCTTTTTGACCGATGCTCGAATCCCTCGGCTATCGACTTCACAGCTCGCTGAAATTCGCCGCCGCGCCGAACGTAGCGGCACGACGATTCACGCGATTGAATTTGGGTCCGAACCTGTAGCACCGAGCGACAGTTTTCTGCGAGACTTGGCATCACAGAATAGCGGGCTTTATAACTATGTCGATATTCGATCTCTGAAATTGTCACCATGATAGCTGCTCGTAACAACTTTATTTCTGTCCTTGCCTTTCTGTTTGGGATATCTGTTTGTGTTAGCGCGAAGGCACAAGACAAGGTGTGGCTAGAGCCGAAACCGTCTTCTGGCCAACCAAGCGGTTGGTATCCGCAAACCATTGAAATACTGGCGGGAGACGTCATCGAGTTTGATGCAAGTCGGTTCACCATTCGCACGGCGGCTGATCAACAAGAAAGATCTTTTGCCGCCAATCGGGTTCTGTGGATTGAACCAGAAAAACTTGGTGAGAAGCAAACATTGGGCACCGAGCTGTTCGAACAGCGGAAGTTCAATGAATCACTTTTTGCGTTGCTGGACGCGTTGAAGGAGCGGCCACCGATTTGGCGGCAGCAGTGGTTGTCGATGATGGCGGCACAGGCTGCGTGGCGAAGTGGCCGTAGTAAGATCGCGTTAGAACTCGTCAGCCAACTCGACCGACGAC
Source organism: Novipirellula aureliae (assembly GCF_007860185.1). Classification (NCBI taxonomy): domain Bacteria; kingdom Pseudomonadati; phylum Planctomycetota; class Planctomycetia; order Pirellulales; family Pirellulaceae; genus Novipirellula; species Novipirellula aureliae. The sequence goes on from NZ_SJPY01000001.1 coordinate 719,687, forward strand.
CTCTTCCCCCGCTGAGCACCGCGTGGCTTCCTATCGCTTGGCAAAGCGGGCGAGTCGAACGCGAAGCATTCGATGCAGCCACCGAGCGAATCGATGACCCATCATCGGCCGTCCGCTTGGTAGCCAGTAGTTGGCTATTGTCATCGAGTGATCGTGCGCAAGCGACGAAAACGCTTTCGGCACTCCGTCGTGACGCCCAGCGACCCGAGATCGCTAAGTTGGCCGAGTTCGTTTTACTTAGGACCCTCTCACCGCAGGTGTTTTCGATGCAAGTGGAGCGTTGGCAAGAGCGGCTCGATTCAACACCGATGGTTTTACAAGTCGGCCCGACATTGACGATGATCGAACGGCTAAAAGGTGCAGGCAGCTCGAATGTCGCCATCGCAAAGCGGCTAGAGTTGTCGCTCCGTCTAACGCCTCCGCATCCCCATCCCGACCTTTGAACTTCGCTGCAATGTCGCTCAGGTCTCCGAGCTGACAGCAGAGTGACAATCGCTGCGAAATACCCCCCAAGGCGGTGGCGCCCATCGCATCCCCTTGCACGGCAGCAGCCTCGTAACGAGTTGATGCGTGAACTAGCGTCACTTCACGATGTTCTGCCAACCAAAGCGGAGATCGTCACGATGTTTGTCGATCGCCTTGTTTAGCTTCGTTACGATGTTGTCGTTTTGCTTTTCGACAAAACGCTCGACGATCACTTCCTGCATCACTTCACCCCATGCCTCAGCCATATCACCACCCACATGGCTGACCCTGTCCACCTCGAAGCTAACCAGTTTAAGTTTGGCGTTTTCAATGTTTGGATCAACCACCAGAACGGGAGGGATTTGCAGATAGTCGACATGGAATCCAATCGTTGACACCAAGTTCAATCGCACTCGCATTTTTCCGCTTACGGTAACGCTATACAGTTTCACCCCATAATTCCAACGCTGCACGCGAGCGGTGAAGTGCATCGGCGTCTCGGTGGTCGCATCGATTCGCCAACGCGTGTCTTTGGTTTGGGCGTCTTCCGTGCGGGTGACGCGGTGGACCGTCGTAAAAAGCGACTTGGGGGACGAGCCTTTCGGAAGCACGATCTCGTATTGAATCCAACGTCCATGATCGAGTTCTCGATAGCGACGATGCGTCTTTAGTTTGAATCCGTCAAGGCGTGTTTTCACGCCAGCCCAGACGCGCCGCGTATCGCCCCAATCCTTGTCCCCTTTGAAGACAGATGGGATGTACTTCATCGCAGTGGTTGCAAGCCATTGAACCGATTCACGAGCTTGCTGTTCGCTGATCTCATGCCCGCTGATCGCGATCGGTTCGTCGCTTTCAACAGGCTCGGATGCACGGGCGGATGTGCATGTCAAACCGATGAGTAACGATAGCAAAAGTAACGCTGCGCGGTGTGGAAGTAGACATCGTTGGTAAGGCAAGCCAATCGTCCTGTCGCTGGTGAAGTTGCGCTATTTGAAAGTCGCGAAGCGATGATAGGCAATCGCCCCAGACGATCGTCCAAGGTCTACGTCGGACTCTACGGATTTGCGCCGGTTCGATGCAAGAGCGGTCCCGTCATGTCGACTCGTCGTGTAGACGAAATGAACGATGGAAACCATTCGGCACTACGGCGAATGATCCAGGCTTGCGTTGCGACGACGCCATCTATTGCTTTCCGTGGGAGCCTCGTTCAGCGATTGTTTTGCAAATTCACGATGGGGACTGTTGTCATAAAATCGGTTCGATGCGGGAGATGAGCTTAGTATCCGCGATAATATGTGTACGGTAAAACCACTTGAGTCCGCGGAGCTGCCATATTTGAAGGTCTTGAATACGCTTGACCTTGATAGCTTTGACGTTGATAGTAGCGACGGCGTACAGCATTCCCATAAAAGTGGAATGGGCGGTACGGCCGGAGCTCGATCGGCGTCGATTGAATTTGCTGACGATAGGATCCTGTTGCGACGATCACCGGCGACCAACCGGGCTCAGCAGCAATCGCCTCGTTGTTAGATTGTGTCGCGGACGCAAATAGTAGCGTGACAATCATCGCAGCCAAGAAGTTACGTTTGTGCATTCTTCCAGTCCTTATAAAACACCAGGCTTTCCCAAACTATGGATCCATACAATTATCGAAAAGCCGAGCCAATGCAAGTTCCCCGATCGAAATTTCATAGGATTTCAGCAAGGGGGGGGCGATGAATCGTCTTAAATCCACCCTAAGGACGGGAGTGATTGACAACAACCCGCCCAAGTCATCGAATTCGATGAAAAAGAAATCGTCGATCGGCGCGATTTTGCTGGCGTTGTTGTTGGGAATCTATTCCTTCGCACAACCGGTCTTGAACCAGCATTTCGGTTGGGACCTGCCTGCGTTCAACGCCGGCAATTCTGCTCAAAACGCCGAAGCGTCAAAAGCAAGTGACGAGTCAAGCGATCGAACTTCGCGGCCTCCCACGGGTTCAGCGACGAAGTTGCCTGTACCATCAGAATCGGAAGCGGTCCCCGTAGCGTCAGCGGATGATCGTGTCGATGGTCCTGAGTTGCTTTACAAGATTTTGCATGAAGTGTCCCCGCAGCGCTACCTGTCGCCCGCGGGGCTTCTGTACACGCCTGGTAGTGAGGAAGGGCATCGACTCGAGCATCTTCGACGGCACACCGCCGACATCCCCTCGCGGTCTGGCAGTCATGGTGTTTTCGATGGTGGAATGGAAGGGGCGCTCGAAACGATCGACAAGGCTTATGAGCGAGCCAAACGGGAGCAGCGAACAACGAAAACGGTGGATGATAATCGAACCATCTATACCGTCGATATGGGTGGACGGATCGGTTTTGTCGGCGGCCAGAACGGAAAGCGAAAAGGCAACCCGATGGCACGTCGTGTCCGTCTTGTCCTAGAAGGCAATCGATTCATCACCGCGTTTCCTCTGTAGGTGAGTCCGATGCGAAGGTTATTTTTCTTGACGCCTAACACCATTCTTCCCCGAGTAAGCCAGCATGACACCGAAACATTCCATCGACTATTGTCCCATTTGTGGTGGCGGACTGTGCGGCGTTCGCATTTGTGGTCTTGATGAAACGACGCCTCATCCACACGGGTTGATCGTTTGCGACGAATGCGAAGCGATTTGGCTTGAGCCCGATATCTCGTCACCGTATCAATACCCAGACGCTGATGATTCCCGTTGTCCCATTTGCAGTCAACCACTTTGGGGGAATCAAAGCCACTGGGCCAACGAAAAAGAAGTGGAGCAGCTCGGATGGAAAGGGTACATCAATCCAACGTTGGATCCGATTGACGACGACGAAATGCCCGTCGATGGCGGCACCGTGTAAATGTCCCGACGCAAACGCAGCCGGTCGAGTGCGAACCGGCCATCTCCCAATCGACTCGAGCGGGTCATGATACCGTCATCGGTTGACCGCTATCCTATTCCGAGTGAAATTCGGTTGTGGATCATCGATTCGCGTCAGCGTATCGAAGTGTTTCACGACCGCTGGGACCGACCGCAAATCGAACAATTCGTCGCGGCGGATTACGAGTTGGTCTATCAATCGATCGCTTGGATGCTTGATACCCAACCTCTTATAGGCAGCCGCTTTTTGGAATGGGGGTGCGGTTTTGCGGTTGTCAGCGCCTTGGCTTCGACCTTTCACTTGGATGTGATTGGCATCGAAGCAGAAACCGAATTGCTGGAGCGAGCGAAGCAGATCGTCGCCGATTGGAAGGTCACGGTTGAATTGGTCACCGGCAATTTTTTGCCGCCTGGCAGCGAATCGTTGGCGGACGATCCGACGCTACCGAGTCTCGGGCACCAAGTCGCATCGGCGTACGATTCGATTGGTTTAGAACTCGACGATTTCGCTGTCGTCTACTCGTACCCATGGCCTGGCGAGGATGATTTTCACGAGCGAGTGTTTGCAAACTACGCAGCACCGGGAGCGATGTTGATGCAGTTCTGCGGTCCCAACGACGTCCGGCTGTGGCGGAAAGTTGGCGTTCAATGCTGTTCCGCAGGGAGGACAGAGCGACAATGACTTTGGGCATGTAACTTGCACTGGGATTGGAGATCGGTGGTGGTTTCGCGCGAGATGAAATGTCTGGCGTCTCCTCTCTCTCTTACTTCAGTGACAAGGTGACAAGGTGACAACGATGAATAAGACGCAAGAGCAAGCAGAGCAGCCTAGCGAAGATCAGGGAGTTGTTGCCGAAATCAAGCAATCGATGACGGTCGACAAGGAAGTCCCGATCGATAAAAAAGTACCCGGAGCGACATTTTCTCTCGTCGCTCTTTCTTATCTGGTCATTTTGATCATCGTCGCTTTCGTTCTCGCCGCGGTATTTTGGTCGTTTAGCGGTTCGTGATTCTTCGCTCACTACCTCGCCATATCGATCATTGCATCGACGACCACGCGGTCTTCGTACTGGGTCAGCGTCGCTTGGCCGCCACGGAACCATTGCAGCAGCGGTGGTGTATAACTTTGCGGCGGATCGAACGGCGTACGGTGGTTTTGCCATGCGGTGCTTAACCAGCGATTTGCTGCGGAGTCAAAATGGTACTCGCCGCCAAGCGTGCACTGTAGGCCGGCCGCGAAAATTCGATTGGCGTCCGCCAACGCATTCGCCGGATCCACTTTCAATTGTCGTGACATCATATCCAAAAAGGTTGCTCCGGCATGACTTGTTGTCGCCGATCGTTTAAACAGTTGTTGCGTTACCCATGTTTCCAATCGACTGCCGCGGAGGTTGCCGACTCGAGCTCTTAACTGGGCCATGTCATTGACCTCGACGGAAGTCAGAAAAGGTAAGCTGGCCGTCAGTATGTCGGGATAAAAGGACAGCACACTGAAACCGCCTCCCGTATAGCGGTACAATCCACCGATCAGTTTTGTCATTCCGGGAGCGACCGGTGTTCCACGTCCAAGTCCTAGTGGCAGTCGGTCCAACACGCCAGGAAGTGGCCACGCCCCGAGGTAGCCGGGTAATTGGCGAAGCGCACGATAGGAGTTGAGCAGTCCATCAAAATCATCAGGATTGGGAGGCACCGAATCTTTAATCGCAGCGAACAAATGCGTCGGGGGGCCTAGGTAATCGGAAGCAACGTGAGCTTGAACGGCTACGATATCATCGGGGGCAAACCGCATTGCCACACGAGTCGGTGGACCGAGTTGCTTGGCCCATTTTCCATATTGATCGGGCGACCACGGTGCGACCTCGGCATGAATCGACAATTGTTCAACCGAGGTGGGATTGCCATCCGCATCAAGGACCGGTTTGCGATGAATCCCAGCCATAATCGGATCGATTCTTGCAAAACGACTGGAGTAGGCCTCGGCGATTTGGGCATACCAAGCCGCTTCCTCCACCGAGACTTGCTTGAGCGGTGTGTCGGCAATCGGCAAAAAAGTGCCACGTGCTCCACGTCGTGTATCGATCAGATCCTCTCCCACCGAAACGACACCGCTACCGTCCATTCGCTCGTTGAAATTTGCCGGCAAGTAGCCCGTGCGAATGAGCTCGTCGATCGATCCGGTTGGAAACCCCTCTGCCGCCGATGCCAAGCGTGCGAGTTGCACGAGCGTGATATCGGATTTGGAGTCGAGGCGGCGGCGAAGTTCAATCATATAATCAGGCGATACCAAACCCTTTAACATTAACGGCGACAAGTAGACGAACACCGAATCGTTACGCTCAATCGGCATCAAGCGGCGGGCCAATTGGAACTCGGGGGTCTTCGCCAACGATTGACCACTGTCGGCCACTTCAAGAAAACGGCTGGCGATCGTTTCGCTATTGGTCACCAAAAAGGAGTCTCCTTTTTCGACCATGAAGGAACGAATGCGGTTATCCGCGGTTCGCAGGAAGGAAACCGTTTGACCGTTGATCGTTGTGTCGCTTAGCTCGACCGCATCATCGCTACTTGCCGTTGCCGTGCGGTCGTTTTGTAGCGAGCGGCGGAACAGAAATGCATTGTTGACCTTAAACAAAACGCCGATCGACGCTCCGTCGCTTAGAAATAGATCGCGTCCGATGATCGCTTGATCTTGGATGATCGATGGACCGAGCATCCGCGACATTTGCGTCATTTGCAAATTCAATTGCGATTGAATGGTTTGGGTTGATTGCCCACGAAACCCTCGTAGTGAAATCATGCGCGAGATCTCGCCACCATAATCGTTCGACAAGTCGGTGAACCAGAGATAATTCTCGAACGACCCGTAGCGGAGATAGAAGCATTCCGGAGGTACACTTTCGGCAATCGGTTCCACGTTGGCGGTTGGCATGCGAGTATCGAGACCAACCACGTTCGGGTTTACGTCGGCGAATGAGGGTGCCCAACGTGGGCCGGGCGGTACGGTGACCGTCTCCGGAATCCCTTGTCCATTTGCCGATGCATTCGTCATGCCCCCGGTGGCAGCGCGTCGGAATATCACCTCGCTCTCATCTTCCGCACCTCCGATTAGCTTTAGTGTTGACAGTAGTTCGTCTTCGTCATTTGGCCGCGTCTGGAACCAATCGGGCAGAGGTAGACGCATTCGTCCTGACAACATCGCGACCAGATAGGTCTCGACCCATGGGGGGTAGTCGCCTGAGTCGATTTGGGTTTTGACTCCCGTCGTGTAGTCGCTCCACCAGCCCCGCAGTAGGGTCGCATAGATGGGAGGATTCGATTCGGGGACAAGTTCGTATTGCCCGATCTCGCCATTCTCGTCGTAAACGCTAACAATGATCGGTTCATCATTGGGAAACAAAAAAGAAACTCGCCGAGCGATTGTTTGCTCGGTGGCCCGATCCTCGTTGGTGAGTTCCCGGATTAGACTGCCGAGCCGTCCAAGCAATCGTCCACGCCCCGGTTCGGGTACGGGACGTTCCGACGGACGCACGATCGGGGCCGTCACTTCACCTGAAACGGGATACAGAACACGTCCGCCCGCATCGGTCACTCTCAATCGGGGGGCTGATCCAACGGGCGCAGCGGACGCAAGTGGGACCTCGATGGTTGCGACACCGAGTGGTTTGCCGATTTGCGCCGACACCATTGCCTCGACTGCCATTGCCGAGGCTGGGGGGATGGCGATGGCCGCCAGTAGCGCGAGGCACCAAAGAACGGGGCACCAAAGAACGGGGCACCTGGGAACGGGGCACCTGGGAATGGGGAGGTTCATGAGGCTGTCGTGGTGGCATTTATCGAGAAAAATGATTTTTTTCATAGCAAAGTGGTTTGTGGTTTCGGTTCAACGGTGGGCTGCTGGCGAAAGTCTAGCAAAGTGATTGTTGTACCTTTGCCGGAGCATCCGGGGGAGCTCTGATTGGCGTCCTTAAGGTGATTGCGAGGGAGGGGCTCGCACGGCACCTACACGAAGTTCAGCATGGGCGTCCCCCTTCCGAAGGGCGGCTTTCGGTCGCGTTGGACCTCGCCAAACTTCGTTCATTGGATGTCTAAGTCGTTTGCCAAGTTGCACTTAAAAGTTGCACGGCCGCTGCGATTGGGGACGGCGTTGTTGAATTGGTTGTCTGCGGGGGTCGCCAGCGAGCGTCCAACAAGGATAATGGTGGCTACCTAAAGCATACATTAATTCCTCCCAACAACATTTAGGATAGCCAAAAGCGTGGATAGTCCATCACGAAGCGGCGTTTTTCAGGCTCAAACCGACAAGCGACTTGAGGCATTTGCCGAGAGCATCAGCTTTGATCGAAGGCTCTATCGTCAAGACATTCGCGGTTCGATCGCGCACGCAGAGATGTTGACCGCCCGTGGAATGCTCTCTGGCGAAGAATTTGCCTTGATCGAAGCCACTTTGAAAGAAATCGAAGCGGAACTCGATGCGGAGACATTTCCGATCTCCTTCGAACTCGAAGACATCCATATGCACGTCGAGCAAGCCTTGATTGACCGGATCGGCGACACGGGGCGGAAACTACATACCGCACGCAGCCGCAATGACCAAGTCAGTACCGACGTTCGCTTGTGGGTTCGCGAATCGCTCGAAGAGGTCGACGCAAAACTTCTCGATCTACAGCGTGCTTTTTTGTCGCGTTGTGACCAAGACTTTGATGTTGTTTTGCCAGCCTACACGCACTTGCAGAGGGCTCAACCGGTGCTCGCTCCGCATTATTGGTTGGCCTACATCGAAAAATTCCAGCGAGATCGAACGCGTGTCGCCGATTGTCGGAAACGATTGAACGAATGTCCGCTTGGCGTTGCGGCAGTCGCCGGAACGACGTTGCCGATCGACCGTCAACAAACGAGCCAATCGCTGGGATTCGATCGACCGACGGCCAACAGTTTAGACACCAGCAGCGATCGCGATTTTATGCTTGAAAGCGCCTTCGTCTTGTCCGTGATCGCTTCCCATTTGAGCGGTTGGGCCGAGGAGTGGATCCTATGGAGCACCGTCGAGTTTGACTTCATTAAAATGCCACAAGCCTTTTGTACCGGCAGCAGCATCATGCCTCAAAAGGTGAATCCGGATACCTTGGAATTGACACGCGGTAAAGCGGCACGCGTGATGGGTAATCTGCAAACGCTAATGCTATTGGTGAAAAACTTGCCACTGGCTTATAACCGCGATCTGCAAGAAGACAAACCGCCTTTATTCGATTCGTTTGACACGGTGATCGCATCGCTATCGCTTGCCGCACCGATTGTCGAAGGATCGATGTTGCGGCGAGAATCGATCGAGAGCCGACTTGAAAAAGGCTATCTCGATGCGACGACTTTGATGGAATGGATGATTCGCAAAGGCATGCCGCAAAGACGGGCACATCATTTGGTTGGCGCGATTGTTGGTGAAGCCATGGGGCGCGACGTACCCCTTAGCGACCTAACGCTCGACGTGATGCAGTCCCATGCAGCGGAGATTGATGAGTCGGTCTACAAGGTGCTTGGCAGTCAAAATGCGGTCGCCGCGTTCGTTAGTTACGGCTCGGCAGGACCCGACCAAGTTCGCAGCCAGATCGATCGTTGGAAAAAACGGTTGCAGTAAATTCGTTTCTGGTTCCCCGGCTCCCGCCTGGGCACTGGATGATTGCAGGCTCCCGCCTGCTTCGTCCGACGTTCGCGAGGCGGGTGCCTCGGTTGCAGTGCGCCCCAGGCACAAGCCTGAGGACAAGTGTTTCGCCCTTTTGTCGTAGTAGAGTGATTGAATGTTCCCGATAGTCGAAGCCAGACCTTTGGCCCGCGATGTCAAGTTGTTTCGAATTCATGCACCGCGAGTGGCTAAAAAACGGCAAGCGGGCCAATTCGTGATCCTTCGTATTGCCGAACATGGTGAACGAATTCCACTTACGATCGCTGACTCGGACGACGAAGGAAATATTACGATTATCGTCCAAGGCGTTGGGAAAACAACCAAGTGGCTCAATACGCTTGAGACCGGTGATTCCATTCTTGACGTCGTCGGACCGCTCGGCGAAGAATCGGAAATCGATACCTTCGGAACCGTCGTTATCATCGGTGGCGGAGTCGGCACAGCGATTGCCTACCCGACGGCCGTTGCGATGAAAAAGGCGGGGAATCATGTGATTAGCATCGTCGGTTCTCGAAACAGAGAACTGTTGATTCTAGAGGATGAAATGCGAGCAACAAGCGACGAACTTTGCATCATGACGGACGACGGCAGCCATGGCGAAAAAGGTTTCGTCACTGAAAAACTACAACAGGTGATCGACCGCGGAGCCCCCATCGCTCGTGTCTTGGCGATTGGCCCGGTGCCGATGATGCGAGCGGTTGCCGAAAGGACCCGGCCGCATGCGATTAAAACCATCGTTAGTTTGAATCCGATTATGGTCGACGGGACTGGGATGTGCGGTGGTTGCCGAGTTCTGGTGGGGGGGAAGAGTAGGTTTGCTTGTGTTGATGGGCCCGAATTCGATGCTCACCAAGTCGATTTCGAAGTATTGATCCAACGAAACCGTTTATACAAACAACAAGAAACGGAATCGCTCGCCCGCTTCGAGAAAGAACAGTGCGAAGCCGCAAAGCAAAAATCATCGTGTCGTTTGGAGCAATCCACTTAATCAGGCGGTCTGTTTTCCGTTCACCCCAATAAAAACCTAACTCAACATCATCATGGCAAAACCGCTCCCTCCAAAAGAACGAATGAAGATTCCTCGTCAAGCAATGCCAGAACAGGAGGCGGCCGTACGGGCTCGCAACTTTGGTGAGGTTAACCTTGGGCTTGAAGTTGTTGCTGCGGAAACCGAAGCACAACGATGCCTCAGTTGTGCCGATCCTAAATGCGTCGGCGGCTGTCCGGTTGGGGTGAAAATCAAGGATTTTGTCGAGCTGGTTCTGGCCGGCGACTACTTGAAAGCGGCCGCAAAGATTCGCGAAGATAACGTCTTACCCGCGGTGACCGGACGGGTATGTCCACAAGAGAATCAATGCGAAGGGGCTTGCATCATGGGCAAGCGGTTTAGCTCGTTGGCCATCGGCAACCTGGAACGATTCGTCGCCGATTATGAACGCCAATCAGGACAAATCGGGCTACCAGAGCGAGCACCATCGACGGGCAAGAAAGTCGCCATTGTCGGCTCGGGACCGGCGGGACTCAGTTGTGCTGGTGATCTGGCATTGCAAGGTCACCAGGTCACTGTTTTTGAAGCGCTTCATGAAATCGGTGGCGTGTTGCTCTATGGAATTCCTGAATTTCGATTGCCGAAAGACATCGTTCGCGGCGAGATCGAAAACATGAAAAAGATGGGCATCGATTTTCAAACCAATGTCGTCGTCGGCAAATCGATGACGATCGATGAACTGTTTGACGAAGAGGCCTTTGATGCGGTCTTTATCGCAACCGGTGCAGGCTTGCCCCAGTTCTTGGATATCCCAGGCGAGCATTTTGGGGGAGTCTACTCAGCCAACGAGTTTTTGACTCGCGTCAACCTGATGAAAGCCTATGACTCAGAGCATTATGATCAGCCGGTTTATGATTGCCGGGATCGAAATGTGGCTGTCGTCGGGGGGGGCAATACGGCAATGGACTCGGTTCGTTCGGCGATGCGATTGGGAGCAAAAAATGCCTACATCATCTACCGCCGTAGTGAAGAGGAAATGCCGGCACGGAAAGAGGAAGTGCATCATGCGAAAGACGAAGGCGTCGAGTTTATGAATCTGCACAATCCCATCGAATTTATCGGTGATGAGCGAGGCGTTCTGACGGGAGTCAAACTCATCAAGATGGAGTTGGGTGAGCCAGATGACTCGGGTCGCCGTCGTCCGAAACCGATCGAAGGTAGCGAATTTGAAATGCCGCTCGATGTTGCCATCATCGCGGTCGGTACCGGTGCCAACCCGTTGGTCCAATCGACGACGCCCGATATGGCAACAAACAAATGGGGCTACATTGTCGCCGACGAAAAATCACTGCGAACGAACAAACGCGGCGTTTTCGCTGGCGGTGACATCGTCAGCGGAGCCGCCACCGTCATTCTGGCTATGGGAGCAGGCCGAACGGCAGCTCGGTCCATCAACGACTTCCTGCGAACGGGCGAGTGGTAGGCGGGATTGCCATTTTCAATAAGCCCTCGGTTCGATTGGGATTGCTCGTAGGATTCTCGTCCGTCAAGCCGCCGATGACCCAATCGTGTGATGTGTGCGGATACGCACGAAAAGTCTCTTCTGCGCGCTGATTCGCTCGGCCTGTGCTTTGGGATGCGAGGCAAGCGTGCGAAGTCGGTATTGGCATGCCGAATGCTACCGTTCTTAAAGGAAATAAACGCATGCTTCGCAACGAGTTGTGCTTAGAAACGGTCTCTTTAGGGAAAAAAGAAATCATGTCGACACCCTCTGTGCTATGTGCCACCGACTTCAGCCCGGCTAGTGACGAAGCGGTACGGGTCGCGGTCGAGGAATCCAATCGCCGAGGTGCGATCATGGATTTGGTTCATGTTTGGTATCCGGTTGACCCCGTCGCATCCGACTTCACTTCATTTGGTGTACCGGCTTGCAGTATCACGACGCCGCTGGAACTGCGGAAACTTCTGGAGGAAATCGAGATTCCCTTACCTCCCGATCGAGTCCGTCGGCATTTGGAGGTCGGCATCGCTAGTGAAATACTGGTGAGCAAGGCGCGGGAACTTGGCAGTGAAGTAATGGTGGTTGGAACGCATGCCCATGGGCCTTTGATGCGTTGGTTCATCGGCAGTGTCGTTAGCGAGGTGCTCCGCCATTCACCCTGTCCCGTGTTGGTTTGCCGAACACCGCCCAAGGATATCGAGTCAGGCAACCGGAAAGCCTACGAAAAAACGGTGCCGTCGGAAGCTTCCTATTGAGGTAACGGAAGTTGTCCATGGACCGTTTACGATTGTGGTTTGTCGTTGTTGGAGAGGCTAGAATCAGGGCATGAGAATCAGGGCATGATGCGGCATGAGGGCATTATCGAGAAGAATCCGTCGGTTTGCATTCGTCTTTTTTGCAGTTGCTTTACCAACGGCGGTCTTCGTACGATTCGAACGAGTTCGAGTGGCTCACCGTATGCACGTTGGCAATTAAATGGCAATTTATTCAATTTTTCCCAAAAACGATGATATGCATCTAGCGGTAACAGGCGACCAGTCCGTTGACATTCGTTCTGGAAAACGAGACGTTTTGGTCGATGGTCATGTCGAAAAGGGCTTTGAGTACGTCCGCGAACAGTTTGAACGAAACTTTCGTGAGCGTGGCGAGCAGGGGGCGGCGTGCGCGATTTATCACCAGGGAGAACGGGTCGTTGATCTGTGGGGAGGCACCCAGTGCGAGGACTCTCAAGTTGCGTGGTCGCCCGAAACCCTGACGCTCTGTTTTTCGGTGACCAAGGGCATGGCTGCTGCTGCGCTGGCGGTTGCCCACAGCCAATCTCTGTTCGAATTGGACCAGACCGTTGCGACGTATTGGCCTGAGTTTGCCAAGCAGGGCAAGGAACAGATTACGGTTCGTCAATTGCTTTCCCACCAAGCCGGTTTGGTGACGACCGGGCGACCGCTCGAAGCAGATCAGTTGGCTGACCAGGATGGGCTCGCGGAAATTTTGCAAAACCAACGGCCGCTTTGGGAACCGGGCAGCCGACATGGCTACCACACACTCACATTAGGCTGGTATCAGAGCGAACTGCTCCGTCGAATTGACCCATTGGGCCGAAGTATTGGAGTGTTTTTCCAGCAGGAAATCGCGGAACGATTGGGAATCGAATTTTATATCGGATTGCCGCGGCATATTTCCCTCGGCCGGCTGAGTACGATCCAGGGGTTTCACCGCTACGAGATGCTTGGTCATTTGCACGAGTTGCCGCCGATGATGGTGTTGTCAGGCATTTTGCCGAATTCACTCGTTTCGAAATCAATTCGCACGTTGAAGATCAACAATCCTGCTGAAATCGGTAGCGAGAAGTATCGTCACCTAGAGATTCCCTCGGCCAACGGTTTCGGTCAAGCGATCGCCGTCGCGAAGGTTTACGAAGTACTCGCCCGTGGCGGTAAAGAACTAGGGCTTCGCTCCGAGACCTATCGCGAACTCATCGCTCCGCCAACCACTCCGCGCGATGGCAATTATGATGCCATCCTCAAGATGGACACGAGCTACCAGTTTGGGTTTTCTCGACCTAGTCGAGGCATGCCGTTCGGAAGTGATTCCACAGCATTTGGTTGCCCCGGCGCAGGCGGCTCGTTTGGGATGGCGGATCCGTCACATCGAGCCGGCTTTGCTTACATCACCAACAAAATGGGCTTCCGTTTGTCGGATGATCCTCGCGAAAAAGCGGTTCGCGATGCCTTTTATGAGTGCATCGGAGCAAACGCTCAGCAACGGCAGATCGCATAAGGCGACTTCGCCGCAGGTTTCTGTATCACCCGAGACGAAGTTGAACATTTCCTCTTGGCTATGTTATTCCTCTGCTAAAAACTGGTTCCTGTTTCACCCGAGACGAAGTTAAACGTCGTGACGTCTCCGATTTGAGTGAAGGCCGGAGTCGGAGTGATTCGGACATATCGGCGGTCTGCCGAGATGATCGCGATCCCGCTGACCGCAGCTCCTTCCGACAACGTGGTGATTTCGGGTTTGAAACCAACGGCACCGCCACGGCGAAAACCGAGAGGACCAACCCCAGGCGATATGATTCCACCTGAGCTATCGCCCGTCAACGCTTGAATGTCGCGGTACAAATCTCGCAAAACTTGTCCTTGGTCGACGGGAGTAGGAAGCCCACCCACTTGAGCAAGCAAACCTTGGTTCATGTTTCGTTGTGCACCACGCAGTGATTCGAGTTGAGCCGCAGCGATCTCCTCTTTACGCTGGCCCTCTTTGACCTCGAACAGAACCAAGGCATCTTTCTCGGTCACCGGAATCTCTTCACGAATGTAGCGTTGGCTTTCGCGACCGGCATCGGTTACGATTTCCACGGTCGCATGGCCCGTCGAGACCGACCCCCAAACTCGCCGAATCAATAGACGGTACTTACCGGTGAAACCTTTTGGACAGATATAGGTTTCCGACACGGTTCCAAATTCGTCTTCGCCGTGACCTGGGAATGAGTCGCCGAGTAGTGTTCCACCGCCTGGGCTACTGAAGGAATCGATCGAACAAACGGTGCCTGATGGTTCTTCCACTGCCAAATCCAAATCGGCTTCACCCGTCCAAGAGACGCGGACGATCACGTCATGCGATGCGGCAAGCCGCAAAGCATCGCTGAACTTTTTGGCCTCTTCGGTCTTCTTTGCGGCCACCAAGTCGCTATGCGTTGCGCGAGCGACCAGTCGAGCTTCTTCAACGATTGGCTGAAATTTCTCGGGCCAAGCTTGGCTCAACACTCCGCTACAAGCCCACGCTAAGCCATCGGTGTCCTTTAGTTCTTGAGCAATACGAAGTCCCATCACGTAGGGTTCGCGTCGATAGGGGTCGATTAACGACACCTTCTTACACAATTCGAGAGCCGCGGATGGCGACCCGACTTCTTCCAATCGTGCGGCAACATGTAACAGGTCTTCGGGGGTTTCTGCAAAGTCGACAGCGGACAATAGCGTACGCTCGATTTGCTCGCTCGGTGCCCCGGTCGCCTGCAACGTAATCGCATAAGCTTGATACATCCAAGGACGTGCGTGACCGGCACGCAGCGCCGCTGCGATCAAATCTCGTGACTGAGAGAATGAAGCAATCGCCTTCTCGGTATCGCCGGCTTCTTGGGCTTGAGAGGCATGAATGGAATGTTGACGAAGGGTTGTACGAATACGGGCATCGAGGACCGATAGGTCTTCCGCATTGTCGATATTGATTTCGGCAAAGAAACGATCCCAGGCCGCTTCAAGTGATTCCCCGTCCTCGACTTCGACCGTTATCGGCTTGATGTCGAATTGCGAGATCGACTTACGCGGTCGTGGTGCATCGGATGCGGAATCGGCATTTGCATTGGCAGCGTCCGAATCCGTCGCTTGGGTTTTATTTTGCAGCGAAACCTCATCGGGAATGGCGAACATACCACCCCCCATGCCGCCCATACCGCCGCCCATCATGCCGCCGCCCATGCCGCCCATGCCGCCGCCCATCATGCCGCCGCCCATGCCGCCCATGCCGCCCATGCCACCCATGCCGCCCATGCCGCCCATGCCGCCGCCCATCATACCGCCGCCCATGCCGCCCATCTGCATGATGGGAATGACAAGGTCACCAACGGGATAGACCTTCACGACGGGGTCGTCTAATGCAGCTTCCTTGGTGGTGATTTGCATGACTTCCTCTTTGATGACGTAAGTCAATTCGTTTTCCTTCAGCATCAAACGCATGAAAGAACGAAGCGATACATTTTGCAGTGTCAGCGTCACCGGCATGTCAGGGGTCAAACCAAATTCTTCGAGAGCCCGACGATCGATAACGATCGGAATATCGTGGTCACGTCCGATTTTTTCAATCGCTTCTTCAAGTGGCGTTTCAATAAAGCTTTGTGTTGTTTCGTCACTCAACGAGTTTTGGATTCGACGAGCACTTTCGTTATCGTCGACCAATTCGACCGCGCCATATTTCTCGAGTCGACGTCGGCTAAGCCGTTGCCATACTTCGGCTTCCGGCCAAACGACCGGTGGTTCATCGACGAAGGGAACGTGTGCCTTGAGGACAAGAGACATCGCATCGATAAAGTTTCGTTCACGCATCTCGGTGTAACGACGATCGCGAGCATACGTTTGCAACCACAACGGGTAGTCGGTGAATTGTCGACCGGCGACCGAGTCGCGTGTGATGGTATCACCGGCGAGTCGAGCAAACGGAATACTGACTTCACCATCCGCTTCCTCGTAGCGTCCTTCGTCGATCAACGCATTCATCTGGCGAGATAGCGTTTTCATCGTGTCTTCACGCCGGAACGTTTCTTCGAGCAATCGAGACGTTGAGTTGGCCGCTGCGGCCTGTTGTTCCAAATTTCTTTGATCGTCGATGTACGCTGCTTCACGAGAGGATGCGATTTGGATCGCCGACCGCACCTCACCCATCAACTCTTGACGAAGGGCAGCGGACAAGTCTTCGTTCGCCTGCAACCAACCAAGCAAGCTCTTCAGTTGACTTGAGACATCCGTCGGATCTTGACGCAACATCCGACGTGCCGCTCGGAGTTGAGCGGTTACCTCGGCTCGAGCACGTCCCTCCGCAGCCGATTGCTGTGCAACGGTACGGTCGAGTAAATCGCCACCTGTTTCAAGTAGTTCATCATCGCCGACCGAAGGACCAAAGAAATTCTGGTTCGATGGTTGCAGGGGTTGCTGTGGTGCCGCTTGTGGTTGCTGTGGTGTTGCTTGTGGACGCGGTGGCAAACCCTGCTCGGGTTGCACATCCGTTGCTTGTGGTTGAGCTTGCGGTTGAGCTTGCGGTTGAGCTTGCGGTTGAGCTTGACGGGGGGCGGGCGGTGCATTCTCGTCAGCCGCAGGTTGGCCAAAACCCATCTCATCCGAATCGCCACCACCATCGCCGAACGGATCATTGACACCCGCAGTGTCATCGCTACCGAAGATATCCCCAAAGGGCGTATCGTCAGTGTTTTGAATGATCAATCGGTTTGCATCGTGAGTCGTTTCTTCGATGACCTGAGCTTCAGGGTTTTCGGGGTCAACTTCCAACGCCTTTTCGGCAATTACTTTTGCACCGCGAACGTTACCTTGCTGAAGTGCCATATTGCTCGCCCGAACCAACTCATCGGCTTGCGCCGCAAACAGACGAGCCGATTCACGAAGCAATGGCGATCCTGCGGTCGGCAATAACAAACCGCGATCATTCGTCGCTTGTTCAACCATCGCTGGCAAAAAGGCAAAATCAGGATGATTCGATTCGATCGTCGCAGTGGCCGTCATCTCGATCGATGCTGTCGTCGTTTCACCAACAAGTGTTAGTTGCCCCGAGGTGTTTGACAAATCGGCGGTCCGACCGAGCAAAATCGAGTCGCGGTCAAGCCGTAGTGGCGGCAGACGATCATGTTGTACGGTTTGCATCCCATCGAGCAACTTCATGCTCTCAAGCCAAATCGGTGAAACCGTAGCCGATTGGCCGACCGCACGAGCGATATCGACTGGATGAGCGCCTTCGCTATTCTCGGCAATGCCCAAAACACCACCGGTTTGGTTGGCTAAAATGGCTGGAAGTTCCACATGAGTGGTCGGGCCAATCACGATACTGTGAATGGAGATATGATCCGCTCGCAAGGCATCGACCAGAGCTTCAAAACGCTTGTGATCGGCGGAGGCCTCCAGGGAGGTTCCGTCGCCGATATAGATGACCGAACGCGTTCGATTGCCCGGTTCGGCAACCAAAGCGGTGCGAGCAGCATCGAGGGCGGAAACTAAGTTGGTATTTCCTAGCGGCAATCGTTTGCTAAGTTTTTCAACCGCGTCGCTGGTCAACGACGAAGCAGCCGAGCCGAATTCACCGCTCAAATCGGTCGGCTTGACGTCGACAGCGAACATGCGAACACGATCTCTTGTGTCAAGTTGTTCGACCACGGTTCGAACCGCAGCGACAGAATCGCGTCGGTATTCACCCATTTGGCTAGCGGACGTGTCGACGATTAGCACCACATCGGCGTCTGCTTGCCGAGTCGCTGAGAGCATTGAATCGCTAGCAGCAGGCAATATCGATGCGGCGAAAAATCCGTCACCCGACGGTGTTGCGTAGCTCACAATCCGCACCTGAGCGTCGTCGTCCGCTGCCGCAGCTGGTTTGCCAGCCAAGGCTGGCAAAATCGCGGCCGTTGCAAACGTCAAACTGCCAAAAAGCAGTCGATTCTTTAATAATCGTGTTCCAAGTCCCATCACATTTAGTCTCCGCGTTGACAAAAAACGCATTGCGTGTCTCATTTTGGTCGTTCTAGGCTTTATCCGAAAAAGGGTCTGACCCTTTTGAGGACATTCGTAATTCAATAGTATTCGGCTTGTCTGGAGAGGGTCAGACCCCTTTTTCGGACAAAGCCTAGTCTCGAATGAATCTCAGCATGGGAAAACCGAGCAAGTCGGAAAGCTCCCTACCAAGAGTCTATTTCCGAACGAACGGTTTCGCCATGAAAAAACATATCTTTCCGCCCGCCTTCTTGGTGAAGATGCCGGTTGTAGGTGTTGCAAGATGCAACACTTGTTGCAAACTAGCACAGTACAAAAGGACAAACACCGCGATTTTGGGATCGATAGCAGTAGAAACGCTAGCGGCGTGCCAAAAGAGTGGTCGGAGTCCATCCTTGAGGCGATTTTTTATCCTGATTTTTCTATCCTGGTAAGCTGGGTGGAATCGGCTAAAGCCTGGACTCCCACCGTACCCGTGAAACGCGAAAGAGCCCGTGAAACGCGAAAAAGCCCGTGAAACGCGAAAAAGCCCGTGAAACGCGAAAAAGCCCGTGAAACAGGAAATACTTGCGAAACCAGACCGAAATTGCTGGACCACCCCTGGTGGACACCCCTATGATTCGTTTGACAACAAACCGAGTCGCCACGTTAGGCTGGCCGGCTGTTAAGCTGGCCGGCTGTTAGGCTGGCCGGATGGTCGAGCGGGATTTGCGGACCAGAACGATCCCCACTAGAAACAAAGGTTATGACAGATTTTTTCGCCAATCCTACAATACAGGCTGGGCTTTCCGTTCTCATTCTGTGTGTCTTGATTGCTGTGGCATTTTCATTTGTGTCAAAGTTTCGCGACTACAACGCCAACGACCGGGAGACCACCTCGGAAACGCTAGCAAACTTAGAAGAAATGCGACGAAGGGGTGACATTAGCGACCAAGAATACCGAACTATAAAAGCGACGACCCATCGACAACTGTCAAACCAAGTCGAATCCGAACCACTCAGCGGCCCAACTCCATCGGCCAAATCAGCTGCGGGAAACGATTCGGCGGCCAACCGATTCGGCGGCCAGTGACAAGTCATAAGTTCGATGGAAACCTTTTCGAATGAGCTGTCCCTTCCATTCCATGTGGGCGTTCACTCGGGAAACCATATTTACTGTTTTAATACAACCACATTTGGTTCGAATCTTTCGAGGAAACGGATGACCTAACTGGTGACCGTCGAAAGTCACCGAGAAGCATTCGGACCCGTGGCCCTAACCGTTTGACGCGTTAAAGCATTTTGCGATTGACATTGGAATGAACCGCGAGAGCTTCGGCTCAAGAAATTTCGCAGAGTTGTTACAATGAATTTGCAAAGCACTTTAACACAACCAGGAGCCGTGTATGCCCTCGAAGGAAACCCCCAGTTCACGCCGTGGAACTTCATCAAGTAAAAAGAACGCTTCGTGTTCTTTTTGTCGAAAAAGTTATCGGGATGTTGGACCACTCGTTGAAGGCCCAGGTGATGTTTACATCTGTGGTGAGTGCATTGAGCTATGCGAGTCGATACTCGATCAAGAGCAGCGGCGGCGCGGACCCTCGAAAGCACTCTTCAACGAAATCCCAGCACCCAAAAAGATCGTTGAACACCTTGACCAATATGTGATTGGTCAAGAATCGGCTAAACGTGTTTTGGCCGTGGCCGTGCATAACCACTACAAACGTCTGACGAGCGAGTGGGAAGGTACTTCGGATGTTGAGATCGAAAAGAGCAATATCTTGTTGGCTGGCCCCACCGGGAGCGGTAAAACGTTGATGGCTCGATCCTTGGCACGCATGCTAAACGTGCCCTTTGCAATCGGTGATGCGACGACGCTAACCGAAGCAGGGTATGTTGGCGAAGACGTCGAAAACTTGCTGTTGAAATTGTTGCACGCTGCCGACTTTGACGTCGAAGCGGCTCAGCGAGGTATCTTGTATATCGACGAAGTGGACAAGATCGGTAAAACCAGTGCCAACGTCTCGATCACTCGCGATGTATCCGGCGAAGGCGTCCAGCAAAGCCTGCTGAAAATGCTCGAAGGGACCGTTGCCAACGTACCGCCACAGGGTGGGCGTAAGCATCCCGAACAACAGTATATCCAAATCGATACGTCGAACATCTTGTTTATCGTGGGCGGCACCTTTGTCGGTATCGAAGACATCATTCGCAAACGAATGGGGCACAAAACGCTCGGCTTCGGCGGCGGAACGAGCCTTCGCAGTGAGTTGTCCGATAACGAACTCCTTAGCAATGTGCAGACCGAAGACATCCTGCAGTTCGGATTGATCCCCGAATTGGTCGGACGTTTGCCCGTGGTTAGCTATCTCCAACAGCTGGATGAGGATGGTTTGGTTCGTGTGATGAAGGAGCCAAAGAACGCGTTGACGAAGCAGTTCCAAGCTCTGTTCAAAATGGAGAATTGTGACCTGAACTTTACCGATGAGGCACTGCACTTGATTGCCGCTCGAGCTCTCGACAAGGGGGTGGGAGCACGTGGGCTTCGTGGGATTATGGAAGAGGTGATGTTGGACATCATGTACGACTTGCCCGAACAAGAGCGAGGTAGCGTTTACACGATTGACGAGAGCATCGTTTCGGGATCAAGGAAATTGTTCCAAATGCCAACGACCAAGAGTGCCTAAGAAACGTTCTCCATTGGTTTCTCCCTCGGTTGAACACGCCAGTAACGCAGGCTTTCTGCGGTATTGGCGTCAACCGAGGCGATCTCGGTGCTCTTTTCGCCGTGCGGCGTAATCCTCTTGCCTGGGTAGACATGTCGATTCAGGGTTCTGGTCTTCCATCAACTTTTGTAGGAATGGCCTGCACCATCCACATCCCGTTCCTGCTCCATAGCACTCCGATAATTGGCTCACCTTCGTCGGCTTGGTGACACGTATGAACTGAATAACTTTTCGTTTCGATACGTGAAAGCAGATGCAGAGTTCTTCGTCAATTTCCACCAATTTCACCCTCCCGGCAAAGCTGGGAGGGCCAAAACCGAACCTTTCGCAAGTTTTTCGCTAAGGGCCCCCCCGCAACGCGTTCCTCGCGGGCAAGCTTACCGCAGGCCCTGTTCCGAACGACCCGTCGCTCTTTCGACCCGCCTCGAACTGCCTTTAGGGAGGGTGAAGAAGGATGGCGATCGGCAATACGCATCAGGTTGTCGTCACAATTCAGCATTAGGCACCTTCCGCAATCAACCAAGTTGCCATTCGGCACGCATCGAGGTAGTCGGCGATCTCGAGTCGTTCATCGACTGTGTGGATGTTCTGTTGGCCACACCCCAGCGTGACCGCTTCGATGCCATGTCGGTAGAGCCAATTGGCGTCGAGCCCGCCGTTGGCAACCGCACAATAAGGCGTTCGTCCAACCTGTTCGATCGCTTGGCTGGCTGCTTGAATCGATGCATGGTCATCTTTGAGGCGGAAGGAGTCGTAGTCGACTTGTGATTCGAATTCGATGTGTCCGGCCAGCTTGGAGTCGGTCCTCACCGTTTCGGCTGCGGAGGTAAACGCTTTTCGAATCTCCTCCACAATGCGACTGCGAAATGCCGCATCATGGCTTCGCGCTTCGGCTTTTAACAGTACCTCGGGGGTGATAACGTTGGTGGCATCTCCGCCGTGAAAGACGCCGACGTTGGCGGTTCCAGCGCCTTCGGGCTTCTCAATTTTGCCGAGCCAACCCCGTTGGTGCAGATCGGCGACCGCCTTGGATGCCATCACAATCGCGCTGGCTCCTTTCTCGGGTGCAACGCCTGCATGCGCGGGCGTGCCATGCACGGTTATCGACATCCTTTCGCCACCAATCGCACCTACCGTAATTTTGTGTGGGTCACCGCCATCAAAATTGAAGGCTCGGTCGACTTGTCCAATGGCGGAGGTGTCGAGATGTCGGGCCCCGCGCAGACCGATTTCTTCTTGAATGAAAAACACGATCACAGCGGGCGGGAAATTCTCGTCGCCTTGGGCAAGTCGCTCAATCGCAGCGGTAAGTATCGCTGCACAACCGCTACGGTCATCCGCGCCGAGTCCCGTCTTGACGCTACTTCGCACCTGCGCACCATCGACGACCGGTTGGCTGCCGACGCAAATCGGCACCGTGTCCATGTGAGCGGACAACATGGTCGTTTGCCCCGACCCCTTGCCGGGGAGTCTGACGATCAGGTTCCCGCAATTCCCCTTCAGTTCGGTTCTTGATTGGGCGCCGTCAAAGTGAATCTGAGACTCGTCAATTCCCACTTCGACAAGACGTTCGATAAGGTGGGTCGCAACCGGTAACTCGTCGCCACTGCGACCTGGGATAGCGGCGAGATCGAGAAATCGTTGTAGCGCGGTTTCGTTGTTCACAAGAGGGTGTCCTGTTGGGGGAGGAGTTTGATTGCTAATCGTTCGTTTTGTAGCCCAGAGGGCGGCATCTTTCTGCCGGTGGCGTAAGTCACCGGACCAGGAAAACCATTCCGGTGGCTCACGCCCAATGGCAAAAATGTATCGGCCTCTGGGCTGTTTGACGGAACTCTCCCCGAGTCTAGGCCCCAAGCGTCCTAAGACCAATACCGGCACCCGAAAACAGAGCCAAAATACTAAGCGACTTCCCCACCCCACCTTTTCTCGTTAATCTAACAGGTTCCTTTGATGACATTTGTTGTGAGAATCGATCGGAAATAGAAATGCGAATTGGTGTACCGGTTGAAACCTGGCCGGGTGAGTTGCGGACGGCATTAGTCCCTGCAAATGCGAAAAAATTGCTCCGGCTTGGTTTTGATATCACTGCCGAGTCGGGATTGGGTTCGGCGTCGGGATTTTCGGATCAAGACTATGTCGACGCGGGGGTCACGATTGCCACTGACCGGCATCAGATGCTCGGCGAAGCGGATATCGTCTTGCGAGTCCGCCAACCGGAACCTGGTGATATCGAACCGCTCAAAAGTGGCTCGGTCCACATTAGTTTTCTCGACCCGATGAACCGCCGCGAGTTAGTGGACGCGATGTCCAACCGCAAGGTCACGGCGATCTCGATGGAGATGATCCCGCGAAGCACGCGAGCTCAGAAGATGGACGCATTGTCGTCGCAAGCCAACTTGGCTGGCTATGTCACGGTCATCCAAGCGGCCTATCATTGTCCCAAAGCGTTCCCGATGATGATGACACCCTCGGGCACGATTCGGCCAGTGCGAGTTTTCGTGATCGGGGCTGGAGTCGCTGGACTGCAAGCAATTGCAACGGCTAAGCGTTTGGGGGCTCGAGTCGAAGCCTTTGATACCCGGCCGGTCGTCGCGGAGCAAGTTCGCTCGCTGGGAGCAAAATTCGTCGAAATCGATTTGGGCGAAGTGGGCCAAACGGAACAGGGCTACGCGAAAGCGCTAACGCCCGAGCAAATTGAAATGCAAAAGGCGGGACAAGCGAAGGTGATCGCGGAATCGGACGTGGTTATTACCACGGCTCAACTGTTCGGCCGCCCGGCGCCGCGGATCGTCACGTCCGAGATGGTTCACTCGATGCAACGCGGCAGTGTCGTGGTCGACATGGCTGTCGAATCAGGTGGCAATGTGGAAGGAAGTGTGCTCGACCAAATCGTTGACGTCGATGGCGTGAAAATCCTCGGTATGGGAAATTTGCCGTCACAGGTTTGCCGTAATGCCAGTGAAATGTATTCGAATAACCTGTTCAACTTAATCGAAGAGTTTTGGGATGCGGAAGCGAAGACGTTAAACTTGTCGCCTGAGGATGAAATTGTTCAATCCGCCGTGATCACTCGGGATGGTGAGATTGTTCATCCAATGTTGAAGTCTTCCTGAAGCAAGGCAGTAGCCGCGTCTCTCCGAGACGTGAAAAGATTTTCCTCCCAACCAACTTAACCACCTCCACTCAAGAAAGTCCACGATGGAAACCGTCTTCCTAGGTTTCGTACTCATGCTCTCGATCTTTTTAGGATTCGAGCTGATTTCGAAAGTCCCCGCGACGTTACACACTCCGCTGATGTCGGGTGCGAACGCGATATCCGGTATCACCGTGGTCGGTGCGATCACGTTAGCAGGCGGACCGATGGCCGAGTGGGCGACTTGGCTCGGGGCCGCGGCGGTCTTTTTCGCAACCGTTAATGTTGTCGGTGGATACATGGTGACCGACCGCATGCTGGGCATGTTCAAGACGAAAGAGAAGCCAGAGGTGCGGTCATGAGTGTTGAGCTAATCGGAGCCGTCTACATCGTTTCGGCGATCTTGTTCATCTACGGCTTGAAACTGCTAAGCTCACCAGCAACGGCGGTACGCGGAAACCAGTTATCGGCTCTCGGCATGTTGGTCGCCATCGTCGTGACGTTGGGATCACGAGAGATCATCGATTTTCGCTGGATCGGCGGTGCGGCAACGCTCGGTGCTCTCGTCGGTGCGATCGCCGCTCGGCGAGTTGCGATGACGGGGATGCCCGAAATGGTTGCTCTGTTTAACGGCTCGGGAGGTATTGCCAGTCTACTCGTCGGCTGGGCCGCGCTCGACATGGGCAGTGGCGAAGACCCGTCGACGCAAACCGCGTTTACGATCGTCACGATTTTGTTATCGATCTTGATCGGGGGCGTCACGTTTTCAGGCAGTATCGTTGCTTGGGGCAAACTTGCCGAAACGATCCCCAGCCGAGCGATCACCTTGCCAGGACAGCAAATCATTACGCTCCTGCTGCTGATCGCTTCGATTGGGTGTGGCATCGCGATGGTAATGCAGCCCGAAGCGTGGAACGCAACGCTGATCTATGTCGTCGTCGCATTGTCATTATTGCTTGGCGTCATGGCCGTCATTCCGATTGGCGGTGCTGATATGCCTGTGGTGATTTCGCTGCTCAATAGCTACAGCGGCTTGGCAGCTTGTGCGGCTGGATTGGCGATCAACAATACGATCCTCATCGTCGCAGGATCGCTCGTCGGTGCGGCAGGGATCATTCTAACGAATATCATGTGCAAAGCGATGAACCGTTCGCTCAGCCATGTCTTGTTCTCTGGATTTACAGCAACCAAGTCGGCGACCAAGGTTGAAGGCGAAGTCAAGCCGATCGTCGCCGAAGACGCGTATCTGATTTTGGAAGCAGCTTCCTCGGTCGTCATGGTGCCCGGTTACGGAATGGCGGTGGCTCAGGCGCAACACGTTGTCCGCGAACTGGGTGAGCTGCTGGAGAAGAACGGTGCAGAAGTCAGCTATGCGATTCACCCGGTGGCCGGACGGATGCCGGGACACATGAACGTGTTGCTGGCCGAAGCCAACGTTCCCTACGAGCAATTGGTCGAAATGGACGACATCAACCCTCGCATTGAGAACATTGACGTGGCGATCGTGATCGGTGCCAATGACGTGGTCAACCCAGCGGCTCGAGAAGATGAGAACAGTCCGATCTACGGCATGCCGATCATCAATGTCGATTATGCCCGTACGGTGTTTGTCCTCAAGCGATCGATGGCATCGGGCTTCTCCGGAGTCGACAATCCGTTGTTCTTTGGGCAAAACACCCGGATGTTGTTCGGAGACGCCAAACAATCACTGTCGAGCATCATCGCGGCTTTCAAGGAGTAAGATGGCAAACTTGTCACCAGCCGGGAGCCTTGTAACGATTGGATGAGTTTCGCGGACCTCGTTTTGCTCCCGTCGAGACAAACTCGATGGAAGGAGGCGGAAGACGCGGGCAGAGCTCGCAAAATTCTTCGCTAAAACGTCTGGCTCGTGCTATAGTCGAGTGGGAGGATTTTACCATTTTGGCGACTGATACTGACATGACCGGCACAACCGCTACGGGCGATCCGGCCCTGCAAACCGCTGGGGCGGCGATCCGTCCCGATGCTCCACCAATTGCTCAACCGAACGCAGAGTCGTCGCTCAAAGCGGTGTCACCTCTCCAAGCGGAAAAGCCGACGAGAGCGGCAGGAGGACCAGGCACGATTGCGTTATTGGTCAGTGCGATCGTGCATACCTTACTGCTAATCGTGCTGGCGTTACTCAGCTACCATGTCGGGTCCGCAGGTCGCCTTCATCTCGACGCCCGCCGAGGCCCCGCTTCAGCCGACGTCACGTTCGAATCAGCGATCGAGGAGCATGATTCGTCGACTTCAACTGCCATGTCGTTAGCGGAGCAAATGGAGACGGTGACGATTGCTCCAGCGGAACCATCCATGGTTTCATCGCCTCTGGAAAACCACGCCAATGCCGAAAAAACGACCGATTCGACGGAGGTTCGAACGGCAATCTCGGCGTCGGCGTCGAGCCAGTCGCTATCGAGACGGTTACCGAGTGGTGGAGGATTGGGCGGTCGCACCCCGACCGGCCGAACGCGACTAGGACAAAAATATGGAGCGACGGCTGAGAGTGAACAAGCCGTCGAACGAGCACTCGCGTGGTTGGCAAACCATCAACGCCGCGATGGTTCATGGTCGTTCAATTTAGAACTCGATCCATGCAATGGACGATGCAGTCACAGCCGCGAACCAGGTGATACGCCGACGCCTTCGACAGCAGCGACTGGGTTAGCTCTACTCGCGTTCCTCGGGGCGGGCTACACACAACACGAAGGCAAGTACGATAAAGTCGTCAAAGATGGCCTTTACTATTTGCGAGATGTTGCAACGGAGTCCGAGTTTGGACTCGATTGGCAACAGGGCAGCATGTATGGACATGGCATTGCGTTGCTGGCGTTAGCCGAAGCGTTGTCGATGTCACGTCGAGAAGGCTTTGAAGATGGCGATACTGATTTGAGATACTTGACCGATCGAGGCGTCCGGTTCACCGAGCGAGCACAACACTATTTCAGTGGTTCATGGGGCTACGTTCCCGGCAGTCCTGGTGATACGACGCTTACCGGATGGCAAGTGCTTTCGCTCGTCGCGGCCCGCCGTAGCAAGGTTACCGTTTATCAGAAAACGTTTTCGGACGCTCATCGGTTTCTGCTTGAAATGGCACCGAAAGGAGAATTCGAATTTGGCTATCGAATGCCGAAGCCTGAGCCGACGACGACAGCGATCGGATTGACGTTGATGTTGTACTTGGGCCATTCGCCGTATGAGGCTCCGATGGAAGAATCACTTAGCAAATTGGCGAAGCGAGGTCCCTTGCCGAACAACATCTATCACAACTACTACGGGACGTTGGCGTTACATCATTCGCGACATCACGGTTGGAACGAGTGGAACAGGAAGCTTCGTGATTCGCTGGTAAAAACGCAAGCGACGGTAGGCCATGAAGCGGGCAGTTGGCACTTCAAGGACCACTTCGGTGACGTTGGCGGACGGCTTTACACAACCGCGATGGCGGCGATGATCTTAGAGGTCTATTACCGCTATATGCCTCTCTACGAAGAAATTGAAGATTTCCCTCTGTAAACATTTTTGCGGCCAGCAGCATGGCCAGTGGACACTGGCCTGGATCGATGTTTTTGTTCCCGCAAAAATGCGCCAATGGACGCGAATAAAAGCTAGGAAAGGGGTTTTGTTGGTTTGCCATTGTTAGCGTTCATTCGCATGATTCGCGGGCAAATTTAGGCCACATTCGAAATGCCCAGAAGGAAGAAGATTTTCTGCCCGCTAATCACGCCAATGGACGCGAATAAAAACTAGGAAAGGGGCTTTTGTCGCTTTGCAATTATTAGCGTTCATTCGCTTGATTCGCGGGCAAACTTTGACCACATCCGAAATGTCAAGAAGGGGAAGAGTTTCTGCCCGCTAATCACGCTAATGGACGCGAATAAAAACGAGGAAAGGGTTTTTGTCGCTTTGCAATTATTAGCGTTCATTCGCTTGATTCGCGGGCAAACTTTGACCACATCCGAAATGCCCAGAAGGAAGAAGATTTTCTGCCCGCTAATCACGCCAATGGACGCGAATAAAAACTAGGAAAGGCTATTTTGTCGGCTTGCAATTCTTAGCGTTCATTCGCTTGATTCGCGGGCAAACTTGGACACATCGGAAATGCCCAGAAGGGGAAGGTTTTCTGCCCGCTAATCACGCCAATGGACGCGAATAAAAACTAGGGAAGGGTTTTTTGTCGCTTTGCAATTATTAGCGTTCATTCGCGTGATTCGCGGGCAAACTTGGACACATCGGAAATGCCCAGAAGGGAAAGATTTTCTGCCCGCTAATCACGCTAATGGACGCGAATAAAAACCAGGGAAGGGTTTTTGTCGGTTTGCCATTCTTAGCATTCATTCGCTTGATTCGCGGGCAAACTTTGACCACATTCGAAATGCCCAGAAGGAGAAGAGTTTCTGCCCGCTAATCACGCTAATGGACGCGAATAAAAGCTAGGAAAGGGTCTTTTGTCGCTTTGCCATTCTTAGCGTTCATTCGCTTGATTCGCGGGCAAACTTGGACACATCGGAAATGTCAAGAAGGGGAAGAGTTTCTGCCCGCTAATCACGCTAATGGACGCGAATAAAAACCAGGGAAGGGTTTTTTGTCGCTTTGCAATTATTAGCGTTCATTCGCTTGATTCGCGGGCAAATTTAGGCCACATTCGAAATGCCCAGAAGTGGATGGTTTTCTGCCCGCTAATCACGCCAATGGACGCGAATAAAAACTAGGAAAGGGGCTTTTGTCGCTTTGCAATTATTAGCGTTCATTCGCGTGATTCGCGGGCAAACTTTGACCACATCGGAAATGTCCAGAAGGGAAAGATTTTCTGCCCGCTAATCACGCCAATGGACGCGAATGAAAGCTAGGGAAGGGGCTTTTGTTGGTTTGCCATTGTTAGCGTTCATTCGCTTGATTCGCGGGCAAACTTGGACACATCGGAAATGTTCAGAAGGGAAAGATTTTCTGCCCGCTAATCACGCCAATGGACGCGAATAAAAACCAGGGAAGGGTTTTTGTCGGTTTGCCATTCTTAGCATTCATTCGCTTGATTCGCGGGCAAATTTAGGCCACATTCGAAATGCCCAGATGGGGATGGTTTTCTGCCCGCTAATCACGCTAATGGACGCGAATAAAAACCAGGAAAAGGGGCTTTTGTCGGTTTGCCATTGTTAGCGTTGATTCACTTGATTCGCTTGATTTGCTTGATTTGCTTGATTTGCGGGCAAACTTCTCTCAGCCATTCTCAAGATTCTTTTTTGGTGTGTACGAGTCGTTCCCATTCGAGCTGTGGATGGCCGCCAAAGTTGACCAGCAACCCCAGTTCAAAGCCTGTGGCATTCAAATAATTGATGACTTGAGCGCGATGTTCGTCGGTCAGCTTACTGACAGCTTTAATCTCAAGGATAATTTTTTCATAGCAGATGAAATCCGGGATAAATTTTTGCTTTAATTCTTTTCCGCGGTAAAACAATCGCAACGCTTGCTGCGGAACGAACGGGATCTGTTGGTATTCGTGTTCAATGACCAAGCACTCCTGGTAGACCGATTCCAGAAAGCCGCATCCCTTGTCGTTGTAAACCTCGAAGCATGCTCCAATAATCTTGTAGCACTCATCTTTGCAGATCAAGTTTGCCATTTCGAGAACTCCATCAACTACCGAAAAAGAAAGATTTGCCCGCTAATCACGCTAATGATACCAGGAAAGGGGCTTTTGTCGCTTTGCAATTATTAGCGTTCATTCGCTTGATTCGCGGGCAAACTTTGACCACATCCGACATGTCAAGAAGGGGAAGAGTTTCTGCCCGCTAATCACGCTAATGGACGCTAATAAAAACTAGGAAAGGGTTTTGTCGGCTTGCCATTGTTAGCGTTCATTTGCTTGATTCGCGGGCAAACTTTGACCACATTCGAAATGCCCAGAAGGAAGAAGATTTTCTGCCCGCTAATCACGCCAATGGACGCGAATAAAAACTAGGAAAGGCTATTTTGTCGGCTTGCAATTATTAGCGTTCATTCGCTTGATTCGCGGGCAAACTTTGACCACATTCGAAATGCCCAGAAGTGGATGGTTTTCTGCCCGCTAATCACGCCAATTGACGCGAATAAAAACTAGGAAAGGCTATTTTGTCGGCTTGCAATTATTAGCGTTCATTCGCTTGATTCGCGGGCAAACTTGGACACATCGGAAATGCCCAGAAGGGGAAGATTTTCTGCCCGCTAATCACGCCAATGGACGCGAATAAAAACTAGGAAAGGGGCTTTTGTCGCTTTGCAATTATTAGCGTTCATTCGCTTGATTCGCGGGCAAACTTTGACCACATCCGAAATGTCAAGAAGGGGAAGATTTTCTGCCCGCTAATCACGCTAATGGACGCGAATAAAAACTAGGAAAGGGGCTTTTGTCGCTTTGCAATTATTAGCGTTCATTCGCTTGATTCGCGGGCAAACTTGGACACATCGGAAATGTCCAGAAGGAAGAAGATTTTCTGCCCGCTAATCACGCTAATGGACGCGAATAAAAACTAGGAAAGGGTCTTTTGTCGCTTTGCAATTCTTAGCGTTCATTCGCTTGATTCGCGGGCAAATTTAGGCCACATTCGAAATGCCAAGATGGGGATGGTTTTCTGCCCGCTAATCACGCTAATGGACGCGAATAAAGGCTAGGAAAGGGGCTTTTGTCGGCTTGCAATTATTAGCGTTCATTCGCTTGATTCGCGGGCAAACTTTGACCACATCCGAAATGTCAAGAAGGGGAAGGTTTTCTGCCCGCTAATCACGCCAATGGACGCGAATAAAAACTAGGAAAGGGTTTTTGTCGGCTTGCAATTATTAGCGTTCATTCGCTTGATTCGCGGGCAAACTTTGACCACATTCGAAATGCCCAGAAGGGGAAGAGTTTCTGCCCGCTAATCACGCTAATGGACGCTAATAAAAACCAGGGAAGGGTTTTTTGTCGCTTTGCAATTCTTAGCGTTTATTCGCTTGATTCGCGGGCAAACCTCTTTCTAGTTTTAACTCCCAATCGACTGGACAAGAGTCACCAACGCTTGGTTTATCCTTTACGCCAGAAAGTACTTTCTGGCAACCTCAGACTACCGCATGACGCTTTCGACTCTCAGAGCCGTTCGGGCTTCTTCGACGTCCGGCAGTCGTCCGCTGATCGGTTGGAAACCTCTTATCTTCGCTCGCGGGGCCAACCCTTGTGCGTTGATCGGCGTTTCGAGGATATAGGTTCCGACATTTCCGGCACTGTCGGTCGCGTCGATTCTCAGATAGAACTGGCGAGGCAGTTGGGGGTCAGCAGGCCAAACGTAGTCGCCTTGATTCCTTAAGCCTGCTGCGATGGTGGTCCATGGGCCGTCCGCTCGATCGCTGAACGATAAGGTGATCGGACGTAACATGAGATTGGCGTCATCGCATTCGTATTGGATAACAAGTGATCCGGTGCGGTCCCCTTCGCCATAACGAGCACCTGTAATGTGGACGCGTGGCGATTGGTTGTCGACAACGACCACGATATCAGGTTTTTCGCCCGCGAGTGGTCGCGGGCTGGCGAGGCCATTGGCACTGATGACGACGATACGGAAACCGAATGTACCGTCCTCCTTGGTTTCGATATCGAACGGGCTCGATTTGTCAGGATCTTGCCCCCAGTATTTCCAGTTTTTGCCGCCATCGGTCGTCCCGTAAAGCTCGACGGTATCAACGCCGATACTGCCGACGGCTTCCAATTCGTACTCCAAGCTAAACCGCTTGGAGTTACTGAATCGCCTTGGCAACCGATCGTCAAACGCGGAGGCATCGCTGGTCGTTGCAGGCAATCGGTTCGCTTGGTAGCGGTCGTTTTGTGGGCTCGATGAAGATTCCGAGCGAATCGCTGGGGTGGGGCGAATCGGTGGGGCGGGGCGAATCGGTGGGGCGGGGCGAATCGGACGACGTGGGTCGATCGGACGCATTGCTTCGGCAGCTGTGCGCGGCCGTGTAGGCAGCGATCGCACCGACTCAAGCGGAGTCGAACGTTCCACTTGGCTCGGTGGGAACGAGAAACTCGATGGGGGCAGCTTTGTTGGCGAGTCAGCTTGCGGTGGCATGGAGACTTCCGGCAACCGATTCGGCACGGCCTCGTCGGTTGACTGTGAAGTGTTGGGGAACCCAGGAGCGAGCAGGGGTGGGTTCAGACCAAAGCGGTTACCGACTTGTTCGGGGGTTGCCGGTGGCGGTAGTTCAACGGGTTGCGAATCGATGTTCGATGGTGCACTGGCACTGCGGGCGGTGACCGTTGGTAATCGCTGTGGTGAATTGCTAACCGATGAGCGAATCCGAACGGGCTGATTCGATAGGTTTTGAAAACCTGGCAAAGGGGTAGCGGCCAATTGCACGCTCGGAGCGGATGCCGCGAAGGGAGCGGGCTCCAACGTCACAGTGTCCGCAGCGAGTAGCGGTTTCGATTTGACCCGGTCGAGCTTGATAACGGGGTTGGATGATGGTGAATGAGGGTTCGCCAAAGCGGGGCGCACGTAAACGAACGGATCGTTGAGCAGTCGAGCGGTCGAGACCGCGTCGGATTTGCGATTCTTTGCCTCGTTCGTTCTCGTTCGCAGCTCCGCTTGGGGTCGCGGGTCCGCTTTGGGCTTCATCGTAAAGCCCGCGAAATGGGTTGTCGGGGCAGCAGCGATTCGCGGCCGTTGTAGCAGTTTGACTTGACTCGATTGGTTACCAGCCGAATCCTTCGCGGTGACTTGGATTGACGCTTGCCGCCAATCCCGAGATGGCAGAAACGAAAACTCGGTTTTTTTAGCGTTTGTCGCCGGTTTCCATTCTTTCCAAACCGGTGCGACGTCGGTCGCATAGTAGAAACGCATCTCGGTGATCGGCGTCTGGTCCGTCGTCGTCACCGTTCCGCTAACCACTCCCTCGCCGCTGGCGTCCACATGCAGCACGATTTCGGGGCCTGTCGTATCGACGAGAATCCGCAATTGTGCATCGATCGATGCGCGAGGAACGCTGGGTTGGGAGTTTGGCTCGTTACTGTCAACGGTCTCGGTGGCGAACCAGAATTCGCCGTCGTCCTCGCAAAGGTAGGAAAATTCGCGGATGTTGGCGGGCTGAGCGTCGGAAAGCTCCCACTGGTCACTGGTTCCCCGTCTAACATACAATCGGACCGATGTTGGGGTCGTCGTGGACGCATCGATTTGGGTGTCAACGCTGAATGGAATTCGAAACGACCGCGTACCTAAGATGATGGGTTCGGCTGTTTGTGGGGCCGCTCGTGGGACCGGTGTGGCGCTTGATTGGCCGAGGCGACGAGGTTTTGAAACGTCCGACGGAGATTCAGCGAGCTGCGATTCGGCCAGCGAATCGACTGCAGGTAAGCGTGCGGGCGGTAAATGTGCGGGCGGCAAACGAACCGGCTGGGGCGACCCCGATGGGGTAAGCGTACGAACTTGAGTCGCTGCCGATTGGGCAGACAGTACACCGCATGTTGCGATCGTTAACCACCATGTGGTAAACGCTAGCAAAAGATGAAAGCGGAATTTGAGCAGAACTCCCGTTTGGGAAACGTCCAATTGAATCGCTTGTTTGGCGATAACCATTGTGTCGAACAAGCCCCACGGATGAGAAAGAAAACTGAACACGAAGTACGGCATTGATCGGCTTCGACGTCGTGGGAACCATTTCTTGAAGCCTTTTAATTGTTGTAAATCGAGATGACACAAAGCTCTTATCATTATGACGTTATTGTCATTGGTGCCGGTCATGCGGGCACCGAAGCGGCTGCGGCTGCCGCCCGTTTGGGGGCCAAGACGGCACTGCTAACAACCAACTTGGATACCGTTGGGCAAATGTCGTGTAACCCTGCAATCGGAGGTGTTGCCAAAGGACAAATCGTCCGTGAAGTCGACGCTCTCGGTGGCTTGATGGGGAAGGCGATTGATGCGACCGGCATCCAATTTCGTTTGCTCAACAAACGCAAGGGCCCGGCAATGCACAGCCCTCGTGCCCAAGCGGACAAGAAGGCCTACCAGTTCTACGTCAAGCACCAAATGGAACTGCAGCCGAATCTCGATTTGCGGCAAGAAACCGTCATCGATTTGCTAACCGAAACGGTCGAGGGTGTCACGAAGGTGACAGGTGTATCTGTGACCGGTGACGCACAATTCATTGCACCTGCCGTGATCCTTACAACCGGTACATTCCTCAAAGCGATCATGCACACCGGAGAATCGCAAACCGCAGGCGGGCGGGCAGGTGAAGGAACGACGACGGGGATCAGTGGCTCGTTAAACCGCTTGGGCTTTGAAGTCGAGCGATTCAAAACGGGCACACCGGCTCGATTGAATGCGAAATCGATCGACTTTTCATCGTTGGAACTGCAGCCGGGTGACGATGAGCCGCAGCCGTTTTCATTTTTGACCGAGTCACTAGCAAGTCTCGAGCAACTGCCATGTTACATCGCCCACACGAACGATGATGTTCACCGTTTGATCCGTGCCAACCTGGACCGCGCCCCGATGTATAGCGGTCAAATCAATTCGACAGGACCGCGTTATTGCCCTTCGATCGAAGACAAGGTGGTGCGGTTCGCCGACAAAACATCCCATCAATTGTTTCTGGAGCCGGAAGGTCGCCGAACCGAAGAGGTCTACGTCAACGGCATTTCTACGAGTTTACCACGAGACGTCCAAGACCGCATGTTTAGCATGATTGCGGGGCTAGAGAATGCACAGATCATGCGTTACGGCTACGCCGTGGAATACGACTTTTGTCCGCCAACCCAACTTTGGCCACACATGGAGTCGAAGCGTGTCAACGGGCTATTCCTGGCGGGCCAAATCAATGGAACGACTGGTTACGAAGAGGCTGCGGGGCAGGGGCTGATTGCAGGGCTCAATGCGGCTCGCAAAGTTGCCGGAAAAGATCCCTGGGTGCCGACAAGAGACCAAGCGTATATCGGTGTGTTGGTGGACGACTTGGTTACCGCAGGTACCGACGAACCGTACCGCATGTTTACCAGCCGAGCCGAGTATCGGTTGCTATTGCGACAAGACAATGCCGATCGTCGCTTGACCCCGATCGCCGATGAACTTGGGTTGATCGATGCAGATCGCCGATCTGCGTTTCAAGCGAAACAAAAGCAAATCGATGTGGCCAATGAGCTACTCAAAACGGCCCGCTTCGAGAACACGCCGGGCGATGTCTATCTGCGCCGCAACGATGTCGATTGGGATCAGGTTCGTAGCCACGTGCCAGGACTTAACCTGATCGATTCCGAAGCAGCTCGACAAGTGGTTTATGACATCAAATACGAAGGCTATATCAATCGGCAAAAGATGGAGGTTGAAAAACATCACCGACTTGCGGAAAAGAAGATTCCGGTCGCATTCGACTATAACGCGATCGGTCCACTGCGTCACGAAGCACGCGAAAAACTCAGCCGCGTCAGGCCACTCAATTTGGATCAAGCCAAACGCATCAGCGGCGTGACCCCCGCCGACTTGGCTTTGGTGCTAACGCATCTGGAAGGTAGGAAAAAGTAGCCGAGTCTCTTCGGGACTCACAAGGCCGGCACTCACAACGCCGAGACTCACAACGCCGGGACTCACAAGGCGGGGACTCACAAGGCGGGGACTCACAACGCGGGGACTCACAAGGCGGGGACTCACAAGGCTTCGCGTCTCGGAGAGACGCGGCTACTGGCTTGGGAAGTTCTGCGATTCGGAGCCGCGGCTGCGTTGGATCAAGCGGCCGCAGATGAACCCCAGAACGACGCCGAAGACGCCTGTGATGGCGACGGTCGTCACCAAAGTGCCCTTTGCCTTCGCCAAAATCGTGTTTTGAAACAGGTTCACACTCGCTTGAAAGCCGACGACTTTCCAACCTTCATCCGATGGGGTTAACGTCGCTGTCCAGCGTGCCGTTGTCGGCAATTCACTTCCGTCAACGAGCTTTAAGTGATCGGTCATTTGCCCCGTTGCAACGACCGTGGAAGCGTTTTGGAAAACGAATTCATCGTCGACGCGAAAGTCGCTTGTCACACTTTGAATGTTCGAGTTGACTCCGCCGTACAAATTCGACTGCATCTCCATAAAAGATTCATGTGTGCGATAAGTCGCTGCATCATACCAGGTAATCGCTGCGTCCTCGGCAAAGTCCTCAAGCATCATTTCAAGATTGCGTTCGGTGTACCGATTTCCGATGCGTTGCACGACGGAGTTGACGTCGCTCTCGACAGATGGTTCAGCAAATAGATTGGTGCAATCCATCGTGAAGATAGCGACACCAAGCATGAAGATTCTTAAGCTTGTAAACAATCGATTACTCGGAGGATGACATCGGGCAGGGGACGGTTCGTGAAGGGTTTAAGCATACCAAAGCGCCACCGCCAATCAACTCGCCCTGAGGTGTTCGCCAAAGACGAATCGCCATCGCTATTGAGCTTGTAAACAATCGACGACTCGGCAGATATCGTCAGGCAGTGGAGCTTCGATCGACATCGATTTGCCCGTTTGCGGGTGAGTTAACGTCAATCGCCGTGCGTGGAGAGCTTGGCGATCGAGCAGTACTCGTTTCGCGGATGGATCGCGAGATCCGGTTATCATCGCTTCGGTGACTTCCGCATGACCGGCATACAAGCGATCACACAGTATCGGGCAGCCGATGTGACTGAGGTGGACACGGATTTGATGGGTGCGTCCTGTTTTGGGCAGCACACGCACTTGCGTGAACCGTCCGTGCCGAGCGATCACTTCATAAAAGCTTGATGCTGGTTTACTGGTCGCGTGACTTTCGCGAATCGCCATTTTGTCACGCTGATACGGATGCCGCCCGATCGCAGCGTCGATGATGTCGCGGTCACGGTCTAGCTTTCCAGCGGTAATTGCAAAGTATTCTTTTTCGACCGTGCGGTTGGCAAATTGCTCGGCCAAGTTCATGTGGACGGCGTTATTCTTGGCAATCACGATCACGCCGCTGGTGTCCCGATCGAGCCGATGGACGATTCCTGGACGAGTCGATCCACCAACATCCGAAAGGGATTGAAAGCGAAACGCGAGTGCGCTGGTGAGGGTGCCGGTCCAGTTTCCTCGCGCAGGGTGGACGACCATGCCAGGTGGTTTGTTGACGACAACCATGCCATCGTCTTCGAACAAAATGTCCAGCGGGATGTTCTCGCCAACGGTGTCGTCCAAGACCGGTTCGGGCAAGCGAAAACGAATTTGCTGGCCCGCTTTAATCTTGACACTCGGGCGAACCGTTCTGCCGTCGAGTGTCGCCCCGTCCGCCTGGATCGCTTGAGTGATTTGGCTACGGCTGAAACCATCGGACGCTTGAGTCAAGAACAGGTCGATGCGCTGCCCTGCCGCCGATTCGGGGACCACGATATCGCGATAAGCTGTCTCGGGCGAGATGGGAAGGGACTCCGAGTCAGAATCGTCTTCGATTTCATCTTCTATTTCGTTGGTTTCATCACTCACGGTGAATCCGAGGCTTCAGCTGCAGGTTCCGGCTCTGCTGTAGGTTCTGGCTCTGCTGCAGGTTCTGGCTCAGCTGTAGGTTCCGGCTCTGCTGTAGGTTCTGGCTCTGCTGCAGGTTCCGGCTCTGCTGTAGGTTCCGGCTCTGCTGTAGGTTCCGGCTCAGCTGTAGGTTCTGGCTCTGCTGCAGGT
This sequence comes from Novipirellula aureliae, assembly GCF_007860185.1. Taxonomy (NCBI): domain Bacteria; kingdom Pseudomonadati; phylum Planctomycetota; class Planctomycetia; order Pirellulales; family Pirellulaceae; genus Novipirellula; species Novipirellula aureliae. The sequence continues at coordinate 757,460 of NZ_SJPY01000001.1, forward strand.
TCTGGCTCTGCTGTAGGTTCCGGCTCAGCTGTAGGTTCCGGCTCAGCTGTAGGTTCCGGCTCTGCTGCAGGTTCTGGATCAGCTGCAGGTTCTGGATCAGCTGTAGGTTCTGGATCAGCTGCAGGTTCCGGTTCTGCTGCAGGTTCGAGTTCCATCGCTGGATCGGCTTCTGCCTCGGTTTCACTGCCTTGCAATTCCATTTCGCCTTGTTCAGCAGGAGCATCGGTTTCGGAAATGTCGGCGTCTTCGGGTAGATTCAAACCATCGGCTGGTTCCTCTTCACTCTCGCCACCTTCTAGTTCCATCATGCTCATATCGGGCGAATCGGGTAGTGCGGCTCCACTTGGCAAGGATGGTGGCAAGGCTGGATCAGCAGGCGTGAAATCTTGGTCTGCGAACCAGCTCAAGAATGCCTGGATTTCGGGTTTATTGAGGGCGGTGATACGATCTTGGCAAGCCTGGGCCATCCCCTTGGATTCGCCAATTTTGATGCAATCTTCGTAAAGGGAGATCGCTTCGTCGATGTTGCCGAGTGATTCGGCGACACGAGCCATCCCGAAAGTCGCTCGTGAGCGGATCAGTTCGTTATGATCGCCATCGATCGCGGATTGAAATGCTTTGTTTGCATCTTCCAATTGTGTGACAGCGTCTTCACGACTTAAAAACAAGGCTTGGGTGCCTTGAGCCAACAATTGGCTGCCACGTTGCAATTCAGCCCATGCTGCAGCAGGAGTCCCGGGATAGCGAACGGGAACCTGCTCGAGTGCTGCCGGATCTTGAGCGTCCGTTTCCTGCATCAAGCTAAGTGTCGCATCGCTGCGCTCGCCGGTCACCTTGCTGCTATAGAGTGAAAAACCGATTGCTACGACAAAGAGTGCGACGACTCCGAACCCGATCGGTTTGGAATAGGGCTCGATCCAACCATTGATTCTGCCTAGGTAGTAGGCCAAGTAGTTTTCTTGTAATTCGTGTCGTCGTTCGCTTTTCATTGCGTTTTCTTAATAAAGGCTTCAGTCGTAGCTGGAATGACGCAACCGCTTCGGAGTGCGTTCGTTTCCACGGAAGTATAGAAATTACAGTCACTTAGCGTCAATAGAGTGTGCATCGAGCTTTTCGCTGAGCAAACGTGATGCCTCGACTCGCATCCGCAGCACCAATTCCGCTTGCTTGTCTCGAGAATCCGTGTCCTGAGGGTTGCAGGCCTGTTCGAGCAGCCGAGCGGCTCGCAGTAGAGCTTCGGCGGTTTTTGCAGCGTGGGCAAGAGAGGGGTCCGCAGGAGAGAGGGCGGAAACAGCGAGTGGAGTCTTCTTCGCCGTTTCGCTCTTTGGCTCGATCAATGCCCCATTCGCTGGATCGAGCGACGACCCATCGAGAACGCTACCCTGTTGACGAATGATCTGCAAAATGTCGTCCAAGATCGGATCATTTGAGTTCGAATCGCTTTGCGGGTTCTCGAGCAGGCTACGGATTTTCTCTTCGGCAGCCGCTTTTCTCGGCGCTGGCGGGTCGGCAATCAGCGAGCCACTCGAAACTGCCAAGCCAATGGCGGAGACAAGAAGGAATCGAGTAAAAATCATGAGCAAAGTCTTTAAGCTGATTAGGGCGGAGCAAAAGTCAGTGTTGCTGAGCGACATCGCGGCGTTCGCCGCCTAAGAGCAAGACTAAGCCGCCTTCGGTTCCCGAACTTCCTGCTGCTGAATCCCGTCCTGCTGCTGAACTTTGCGAGGAACCAGGTACGCTGCCTCGCTCGGGTCGTAGGTTTTTTCGAGTCGTTGCAGTTCCCTTTCAATCCGTAGCGTAAAGGATTCGATCGACTCATTTTCATCGATGAACATCGGGACGCCAAAGTAAGCGTCAATCCTTGAGAATGGTAGCGGAAATTGTAGCCGATCCCAAGTTGACTTCATAATAATCCGACGCGACGGGATGATGACCGCCGGGATGACTGCCGCACCGGTTTGTTTTCCCAGCATGGCAATACCGCCCGAAACTTGGCCGCGTGGCCCACTCGGTCCGTCAACCGCAATCGTGGCGATCTTCCCCTCTTTGACTTTGCGAATCATTTGATTTAGCGCCGTTGTGCCTCCCTTTCGAGCACCGCCGGTGCTGCCGCGAACGGGGATATGTCCGCAAAATCGCAAAACCGGGTCGACGATTTCCCCGTCGGCCGACCGCGAGACCATTGCTACCAATTGCCGCTCGCAAGCCATCGATCCAGCGAGTTGTTGGGCGTGTAGAGAAGCGTACGCATGTCCAATGCCGCGAGCATCAAGTTGTTCGCGGGGGTCGTGGTGGTATCGGTACCGACAGGTGCGGCGGAGGATCGTGATTATCAAACCAACCGCATAGCCAAACCATTTTGCTGCTATTTTCTTCATCATGCTTCTACACGCAGTATTGCCAGATTGGGGGGGACACGTTGTCGCTAATTCGATAAGCTGGAATCCAGATATACGTTTTTAAGAAAACGAGCGATATACCGAAAATGGACGACGATCTGCTGGGGTGCATGACCGGGTTTGTGGGGAAGATTGGCCTGGGCTCAAATTGACATGGGATTTACAATAGGAGACGTGCAGCCCGGAAGGCTGGGAGTTTTAGAGAACACATTTTAGGTAAATTGCCATGGAATCGGCCTCCAACAGTCCCTCGGCGGACGAAATTGCTAGCCTCGTTGAATACTCCTTTTGAATTTCAAAAACGGAATACACTACCCACAAATTATAGGCGGATATGTGTAGTACTTTCGGCAGACTTGTTGATTTTGACCGCTAATGCACGCTGATCGACGCTAATGAAACCCATTCCAAAATGGTCTCCTGTTTGATTAGCGTTCATTCGCGTCGATTAGCGGTTCCCATCCCAATCCACAGAGCATACGAATTAACCGTTCCACACACACGACTCACAGAAACTCAGACAAAATAAAACGCTTGTATTCCAGTTTCTTGATTGGACCAAAGTTGACCAAATAACCAACGGAGCTGCGACTGATTCGCATATAATTGATCAATTGTGCTTCGTGTTCGGAACCGATTTCTGATGTCGCTTTCAATTCGACAACGACCTTCTCGAAAACGCACAGGTCAGGAACGTAGCGTTTCTTTAATTTGCGTTGCTTGTAGTGAATCTCAAGTTCTTGCTTTCGACGGAACATTATTCCGCGAAGCTCAAGTTCAATCTCCAGGCTTTCTTGATAGATTTCTTCAAGCAGGCCACCGCCCAAAACGTTGTGAACCTCAAAGGCGGCAGCCATAAAATCGTATCCTTCTTGCGCAAATGGGCTTTGTTGTTCAGGCACCAAAATACTCCTTTTGAATTTCAAAAACGGAATACACTACCCACAAATTATAGGCGGATATGCGTAGTGCATTCGGCAGACTTGTTGATTTTGACCGCTAATGCACACTGATCGACGCTAATGAAACCCACTTCAAAATGGTCTTCCATATTTGATTAGCGTTCATTAGCGTCGATTAGCGGTTTCCCATCCCAATCCACAGAGCACATGAATTAACCGTTCCACACACACGACTCACAGAAACTCAGACAAAATAAAACGCTTGTATTCCAGTTTCTTGATTGGACCAAAGTTGACCAAATAACCAACGGAGCTGCGACTGATTCGCATATAGTTGATCAATTGTGCTTCGTGTTCGGCACCCAAAACGTTGTGAACCTCAAAGGTGGCAGCCATAAAATCGTATCCTTCTTGCGCAAATGGGCTTTGTTGTTCAGACACCAAAATGCTCCCTTTGAATTTCAAAAATGGAATACACTATCCACAAATTATAGGCGTATATGCGTAATACATTCGGCAGACTTGTTGATTTTGACCGCTAATTCACGCTGATCGACGCTAATGAAACCCACTTCAAAATGGTCTTCCATATTTGATTAGCGTTCATTAGCGTCGATTAGCGGTTTCCCATCCCAATCCACAGAGCACATGAATTAACCGTTCCACACACACGACTCACAGAAACTCAGACAAAATAAAACGCTTGTATTCCAGTTTGTTGATTGGACCAAAGTTGACCAAATAACCACCGGAGCTGCGACTGATTCGCATATAGTTGATCAATTGTGCTTCGTGTTCGGCACCCAAAACGTTGTGAACCTCAAAGGCGGCAGCCATAAAATCGTATCCTTCTTGCGCAAATGGGCTTTGTTGTTCAGACACCAAAATACTCCTTTTGAATTTCAAAAACGGAATACACTATCCACAAATTATAGGCGGATATGTGTAGTACTTTCGGCAGACTTGTTGATTTTGACCGCTAATGCACACTGATCGACGCTAATGAAACCCACTTCAAAATGGTCTCCTGTTTGATTAGCGTTCATTAGCGTCGATTAGCGGTTTCCCATCCCAATCCACAATCTTCGCGATCTGCCGACGCCTCCGCTGGTCCAAAGCCCAAAATGTCCGCACTGTTCGCTTTCCTCGATCTGCCTGCCCGACGAAACCAACCGCTGTCGGCCAGGGCAAGCCGAAAGACGTGCACCGACGCGGTTGCCTGCTACGCCTCGCGATGACCAGCGACCGCTCTACTTGAACACGCAAGGACTTTGGGTCGGCAAAACGGGCGAGATCTTGCCAGTGAAAGAAAATGGAAAAGTCGTTCAAGAGGTACTTTTGCGAGAGATCAACCAAGTCAACCTGTTTGGCAATATCCAACTTTCGACGCAAGCGATCGTGCCGAGCGAACCGAAGAGCTGCTAGGGTTTGAAGGAACCGCCGCTCGACTCTACTTCCAGAGTTTTGCGGGGATGCTTCGTCCAGGCGACCAACCGGCGAACTCCGACGCTGCGTTGAACGGACCGGCGCAATGGTGTTTCGATTTCAACGGGCGCAACCGCCGACCGCCACGTGATCCGGTCAACGCGATGTTATCGATGGCCTACACCCTGTTGGCCAAGGAGCTCACGGTCATCGCTGCCTCTGTCGGCCTCGATCCATACTTAGGCTTCTATCATCAACCTCGCCCTGGTCGCCCGGCGATGGCGCTGGATTTGATGGAGCCTTTCCGTCCCTTGATCGCCGAATCCGTCGTGCTTTCGGCAGTGAACAATCGAATGTTGACACCCGAGCACTTCCTGGCGGCTGGGAAATCAGTCACCATGTCTCAATCGGGTCGCAAAGCGTTCTTCCGAGCGTATGAGTTACGGATGGACCAATTGGTCACGCACCCGTTGTTTGACTACCGAGTCAGTTATCGAAGATTGCTGGAAATTCAGACTCGTTTAATGTCACAAATGATACGAGGTGAGATTGATACATTTCCAGTTTTCGTGACTCGATAGAGAGAGAGCGAATCGCAATCCTTTTTTGTTCTGGTGTGGATGCGAGTGGTCGAGTGCTGCTGAAACCCCCGCCATCACTCGCAGATTGCAACTTCATTCCTCAACACGAGTTACGAACGGGGTAATGTCTCAAGCAGCCTTCTGCACGGCCTCCACGCCGAACCGCTCGCAAGCTTGTGTTAAGCGTTTGTTATTTGTAAACTCAAATCACAGGTCTCTTTCCGCGTTCGAAAGAACGCGGCCTCATTGAAGCGCTGCGGTTGCACAGGCTGTATCCGAAACAAGCGACACTTTCCGCGTTCGAAAGAACGCGGCCTCATTGAAGCACTGCTGTTTCGCTCACAATTTCTCACGTTACTTGCCTTTCCGCGTTCGAAAGAACGCGGCCTCATTGAAGCTGACTTGTCGGTTCGCTATCAGATCCAGCCGATTTACTTTCCGCGTTCGAAAGAACGCGGCCTCATTGAAGCCGAACCAAGTCGGTGCGAGTGTACTCGTCCTTGACGGCTTTCCGCGTTCGAAAGAACGCGGCCTCATTGAAGCTGAGACGACACAATGGCCGGAACAATCACAGTCAGCTTTCCGCGTTCGAAAGAACGCGGCCTCATTGAAGCATTGAAAAGATACCTGTTGAAGGTTCATATCCTGCCTTTCCGCGTTCGAAAGAACGCGGCCTCATTGAAGCGAGCGGGCGGGCGTAGCGGAAAGCCCGCTCTAATGCCTTTCCGCGTTCGAAAGAACGCGGCCTCATTGAAGCACAAACGTATTCTTCAGGGGTCGCTTTGTCTAAAATCTTTCCGCGTTCGAAAGAACGCGGCCTCATTGAAGCGCTTCGATTTGAACGCAGTAACTTAATGCCGGTGTGCCCTTTCCGCGTTCGAAAGAACGCGGCCTCATTGAAGCGTGAGAGAGGTCAACGCGGTGTCCACCAGTCCGCGACTTTCCGCGTTCGAAAGAACGCGGCCTCATTGAAGCTCGTCGGACCTGCAATCATATGTCGATCGGATTGCCGCGCTTTCCGCGTTCGAAAGAACGCGGCCTCATTGAAGCCAACGCCCGCTCAGTGGCTTGGTTACTGAGACCCTGAGCTTTCCGCGTTCGAAAGAACGCGGCCTCATTGAAGCAATTCCTGCGGTCCAGACGAACCCGACGTTTTCTTGTCCTTTCCGCGTTCGAAAGAATGCGGACTCATTGAAGCCCATCACAGGCTAGAAGCCTGTGCCACGCAATTCGGCTTTTCGCGTTGGAAAGGTGCGGTCTCGTTGAAACACGGAGGAACTCTCTGCAAAATAAAAGAAATGCTATCCTCGTCCTTCGGTTCTCAGCCACGTGTCGCACCGGGCTGCCAGTGTTTGTTTCGGATGATAATGATGCTCCAGCGAGATTAGTTGATTTTTTCGTCGTTGCTTTCGTCACCGCTGGATGGTTGGATCGGTTTTTCGTCGACTAACAATCGCACCGATGGCGTTTGCAGGTCGTCGAATTGGCCTCGACGGATCGACCACACGCATGCAATCAACGCTGACGCGCCGAGTGCTAACGCGACCGGCAATGCGACCGTCAATACGCTCATCGTAGGGTTCTCTTTTGGAGGGAGTTCTAGAACAGCCAGAGCAAAATACCGGCGGTAAGGAACTATAGTCTGGAAATGGGTTTCCTTCAAACCAGATTCCGTCGTCGAGCCTCGCCGAAGACTCGCAAGATCGCCCACTTTGCCGCTTTGTTCGGCTCGGTTTGTCCGTCTCGGTTTGTCCGTCTCGGAGAGACGGACCTACTTGCTTTGATTTTATTGCTCGGTTCTTTGGGCGGGGAGCTTCGCTCGGAGGGGTGAAAACCGGACCTGAGCCAATCGGCGGACGCTGTCAGCTCGGAGAGCTGAGCGATACTTTTGGGCGTTCTGGAGTACCATCGCGGAAAGTGCTCAAAAATGCTATACTTTGCGGCTTACGAAATGTCCCATTGGGGGCGTTTTTTCCCGTGTAAATTCAAGTGTTTTTGACTCGGACTTTCCATGAGTGACGATATTTCTTCGGAATCGACCCCCGACACCAATCCCACGGACGATAACGCTGTACCGGATACGCCAAACGTGTCGGTTAACGATCATGTCGCCGCTCGGGCAGCCGAGGCCGCGCAGGACTCGGCTGCTGCGCTCGCTCGCGAGGCGAGTGCCGCGGAAGCTCGTGAAGCGGTTGCCACCACACGAACGAAAGCGAATGCGGAGTATACCGACAAGGATTTGCAGCATTTGTCGGACCTCGAACACGTGCGCGAACGACCGGGGATGTACATCGGGGACACCGCCACGCGAGGTTTGCATCACTTGGTCTATGAAGTTGTCGATAATTCGATTGACGAGGCGATGGCAAAATTTGCTTCTTCTGTCTCGGTCACCGTCCATACCGACGGCAGCGTCACGGTGGAGGATGACGGACGTGGCATCCCCGTTACTCGCCACGACCAACTTTCTGAGGAACTCGACCGTGACGTTAGTACACTCGAAGGAGTGATGACGGTCCTGAAGTTCGGCGGCAAGTTCGAAAAGGGGGCTTACCAAACCTCGGGTGGTTTGCACGGGGTCGGTGTTACCGTCGTCAATTTTCTAAGCCAGTGGGCGGAAGTCGAGGTCAGTCGTGACGGATTCACCTGGACCCAAGAATACGAACGAGGCGTTCCGACGGGGCCAGTCGTGAAAGGACGTGCCACCAAACGTACCGGAACCAAGACAACCTTCAAAGCCGATAACCAAATCTTTAGTGTCAGCAAATACAACTTCGATACGTTATACAAACGGCTCCAAGAATTGGCGTTCTTGAATTCAGGAGTGCACATCAAGTTCCATGACGACCGTAACGGTGAAGGTGGTGATTTCAAGTACGAACGAGGGATCATCGAGTTCGTTGAACATCTGAACCGAGCCAGTGACGTGTTGCACCCCGACGTGATTCAAATCGTCGGCGAAAAAGACGGAACCGAGTATGAGATCGCACTCCAGTACAGCACGGAGTTCACCGAGAACGTCCAGTCTTACGTCAACAACATTCACACGATCGAAGGCGGAACGCACGTTTCCGGTTTTCGTTCGGCATTGACGCGGACGCTCAACGCCTACGGTCGCAAAGAAAACCTATTCAAAGGGAGTACGGTTCCAGGGGGTGACGATTTCCGTGAGGGTATCACGGCGGTCATTAGCGTGCGTGTCCCCCATCCTCAATTTGAAGGTCAAACCAAAACGAAGTTGGGTAACAGCGACGTCGAAGGAATCATTAACGCTGGCGTCGGCGAGCAGTTATCCAAGTACATGGAAGAGAATCCACGAATTGCCAAAACGATTGTTCGCAAGGGGTTGCTCGCAGCCGAGGCACGCGAAGCGGCTCGCAAGGCCAAGGACTTGCTGCGTAAACGAAAAGACGCACTCGGCGGCGGCGGTTTGCCGGGGAAACTTCGCGATTGCATTAGCAAGAAGATGGAAGAGTGCGAAGTCTACTTGGTGGAAGGTGATTCGGCGGGCGGTTCAGCCGAAGGCGGGCGGATGCGAGAGTTCCAAGCGATCCTGCCACTGCGAGGTAAGATTATCAATGCTTACAAGAGCCGCGAAGACAAGGTGCTTGCGAACGAGGAAGTTCAATCGATGATCCAAGCGATCGGCACCGGCATCGGAGCCGACCAAGATTTGACTCGCCGCCGCTACAACAAGGTCGTCATCATGACCGACGCGGACGTGGACGGCAGCCATATTCGGACGTTGTTGTTGTGTTTCTTCTATCGTCAGATGTACCAATTGGTCGCCGGCGGTCACGTCTACGTCGCACAGCCGCCGTTGTTTCGCGTCCAGCATGGGTCAAATCGCTACTACGTTCAAAGCGAAGAGGAGATGAAAGCTCAATTGCTTGATCGCGGTTTGAACGACACGATTTTCGAAGCGGAGGATGGTCGCCGTGCGGAAGGAGAATCGATGCGGCAACTCTGTACCACGCTGGCGTCAATGGAAGACGCGATTTTGGCACTCGAACGCCGTGGAATCAGTCTCCGTATTCATGCCGTTCGGCTTGACCCCGTTTCCGGCAAGTTGCCAGCACTGCTATTAACTTATGAGAACGAAGAGTATTGGCTGCAAACTCCCGACGAAGTCGACACGCTGTTAAATGAAAAGGGATGGCGTCTCGATATTGAAAAGGAAGAAGAGGATGCCGAAGCGACTGGCCTCGACGAATCCGATGCCGAAACGGCAACCGATCCCGATGCAACTCCCGAAGTGCTCGCCCACTTGGTTGAGATCCACGAAGTGCGGACAATCAACAGTGGTTTAAAGGATTTGCTACCGCTCGGCTTTGGCCTTGAAGACATGATCCCCATTGAACGCACCGGAGCGACCACGCCACGTTTTGAATTGGTGCGAGGCGAGGATATCCGCCGACCGCTCGATGATTTGCGAGAGCTGTTGTCAGAAGTTCGAGCAGCGGGTGAAAAGGGGTTGCAACTCACCCGCTTTAAGGGACTCGGTGAAATGAATGCGGAAGAGCTTCGTGAGACAACGCTCGATCCTGCGAACCGAACGTTGATCAAAGTCAACCTACGCGATGCCGGGGCAGCGGACGAGATGTTCCGCTTGTTGATGGGTGACAAAGTCGAACCACGCCGCGAGTTTATCGAGAAGCATGCGTTGGACGTCCGCAATCTGGACGTGTAAACGGCTGCTGGGAGCGTCTGGACCGTGCTCCTCTAAAACGAGAATTCGTAGCGTCCCGACTCAACGCGGTAGATGGCCGCGTTCTTTTCGATTCGCTCGAACACAACGCCTTCGGCTTGATCGATGCGTTGCCCGCTCTCTTTGATCGCTTCGGTGTCGAGGCAAGGCAAGTAGACGGTGGCAACCGTATTCACAGGGATTTCGATCTGCATCGTGGTCGTGCCGCTATTTTTACGCCAATTGCTGGTTATTTTGCCTCGGACAGAATCGTAGCTACATTCAACCCATTGTAAGTCCTTGGGCATTTGCGGCCGGATGACGATTTTGTCAAATCCGAGTGCATCGGGGTGCGGTTGGATACCACCCAACCAATTATAAAACCACTGCGAGACCGAGCCGAACATGGGATGGTTATGAGAAAACGTGTTGTCATTCTCTTTCCAATGCTCCCATAAGGTTGTCGCACCATTTTCGAGCATGTAGCCCCAACTCGGAAAGGTCTTTTGGTTGACGATATCATACGCCACTTGGCCGCTGTCATGCTGCGACAGTAGTTCGAGCAGATAGCGGGTTCCAAAGATTCCGGTGGTCAGATGGCGGTCATGCTTTTCGATATCGTTTAACAGATATTCCATCGCAAGTGGTCGCTGTGCTTCGGGAAGAATTTCCGAGAACAGTGCAAACGACTGACTCGCTTGTGTTCCAGGACTCGCTTGGCCAGAGCTGACATCGACGAACTTTTCGTTGTAGGCTTTCTTGATGTTTTCCGACAACCGTTCATATTTCTCGACATCCTCGTTGTAACCGAGTAGGCTCGCCATTTTGGCAAGCATTTTCGCACTCTGGTAATACAGCGGCGTCACCATCGGCCCCGCGGGCCTTTCCGTTAAAGACTCATGATCACTGAGGCCTCGGCTGACAATATGCGTCGGAGTGCTTTTGGTGACGAGGTCGAGCCATTGCTTGGATGTTTGGTATTGCTGCTCAATGATTCGCTTGTCACCGTAGTATTGGTAGAGTTTCAGTTGTGTTTGTGGATGTGGCATCGCCCAACCGACGCCGCAATACTGGATCCCCACCGACGGGGCGGTATCGGTAAGCATTCCATCTTCAAGTTTGGCGTCATCCCAATCGGTCACCGCCTTGGCGTAGAAGTTCGCCATGTCATAGTTGTACATGAATGCTTCATTGGTGTTGATCAGATCGCCACCGTATCCAAAGCGTTCACGATGTGGGCAATCGGATTGGACACTGAAGATATTGCTGAGAAAAGTCCATTGGCATATTTTTTGAATTTCATTGAGCATCTCGTTCGAACAGGCAAACGTTCCGACAGGTTTGACATCCGAATTCAGTCGTAGGCCGGTGATTTGATCGAGCGCCGGTTCGGTAGGGCATCCGCTGATTTCAATGTAGCGAAAGGCATGGAAGGTAAACCGAGGCGTGTAGGTTTCGGGTCCGCCGCCGCGAGCAAAATAGACATCATTTTGCCAAGCCACTCCTGGAGGCGATTCAAGAGCATCGTTTCGTTTCCCTTTGATTTGGCCACATACACTGGTCATCGGATTGAGCGTGCCGTCGGCATGGAGCAATTCACCATATCGCAAATTGACTTGTGTGCCTCTTTCTAGGTCAAATTCAAACGAGGCCAAGCCTGCGAAGTTCTGTCCCATATCGACGATGTAGACCCCTTTTTCGGGTTCGGTGATTTCAACCGGCTTGATGGTCGTCGTTACCCGAATCGGTTCCAAGGGCTGGGCTTGAAGTTTGCCAATGGGCTCATTCGCGAGTGCCGCATTTTGCCAACTCGCCCCATCGAAACCGGGCTGGTTCCAGCCCTTCATCTGCTTGCGAGCGTCATAGATTTCCCCCAGGTAGATGCTGTTCCGAAGGATCGGGCCCTCGGTGACTTTCCAATCGCGGTCGCTGGCAATCGTTTCGGTCGAACCATCGGCATATGTCACCATCAGTTGAGCCACCATTCTGGGGCGTCCTACCGGCAAATGTTCTCGAAGATTGCGACGTCCCCACATGCGTAGCGGCAATGGATTGTACCAGCCATTTCCAAGCATTACGCCTAGGCAATTAACGCCCTCTTGAAGTTGATCGGTTACGTCATAGGTGCTGTAGTAAACCCGTTCGGAATAATTTGTCCAACCCGGATCCAACATGCTGTCCCCGGTACGACGGCCATTGATGCTGGCTTCATAGTACCCCAGACCGGTGATGTAGAGCCGTGCCTGTTTTACGGGTTTTGTTAGCGAAAACTCTTTTCGGAACAACGGAGCAGGGTCAAATTTGTAAAAATCGTCTTCCACAACCGGGTTGTGTTTACCGTCATTGATCCACTTTGCACTCCAATCACTTGAAGTCAGCAGGGCCGTCTCAAACCAGGATGGCTGGCTCCAACTGCCAGGCTTATCATTTTTATCCCAGCAGCGAACCTTCCAATAATAGCGAGTGGCTGACGCCAACGGATGTCCCTTGTAAACCACCTGGATCGAATCACTCGAAAGCACTTTTTGGCTATCCCACGCGTCGCCTCGATCCGCTTGAAGATCCTCTAGCCGAGTCGATACGATCACTTGATAGGCGGTCTGCTTTTGTCCTCGACTCGTTGACAACAAGGTCCAGCTAAGCCGTGGTTCTCGTTCGTCGATCCCGAGCGGATTCACTCGGTATTCACATCTCAGATCGTCGGCCGTCAAAGATTGCGAAGATGCTTCGGCTGCTTTGCCCCAAGTGGAACTGCATAGAAAAAAACAAGAGCACAAAAGGATGAAACAGGTGTTTTGCAAGAGTTTCGATTTCATAAGGTTTTCTTTTCATTGCGGAGGTGGGCACGAGCCGTCCGGGGTCGTGGATCTTGTTAACGATCTATCGGTACTGGGCTATCGGTACTGGGCTATCGGTATTGGGCCATCGGTATTGGGAACTTTAGCAAGATCCACTACGGGCAATTCGACTTCTCAGTTTTGAGTGAGGACTAGGTTTTGATCCAATGGGTAGGATTCCCCGGCAATGGTCTTCGATTCCCAGGTTTTGTCACCATAGGTCACGCGGCAGGGTTGTCCGGACTTCGAGTGAATCATTACCGTGGTCAGTTGGCCGTCCTTCCACGTCATATCGACTTCGAATCCACCGCGGGCACAGAGTCCATTCACTGACCCGGTGGCCCAGGCCGACGGCAGGGCGGGTAGCAGTTGAATTTGGCCTGCATGGCTTTGGACCAACATTTCGCAGTACCCGGCGGTCGCACCGAGATTGCCATCGATTTGGAAGGGAGGATGCGAGCAGAACAGGTTGGAGTAAACTCCACCGCCGCTGTTGCCATAGATCGTTTTCGTCTCGCTGACCAGGTTCAATAGGCTCTTTAGCAATTGATGGGCTCGGTCACCGTCCGCCAATCTGGCCCAGAAATTGATTTTCCATGCACGGCTCCAACCGGTGCTTTCATCGCCGCGTGCATTCAGCGATACACGGGCAGCCTCCGCCAGTTCCGGTGTGGTTGCCATACTGATTTGGCGGCCAGGATAGAGGGCAAACAAATGCGACACGTGCCGATGATGGTCGTCGGGATCATCGCGATCGATCTCCCACTCCTGCAACTGTCCCCAACGTCCGATTTGAGGTTTCAAGAGATCGTCGCGCAGCGCAGCGATATGGTCTCGAAATTCTTGATCTTCACCAAGGGCGTCGGCGGCTTCAATCGTGTTGGTAAACAGATCATAGATAATTTCCTGATCGTAGGTCACGCCCTCTTCCGGTTCGTATTTGTACTGCTCCGGTGACCAACCATCCGGCGTGACGAGCGTACCGTCGGGACGCCGTTTCAAGTGGTCTTCCCAGAACTGACACGTTTCTTTGAGAATCGGGTACGCGGTCTCGCGGAGGTATTGGAGATCACGTCCAAATGCGTAATGCTCCCACAAGTGTTGGGCGTACCAGGCACTGCCCGGCGCGTTCCATTTCCAAAATGAGATACCACAGGCATTGTTCATTGTCTGGACCGTCCAGCCACGAACGTCGCCATAATGTTTTCGGGTATTGAGGGCACTCGGCTCGCGAATGCTGTCGATATAGTCAATAAACGGAACGTGACATTCGGAAAGATTGGCTGGTTCTGCTGGCCAATAATTCATCTCCAAATTGATGTTCGAGTGGTAATCGCACGCCCAGACAGGCTGATTGCTATGGTTCCAAACGCCCTGCAAGTTGGCGGGCAGCGCACCGGGACGCGAGCAACTAATCAGCAGGTAGCGGCCGAATTGGCAGAACAGTGCCTCCAGGGCTGGATCGGAGGCCTTGTTGTTTGAATAGTCCTGCAAACGTTGCCGCGTGCTCTTGGCAAGGACGTCGGGTGAAACGGTTCCCAAATTGAGAGTAAAGCGGCGGAACAGTGACTGGTAGTCCGCCACATGCTCGGACAACAGAGTTTCGACGCTTCGCGCCGCGGCCGAGTCAACTTGCTTCGTCACCAACGCATGGGGATGCTCGCCAAGCCACTCTTGGGAAAAATCTTGAACAAAGTTTGTGCCTGCACCTAGAATCAATGTCACGCTATCGCAAGCCGTGAAATTCAAACCAGTCGGCGACGTCGGGATTCTCCATGGATTCGCTGGCGTTGCACGTTTCAGCTCTCCGCCCTGATGGAGTACTTGAAGCTGAGCTTCGTATTCGAATTCATTCTTCAATTTGCCTGTCGAATAGAAGCGATTGTCTTTCAATCGAATGTTCGCACCGTGCATATCGGTCAACCAGACTCGCCCGGTATAGGCAGCAGGTTTGTCGGCGGTTAGTTGGACGACAATCACATTGGCGGGATGGTTTGCAAACGCGGTTTGCTGGTAGTGTATGCCGTTGTATTCATAGCTCACGCGATGAACGGCGCGGTCGATATCGAGTTCCCGTCGGTAGTTGGTGACCTTGGCCGGATCATGCCCGAGACGAATGAAGACATCTCCAAAAGCCTGGTGTGCCCCCATACTCTCTTCTTCAATATCCTCGGGCCGGGCCATCCGATCGCCGCTCCAAAGACTGATCTCGTTGAACTGGATCCGCTCGATATCGGTACCGCCAAACAGCATTGCTCCCAAAGGGCCATTGCCAATTGGCAGTGCTTCGGTCATCCACGCGGATGCTGGCTGATCGTACCAAAGGGTGAGCTGCTTATTCTCAGGCGTATCGGCGCCGTTCGCAGACGCAATCAGGATCAGGAAGATCAGGCTTGCACTAAGGGGCACCCACCTACGGATAAAAATATCAACTCGATTCATCGCTTATTTACCTTTTGGTTTTGATACAATCGTAGCGAAAGTCGCCAGGACTTTCGCTGTGGCTTCGTCAGCATTGAATCTCTGGGTAGTGGATCTTGTGAAAGATCCTAACTCGCCAGGATCTTTCACAAGATCCACTACCGCCAATCCGAATGCTTATTGCTAGCGTGGGCCGGGCGGCAGATGATCGATCAGATATCGGATGATCAGCATCCTCAAGTGCACTCCCGTCCCCACTCCTTCTCGCATGCCGTGGTCGCGATTGGGATAGACCATGTAATCGAATGGTTTGCCGAGTTCGATCAGTCGATCAACGAGTCCTTCGATAATTTGGATGTGCGTGTTGGTTTCGCCGGTGCCGGTAACGATTAGCAGGTTGCCCTTGAGTCCATCCGCAAAGTTAATCGCCGCGGCTCGCTCGTACCCGTCGGGATTGAGTTCACGCGTTCGCATGTAGATTTCCTGGAACCATGCGTTGTACAGGTGCGGTTGAGGCTTGGGCACGACCGCGATACCGACATGGTAGACATCGGGTTTGCGGAACAGGGCGTTGAGCGTATTGGATCCGCCGCCGCTCCACCCCCAAATCCCCACTCGCGAGAGATCGACATACGGGCGTGTTCGCCCTAGTTCTTTGATGCCAGCCGCTTGCTCCTCGGTGGAGAGCGGTCCTAGACTGCCGTAGACGGATCGGCGCCACGCGGCCCCTTTGGGGGCGGGGGTGCCGCGGTTGTCGATCGACACCACCAAGTATCCAAGATCTGCAACCAGCCGATGAAACGCGGCGTGGTGCGTTCCCCATTCATTGAGGACGGTTTGAGCATACGGTTCACCGTAAACATAGACAAACACAGGATACTTCTTGGAGCTGTCGAAATCCCTCGGTTTGATCATCCATGCATCCATCGAAATTCCGTCGGCAATGTCAAGTTGTAGGAACTCCGTTGGATGCACTGCGATTTGCTTCATCTGGTCTCGAAGTTCATGGTTGTCCTCCAGCACTCGAACGGCACGATGCTCCGGCAATTCAACAAGCTCCACGATCGGCGGTGTATCGATGGTGGAATAGGTATGGAACGCCCACTTCGCGTCGGGCGAAAAGTCATATTGGTGCGTACCAGGTTGACCTTCTGGCGTGATCCGCTCGAGTTTGCCGGAACCGTCAAGCGGGACACGGTAGAGGTACTTCTCGGTTCCATTTTCGGGTGACGCATAGAAGTAGTACCAGCCACCGTTTTCATCGACCGTTGCGCGGTCGATGATGTCGTATTCGCCAGGCGTTAGCAGCATTTCATCTTGTCCATCACGTGAGCAAAGAAACGCGTGCCTCCAACCATCTTTCTCGCTGACGACGATGAATGCTTTGCCATCTTGAACCCAAGTAAGCCCCGAATTCTTTCCCTGGCTCCCCACGGCCCAAGCATCATCGGATTCGTGATAGATCTGCTTCACATCGCCATCGATTTTTGCCAGTAGAAACTCGCGTACATCGCGGAAACGGCTCAGCTTTTCAACGAGCACTTCCTCTGAGTTACCAGCCCATTCGACCTGTCCCAAATAGATGCCTTCTGGCGGCGATTCGATAGGCAACCATTGCAGATTCTCGCCATCCGCGTCCACGACCCCGACGCGCAGCTTGACGATCTTTTCAGCAACCCTGGCAAATCGATGGTACGCAACACTCGGGTAGGACGGATCGTCAGGAACCAAAACGGCTCGCTGCCTGACGTTGGTGGAATCCGCTTCGACGAATGCAATGTGTTTGCCGTCAGGACTCCAGACCGGATCGTTGAACCGAATGTCACTCTCTGCCGCGTGCTTCGTCAATTGAATCCGTTTTCCGCTGGCTAAATCGCGAACGAAAAGATCTCGATGGCGAAACTCTAGCGTACTTTTGCCGTCCGGCGAGACCAAGTTGCCGCGATCTGCATCCTTGCGTTGGACAACGGTACGTTCGGCGGTCCGAACGTCGTATTTCGCCGTAACTCTCTTGTTGGTTTCTGGATCCGTTTCCTGAATCGTGTATCCCGAGCTGTCCGCTAGCCACCTCGCTTGAAAGCTCTTTCCGCGATAATCCCCATCGTCATAGATCGCTTTGAGTCGTGACTCCGCTTCTTTTTTCCAGGAGGATTCGGGAGCGGGCTGAGCTTGTAGATCGCTAGCCCCCGGTAACAGGGTGATTGCTGTCCCCATGCAAAGATAAGGGATTATCCATTTTAGATTCATATTCTTCTCCGGTGCGAGTCATGAGAGTTCGGCATCCCACTCAACAGCGCAAGGGGGTGGCGGAATGGGTTTGGTAGGAAGGGCTTGGTGGGTCACTCTAAGAGGATAATCCGTTTGTCAAGCCTCGTCTGGTATCACCTTGAGCGGAGCAGGCAAAAATGCGCACAATTCAGTCGAATGGGTCGGTCACATGCCCACCGCGTGGGCAACGCCGTGCGTGTTTGCGGTGCGCAGCGCGCGGCGCCCGGTTTGGGTGTGGCTGCAGCACGGATCGCGATATATTCAGCCGCCCAGCGCTCGGCGACAATCACATACTGGTTGGGGTTGCCCATCGACACATCCGATTCTCCCTGAAACCAAAAGATCGCTTTGACTTTTGCGATGGCAGGTAGCCTCAACGGCATGTCAGTGCACTCCTTGGTGTTTCAGGCTTAAGAGCAAGCGTTGGGGAATCCGCTTGACGGTTATTGAACGCCTAAATCGGGACGGGGCGAATCGATTTCGCTTAGCAGCGAGGCCTTTAACTGCGAAACCTTTTCCGGGTACTCGGCTGACAACTCGTGCCTTTCCTCGTTGTCGTCAGCGATGTTGTAGAGTTGAAAGCGATCTTGTTTGCGATCCAACTCGATCAACTTCCATCCGTCACGGGCGATGATCGCCGTACGACCCATTTGGTTGAACTGATTATTGATAATCACATAATCGTGAGTCTGCGATTGTTCTTGCGATCGTAGCGTTGGCAAGTAAGAAATGCCGTCTTTCCCAGCCGGGGGCTCGACGTTCAAAACGTCGGCGAGCGTTGCCATGAAGTCGTAGTGAGCGGCAAGCAGGTCCGTTTCCTGGCCGGCTGCGATTTGGTTTGGCCAACGAACGATCATCGGGCATTGCATTCCGCCTTGGTATCCACTTCGTTTGAGTCCAGCCCGTCCGCCCGCACCGTCAAAAACGTCACCGCATTCGGATGTGCGCCATTTGCGGTCGGTTAGATTCGCTGGTTCCCCATCAGCTAGAACCTGGTTCTTGTAGCTGGGTTTGGGGCCATAATACAGTTCGTGACCGTTGTCCGAACAGAAAAAGACAATTGTGTTTTCGTCCAGTCCCAACGTCTTTAATTCCGCCATGATCAAGCCGACGTGGTCATCGAGCATTTTCACCATCGAAGCGTAAACCTTTTCAGGAGTTGTCAATGTTGGGTGGTCCACGAAGTCGGGATGAATCTCGGGGATGGCGACCGGACCATGTGGCAACTGCGTCGGGTGATACAGGAAGAAGGGTTCGTCTTTGTGTTCCCGGATAAACTTCAGAATCCCCTCAATGAAGACATTCTGTGAATAGGTTCTGCCATGGGCACCCACGACATCGTCGCTACCCTCGATCGTTTTTCCACAGCGAGGATCCGTGTTCCCAGGCAAGTCGAAGCGGACTCCATTTCGCCATAGGTAAGGAGGATAAAAACCGTGGCATCGTTGATGGTCATAGTAACCCTCGTGGAAATCCCAGCCAAAGCGTTGAACCCGCTCGTTCCAAGTAAGGAAGCCACGATCGAGTTTGCCGAACTGAGCCGTTGTGTAGCCCGCTTGCTGAGCAATTTGGCCCAGAAAAACTTCGTTATCCGCGATCGGATTCGCCGATGCCTTCAGCTTCGCAAATGCGACTTGGTATTGGTCCTCGGTGATATTTCCAGCGTCACGATAAATCGGCAATCCAGGGCGAGTTTGTTTCCAGCCACCGATTCGACCATCGTGGACTCCCGTTAACAGACTCCAGCGTGACGGTGCGCAGTAAACGCCGCCATAGTAATTCGTAAACCGCATCCCTTCGGCCGCCAACGAGTCAATGTGCGGAGTTTTAACAATCTGCTGGCCATAACAGCCCAGCATGCCGATCCCGAGATCGTCTGCAAAGATCAGGATAACGTTGGGGGTCGGTTCCGCTTGAGCCGTGAACGTGATGCAAACAGACACCAGTAGAGTGAATAAGCCAAATTTCATGAGCGTTGTCAACCTTGTATTGTGCGGGGCATCGATATGGCTATCTTATCATAATTGCTCCGTTGAGAGCATGGCTAGCTCGGCAGCGCCACTCGGAAAGAGATTTCCAACCCCTCTCGCTAATCGTCACCGAGATTAGCAAAAAGTCCGAATTCGTAATTCGTGCTCGTGCTCGTGCTCGTGCTCGTTCTCGTGCTCGTTCTCGTTCTCGTGCTCGTGCTCGTGCTCGTACTCGTTCTCGTACTCGTACTCGTATTCGTATTCGTATTCGTATTCGTATTCGTATTCGTATTCGTATTCGTATTCGTATTCGTTCTCGCGCTCACTCAATGAAATGGTATTCGTACGCGCGTGGCATTTCGAGCGCGAGTACCGGCGAAGTACGAGCATGAGCATGAGCACGAGTGGAAGTACGAGTGGAAGTACGAGTACGAGCATGAGTACGAGCACGAGTGGAAGTACGAGCACGAGTGGAAGTACGAGCACGAGTGGAAGTACGAGCACGAGTGGAAGCTGACCAATTCAAGGTGTTCAAGATACGATCGAGCGTGCGAACCGAATGGCGTATTGAGAAAGCATCGTTGTTGCCAACCGTTTTGTGCAATATGCTTCAGTGTCGATCGCAAAGTTGATTAAATCGACACGCCGTTAACGAAATCCACTATCAAAACCCGTGTCGGAATATCATCAACGTTCGCCAAACAAAAGCACGGAGAATACCATGCCCCGATTCAAAATCCGCTACCTCATTCAGGCGACCGTCTTTGCAACGATTGTGAGGATGACTTCCGTGAAAAAGCTTTCGACGTACTGAATCGCGGAAGACTCTTTATCGGTCATTTGCACGTCGAGTTTCCGCAAGAGATCATAAGTGGTTCGGCGCGGTTATCACTTTGGCAAGCCGAAGCGACTGGCGCGGTAGAGTCCAAGGGTGGAAAGGCGATTTGGTCCACCGTCGTTCATTCGGATGAACCGGTGATCCGGTACGAACTAGCGGCGACTGGCGACTTGGCGGCGACGAGGTTTGTCTACATTGCCGAGGAGGCTCGTAATCCTCGCGCCGTACGAGCCAAGATAGAACGCCAGCCGGTGAATCCGCCAGCGGTTCACAAAAGGTTTGAGGACGGAGTGCAAACCTCCGTTCATAATCTGTTTGCAGGTGGTCAAACGGCAGTGGCTTGGTACCAATCCGTAGCGGAAGGACGCACACGAGTTTGGTTGAGCGTGATCCACTCCTACCCCGGCTTGGATGCCGAAGAGATCGCTGCCAATGCCGTTCGCAAGGCGGCGTCCGCGAACCAAGCCGAGTGGATTGACCAGCATCGTCAGTGGTGGCACGACTACTACCAGACCAGTTTTCTGTCGACCGGAGACCCGTACTGGGATGCCTTTTATTGGATTCAACAATACAAGCTTGCCAGTGCCACGCGTGCTGAAAAGTGGATCATTGACAATCAGGGTCCTTGGCTTCAACCCACCGCGTGGAATGCGCTATGGTGGAATCTGAATGTACCGTTGTCGCACAGTGGATTTGCAACCGCGAATCGAAGGGGTATGGGATCGGCGATTGGTCGTCGGCTGGATTTGTGTCGAGATCAGTTGGCAATGAATGTCGCTGAAGAATACCGCCACGATGCTTACGCGATCGGTCGTAGTTCATCGGGTTGGGATTTGGCGGGGCACGCTGGACAGCCCGGTACTGGTCGTCCGCCAATGGATGCCAAGATTGGGCATGAGTGTGGTAATTTGCTATGGGCGCTTCACAACGTGGACCTCGGATATCGTGATTGGCAGATACGGATTTGCGCGACCGAGTGCTCTATCCCTTGCTGGTTCGGGCGGTGAATTACTACTTGCATTTCTTGGTCGAAGAATCCGACGGCTATTTGCATTTGCCGAAAACGTTTAGCCCCGAATACAGGTTTGCGGAAGATTGCTCGTATGACTTGGACTTGCTCCGCTGGGGGGCGGGCAGGTTGTTGGAATTGGCGGCGGAACAGGGGATCAAGGAACCATCCGAACCGCTAATCCCCGTGTGGCAAAACTTGAAGGCCAAGCTTGTTGCGACGCATGTCAATGAAACGGGGCGGATGATTGGTCGCGATGTATCGTTGACGGGCAGCCATCGCCATTGGTCTCACTTGCTAGCCATTTATCCGCTGCGTACGTTAACACCCGAGCGGCGAGAGGATCGCGAACTCATCGAATGGAGCCTCAATCATTGGCACGGTTTCGGTCGACCGATGGCCGGTTATTCGGTAACCGGAGGGGCCTGCATGGCGGCACTGCTAGGTGACGGCGAGCGGGCGTTTGATTTTCTCAGTCGACTGAAATCCTATCTGCATCCCAACACGTTGTATTCGGAAGCGAGTGTATTACCAGTGATCGAAACTCCGCTACATGGTGCAACGGCGATCCAGGAAATGTTGTTGCAAAGTTGGGGCGAGCGAATTCGCGTTTTCCCCGCCGTCCCGCGAGTGTGGCGCGATGTTCAATTCGATCGGCTTCGCTGCGAAGGCGCATTCTTGGTGAGTGCTCGGCGCGAACACGCAGTGACAACTTGGGTGGATGTAGCCGCAGAGGTCGGCGGCAGCGTGCAGGTGCAGCCCCGTCTGATCGATCCGCAGTGGTCCGCATCTCGCGATGGAAATCAGGACGGACTCCTTGGTGATCGAGTCGAAATGCCATAACGGTATTGAAATGGACGATTCGGCTTGTCATTCCCATCGCGTGGTGACGGTCAGGGATTTGTGGAGCAAGCGATTTCAGCAGAGAAGTGGCATGTCACCATGAAACCAAGTAAGATACGCCTTCGCGTTTTGCGATCGCCTGAGAACGACTTGGCGTTGCCGGTTGTTCAAGCCCTATCGCTACGGGTGTCGCCTGAAACGGGTGTCGCCTGAAGACGATCGGCTGAGGCATCGCTATCCAGTCTGAAAGCGGACGTTCATGCGACGCCGTTAGAAAACACATATTTTTACCCGAAAGAATTGCATCATGAAATCCAATCCAACTCGCTTGCTGCTCTTGGTTGCTTTAACCGCAATCGGGCTTCTCAATCCCTGTCAAACTTTTGCCCAAGAGTCGATGGAAAAACTTTGGGGAGATCGTGTTGTCAAGCTACGTGCGGACAATGCCGAGCGGGGGCAGTTATTTGACGAAGGCAACTATGCGATGTTTATCCATTGGGGGCTGTACTCGATGTTGGGCAACGAGGTCGATGGGAAGACCTATTACGGCATCGGCGAATGGATCATGAACAGTAACATGGCCAACATTCCTGTTGAAGAGTACAAGAAATTGGCGGGAAAGTTCAATCCGGTCAACTTCGACGCAAAGAAGATCGCATCGATTGCGAAGGATGCAGGGATGAAGTACATCATCATCACGGCGAAGCATCACGATGGGTTTGCGATGTACGACTCCGATGCCTGCGACTTTAATATCGTCGATGCCACACCGTGGGGGAAAGACCCGATGAAGGAGCTGGCGGAGGCTTGTCGCGAAGCGGGGCTTGGTTTTGGTTTCTATTACTCGCATAGCAAAGATTGGACATTTCCGGGCGGTGGCAGCGGACCTCGCCGCGACGCGGAAGGTAACCCGGCGACGTTCGATGATTATTTCAAGAAGAAGTGCTTGCCACAGGTCAACGAGATCACCACTCAGTACGGTCCAATTGAATTGGTTTGGTTCGACACTCCAGGCCGAATTCCCAAGGAATACGTCGAGCAGCTCGTCGAGCTGGTTCATAAAAACCAGCCGCACGCCTTGGTGTCGGGACGTGCCGGGCATGGGCTGGGCGATTACCAAACGCTCGGCGACATGGAGGTGCCGCGGCGGAACATCGACGGCATGTGGGAAAGTGTAGACACGACCAATGATTCCTGGGCTTATGCGTGGTACGACGAAAATTGGAAGTCGCCGAGAGAGATTCTCGGACGTTTGCTTGCTTGTGTTGGCCGGGGTGGGACGTACATGTTGAACATCGGCCCGAAGGGTGACGGTGCGGTTCCCGCTCGGGCCGAGACAACGCTCAAGAAAGCGGGCCAGTGGATCGGGCGTTATCCCCAGGTGGTCTACGGTACCGACGGCTCACCTTGGCAACATAAATTCCCTTGGGGGGATGTGACGCGAAAAGGCAACACCCTGTTCTTGTGTGTGTTTGATTGGCCAAATAATGGCAAGTTGTACCTTCCGAATCTGAAGACAGAGATTGCCTCGGCCAGACTATTGGAGCACAAGGAGTCAACTGCGTTAACTTGGACGAAAGAGGGCGACACGGTCGTGATCGATGTGCCGCCCGGGCAACCCGAACCACTCGTTTCGGTGATTCAACTCGAACTAAAATCCGAGCCAAACGTTGACCCGGTTTGGGCGATGGATCCAGAATTGCCAACGATCATCTCTGCCGAATTTGCGACCGTTGATGAGCTGAAGCAGTCGCAAAAACGATGGATGGAAAAGTTTGGCGAGTGGAAGTCCATTGTCCAAGTCCACGGGTTTGACAAGGGTGGCAAAGCATCATGGGACGTCGAAGTTCTTGAGCCGGGTGACTACGCGGTTGCGTTGAACTATAGCGGTAACGGTCGACTGGTTTGGAGCGTTGAAGTCGAAGGGGGTCAGAAGATCCAGAATCAGCAGAACTCTTCGGCGATCTACCATACGTCTCCGATCGGCTGGTTGAGTTTTCCCAAAGCGGGGCGTTACAAGGTTTCGGTGGAGTGCCTTGAAGGCGATGTTGCGTCGGCGAGTTTAAAATCGATCCAG
This sequence comes from Novipirellula aureliae, assembly GCF_007860185.1. Classification (NCBI taxonomy): domain Bacteria; kingdom Pseudomonadati; phylum Planctomycetota; class Planctomycetia; order Pirellulales; family Pirellulaceae; genus Novipirellula; species Novipirellula aureliae. Next base: position 781,717 of record NZ_SJPY01000001.1, read on the forward strand.
TTCGAACGGATGTAGGGCAGTATTCCTACCGTTATCGAGAATACCCGTCCAACAGTGCTTCTTATGTCCTGGAATTTGCAACTTTTTGGTTTAGAATTGCCTCGGACGGGCCATTGCTGTTGTGGCGCCGCGGTCATTCATCGAAATTAGATGTTCATGTGAGTAAAACCAATCCTTCTCATCGCGACCGCGTCCATGCATTGTTCGTGCAGCATTCACCGCGAATTCGCGGTTTTATCCTGAGTCTTTCGCCAAACATTGGCCGGGCGGACGATTTGCTTCAAGAGACCTTTTTGACGGTTTCGGCAAAGTCCGATGATTACCTCAGCGGATCGAATTTCGTCGCCTGGGCTTGTGCGATTGCTCGTTACAAGGTGCTCGAGGAGTACAAACGTTCGGGGAAGTCTCCGAATTTACTTTCGCCTGAGGTGATTGAGGCGGTTTGTGCTGCTAACCCGACGTCAGCTGATGAAAACGTTAATTCCGTCATGTTAGCTTTAAAAACTTGCTTGTCAGCGTTATCGCCTCACGCCAGGCAAGCGATTGAACTGCGTTACACTCGCGCTCACACGGCGACCGAAATCGCGACGATCTTAGGTTGGTCAACCGATTCGGTCTACGTCATTCTGTCGAGAGCCAGAGGCTCGCTGCAGAAATGTATCAACGCCCGTCTTGAAAGGGGGGCATAAAGCATCCATGGATACTCAACGACTCGAACAACTACTTGATCTTTATTTCGATGAGGGGCTAAGTCCTGAAACCAAGGCAGAGTTAGAGGAATTGCTACTCGGTTTTCCTCAAGCCCGGGCTCTGTTTTGGGAGCGTGCGAGTTTGAACGCGGTGCTTCGGCAACAGGGGCAAGAGGCTTGGGGTCAGCGGGACGGCGAGAAAGAATTGGTTGCCGACAGGGTGCGTTTCTCCAATCCAACGCCGACCTCATGGCTGAATCGACAATGGCTGACTCGTCAGAAATGGATGAGTTCGGTCATCGCCGCCTCGCTGCTGGTGGCTGTTGTCGGGCTTTGGCGATATGCCTTCACCGAAGTCGATGCTCCGGATAGTTTCGTAGCTCAACAAACTGGGAACGAAGGAGCGATAGCGGACACTTGGGTCGCCATCCTGCGAAAAGCTGTCGCCGTCGATTGGTCCGATTCTGCGGAAGCACCAGTCGTGGGCGAACCGATGGCCTCGCGACGCATTCAGTTTGAGAGCGGATTGGTCGAGATTCAGACCAATCGAGGTGCGTTGATTGCCGTCGAAGGGCCTGCGGATATTGAGATCGTTAGCGATATGGAAATGATCTGTCGAAACGGAAAAATGAGAGTGGATGTTCCCCCGCCAGCTCATGGTTTTTTAGTACGGACCTCAAACGTCAATGTCGTCGATCGCGGAACATCCTTTGCAATGAATGTCGGCGAGGACCGTGACGCCCAAGTCCATGTGATCGATGGATTGGTTGAGCTTGTGTCGCCGACCAACGCGGTTCCCATGCGTGAATTGCGAAAGGGCGAATCGATCGGCGTTGCGATGGAAGGAACGTATCAAGACATCTCGCCAACCGAAGAGATGTTCCCATCACATGAAAAGGTTCTCTCCAAAATCGAGGCTGCGGGAATCCGGCAGTTAAGGTCTTGGACACGAAGGCGTAATAAGATTATTCGCGATCCAAGTTGTGTGGTGTACTTTGACTTCGAGGGCTCTCAACAAAATGATACCGTGCTGCCGAATCTAGCAGAAAAGTCGGGGGCGGCCACGGATGTCGCTTTGGATGGAACGATTGTTGGTTGCGCTTGGACGGAGGGCCGATGGTCTGGAAAACAGGCGTTGGAGTTTAAGAACGTTTTTGATCGAGTGCTGTTTTCTGTCCCAGGTAGCCATCGATCACTTACCTGTATTGCCTCGGTCCGTTTGGATGCGATGGACAGCCCATTGAGTGCGTTGTTGATGTCTGGTGATGACAACTTAGGAATCCAGTGGCAGATTGCCCGTGACGAACAGGATCCGACGCTTGGCCGATTGCGCTTAGCTCATCGCGATAGCTCACACGCGAACTCCATGGTGGACTTTAGGACCCGCCCGATCTTTCGGCCGCAAAACCTCGGCACCTGGATTCAACTTGCCTTCGTCTGGGATGGAGAGAACCAAACCTTCAGCCAATTCCGGGATGGCAAACTTGTCTCGGTCGAACGTTTGAAGTCGCATGAGGTGTTGTTGAAAGACGGGCAATTGGAACTCGGGAACTGGACGTCCAATGGCCAGCGAGCTCAGTCCTTGGTGCGTAATTTTAACGGTCGCATGGACGAGTTCATGATGTTCGACCGCGCGCTTCGCCCCGACGCCATTCAGTCATACCAGAATATGGAGGACGTATTGTGGAGCAACGACGCGGGTGACAATGCTTGGAATAATTCGGAGAATTGGACCGAGCGAATTGAGCCATTGCGCGGAGACTCGGTCCGGATCAACTTGGAGGGAGCCGACAGGGCTGTCTTTAGCGAAGGCGATTCCCGGATACTACGGTCGATCTACGTAGGATCGAGTGTTGGTGAAATTGGCGAACTGGAGATCACAGGCGGATCATTGAAAGCCGTCGTCAATCCAGATCGTCATACGCGTGCTGGAGTGAAAGGCGGCGAAGGGTTGATTACCCAAAGTGGTGGGTATGTCAAACTGAATGCTCTGCAAATTGGGCTGGATCCGGGATCGTGTGGGGTCTATCGACTTCTCGATGGCAATCTCTCGCTTACCCGTAGGGTGAACGCCCTACGGGGCAATGAACCAATCGGTAGCTTGGACATCGGGCCCAAGCGGGGAATCGGGACTTTCATCATTCGCGGTGGAGCGTTGAAAACTCGTTCGGGAGTGTCGTTGGGACGCGAAGGGGGGGTCGGAACGTTCTCCGTAGAAGGTGCGGCAGCAGAGTTTATTCACATTGGCAGCCAGGCGGATTTAGATGGATTTTGGAGACAGCATTCACGTAGCACATTGAAAGTCATGATCGACGATCAAGGGGTCACCCCTCTTTCGATTCTGCGTGCTAGGGATGATGGCGAGAACGATGGAATCGGTGGCGATGTGACTTTCGAAGCGGACGCTTTATTGCATGTGGGTTTCGTCGGTGCCGCTCAAACGGGTTCGTGGGATATCATGAATTGGCATGGGACGTTAACGGATTTAGGATTGAGATTCGCAGATGAGGTCGATCAAGCTGTGTGGCGTTTTGAGTTTGTCGATACCGACGCTTCGGGCGGTCCCGATACCTTGCGTGTCAGCGCTAGCGACCCAAACGTGCCGTAATCTTGCTATCCCCCTACCAAGGACGGTCTCCGTTTTTCGGGGGCCTGGATCTCGTCAATGATCCTCCCAGTTCGCGGTCTTTACAGCATGGACGATGGAATTTGATAGGGCGGTTAACGCGACGAAGGATAACAAGGGACAAAGGATAACAAGGGACAGACCTTGCTCTACCATTTAAAGAGCGATCCCTACGAGCAAAACGATCTCGCGAAAGAGATGCCAGAGCTGTTTCAATCGCTCTCGAAAAGACTCGAAGCGATCGAAGCGATCGAAGCGAGTTGCCAAGAAAGTCGTGATGGAGCGGACTACGTCTATTAGCGTTGGTGGGTGCGTCGCGATCTTCAACAAGATCCACGACCTCAAATCAACGATATACCACTCGTCTTTCCCGTTTTCATTCTTGCGGATGATCTCGGTTACGAAGGCGCGAAGTGGGATACGCCCGGTCGTTCGAGGAACCGTTTTTAAAGCAACAGAAAACGGTCGGGATTTCGGACTGGTTTGCACCTGAGTTGTGACGCCCTTAGTTAGGTAGATCGTCGAGCGGTTTGGGGACGAGACCTTTGCTGCCATAATGAGAGACACCGAATCCGCCTTGGTAGCGAGGGTCGTATATCTTCGCGGGAACCTTCACGGTCTCGAAGAATTCCGGCACGGGTTTTTCGTACTGTGCTCGTATCGATGCAACGGTTTGCCCCTCTTTCAGTCGAAGAGAGCTCGGCAAAGCCCCCACCGATGCGGCACCAAATAGCCGTTGTTCGCCACGTTCCACGCGTAGCGTCGACCGATAGGATTGCCGCGTCAACCGTTCTGCATTGGCAAGTTGCTCGCGAGTCGGTCCGAAAATGGACATGCCACCGAAGCCCATCGGTGAGTTGCTTTTAATGTAGATCATCTCTTCGGGCGCGTCTCGACTCATGATTCCACGCAGGACGATCGGTGCCCCAGGAAGGTATTGCCATTGGTTTTCTTCAATCAATTCCGTTAGATTTTGGCGGACTCGATCGTTGTATTGTCCACACTCGACCTTCATATCGACCCCGACGTCCGGCTTGAGAACAAAGAGTTCTTCACGGTTCATCCCAGCGACTGTCTCGCGAACGATGGGCCCAGGCAATTCAACGGCACCGATCACCAGCCCGCCCGGGTTGGTGCGATCGTAACGGTTGCCAATTTGAACACCGTAACAAAGGCGGCTATCAGCGATGGCGACCGTGTTCGGTTCATCGCGATCTCGGACGACCTCCCCTTGCGGACGATAGCTCCACACCGGCAATTCCTGATCCAGGCTAAACAAGGTGCTTCCACCAACGAGCAGGTGCCCGTCGTCGACCCAGGCCAAGCGGGAACTTGACATCAGCAGATCGGCACGGACGCGGCGGGGTGGCTGCGAGGTACCCAATGTCCAGACGGCCATCTCGTTGGCACTTAGGATGGCCAGCCGCTCACCATCGGCATCAAACGCGACACTCGAGGCCGAACCGCCTTCGACAGGAAGGCTTGCCAAAACCTCGCCGCTAGTCGGTTTGACCAAACGAACGGAGCGGCCTTCGGGAATCGCTAGGATTCGGTGTCCTGGCGACAACACAGGCTCGGGACTGGTCCGAGAGTCCTGGCCGAATTTGTAGAGTGTTTGCTTGGCGACAAAATCGTAGGCGGCATATTCGCCCTTCCCAAGTCGGTGCAGCACCGTTCGACCGTCGATGAACTCTCCCCAACGATTCACCGGATTATGAGATGGATGCTCGCCGCTGGCCCACCGCACCACGGCCTCGGCTTCCTTCAACTTCGGACTTGACTTCCAAACCGTTAGTGTCGCCACGTCGTCATCGGCCTCGCCCAAACTAAGGACTTGTTGCGAGCGAGCATGGACGGCGATGGTCCTTTCTTGCGGTGCAAGGAGGTGCTGGCAGGCGATTTTGCCGTCGTCCAATGTCGCCCAAATCAGGCGTGTTGGGACATCCGATTTGGAAGAGTAGCGTTTGGGAAGGGTCGCACCGAGAATCCAGCCGCGGGAGGAGCCGATCGGAAAGACCCCGCCTAGCGTTTCGTCGGAGTAGGCTCGCGCAAAGGAGGCTCCGCCCATCGGCACCGCTACGGGAATCGATGGCGGGTCAGGCGGCAGTTCGGCGAGCGAGGAGGTGGCCCCCAAACTCGATCCGGCCAATTGTTGCGTCGGCGCGAATGGCTCAATCGGTGGCAATCGGGCTACGCGAACCGGTGCCGCGCGGATCAGAAGTCGAATGCGTTGCTGCTCGGTCGCACCCAGCCGATCGATCGGTAACGTAATCATGCGTCCATCGTCACGCCGGATCAACGTGACGTGATTCGTTTTCTCGTCAATCGATTCTACCGCCGCCACGATGGTGTGCTCGCCGGTCGAGTCCTTCCAGACATACACCGGACTGATTACCAGCGGTTGCCATGGATAGCGAACTTTCTCGATGTCGAACTCTCGCTCGTTCTGCCGCCCTGACGACGTGTATTCGACCAGGGCCGTCGCTTCTTCCTTGTCGGCACGGATCACGACGCCGGGACACCACTTTCCCCCGTAGTTCACCTCGACCTCTTCACCGCTCGCAGGGAACAATTTAACGGGGACACCCGGAAGGTACTGTGCAAAGAGAAACTCACCGCAGAAGCCAATGACCACAAAAAGCGACATAGCCGCAATCGTCGGAAAAGTTTTCAATACGGAACCCCTCGGACTCGCTTGGCTGACTAGACAATTCCCCATCAATCTTTTTTATCAGTGAGAACCCCGCGACGCAAGTCACGGAAGCAGACCGCGCAGGGCAAATCAATACCTTTTTGTCGTATCACGTCATTTGAATAGAGCGACGATAGATTAGAATATGCATCCCCACTTTAGAGGTCGTGTGGCTTTTGAGTGTAACTTGGTAAACGACTTAACAACCTCTCCCGAGTGAAACTTGGGGGACGTCGAACGCGGCCTAAAGCCGCCGTTCGGGAGGGGGCCTACACGATGTGCTTCGCGCAAGCGCTGTACGGGCCCCCTCCCTCGCGAACGCCTTAAAGGCGTCGCTCGACCTCCCCCGGGCTGCGCCGGGAGAGGTACAAAAAGTGTCAGTGTTTGTAAAACAAGTACTTTAAAGACGCACAACCGCTTTAGAGCACGTGGCCAAACGTTGACAACGCCGATGCATTCTCGAAAGAATGTTCCGCACGCTGGCCGAACCTTCACTTACCCCTAACGGAGCAACACAACGATGACTCGGATTTTGGCAATATTGACGATGGTCGTTTGTTTGGCGGGCCCTGCGAATGCTGGGCTGCAAGTCTCGTCGCTGTTCACCGACCATATGGTACTGCAGCGCGAGATGCCTGTTCCCGTCTGGGGCAGCGGCAATCCAGACGCGACGATCCAAGTTGAATTCGCTGATCAATCCAAAACAGTCCAGGTCGATCCCGATGGCAAATGGCAAGTCCGTTTGGATCCATTGGCCGCGAACCTCGAACCGGGTGAGATGACGATTTCATCCTCCGCGAATGACGAATCGATCGTGATAGGCGACGTCTTGGTCGGCGAAGTCTGGATTTGCTCTGGACAATCCAACATGCAGATGGGTTACCAGAACATTCAAGGGATTGCGGACCTCGTGCCCCAGACAAAGAACATTCGCACCTTTGAAGTCAAACGATCGGTGGCGTTCAGACCGCAGGAATCGTGTGAGGGGCAGTGGGCGGTAAGTCAACCCAGTAGCGCGGTCGCGTTTGCGTTCGCTCATTTTTTGCAGCAAGCCGCTGAGATGCCCGTGGGGATCATCCTTACCTGCTGGGGCAGCTCTTCGATCGAGGCTTGGATGCCCCGTGACATGACCGAGACCCTTCCCCACTTCCGAACGATGATGCAGGAATTCGATGCGGACACGGCACGGACGAGCAAAATCCAAGAAATCCTAGATGGGCCAAGACCTTGGAGCAGAGCCGATGATATCTATCTACGTCGTCAATCCAACATTTTGTACAACGCGATGATGCATCCACTTGCACCCTATGCCTGTCGTGGCCTGGTCTGGTATCAGGGTGAACGAAACACGCAGTCGATGGCTGGAATGCTCCGAGAACCTTGGTTTTCAAGGACTTCGGGTATGTTGATGTATGGCGAAGTGCTACAGCAATGGATCGAGCGGTATCGCAAACAGTGGAACCGCGACGATATGCACTTCCTTGTCGTCATGCTGCCGGGATATGGGGCAACCCTAAACAGAGATTCCGATCGCGATCCCAATAGTCCCACCGCACACTCTTGGGCGTGGATGCGTGAGTCGCAATTGATGGCACTCAAGCTTCCCCACACCAGCGTGGCGAATACCATTGACCTTGGTCATCTCAAGAAGATTCACCCCACCGATAAATTGCCGGTTGGTAGACGGTTAGCCCTCTTGGCCCAGCGTGATACTTTGGGACAATCGGTCGAAGCCCAAGGGCCAACCATCAAGAACGTCCAACCAAACGGTGATGCGTTGATCGTTCATTTTGACCATGCGGATGGGCTCAAAACAACCGATGGCAAATCGCCACAGGGGTTTTGGATTGCAGAGGAATCGGGAGAATGGTGTGAAGCAGATGCTTCGATTGAAGACGAAACAGTGGTCCTGCGATCGACGCAGTTGAGCAAACCTCTCTATGTGCGTTATGCCTTTTCGGCAAAGCCTGATGTCAATCTCGTCAATGATGCCGATTTACCCGCCTATCCTTTCCGAACCGACGATTTTCCGCCCACCAAGCCGGCGCAGCACTAGTGCTTCAACCAGATTATAATTTGGGGTAGGCTTCCTGCCTGCCAATTGGTGCTTGCCGCACATCGCAGGCTGGAAGCCTACGCCATGAATAGAAAATCGCAGGCTGGAAGCCTATGCCACCCATAATCGCAGGCTGGAAGCCTACGCCACGCATGATCGCAGGCTGGAAGCCTACGCCACGCATGATCGCAGGCTGGAAGCCTACGCCACGCTTAATGTGGATGAAGCGCGAGTTGTCTGTCACAAATGAAAATGAGGGTTGGCGGTAGTGGATCTTGTTAAAGATCCCCATGTGGAAGCATCTTTATCAAGATCCACTACCATTGGATGGTATGTTGATAAATCACTAGAACGACCTTTTTGAGATGACTAAAAAATGAAAACTACTTTCTCGTTGATCACCTTACTGTTTTTGTTTTGCCCATGCGTCGGGGTGAAGGCAGCCGATCAATCCAAACCAAACATCTTGTTTATCTTGACGGATGACCAATCCCCGATGGACTTCGGGTTTTACAATTCCGATGCTTCCATGCAAACGCCGGTCATTGACCAACTTGCGAAACAAGGGATGGTCTTCGACGCGGCCTATCACATGGGCTCCTTCTCGGGCGCGGTTTGCACGCCATCGAGACACATGATCATGACCGGACGCACGGTCTGGCATCTGCCGATTGCCCCGAATGCAAAGTCGCAGTGTCCTCCAGACATCGTACAAAACACATTGGCAGCGGTTTTCAATCGAGCGGGCTATTCCACGATGCGGACCTGTAAGAAAGGCAATAGCTACGACGCTGCGAATAAGCAATTCACGGTTCGTCATGATGCCGTCAAGCGAGGCGGAACCGACGAATCGGGGAGCGCATGGCACGCCGAACAAGTGCTCAACTATTTGAACGATCGAGAGACAACCAAGGACAACAAACCATTCCTGATCTATTACGGATTTTCACATCCACACGATACCCGCGATGGCACACCCGAGTTGCTGGCCAAATATGGTGCGGTCAATCACAAGGATAAGACGACGCTGCCACCGGAAAACCCAAAGCAGCCTCCGCTTCCACCGAATTACCTTCCCGAACATCCGTTTTCGCACGGACATCCAAAGTTGCGTGATGAGACCCGCGTGAGCGGCGTTTGGACTCGGCGTGACCCGCGAACCATCCGCAACGAAATTGGTCGTTACAATGCTTGCAGCGAGAATATCGATATTCAAATCGGACGAGTGCTTGAAAAACTCGATGCGATGGGAGAACTCGAGAATACCTACATCATCTACACCTCCGATCACGGCATGGCCGTCGGTCGACACGGATTGCAGGGAAAACAAAATTTGTACGAACACACTTGGCGGGTTCCATTGGTTATCAAAGGCCCCGGCATCAAGCCTGGGACGCGAGCAACCGGCAATGTGTACCTACTCGATACCCTAGCGACCCTCTGCGACCTGGCGGGTATCCCAACTCCCGATTCGAATGAAGGCATCAGTTGGAAGCCAGTGGTGGAAGGAAAGAAAACGGTCGTTCGCGATTGTCTGTATGGAGTCTATAACGGCGGCACGAAACCGGGCATGCGCAGCGTCAAGAAAGGTGATTGGAAGCTAATCGAGTATGACGTGCTCGATGGCAAAGTCCGCGAAAAACAGCTCTTCAATCTTGCCGAAAATCCACACGAATTTTTGCCCCAGCATCACGATCCCGCGACAATCGCGTTAACGGGAGTGACGCCGCAGCCGAATCAAACCAATCTCGCATCCGACCCTCACTACGCCGAAAAGCTGGCCGAGATGGAAGCCTTGCTGCTCTCCGAAATGCAACGATTGGACGATCCCTATCGACTTTGGCATCAACCTGCGGATGATTGAGTGATTGATCGCCACAGCGCAAGAAAAAACGGCCCAAGAAATCAATGTTCTTGGGCCGGATAGGCGTCAGGCTAATGTTAGTGGTGGATCATTCGTTCATGTCGCTGGCGGTTTCCGCCTTCTGCCGATCCATGATTTCCTGAAGGTCGGCTCTCGTTGAGCCTTCAGTGACGTTTGTTGGTTCGTCGCTGCCTCCGCAGCCGGGCAAGGCAGAAAACGCAGAAAACGCAACCACCGCGAACATCATGATTGTGAATTTTTTCATTCGAACTCAATAGCAAAAATAGAGTGTGGGGGAATATGTAAAATCGTAAAGGGGATTCAAGAAGCCGCAGGGCACCGAAGTGCCCTGCGAAAAGTAACAGGTGTTAGAACGTCTCGTCGATGACCTCTTTACTGGCGTTCGTTCCCAGTGATCCCCAGAGCCCGTACGGGCTTCTCGACCCAGGCGCCCGCACGCCGGTGCCGTCCTTCCATACATTGCCGATCGACGAATCACCCGCCTCGATCGAGTCGGTGATGAACTTGACCGCCCCGTCACCCATCAACACATGGCAACCACCTTGGTGCTGACTGGACATCGTAGCGATCAATACAATATCGTTGAAGTTATTACGGCCACATACTTCCTGGTTTGGAGGCAAAATCGTGAACGTAGCACTGAAGACGGTGGAGGCGTCCGCCCAACGGTAACCACGGGAGCGATCTTCTCGGGATACATCCCTGCCCCAAAACCGAGGACGAGCTGGATCGATGTCGCCGCGACAATAAATCGGGTTGTCTCGATACGGTTCTGCACCGTTAGTACCTCCCTTGTCTGGCACACTACTGCGAACGTCGGTGTCCCCTAAATAGGTGATCATCTCGCCCATCGCGATGGTGTTCGAAAGACCGTCGATGCAGTCGCGGAAGCCCAGTCGGTTGTTGAACATCTTGAAGAAACCTCGCTGGGCCGCTTGGTTTTGCAGTGCTCCATTGGCGGCCGTATCCCATTCGCTCTCGCTCTTCACTGAAGAAGCCCAAACTGAATCGCCGAGGCAAGCCCCGTAATTAGTCCGTCCTGCCGCAGGAAGCCCGCTGCCTGGGTCACTTGGGCAGCGAAGTGCCGGGATATCGGTTACCCATGGTCCGTAAAAATAGTTTCCCCCAGTAGGGCCCATGGCTGGCCAAGCTGGCGACCTCACGGTCCCGTCCGAGTCAAACCCGTTCGGATTGCTGACCTGCTCCCAAATCGCCTGCTGCTCCATGAACGGCATGATTCCAACCAACATGCTCAGCCTGGAATTATTGCTGTATTCATCATCATGATAACGGCTCTCCATATTGACCGGGTTCGTTGGGTCATAACCGCTACCGCCGGTTGAGATTGTGCCACCACCATGGGTCGGCAACAGGTTGAAAGCAGAATGATAATTGTGGATCGCAAGCCCAATCTGCTTGAAATTGTTGCTGCAACTCATGCGACGAGCAGCCTCGCGAGCGGCCTGAACTGCTGGTAGCAGAAGGCCCACTAAAACGCCAATGATGGCAATTACTACTAGAAGCTCCACCAATGTGAAGCCTCGCTGAACTCTCGGAACTCTCATTACATCACCTAAATTTTTGAAGAAACGAAATAGTAAACGCTTATACGAACAAAACGAAGATGCGCAGGGGGAAGCTCTCATCTCTCTGCGCTCAAGAAAATTTTCCTGCTCCGCTTAAACTGCTGGGGGGATTGGGGGGGGGAACGGTGGTTCAGCGGCCATCCGCTTTACCAATACGCGAAATCCGTATCAGTACGAGTCCTGCAACCATACCGAATCAAGAGATTTTGCAATCAAGACAAATGCGAAGCGAGTGAAATATAGTATGACGACATCGGTTAAGCCGATTCGTTCGCAAAGGCTATCATCTCCCCACTATAGTAGCTTTTGCGTGCGATAGCCAGCGTGATAGTCATTCTTTTTGCGGTGTTGCGAAATGCTATTGCGTTTGAAAGACGGCCTGAATCGCATACGCTCCATTGAGGCATCTATCGAGGCTCGAGGAATGTCGAATCGATTGCTGACGCTGTTGAACGACGTATTGGATCACCGAGAATTGAATTTTTGATTGCGATTTGCAATTCACCCCAGGCAATCAGTGTCACTCCGTTGACTCATTAGACTGGACTGCTGGCAGAAGGCCGCTTCCACTACGGACACGCGGCAGACCGACATCGCGATGGGGAGGGAAGATCGTTTGAAATGCAGTGTAACGACCGTGAGCCATGGCCCATTGAAGTCCGCGACCATTTTCCGAGCCCGCGAGACTATCGACCGTGCCCGACGCCAGTGAGAAATCGTAGAATAGAGGCCGAGTTGGGTCGATAACGCTTTGCACCTGACATGGCCGACACTGATCATGTGTGCACCACTGCGGCGAGACGCGGGACCGGCGGAATCACCGGCTGCTTGCGAGCGAACGTAACCCCGGCGATCAATACCCCGGCGATCAATACCCTGGCGATCAAAAAAACTGCCATCGGACCGCAGCAAAGAATCGCCAAGGGTTGCGGCATAGCTTGCGGTATCGTTCGTACGTCTTTGGCAAGTGATTGGGACGAGCCATGGCAACCCAACCGTCGGGTTGCCGGTGCCAGCAAAAGGTGACATGGAATGTTGGGGGCCGAGTTCATCTCGAGCCTCCTCGATTCCGGGTCGCGAAACTCGCAGCCAATCGCTGTGTGCTTAGACGCGGGTGCTTAGACGCGGGGTGCATCGCTCATCAGACTGCCCAGCGGTACGCCGCCGAATGGACGCGTTGTGGGCGTAGATTGCTCCTTGACCGCACTCGGTTGTTGGAAATATTCACTCAGCATTTGATCGAGATCGAGACACGCAATGTAGCAACGCCGACTCTCTTCGTCGGCTTCGATCAGTTCTTCAAGCTGCTGCATTCCGGGCTCAGAGATTTGCCCATCCAATAGATCCCAAGTCAGCTGTTCGGCAAGACTGGATTCTATGTTGTCGTCGATTTCGGGCTCGAGTCGATTTTTTAGCATCTTCTTTCAATCCAAGTGGAAGTTTCGTGTTGGTGAGCATTTGACATCGCACAGCCAACTCGCAAAAAATGCGCCCAAAGCCGATCGAAAAAGGCAAAGGGAGACTTCCGTCCCACAATTCGACCCGGGTGCGAATCCATCCGTTTTTATCGTCTGTTACCCACGATGGACTAAAGAAAATGACGTCGAAACATTGCATGGGGTTGCACGAAAAGTTGGCAACCCGTCCCGAAATTTGTTGATTGCCCGTCTAAATTTGGGGCGAATCGCCTGCATTCTTAAGGTTTTCTTAAGCTTCCGGTTCTACACTGCACCGAATCCGAATAGCAAAATATTACATTTAAGAAGAGAGCACACCGTTTTATGTCCACTCTAACTTCAATGGATCATTCTCCGATGCGCGTTGTTTGTGTTGTGAGCCTGCTCTGGATGTGCGGATTTGGGGGGCCACCCGCGTTTGGGCAGGGTTCGTCAACCGGTGAAGCGAATTTGGGCCAGCCAGCGGATCAAGCAACGATGGGAACGGATGGTAAACGTTTGCAATTCCAGTTTAGTGGCGCGGCGTGGTTGGAGGTGCTTCAGTGGTTTGCCGATGAAGCGGACTTGAATTTGGATTGGCGTGAGCTACCCGAAGGAAGTTTGAACCTGACGACTCAGCAGTCCTACAATGTTTCGGACGCTTTGGGCGTGATCAATCGCCATCTCGCTTCTCGCGGTTTCACGTTACTTCGCAGTAGCGATGTCCTGTTCTTGGTCAAATTGGACTCTCCGCTCAACCCCAGTATGGTGCCTCGGGTGTCGCCGGATGAATTGGACCAGCGATCGAGTTACGAACTCGTCAAAAGTTCGTTCTCACTCGATTGGATGCTTGCCGAAACGGCGGTGGAAGAGTTCAAGCCAATCCTCAGTCCCTACGGCATCATCTCATCCTTCTCGGCAACCAATCGAATCGAGGTGATCGACTTTGTTGAAAATCTGCTCGAGATCCGTGAGATACTAGGCCGAGAGGAGTCCAATCAGAGCCAAGCTCGGTTGGTCGCCGAGTTTCGACTCGAGCATGCTAACGCCATCGAAGTGGTCGATGATCTGCGCGAGCTGATGGGTTTAACGATCCCCCTTCCCAGGTCGGCGTCGATTATGATGCAGATACGAAATTCTCAGCGTGGTAGAGATCGCGATCGCGATCGCGATGACGACGACCGAAGCGGCCAACCGCAAACCGATCCCGCAGCCAGTTCGGTAGTCTATTTGGTTGCCAACGAACGGCAAAACAGTATTGTTGCGAATGGGCCACCCGATAAGATTGCTTTGGTACGCCAGGCCGTTTCGGCACTTGATGTTCCATCGAGCGATGTTGGGATGATGCTATCCGATGAAACGGTGATGAAGGTTTACCCGCTCAACGGTGTCGACCCCGACGCGTTGGAGGACATCTTTGAAGACCTACGCAACATTGGCAAGCTACATCAAGACAGTGTCTTTTCGGAGGATGACGACACGCAGATCCTGTTTGCGTATGCGTCGATCAAAGATCACATGACCATCCGGTCGGTGATGGATCAGCTTGCCAAGGCATCACGTACCTTTCATGTGATCCCGCTAAATCGATTGAATGCGGACGCCGTCGTCGCTGCCATCACGGAGTTGATGAATGGAGAATCAGGCGGGCAAGATCGATCCCGACGCGACCGCAACCGGCAACAGGGTGGCGATTGGGGCGGGTTTCGTGTGGAAGCCGACACGGTCAATAGCCGACTGTTGCTGTTTGCAACCGGATCGGAACTGAATCAGGTCAAGGAGTTGCTTTTGAATATTGGTGAGCGCGAGCAGGTCGGCAATATTCGAGTGATCGATGCTGGTACGCCTCAGTCGATTGCCAACGCGGTCAAGCAGCTACGACAGATTTGGCCTGACGAGAGTCCCAATCGGTTGGACATTGACATTGATCCTGCCGCGGAACCTACCAGAGAGAGTTCCAGGGCGATAAAGAAATTGCCGGTGCCACAAGCGATCGAGCTTGACCCCGCAGACGAAGCGCTGCGGCGAAATTGGAAGCTTGATGAGGCCAATAACCTAGGTGATTCCAGCGAGATTCAATGGGTTCATCAGTTGCCCCCTTCCAGTTCGGGTGAACGGTCCGGCATTTCTCTGAGTCGGGAACAAACGCCGATGGGCCCCGAGGTTACGATTCGTCGCGGAGCGGATGGGCAAATCATCCTGCGTTCGGACGATGCCGACGCGCTTGGTGAAGCGGAGCAATTGCTTCGAGCGCTGTTGCCACCGAAGCAACGCTATCGCGTTATCCACATGAAGCATCAAATCCCTGTAGCGATCGAGGCCAAATTAATGCAGGCGTTGGATCAGGGGGTTGTTCCTACGAGCGGGCCGGTATCGTTCATCTCGGATGCCGTCACCGATTCGTTGTTAGTCGTCGGGGCCAATGAGAAAGAATTTGACCAATTGAGTGAACTTGCCGACTTTTTCGACCAGCCCAACGAGGCAAATCCTGAATCGGTTCGTCGTCCGCAAATGTTCAAGCTAAACTATATTCAGGCGGATCAGGCAGCCACGATTTTAAAAGATTTGTATCGCGACTTGCTCAGTCCAGCCGATCCCGCTCTTAGCCAGAATCGCACCTCGCGAAATCGCGGTGACGGTTCCGATCGTGGGGCGGACCGCTCACTCACACAAGCACCTTACATGGGCACCGAGACCTCCAAGGCAACGTTCAAAGGATTGTTGTCCGTTAGTGTGCTGGCGGAGAGTAACACCGTCGCGGTTTCTGCTCCCGCGTTCATGATGGCCGAAATCGAGGAGACGATTCGCAGCTTGGATACGGATCAGGCGGAGACGGTTGTCGAGGTGATTTCAGTCGATGGCATCGATGCGGCAATGTTGTCGGAAGCTCTGGGCACGGCTATCGGCATCACCTCGGGGAGAACCGGGCAAAATGGCAACCGTTCAAGGACATCCTCGCGGACGAGCAATGATCCGCGTGCAAACCGTCAACGCGACCGAAACTAAGGGCGTCAAGGGTCCATCCACCATGTTCATTTCGATCTTTCTGATCCTATCGTCTTGTCTACTGCCGCCGTCGGTTGCATTGGAGGAAAGCTTCAGTGCCAGCGACGTTGGGAAACTACCGCCTGAATTCATTGCCATGCATACGGGCGATGGACCGCCGGGGAAGTGGTTGGTAACGAGTGATGGCGACAATCGCGTTTTGACCCAACGCGACGACTCGCAGTCAAAAGATCGGACTCACATTGCGATCGTGGACCACCAGAAACTGCGAAACGTTAAGCTTTCAGTGCGAATCAAGCTAGTCGGTGGAGAGAAAGAAAAAAGTGCCGGGATCGTTTGGCGATTTAAGGACAAGAAGAACTACTTGTTAGCTAGGATCGATGTCAAAGACAAGCGTGTTCGACTTTACCGCGTCATCAACGGCAATCGAATTCGGATTGGCGGTGACGACAAAACAGAGCTTCAGCATGATCGATGGTATACGCTTCGCATCGAACACATCGGTGACAACATCAAAGTCTATTTGGACGATAATATCGTGGCGATGCAAGAAGACCGACACTTTCGCGATTTCGGAGGCATCGGTTTATGGACAAAATCAGACTCTGTCGCGTTCTTTGATGATCTTCACCTCAAAGCGTTTGACGCAACGCATTAGAGACCGCACCTTGTAGTGGATCTTGTTAAAGATCCTATCGCAACTTGTAGTGGATCTTGTCAAAGATCCTATCGCACCCTGTAGTGGATCTTGTCAAAGATCCTTTGAAACTTGTAGTGGATCTTGTTAAAGATCCTATCGCCGGAGGAAACGTCCCGTGCGTTTTTTAGTATAGAGCGTGCGGCCCGTTGGGCACGCGGTTGAACGGGAAGAGTAACACGTCACATGGGTATTGGTTCTAAGTATGAGAGTTCTGCTAGTCGAAGACGAAGAAGATCTTTCCGCGATCATTTGTGCTGCCCTTGGAGAGCGGGGGATTCAAGTGGACGCTTCGTTGGACGGTCAGGATGGATTGCTCAAAGCGGCAACGGTCGATTATGACGCGGTGATCTTGGACTTGATGCTTCCGGTGCTTGACGGGTACACCGTTTTGAAACGCCTGCGAGCGACGAAAAAGACGCCGGTTTTGATGTTGACCGCCAGGGATTCGACGGACGATAAGGTCACGCTGCTCAATGAAGGCGCAGACGACTATCTGACCAAGCCTTTTATGATCGATGAACTAGCCGCTCGAATTCGTGCCATTGTGCGTCGCTCCACTGGCGAGCCTTCCCCACTGATTTGCATCGGCAACGATCTTCGAATCGACACGATCGATCGCCGCGTTACTTGTGGTGGACAACTCGTCGAATTGACTCCCACGGAATACTCCATTCTGCACTTGTTGGCAACTCATGCGGACCGTATCGTCACTCGGCAAATGATCTACGATCGAATCTACGGCGACCGAGATTCTGGCAGTTCCAATACGATCGAAGTCTATCTCTCGAACCTTCGCAAGAAGGTCGGCAAGGAACGGATCGAAACCCACCGTCGTAATGGATACACCCTTCGTGCGTAAGTCATTGCGATGGAAACTACTGGCGTGGTATCTCGGTCTGATCGCGTTGATGGCCTGCATCTTTAGTGCATTGACCGTGTTGACCATTCGGCATGAACTTGAACAGGATGCCGTGCAAGGGCTCAGCGAAAAAGCAATCTCGCTTTCTCGGGTGATCGAGTATGAGGAAGATGGGCAGTTCAGTGTGGATTTATCGCACCAGCAACTCGAATCGTTTGCTGCCGAATATCCGGCGGGGCCTTACTACCGAATCTGGGACTCGCAGCGTCGTGTCGTCGATTGTTCTTCCCCCGCGATACCCTCGGATTATCCGCCACAGACGGGGACGAGATGGGTTTCCGATCAAGTGGAGGTGATCATCGACGGGCCGGCTCAATCAAGGATTTTGGTGGGGCATGCCTTCGAGACTGAGCAGGCTCAGATCCGACGATTGATACTGACCTGTGTAGGGGTGGCAACCGTCACAATCCTCGTCATGCTTGCGGGCGGTTGGTGGATGATCGGACAAATGCTGAAGCCGATTGATCGTATCAGCGCGGCGGCTGCCCGAGTGACGGAGTCAAATATCTCCGAACGGATTCGTACCGAAAAGATGGAATCGGAATTCTTACTTCTCTCGAATACCTTCAACGGCACGCTTGACCGTTTGGAAGATGCCTTTCGACGGCAGAACCACTTTACGGCCGATGCCTCTCATGAACTACGAACGCCACTTTCGATCTTGCTGGCCCAATGTGAGCATGTCTTGAACGCCGAGCGTACCCCCGCGGAATACCGACAAGCGATCGAAACGATCCAACATGCTGCAACGCGAATGAAGTCTTTGGTGGAATCGTTGCTGATTCTCGCTCGAGCCGATGCCGAACAAGCAGCAATGAAATCCGAATGCTATTGGTTGGACCAAGTCGTGCAAAGAGCGTGTGAATTTGTTGAACCGCTTGCCCAACCGAAAGACATTTCGATTGTGAAAAAGCTAGAACGCACGAGAGTGAAAGGCGACCCGGAATGGTTTGCGAAAGCCGTGATAAACTTATTGACCAACGCGATCAACTACAATCGCGACCAAGGGACGGTCACCGTCTCGGTGTGCCAAGACGCAAGGGACGCTCGGCTGATTGTTTGTGATAGCGGCATTGGGATTAGCGAAGACAATCTCGGACGGATCTTTGACCGATTTTTTCGTGTCGACCCCGCACGTCCGTTTCGTTCGGTAGGCGGGACCGGATTGGGGCTTCCCATCACCCAGTGGATCGTCGAATCGCAGGGGGGCAAGATCGCGGTGGAAAGTTGTTTGGAAAAGGGGACGACGTTCACGATCACGTTACCCCGCTCCGCTTGAATCGTCGCGAAACGCAAATTGTCGCGAAACGCATTCCACGCAGCGATCGATCGTCCCAGCCAACAAGCCAACAAGCCAACAAGCCAACCATGGTGCCTGGGACGGCGTTGGGACTGCCAGTCGTCGGCATCAAGGCGGGACGCACGTCTTGATGGTCGACGGTGCGGTCAGGTTTATCACCGATTCGATCCACGCAGGCAACCGTGCACGCCCATGGATTCCGTTCCGTTCTTTGTGGAGTGTGTTCCTGCGTTACTATTTCTGCCTACTCTTGTTGACTACAATGCTTGGAGGCTGTGCTCGTTCGGCGGAGCCCAAGGCCATCACTTTGACCCCAGACGGGTGGCTTTGATGGAGGCGAGTCTCTCGGAGACTTGCAAATTCTGGGGCGTCCGCCTCGGAGAGACGGATCGACGGGCCATCGTGTTCCCAGACGCGAGCCTGGGATCACTTGTTTTCGATGGAAACAATCACCACCTTATAACCGAACCCCCCCAGTAAAGCTATGAAAAACGCTGCTCACTATTTTCTCTACACATTCGCGATTTTCTTAACCACCCATTCGGTCAAGCCGGCAATCTTGGCATCCGAAGTGACGACCGAGAAACGGCCAAACGTAGTTGTTTTCCTCGTTGATGACTTGGGTTACATGGACATCGGTGCGAACAATCCCGATTGTTTTTACGAAACCCCCAACGTCGACGGTCTTTCCCAATCGGGAATGCGATTCACCGACGGTTATGCTGCAAATCCGGTTTGCTCACCAACTCGCTATAGCTTGATGACAGGAAAATATCCGACACGTGTGCAATCAACCAACTTTTTCTCTGGGAAACGCGGCGGCACGTTCAATCCCGCGCCGCTGAATGACAACATGGCTGTCGAAGAAATGACGATTGCGGAGGTGCTCAAGGAAAAAGGCTACGCCACGTTTTTTGCGGGGAAATGGCATCTGGGCGAAAGTGAGGAGTACTATCCGCAAAACCAAGGATTCGATGTGAATGTTGGTGGCTACAGCCGAGGCGGACCCTACTCGGGCAATAGGTACTTCGCACCGTTCAAAAACCCTCAAATGGAAGTGGAAAGCCCCGAAGGAGTCCACTTGCCGGATCGCTTGGCACGAGACACGGCTGCATTTATTGAAGAACACAAAAACGAGCCCTTCCTGGCTTATCTGGCATTCTACTCAGTGCACACACCACTGATGGGGCGGCCCGACTTGGTTGCCAAGTACAAAGAGAAGGCCGCATCGATCACCGGCAAAGAATTTGCCCAGGAAGAGCAGGTCTTTGGAAAAGCGGTCCGAAAGGTACGCGTCCTGCAAAATCATGCGGTGTATGCAGCAATGGTCGAAGCGATGGACCAAGCGGTTGGGAAAGTTTTACAGCAGTTAAAGGACTCTGGGGTCGAAGACAACACGATTGTAATCTTCACTTCCGACAACGGTGGGCTGTCGACTTCCGAAGGCACGCCGACGAGCAACCTGCCGCTCCGTGGTGGCAAGGGTTGGGTCTACGAAGGTGGTATTCGTGAACCGTGGATTGTTCGCTATCCAGGCGTCACGAAACCGGGCTCCATTTCCGCTGAGCCAATCTGTTCCATCGATTTGTTGCCCACGGTCGCATCGGCCGCTGGTGCTGAGATACAACAAACGGTTGACGGGATCGATATCCGACCGGCACTCGAAGGGGGAACGCTCGATCGCGATGCATTGTTTTGGCATTATCCACACTACAGTAACCAAGGTGGTATTCCAGGCGGCGCCATTCGCGTCGGAAAGTACAAACTGTTTGAACGCTATGAAGATGGTCGCGTACATCTTTACGATCTTGACGCGGACATCAGCGAAACCAACGATCTTGCGGAGAAAATGCCCGAGCGTGTTGAGCAGATGCGGAAACGATTGCACCAGTGGTACCACAGCGTCGACGCCAAGTTTCTACAGCCAAAAGATGGCAAGCAACCGTGGAATCCAAACGCGATGTAGACCACACTTTGACGAACCTTTCCGAAGAGAATCCCGAGATCGTAAAACGCTGAGCAGCCATTTCCGAGAAAGCCGAAACAGAAGGCTGCACGCGGTTGTAAGGCTGAGGGGGTTGTGTCTTTGGGATCGACACACCCACAAGCTTGCGCAGGTTCTAGTCTCGGTAGAGACGGGATGCTTTCGCCTCGGATGTAAGTCCGAGGTTGGTACTTACCTTTTCCATGCGGAAACAACCGCACGCACTGGAGCGGGGTCGCCTTCGATTGTTCTCGTTTCGTCGTTCGGATCCAAGAAATCGTTGAGCGATTCGAAGGTCATCATCTCGGTCCGCCTTTGCTCTTGATCGGTCGTCTTGCTGATGTCAATCACTTCGATCTTGACAAAGCCGGTCCGCATCAACCACCGAGTCAACATACTAATCGAAGGAATGAACCAAACATTTTTCATTTTGGCATAGCGGCCGCTTGGAACCAAAACGGTCTCGGTATCCGATTCGACAATCAGGGTTTCCAAGATGAGTTGGCCTCCCGATTTGAGTGAACCTGCTAAGGTTTGCAAATGGTCGATCGGACTCGTTCGATGATACAGCACACCCATTGAAAAGGTCGTGTCGAATGCTTCGAGCCGTGGCGGTAAATCGGTGTCGGCGAGTGGCAGGATGAAATGACGTTCCGGTTTTTCGGCGTAGCGGCGGACGACTTCGAATTGCATAATGTAAAGCAAGTACGGATCACATCCAATCACGAGGTCGGCACCGGCGGACAGCATTCGCCATCCGTAATAGCCATTGCCGCAGCCGATATCGAGTACGGTTTTCGCGTTCAAATCGATCGCCGATGCAATCCGTTGCCACTTGATATCTGAACGCCATTCGGTATCGATCGGGATGCCAAAGAACTCAAAGGGCCCCTTTCGCCAAGGGTGAAACGCCATCAGAGTTTCTCGCAGGTCTGGCTTTCCAATCTCTCCTGAAACAATCACCGTGTCGTTGTCCGCGTCGATCGATGCGTTCGCACAATCAGGCAATTTGGACCAGGCTCGCTTCCAGCGATCAAGGTTGCCGTTTTTGGACGGATAGAAACGATCGGCGCACAACGCATCGATTTGATCCGACCACCCTGACAAATCACGCTCCGCTAAAAGGGCTTTCAAATCGCTTCGATCAAATAGTGTCATCGCGATTCAACATCCTTAACGGCTAAGATGGAAGCAAAGTTGAAGCATTGGAACCAGGGGGCCACACAGCCAAAACCTGCTTCGCGGAGCCGTTCGTGATGAGTCTCCATCGTCTCGGGACGCAAGCGGTTTTCCAGTGCGGTCCGCTTTTGCGAGATCTCTAAATCGCTGTATCCATTGGCACGTTTGAAGTCATGATGCAGATCATTGAGCAGCGATTGTCTGGCCGGATCGTCAAAACCGATTTTTTCAGATAACAGCAATGCACCGCCGGGAAGAAGGGCTTGGTAGATCGAATTGATCAGTTCGCCACGCTTTTCGATGTCGATAAACTGAAGGGTCAGATTCAATACCACGAACGAAGCGTTCGTCATCGGGAAACCGCAAATGTCGGCATGATGCACGATGACATCACAAACATCGTCGCTACGGGGGGAATTCGCCAATTCGATTTTCAGCCGCTGCACCATCGCTTCGGCATTGTCGACTCCATGGATGACACAGTCGGTCGGAGACTGACGCCGCATCAGCAACGTCGCTGCGCCCAACGAGCACCCCAGGTCGTAGACGTTCGTCGCGGGTCGAACAAACCGGTAGGATAATTGTTCGATCATCGATAAAATCGACGCATAACCAGGCACCGAGCGAGCGATCATGTCGGGAAATACGTCGACGACCGCTTCATCAAACGTGAAGTCCCCTACCCGATCGTGGGGGAGACGGTAAATCTGGTCTCGTTTGGGTATCATTGATTTTTTGTTCGAGATTCGTTGTGTAAGCGTTGAAGTTGCGTAGGAAGGGACAGCTGGTGGTAGGCAAAACGCGATCACCTACGCGTCAACTTAACAACCTCTCCCGAGCGAAGCTTGGGGGAGGTCGAACAAATGCATGCCTGCTTGGGTAGGGGCGGGCCTACCAACCCGCCCCAGCGGAGAGCATAACATTTTAGTCCCGCAAGCTGGAAGCTTAGGCGACTTGAGACCGGTTGACCAAAATCTCGCTTGGTGGGAAGTTATCGGGCTGAAAATATTGTGAATATTTTGTTCCGTTTCCTCCCTCAACTATGGCTTTGGCGATCGTGTCAGATACTGTTTCCGTAAAAAATGCTCTGATTAGCGTAAGTGACAAAATGGGCCTTGCCGATTTCGCCCACTCGCTGCAAGAAATGGGCGTTGCCCTTTACAGCACGGGTGGGACGCGAAAGCATCTCGAGGAGTCGGGCGTCGAAGTTCATGACGTCGCCGACTACACCGGTTTCCCTGAAATGATGGATGGACGGGTCAAGACGCTGCACCCCAAAGTATTCGGCGGAATTCTTGGGATTCGAGACCGCGAGGACCACGTTGCCAGCATGGAAAAGCATGGCATGATTTCTTTCGATATGGTCGTCGTCAACCTCTACCCGTTCGAAGCGACCGCGGCCCGTAGCGGTGTCAGTCGCGAGGAATGCGTCGAGCAAATCGATATCGGTGGTCCAAGTTTGGTGCGGGCTGCGGCGAAGAATCACCGTGATGTCGCCATCATTACAAGTTCGGAGCAGTACAGCAGGGTGCTCGCCGAACTGCACGAAAACGACGGCACGAGCCTGAAAACACGGCAAACCTTGGCGGCGGAAGCGTTCGAGCATACCGCCTGTTACGATCGAGCGATCGCCGACTACATGCGCGGCGATTCGATGTCAGGCGACTTCCCCACGTCGATGCACCTGACGCTTAAGCGTAAGGCTCATCTGCGTTACGGCGAAAATCCACACCAACGGGCTGCGCTGTACAGCGATCCCTCGGTCAAAGGTGCCAACCTGGTTTCCGCTCGTCAAATCAGCGGCAAGGAATTGTCTTACAACAACTATTTGGACCTCGACGCCGCCTTGGAAATTGTGCGTGGGTTTGCCGAGCCAGCGGTTTCGGTGATGAAACACAACAACCCCTGCGGTGCCGCAACCGGGGCGAAGCTCAGCATTGCATGCCGCAAAGCGTTGGCAGGCGACCCCTTAAGTGCGTTTGGTTCCGTTTTGGGTTTCAATCGAACGGTCGACGTCGAGACAGCCGAACTTCTCTGTGAGCCAGGCTTATTCATTGAAGCGATTGTTGCTCCCGATTTCGAAGCGAGCGCGGTTGGCTTGTTGACCACCCGTCCACGATGGAAGGATAACGTTCGGCTGATGCAAGTCGGCCGTCTCGACACGCTTGGTGCAACGATCCAGCGGCGATTTATCAGCGGCGGGATGCTCGCCCAGGACGCTGACCGGATGTCCAGTTCCCCGTTGCAGTGGAAAACGGCCACCGACTGCCAGGTCGACGATGAACTTTGGGACGACATCTCATTCGCTTGGGAAATGGTACGTCACGTCAAGAGCAACGCGATTGTGTTGGCTAGAGAAGCGGCGCTTATCGGTGTCGGAGCGGGTCAAATGAGCCGTGTCGATAGTGTCGAAATCGCGATTGAAAAAGCGGGCGATCGTGCGAAAGGTTCCGTTCTGGCTTCGGATGCATTTTTCCCGTTCCCCGATTCGATCGAAGCGGCTGCGGAAGCAGGCGTCATCGCGATCGTCCAACCGGGCGGCTCTCGCCGTGATAACGAGGTGATCGCCGCTTGCAACGAACATGACATTCCCTTGATCCTGACCGGACGGCGACACTTCAAACATTGATGACCATTCTCGATAAGATTCTCGTGGAAACGCGGCAAGCGATTTGCCGCGATCAAGCGAAGCGAAGTAGCCAAGAATTGGAAGCGGCGATCCAAAGGTTGCCGCCTTGTCGCGATTTCCATGCTGCGTTGGCAGCCGGAAACCAGGTTCAACTGATTGCCGAAGTGAAACGTGCGAGCCCCTCGGCAGGATTGATCCGCAGCGATTTTGATCCAGTCGAGATCGCAAGGTGTTACGCGGAATCAGGAGCCGCCTGCATCAGCGTTTTGACCGACGAAGCCTTCTTTCAAGGTTCGCTCGAGTATCTAAAAGCGATCCGCCGCGAAGTCGATGTGCCGCTGCTGAGAAAGGATTTTATTATCGACCGCTACCAATTGCTGCAAGCTCGTGAAGCGGGCGCCGACTGTGTGCTGTTGATCGCGGAATGCTTGACCGCCAGCGAATTAATGGAGCTTCATGGTCAGGCACTCGAATTGGGGCTACAAACTCTGATCGAGTTGTTTGAGCCTGGTAACCTGGAGGCCGTCTTGGCAACCGAGACGCGGTTGGTGGGGATCAACAACCGCGACTTAAAGACGTTTCATACCGATTTAGAGCATGCAATTCGGATGAGAAAACGCGTGCCGAAGAATCGTTTGCTGGTCGGCGAAAGTGGCATTCGTACTCATGCCGATGTGCTGCGACTCGGGGAAGCGGGTATTAAAGCGATCTTGGTCGGTGAATCGCTGATGCGGCAACCCGATATTCGCTTGGCAACCAAGACGCTACTTGGTGGGTAGTGTCAACGTTCGGTCGAAGAACGCTCGCATCTCTTCACGGGTTTTTGGATTCAGAAAAGCCATTGCATGGCCTTGGTCGGGTAAACGAGTCAATCCGCAGCTGGCGCCCGCCTTCTGCATCGCTTCACGAAACGCAACACTGGTTTGAATCGGCACCAACAGGTCCGATTCACCATGGATGATGTGGACGGGGGGATCGTCTTTTGAAACGTATGCGATTGGCGAGGCGGCTTCATAGGCACTTGGTTTTTCGCGACGGGATCCTCCAAAGAAGAATGCCAAGGTGGTATTGTCGAGTGGCAAATCACGGAAGTCACATGGCGGCCCGCCAACACAAGCCGCACGAAAGGTTGGTAGTTGTCCCCAACGCGAATCGTCGGCGGGCCAATGGCTGCTCGCCAATTTCGCTGCAGCCGATTCATCTTGAAGCGATGAAACCATCAGCGACAAATGCCCTCCGGCGGAATAGCCAAATAACCCCAAACGATCGACGTCAAAGTGGAAGCGTCCGGAGTTTTGCTTCACCCAAAGAGCCGCTTGCCGTACGTCGTCCACCTGAGTGGGAAAAGGGTACTCGGGAGCAAGCCGGTAATTGATCGTGACGGCGGCATAACCGTGCTGAGCCAAAAAACGCGAATAGCTTTGGATCACCCACTTGCTGCCGCTCATCCAGGCACCTCCGTGAATGACGATCACCGTTGCAAAGCCATTTTTGGGTGGGTCGCCCTGCGGGGTATAAACATCGCACAAACCAGCGCGGCCCTCGCTGTCACTGTATCGCTCGTTAAGAAACGAATGGAGCGACGACGGACCTTCGGCCTGGACGAACGCCGTGCTCGAGCCAACGAGTGCTGAAACGAGCAGGAAAACCGTGGGTGTCAGGCTGGGCCGCAACAGGTTGTTTTGAAGAGTCATTGAGCTTTTTTGTTTATTAGGCTTTTTAGGTGATCGCCTCGACTTGACGGTTTACCGCGTGGGCAAGTTACCGCGTGGGCAAGTTACCGGGTGGGCAAGGTCTCAAGCGATTTGCTGTGCTCGGCACGCGGTTTAACGGGAAAATGCTTCAGGATCTTTAGCAAGATCCAATACCGTGGAATGGAAAAGATCGTAAACAGGGGAGGTGGGAGATATTGCCTCCTGGACGTATAATAGGAACCTTGTCGAGAGTCTGTCATGTCGTATTTTTCTGAAAAGTTTCCGTATGCCAACCGAGCTGAGTTCCGTACCTGAAGCCGTCGAGGCGATTCGCCGGGGCGAAGTCATCATCGTCGTCGATGCTGAAGACCGTGAAAATGAGGGTGATTTCGTGTGTGCCGCAGAAAAGGCGACACCCGAGAACGTCAATTTCATGCTTTCAGGTCGTGGCCAACTGTGTGTCCCCATTTTGCCCGAAGATTGCAAACGGTTGGATTTATCCGCGATGGTGCCCAACAATGACGCACCGCTCAAAACCGCGTTTATGACGCCCATCGATATTCGAACGGCAAAAACCGGCATCACGGCACCTGAAAAGAGCGAGACCATTTTGAAGATGATTGCGGACGATTGTTCCGCAGACGATTTCGTTCGCCCTGGACACGTGTACCCGCTCCTTGCCAAAGAAGGAGGTGTGCTGCGTCGTGCTGGTCACACCGAAGCAGCGGTCGATTTGGCCCGCATGGCTGGACTGAAGCCTGCTGGCGTCGTTTGCGAAATCCTCGACGAGTCTGGCGACCGAGCTTCACGCGACGGGCTTTCTGAGATCGCCAAAAAACACAACTTGAAAATTATCAGTATCGAACAATTGATCGCTCACCGCCGAGTCAGCGAAAAGCTGATCAGCCGAGCTGCCGAAGCAACCGTGCCAACAATGTACGGCGGTTTCCAGGTCATTTGTTATGCGGTCCAGTATGAAAACCAAACGCCAATCGCATTAACGTACGGCGATCTGACCGCCCCAGGACCGCCACCACTGGTGCGAATGCATAGCAGTTGTTTCACCGGTGATTTGATCGGTTCACTTCGCTGCGATTGTGGTGACCAATTGCACATCGCTTTGGATATGATCAGTAAAGAGGGTCGCGGCGCATTGGTCTATCTGCCCCAGGAAGGACGCGGAATCGGGCTCGTGCAAAAGATGCGTGCCTATGCGCTTCAAGATAAAGGACTCGATACCGTCGAAGCCAATCATGCACTTGGGTTCAAAGCCGATATGCGAGACTATGGTATTGGGCTGCAAGTGTTGAAAGATCTCGGACTGCACGAAATCCGGTTGCTAACCAACAATCCCAAGAAAACCGAAGCGTTCAACCTACGCGGATTCGACCTTCGCGTCGTCGATCAAGTGCCGATCATTCCGGACGTCAATGAATTTAACAAACGCTATCTCGACACGAAGCGAGAAAAGATGGGCCACAAACTGCCGATCCGGTAGTAGCGGATGCGGCTTCAGCCGTAGCGAAAGTCACCAAGATTTTCGGCTTTCGGACGTTTGGTTGACCGTTGCCGAAACGCTTGGCGAGTTTCGCTACAAAAACGCAGAGCCCCACCGAGGCTGAAATGAGTGCTATCACTTCAGCAGTCACCTGCGTTGAGGCAGGGTAGAGTGGAGATTAGCTATTTCGTCAGTTCGAATTAGAATGAAGTCACAAGGGGTAGAAGAGACTCTCATGCCGCCATCCACCACAGCCCCATCGCCGTCGCCCGCCCGTCGTGAAAAATCGGCCACCAATCCGAGTCCGTCATTCGATGCGATTTCGGAATTGGTGGAGTCGCGGATTGCCGAGGCGCAGAATGCACTTTGGTGGGCGGAGCTGACGCGGGTTGGTTTAAAGACATTGCTCGGTGCTCTCGTCGGTGTGTTGCTATTTGTCGTCATCGATCAATGGATCTATTCGCCTGGAATCTTGCTACGAGTTGGCTGGTTCGGCGCTTGGTTGGTTTGGATGGGTTGGATGATTTTCTCGCGGATCATCCCGGTTCTTAGCGGGACCATTTGCCCCGAATACGCCGCGCGGTCGCTCGAACGCGATACGCCTGAAATGCGACAAGAACTGACCAGCTATGTCATGCTGCGGGACCAACGAAGCGATGCGGGGCTTCGCGGTAAAATCGTCCGGTCGGTTGGTGCCCACGCGGCTGGCCGACTAAAACAAAACGATCGATTGCCGAGCGAAGCGACAGGGACGATTGTGTGGTGGTTGGCCACCGCGGCGACCCTAGCGTTGTTCCTTGTCTATGCCGTCGTATCGCCCAAGAGTACGCTGCAATCGGCTAGCCGACTTGTCATGCCAGCCGCCTCGATTGCTCCAGCGAAACGAGTGGCTATCACGGATGTTCAACCTGGTGACGCCGAGGTCATGGCCGGACGAAACGTCGCCATCTCTGCAAGGGTTACTGGACTTTCTGACGATCAAAACGCCTGGTGCCGATACCGAGTAGGCCAGCAATCGCGAGAGATTCAGCTGCTTCTCAATGCCGATACAGACCGCTTTGTCGCGGAGTTGCCTCTCGATTTTTCGAGTATCGGACACGCTTCGAGTAGCGACATTGAATACGTGATCGCCGCGGGCGATGATCTAGCAGGACCGTTTCGATTGTCAATCGACGATGTGCCGGTCGTCGCGATCGAGTCGGTCTACTATGAACCGCCAAGCTACGTCGGGAAGGCCCCCCATTCGCTGACCAGTCCCATTATCCGCGGACTCGATGGAACACGCGTCACTCTACGTGTCCGTACCAACCGAGCGGTCGAGCGAGCAGTGGTCCAATTCAACCCAAAACCGCTCGGTAATATTGTGCAAGCGACCGCCGGTGTGACCGAGATGAAGCTTGACGATGCCGGAACATTGGCGACGGTATCGTTTCCACTGCGACATGTCAAAGGTCGATCCGCAGCAGTGCAATTGGAACAATACCGTATCGTCGTTCGGGATGAATCCGGACAAACCAATCCTGATCCGATCATCTATCCGATCGACGTGATCGCTGACTTGGCACCCGAAATCACGATTGTGATGCCTCAGCAAACCCCGAAAGACCTTCCGATCGATGCTCAGCAAGTGATCGAAGTCCACGCCGCCGATGCCGATTTTGGATTGAGCCAAATCGAGTTGGAAGTCCGACGCGGGATCGACGTCGTCTCGCGGCCGGTTCTCTGGGAAGACACGACAGGAGCAAAAGGGAACCAGGTCGCAGAGTATCGCTTCCGTCCTCTCGAGCATTTCTTGCGAGAAGGCGATTCCGTTGAGATTACTGCGATTGCAACCGACAACCGAAGTGACCGACACGATCCGTTGGTTGAACCCAACGTTACCCGTACGGGAGAAATCGTTTTACGGATTACTCAAAGTGAACCGCTCGATGACGATCCTCAGGGAAACGATGGAATGTCCGCAACGGATGACGAACCCGCATCCAATCGAAATGATTCGAAGCAGCAAGAAGCTGGCACGCAGAGTGGCGGTTCGGGAGGAAGTGGTGGCGATGAAGCGACCAAACAAAAGAGCGGCGAACATGAAGGTGGTGGGCAAGGTAGTGGCCAAAGCCAAGGAGATCAGCAGCAGAACGACCAACCGCAACAAGGTGGAAAACAAGAAAGCGGAGAGCAACAAGGCGGAGAGCAGCAAGGTGGTGAGCAGCAAGGTGGAGAGCAACAAGGCGGAGAGCAGCAAGGTGGTGAGCAGCAAGGCGGTGAACAGCAAGGTGGTGAGCAGCAAGGTGGGGAGCAGCAAGGTGGAGAGCAACAGGGTGGAGAGCAACAGGGTGGTGAGCAACAAGGTGGTGAGCAACAAGGCGGTGAGCAGCAAGGTGGAGAGCAACAGGGTGGAGAGCAGCAAGGTGGTGAGCAGCAAGGTGGTGAGCAACAGGGCGGTGAGCAGCAAGGTGGAGAGCCACAACCGATGGGAGATGGGCAGCAAGGCTCAAATGAAAATCTTCAAGGCGACGCGTCCTCTTCTGCCGAAGACTCGCAATCGAAAGAACCACCCAAACATGATGGCGAAGCATTTGAACGAATACGCGACTATCTGAACAAGAAGAGGCAGGCCGAGCAAAACGGGTCTGCGGGTGAACCACAAACGCAAGAGGATCAACAACAAAATTCAACCGCTGGTCCGTCGGGAGATCAAAACGCGGCAAATCAAGGAAGTCAATCGCAACAGAACGACGAAGGTCGTCGAGGCGACAACCAATCCAACCAAGAACCGCTCAGCGATCAACAAGATGGCAAATCGGGTGAATCGTCAAACGATGGTTCTGGCGTCAACCAACCAAATGGCGAAACTGAAAACGGAACGTCAGACCAGCAATCGGATTCGGATGGTTCGACGTGGACGGAAAATGAACAGAGTCAGGGTAGCGGTGAGGCAGGCGACGAGGGCGCCTCTGCCACCGATTCTGAAAGAAAAGACAGCCAAGATCACGAAGCGGGCAGCGAGGACGGAAACCAAGACGGTTCCAATCAAGAAGGACAGGGGCAAGAGGGACAGGGGCAAGAAGGACAGGGCCAAGAAGGACAGGGCCAAGAAGGACAGGGGCAAGAAGGCGAAGGGACACAAAACAATAGCGAAGGCGCAGACAGTGATTCGGGCGAAAACAGGAATGAGAGCAACGAGGGAACGGAAGCGAAAGGTGGTGATAGCGAAGGCTCACCGAGCGAAAACTCCGCTTCTTCACCACCAAATTCCGATCAAACTCCGCCGCCCACCGATCGATCTTCCTCCTCGCAAGGGAGCAGCGGTAATGGAACAGGCACGGAGCTGGGCGAGAATTCCACGCTTAGTGAACCGCCACCTGCACCCGATCCCATTGATTTGGAGTACGCCAAAAAGGCGACTGACATGGTTCTCGACTACCTCGATGAAACCCGTGAAGCTCCCGATCAAGAGTTGCTAGAGGATCTGAAATGGAGCGAGCAAGACTTGAAGCAGTTTGCAGATCGCTGGAAAGACGCCCGCGAAATGGCGCCGTCGCAAGCGGCGGATTCCGATAGACAGCGAGACTTACAAGAAGCACTCGAAAGCCTGGGGCTTCGCCCACCCACGCAGACAACCAACCGCAGGCAAGAGAACGCGGATACCCTTGGTGGGATCAAAGATTCGGGCAATCGCACGCCACCGCCTGCCGCCTACCGAGACGCCTTCGAATCATTTCGAAGGGCAATTGGTCGAAAAACGCCGTAGGGCGTCAAAAACAATGGCGTTCAATCAATGAATTGAGTTCGTTGGTCGAATGAACCGCACCGACGATCGTCGTTCTCGGAAACATTAGCTTGGGAATTGTCCCCGAACCAGCTCGCTGGTACAGCTGAACATGCTTATTGATGAATTCGGTCGGGATGGAACTTGCAAGCATGGCATTGAGCTCATCACGATCAACGATCGTAAAGGCGCGTTGGAGCGCTTGGTTGTAGGTTGGTCTCGATTCAAAAAGGAAATCATGGAAGCCACTAAAGGCAGCCCGATCGACGGCCCACACAGCGATCGACAACTTCGCTAAATCGCACGCTTCGGAACTGGCCGCTCTGGTCGACGACACCGTTGGGTTGCATTTTCCATCCATCGGTACTGGCAAACTCAGCACAGCCAAGCGATCACCATACGTCATTTTCGCACCCTTAATCGATTGATGGGTTTCTCGGCAATGCGAGCAAGTGTAGTCGAATAGTTCAACAAAGACTTTCTCTGCATCGGGATTGCCTATCATTGGCCAGGCTGATGTATCAAGCTTGACATTGCTCAATACGACCGCCTTTCGAGGCGATTTCTGGGCAGCGTTGTCTTCAGCAAACATCACGTTGGCTGGGCCTAACAAGAAGCAAAGGGCCGCAATGCAAAGCCCAAAATTACGGAAATCGGTACGAGGCCATTTGGATGTAATCATCGGGACTCCAGCGTGATGAATGGTTCGGGACGATATGTTGTGCATGTAAGTCGTCGAGTTTTAAAGACGTCAGAATGTGGCTTTCACCCGACTGCAGATTGCGTACCACCAATTATAGGTCACAGTTTATTGTGACGACTGTGAAATATATGTCCGTTTTAAAAACAATTCATCTGATGTCCTCACATAGCGGTCGAGTCGGCCTCATAGCGAATTCCAAACGCGTAGAAAAAAAAAGTGGCACAGGCTTCCAGCCTGTGATCGCCAAACCACAGGCTTCCAGCCTGCAATCGCCAAACCACAGGCTGGAAGCCAGTGATCGCCAAACCGCAGGCTGGAAGCCAGTGATCGCCAAACCGCAGGCTGGAAGCCTGCAATTGCCAAATCACAGGCTGGAAGCCAGTGATCGCCAAATCACAGGCTGGAAGCCTGTGCCACACATTGCACATCCGACACTTATGAACCACTCGTTCCTCGCGTCGGTTCGAATGACGTCCTTTTTTCAAACGAACCGTTCGGGTTTTCTGGATTCGAAGGAGACAGATGGAACACTGCTTCTATTCGACTTCCGAAACCAGCGTATTTTCGACGAGCGGGTGGAATGAGGGTGCGTAGAGATCAAAATCGTTATGCGTTCGCCTCCGATTGCTCAGGCTACAGGCGATTTCCATCTCGATTAGACGCGAAAGACGAACCACAGAAAGATCTTCGATCATTTTCACCTTTTGATCTTCATCGAGCTACAGATTGACCTTCTGCACCCGTCTGTGTAGGTTTGGCACGAATGACGCTCGATAGCTGTGCGACAACCCTCATGTTTTTCAACCACAAGGAAACCGATTATGAATGCGACGACCTTTCTCGATCTTGCAACGGAAGTGGATATTCCCGCAGACGGCACGATTAGCAAAACGCTTTACCAGGACGAGCGACTGAAAGTGATTTTGTTTGGTTTCGCTGCAGGCCAAGAACTTTCGGAACATACCGCTGCAGTGCCTGCCATTTTGCAGTTCCTCGACGGAGAAGCCGAAATCACCCTCGGAGAGCAAACGTTGACATCAGGGGCAAACACATTTGTCCATATGGAAGCGAATTTGCCACATAGTATTTCTGCCAAAGTGCCGACTCGAATGTTGCTGTTGCTATTGAAGGGGAAATAGCTCCCGATTATTTATAGCACTCTGCGGTTAAGTTTCTTAACGCCAAAAAAAATTCCAAATTTCTTTTCGCAGGTGTGACCAGACTTGTCACAGGGGTCGCGAACAATGGTCGTAGTTGAGTGATTGGCACTCACGTGGGCTTTTTCAGAGCACACAAACGACGACCTTCTTCGCACGGAAATATGTTCGATGACCCAATTGATGCTTTTTGACGCAGCGACTTCGATCACCGCCCCGACCGTCGCTTTCACCCCAACGGTCGCCGTTCGAAATGAGCAGCCGAAAACGACAGCGACTTTCGAAGAGCCGAAGCAGGGACTCAATCACATGGGCGATTTGGCTCGCTTGGTCTTGATGCGATACGACATGGTTGCCCGCCGCCGAGCCGAGCGAGCCGAAAAGGCGAGGCGGACCACGTTGGATTCCAGGCTTTAGCCGATCTACGAGGCGAGTGGAATCGCCTAAAGGCTGGACTCCAACCTCTACTGGGTCAGTTCGTCAACCGCATCGAGTGGTTTGGTCGCCTTCTGCGAGGCGGCCTTCTGCGACGCGGCCTTTCGGGCGGCCACTTTTTGGGCTTCCGCTCTCGCTTTTGCCTTTTTTCGTGACCTCAGCATCAAATAGGTCATGATCGATCCGAGCAGAAAGCCGATACCGAGGGACAGCAGGATTAGCAAAGAGAGAGAAAGCTGCTGACTGAAGAAAAACAGCTGGATTGTGGTCGGTTCGTTATTTTGAAGCGCGATCGCCAAAGCTACGATCACTGCCAAAATCAAAAAAAACCAACGTATTTTCTGCATCATCCCACGCTTCTCCTCTTTCAAAAAAACATTTGCCAGCAAAAATGCTGGTCATTCATGCTAACGAATGATAGCATAACGGCGTCTGTTTTATCGTTTGTCGTCGCTCGAATTATCAGGGATGTTTTCTCTCGTGACCACCCAGCAAACTTTTGCATTTATGGAATTCGCGACTCCATCGGTCCCCTCGGTGACCGGAACGCGGACGGCGAAAATGCAGACGGTCAAACCGGCAACGCTGCCCCCGCAACAGAAAACGGAGAAGCAAACTCCTGCCATCTCGGTTTCAAAACCTGCTTCGCCTGCCGAGTTGTCGAATGCAGAAACGGATCGGAAATCGATCTTAGACCGACTGCGTCAGAAAGCTCGCTGCGTGACAGCATCCTCGACCAAGACACGGATGTCACTACCGACCGGTTGCTTCGCGATCGACCAAGAATTGTTGCAAGGTGGATTGCGAGCCGATGCGGTGACCGAGTGGATTGCGGATAGCGACAGCAGTGGTGCGGCAGCGTTATCGATGGCTGTCGCTGCGAATTGTTTGCGTCTCGACCGTTTGATGGGGCCAATCGTGATCGTCGATACCAATCATTCTTTCTTTCCACCCGCAGCGATTTCGCTCGGCATCCCGGCTGACCGGATGATTTTGGTGCGTCCCCATTGCCATCGTGATTGCGTTTGGGCGATCGATCAAGCGCTTCGCTGTGAAGCGGTCGCCGCGGTTTGGTCGATTGTCCGATCAAGGCTCAATGACTGTGATGCGCGTCGTTTTCAACTCGCCGCCGAAGAAGGCTGCACGACGGGCCTACTCGTTCGTCCTGCTTCCGCACGCGGCCAAGCAAATTTCGCCGACGCTCGGCTGCACGTCAAACGCATTGCAGCGGAATCCGCCCCTCAGCGAAAAGCCGACGCATCCTGCTCGTCTCGTTTGGGCACGCCGCTCGAAGTGACCCTCGATCGCGGACGCGGGCACAGCCGAGGTAAACGTGTTTGGGTCCAAATTGACGATTCTGCTCGGCTGCAATCGATTGCTCATCCGCAAACGAGAGACGCTGCGAAGAAAGATTCCCATGACAAAACGACTGCTGTGCATTTGGCTTCCCAATTGGCCCATCCAAAGCCATCGTCAACTCGAACAAGTCCAGACCGAAAACGCCGCGCCTGATTCCGATTCGTCTCGGTCTCAATCGATTACGGTGTTGTGGAGTGAAAACGCTCGGCGAAGCCGCGTGGTGGTGGCATGTTGCGATGCCGCATCGATGCTCGGAGTGCGAATAGGAATGCCCTTGATCCGAGCGAATCAATTGCTTTCGCATTCACCGGAGGTTGGGAAAGAAGAGCTTCATGTCCTGCCTCATGATCGGCAGGCGGATCATCAATCGCTCGAGCGATTGGCTGAACAAATTCAAGCATCGTTTTGCCCCAAGGTGGCAGTCGAATCGCTTGGAGAAAAAGCTTGGGCTGGTTTTCCACGCCATCAAGCCGAATCGTTGCTCTGCGATATTTCAGGTGTCGCCCATTTGTTTGGAGATGAGCAAAGAATGGTTGCCGCAGTGGTGAAACACTTGGCGGACGCCCATCCGATACCGCTGCATGCGAGATTGGCGATTGCCCCAAATGGAGCCGCCGCCTGGGCATTGGCCCATTTCGGGAAGCAAGCGGTCGAAATGACCGATGATGACAATCTTGTTTCTTCGATCGAAACTTTACCTGTCGAGTCGCTTCGACTTGAAACCTCGGTCGTCGAAACATTGCATCGACTTGGCGTTGAACGAATCGACCAATTGCTCAAACTGCCGCGTGATGGTTTGGCAACACGGTTGGGCAAACCGCTGGTGAACCGAATCAGCCAAATACTTGGACAGCTTGATGAACCGATCATCGTCCATCATCCACAACCGATCCTAAGCTTCCGTGATGAACTTGAGTATCCAACCCGAGACCGCGATATATTACTCGACCGGGTCGAGCGATTGATTGACCGAATTTGCGAAGGTTTGGTGCAGCGTCGTCATGGAGCACTTCGTTTGCGATGCCACCTAAGCCTAACGCCGCAGTCGCCTATTACGATGACGATTGGTCTGTTCGCACCGAGCCAAGAAAAAAAACATCTACTTTCGCTGATCAGCACTCGTTTTGAAACGCTCTCCATCCGGCACGATGTGGTCAAAATCAAAATGGATGTTCCATTGACCGCACCACTTCGCCATTCGCAATCTGAATTGTTTGCGAGTGACGTCACTACACAAGCATCATCATCATCACTCGCTTTTGGAGGTTCTTCGCTATCGCGTTTCGTCGATTCTCTTAGCGGTCGCTTGGGGCGAGACACGGTATGGAGCGTCGAAGCGACGAAGGATTCTTTACCCGAGAATTCCTACAAACTGACGATCATGACAGGAAACCAGAACCGTGCAAACCGTAAAATGCGCCCCAGTCGCACCATTCGACCGGCAAAGACGAACACGGGCGGCGAGTCAAAGGCTCGAACGGCAAACCATTTACCGTCTCACGCCGATGCGATGCGGCGCCCGCTAACGGTACTGAGCCAACCGATGACTTTGCAGCCCGCTGATGGCAATTCGCTAAACCTGGGTGACGTTCCAGAGGCATTTCGTTTGCGTGGGCAAACACACCGAATCACCCGCTGTTGGGGACCAGAGCGAATCGAAACGCAGTGGTGGAATGGTCCATCGATTCGTCGTGACTACTACCGAGTCGAGACGTCGGAGGGTCGATGGTGGTGGATCTATCGAGATTTTTCGGAGAGCAAATCGGGCTCACAAAAGAGCACGTGGATGTTACACGGGCAATTTACTTAAGGCGGCGCACGCCGCAATCGCCACCAAACATCTTGATCAAAAATCGTCCAAACGGTTGCATCTGTACTGAACATAATGGTGGACGCACGAGATGGCACCATAAAACTTACTATTTAGCAAGAATATGCGGGCATATCACTGCGGTTTCTT
The DNA here is from genome assembly GCF_007860185.1 of Novipirellula aureliae. Taxonomy (NCBI): domain Bacteria; kingdom Pseudomonadati; phylum Planctomycetota; class Planctomycetia; order Pirellulales; family Pirellulaceae; genus Novipirellula; species Novipirellula aureliae. Next base: position 818,976 of record NZ_SJPY01000001.1, read on the forward strand.
GTCCTCGAAGTAGCGTCTTGTACTAAGCAGCGGAATCCACCCAGAAAAATGGTTCCGAGCCAAACAGGCTGTGCTATCAAGTTTACAATTTCTCTATTTCTCTCCTTTCAATGGAACACCCAATGAAAAAGTCGTTCTTCAGCTTTGCACTCGCGTTTGTCGCCACGATCAGCGGCACAACTGCGTTTGCACAATGTGACTGCGGCGCCACCCAGTCATCCGTTATGGTTGCGGGTAACCCCGTGGTCGAGTCAAGTGGATGTGGTGGATGTGCCCCACAAACCACAACCAAGACCATCATGGTTCCGCAACAGGTAATGGAGACCCAAATGGTCACCGTAACCAAAATGCAACAAGAAACTCGCACACGGGAAGTTACCGTGATGAAGAGTGTCCCTCGGCAAGAAACTCGCACCCGCACCGTTACCAAGAGTGTGCCTCGCCAAGTCACCAAGACTCAGACCTACACCGAAATGGTTGCCCAACAAGAAACGCAGGACTACACCGTTCAGGTTCCTGTAACGACGCAAGTCGCTCAGGAATACACCGTCAACGTGCCACGCACCGAGTCGATCGAAGTCCCTTACACGGTTCAAGTTCCTGTGACGACTCAGGTCGAAGTTCCTTACACGGTTTGCGTTCCGTACACCGAAACGGCTACTCGTACCTTTACCGTCAACGTGCCTTACACCGAGATGGTTGAGCAAAGCTACACCGTTTGTGTGCCTTACACCGAAACGAAGACGCAAGAGTACAGCGTGAACGTTCCTTACACCGAGGAAGTTGAGCAAAGCTACCAAGTCTCGGTTCCTTACACCGAGACGATGACCGGTACAAAGACCGTTTGCCAACGCGTTCCCGTGACTCAGTACCGCACGGTATCGAAAGACATGGGATCGTATCAATGCGTTACCGAAGAAGTCCAAGCATCTAGCTGTGGCGGCGGTTGCAACAGCGGTTGTGGTTGCTCGCAAACCGTTTCAAAGCGAGTTTGGGTTCCAAACGTTGTTTGCGAACAAGTTCCTTACACGACTTACACGACCGAGCAAGTGGAGCAGCCTTACACGTACGAAGTGACCAAGACTCGCAACGAAACACGCACACGTATGGTGCCTGTGCAAAAATGCCGTACCGAAACGCGTACTCGCAGCTACGAAGTGACGAAGACTCGTCAAGAAACACGAACGCGTCAAGTTCCTGTGCAACGATGCCGTCAAGAGCAACGTACTCAAGAGTACCAAGTAACGAAGACTCGCAGCGAAGAGCGAACCCGTACGGAAAACCGCACGAGCTACACGACCGAGCAACGAAAACGCACGCAACAAGTTTGCAAAATGGTTGCTGAAACTCGCACTCGCATGGTTCCTCAAACAACCATGACGACGGAAACACGTCAACGCACCGTTACGAAGATGGTTCCTGTGCAAAAGACTCGTGAGTACACCGTTACCGAGTGCGACCAAGTTCAAGAAGAAGTTTCTTACACCGTTACGGTTGTGGATCAAGTTCCTGAAACGAAGACCGAAACGTACACCGTGTGCGTTCCTGTCCAAGTTGAAAAAGAAGTTCAAGTTTGCAAGACCATCATGGTCCCACAAACCGTTGAAGTTCCTGTCAGCAGCGGATGCGGCCAAGCAGTCGGCAGTGGGTGCAGCGGCGGATGTGGCCAAGCCGTCAGCACTGGCTGCGGATGCTAGACGCAGCACTCGGTCAAGCTTGACCGAGTAAGTGATCTCTCCACTAACGAGAAGGGCGGTATCCAAATCTTGGATGCCGTCCTTTTTCGTTTTCCGCTTGACATTGCCACGACCGTGCATCTCGAGAAACAGGGACGAGGGTCCGGCAAAACGTTTGGCAGAGGAATGAATGACAAAGCATCAGGTGCCCGAAAATGCTTCATGCTGCGCTGCTCTTTATCGGACGGCTCGGTGTAGCCTACCTCTTTGCCATTAGATCGAAATTGCTCCGCTTTGCTTCTTCATTGATCCGCGAAGCGGAGTGAGTTAGGCAGCATCAACCAATTCAATCTTAATCGACTTACCTACCGCTTTTGCAATCCTCAACAACGTATCAATTTTCGGGTTTGAATTTACCCCCGATTCGATCCGTCGTACGGCCTGCTTCGTCATCCCCGCTCGCTCAGCAACTTCAGCCAAGCTCATCCCCGCCGCTAAGCGAGCTGCGCGAAGTGAACGGGACACTTCACTCGACGGACGCTTTGGATGTCCCAACTCCTCTCGGACTTGAGCCTCGATCTCGTCAACGTAACACTTGTCAAGTTTGCGTTGTTCAGGCGTTAGGTCTAAAACAATCCGACGATCGCCTTTCGCTTTGGCCTCTTCAATTTGACGTTTCTGCTCCACCGTTAATTCAAATGGAAGCACGGCATTAGCCCTCTGGGTAATAAGCGGTAATCGGATAAACCGTCAATCCATCGGCTCCCAATTCATAAACGCAAACAATCTCCTCGCCACGATTATCACACCCAAACGCCAACGGACGACCACGGTTGCAACTCGTCGCCTTACGATCAGGATTACAGACAATCTCTTCAAAATTGTCGGGGTCAACACCGTTGAGTTCAAGCTTTTCATGGCGATCAGGAGTCAAAAAGAATTTGTAAAACGGCATCTATTCACTCCTGCATCCGTTGCCTTTAAATAGACCACGAGGTGCATCGAAAGGCAGCTTACGCTGTTTGGAAAGATACAATTTTGTACCATTTGGTGCCATCGATAAAGTGAACCGGTAGCAACGCGAGTTGCTCCTCAAAACTCCTAGCATCTGTATTGTGGATGGCAGCAAACGACTTTTTATTGGGTTTAGAACAAGTAAGGCTGATTCTTGGCAAATCCCATGAGTTTTCTGAAAACCGATACTTTTCCTTGAATAAATTGGCGTGCCTGCAGGGTCTTTGTATTAGTGATCATCACGAATGATGTTTTTATGCGGCTGTGGCTTCCAGCTCCAACGCTTTATTAACGGTGCTGGAAGACCTGGACACTTTTGGTTGTGGCGATGCCGCCTTACGATCCAGCTTTGTCAGTGACGAACGATTCTAGCCCGGATGATTCATTAGCCGTTTTGGCGATAGCGGGCTGTCGATTTAATCGTTTAACGCTTAGCCGAAGGCGTCAGCTTTTCCGTAAGCGGTCGCCTACGGCTTGGCGTTAAACGATAAGTCGATTTAATCGTTTAACGCTTAGCCGAAGGCGTCAGCTTTTCCATAAGCGGTCGCCTATGGCTTGGCGTTAAACAATCAGTCGAGCCAAACCGATTAAATCGACAGGCCGCTAACGCCAAAACGGCTAGTACCTAGACTGTTTTTCGAGCAATGAACGTAAACGCTTGAAGGCGTAGACGTTAGCAAAACAATTTGCAAGCCCATGAATAATCCGGGCTAGTGGTCTGCCTCCGTTCCGCCTGTTCTTGGTGGTAAATTCGTTTGTCAAAAAATCGGAACACCCGTGAACCGTCCAAACTCGAACTTGAACGGATTCGAGGACGCCACACCAAGTCACTGTTCCAATCCCCGCCGAGCGGCAATGGCGAGCGTGTCAGCAATGGTTTCACTCGGTCCGGGTGGATGCCGTCCGGGCGTCGCTAATTGATTGCATGTCCCGGCGGTTGATCGCGATGATCACTTCGACGAATTGTTTACGCGTTTCAGGCGACACTTGCGGCAACCGCTGAGCCAAATCGATCATCGAATGCGGATTCCGCTTTGATGCTTCGGAGATCTGACTTAAAAAGCGGGCGGTTTCAATAAAGTTAGCATCTGCCGATCGACCGATAAATCCGCTCAAGCCACGGGCGATAAGGTCAGCCCCAAGACTGTCGAATTGAACAAAGCAATCGAGGGTACCGGTAACGGTCGTGTTGTCATCTGCCGATTTCGCGTAGGTACTGCGAAACACGAAAACGCCACTGCCTTGGATCGGCTTGGCAACCATTTTGCCATCGTAATAGCCATCGGCGACGAAGATATGTAGATTCCGATCGCCGTAAACCAAATCCATTTGACAGGTGGTACCGCTGCCATCCGACGCATCGATTTGGTAGGGCCCCGTCCGCGTCGTCTCCACTTGCGTGACCCCCATCACGTCCCACATGCCGACCAGGACTTCAGGGTTACGGGTGACAAACAAAAACAGGTCACGATCGCAGGCGATCGCTTGGGTTGGCAATTGCCGATAAATCGTCGGCGAATTGACAATCGACATGATCCGTTTTTGGGCCGACGCGGTCAAACGGTGCATCGGCAAACTAGCAATCACCTGAGCACGCCGCTCGGCCGACGCGGATCCGGTTTGAGAATCATCGGTTTGGCCCACCCCAGAAAGTCGGCTGAGCAAGCCCTCAGCGCGAGCGTTGGTCGCGGCGATGCCTTGGAAAGCGAAGCCGAGGATAGCGATCACGGTTATCGCTCGCAGCCGCCGATAGCGTCTGACGCCATCGAGCGGTGAGCCGTTCTCCGGTAGGGGCGTATAGCGGCAGCTATCGCGCACAAGTTGCCTTATCGATCCGCTTGGCACCAGCCGTCCCCCACTATGAATTGACCGCGGTCCACCTTACCACGGCTCAAGATGCCTCCGGCGAACTTACCGGTTGCAGTGCTTAACGTTATGTTTCGGTCTTTGGCGAAGGTAAAGTTGAGGAAAACTGTGCGGGTCGTCATCGGATCAATGCCCCCCTCCCTATTGGAATGCCCGGTCTCGACATCGTGCTTGGATTGTCGATAATCGTTCGGTTGACCGAATTCCCCACAATCCAAGTTGTTTTCAAGCAGCTTGGGAATGCACAAAACGCGAGTAAAAAGATGGCAAAAAAAACAATCGATCAAGTAGAAGTTGCTGGCAAAACCGTCCTCATGCGAGTCGACTTTAACGTTCCGCTTGAAGATGACCAATCGATCAGCGACGATCGACGCATTCGCATGGCAATGCCGAGTATCAAAAGTGTGATCGATCGCGGTGGGCGGGTGATTTTGATGAGCCATTTGGGCCGTCCCAAGGGGGAAGGCGACGATTCGAAGTTCTCGCTTGCACCGACTGCGAAGCGTTTGTCAGAACTGCTTGGCAAACCGGTCGCATTTGCAACCGATACCGTCGGTGACGATGCGACCAAGAAAGCGGCTTCCATGAGCGATGGCGACGTTTTGGTACTCGAAAACCTACGCTTCAACGCTGGTGAAAAGAAGGGTGACGGAGATTTTGCCAGCAAGTTGGCTGCGATGGCCGACGTTTATTGCAACGACGCCTTCGGTACTTGCCACCGCAAGGATGCGTCAATGGTCGCCGTACCCGAAGCGATGGCTGGAAAACCTCGCGTTGTGGGTCACTTGGTTGCCAAGGAAATCGCCTACCTAAGCGACGCGATCAGCAACGCCTCGCGTCCGTTTGTCGCCATTTTGGGCGGTGCAAAAGTGAGCGACAAAATCAACGTCATCAACAATCTGCTTGGTATTTGTGACACCGTGATGATCGGTGGCGCAATGGCTTATACTTTCTCGTTGGCCAAAGGTGGCAAGGTCGGTGATAGCTTGGTCGAAGCCGACAAGGTGGAACTAGCGAAAGAACTCATCGAAAAGGGCGGTGACAAATTGATGCTGCCGGTCGACACGCACTGCGGCGATGCGTTCCGTGCCGATTGCAACAAGCAAGTGGTCGCCGACGGCGAGATTCCCGATGGCTGGCAAGGTTTGGACATCGGTCCGAAAACGGCCAAAAAATTTGCGGACTTGTTGAAGAACGCAAAGACAATCGTTTGGAACGGACCGATGGGCGTTTTCGAAATGCCTCCGTTTGACGAAGGCACCAAAGCGGTCGCCCAAGCCGTCGCCGATAGCGATTCGACAAGCATCATCGGCGGTGGTGACAGTGCCGCAGCCGTCGATCAACTTGGCTTTGCGGATTCTGTGAGTCACGTCAGTACCGGTGGCGGAGCGAGTTTGGCGATGCTGGAAGGCAAGGCATTCGCCGCCGTCGATCTGCTCGACGAAGCGTAGTACCGACGCAAATCTCGTTACAAGGCTCCTGCCTTGTAACGGATGCTTCGCAGGCCCGCGCCTGCCGTGCGGCTATCTCAGGAGGCGGGGAACCTCCCAATATCGTGTCCCCAGGCGGGAGCCTGGGAACAAGGTTAATGCTCGTGGTCGTGATGGCTTATTTCACCGCTATATGGCGTTCCATCAATGGTCACGCTCAACTTTGGTGCCGCGGCGTCATCGTCCATGTGGCTGGCCAAATGATCGTCTTCGATGGTGAAACGCGAAGATTTTCCATCTGTATCACCTGCGTCGGGATTCGCCAGCAGCTTGAATTGCTCAGGTGCTCCATCGTGTAACACGTTGATCACCAATTCTTGCTCCGCGATTCGTACCGGCTCGGCCGCAGCCGAGTCGAGAAGATAGATCGTGACCGATACATCATCGTGTACCAATTCGGCATGATACTCTTCGTCCCCAAGTTCAATGAGCGTTCCACCATTGGGACCGTGAGATGGATGATCGTGGTCATGATCATGGTCTGCTTCGCTAAGAGGTCCCGGTGCCACGTCCGATTCGGGTGGTTGGCAACCGGTTGTTGCAACGAGGGCGGTACAAATCACTACAGCAATCAAATTTTTCATCGTTAACTCTTTGATTCAAGGAGCAAGGGTTTAGTGAGCGTAGCCCAGGCTTCTAGCCTGGGGACCATCGAATTTTATTCAAGGAGCAAGGGTTTAGTGAGCGTAGCCCAGGCTTCTAGCCTGGGGACCATCGAAATGTTTACGTAACTTAGGCCGATCAAACTCAGACAGGAAGCCTAATCTGCTTTTGATTCCTCGACCACTCGTTTGGCCGATTCGACTCCGAACAGCCAAAACAGAGCGGGATGAACGAAAAAGTCCAACAAGGTTGAGCTAATCAAACCGCCGAGAATGACGGTTGCAATCGGATAAAGGATCTCCTTTCCAGCTTCCCCCGATGAAAGAACCAAGGGTAGGAGGGCAATGCCGGACGTCAACGCCGTCATCAAAACGGGTGCCAACCGTTCTCGCCCGGCGCGAACAATCATTGTGGGCGTAAACTGTTCGCCCTCGTGTTCGACCAAATGCAAGTAATGCTGCAAGAGCAAAATTCCGTTGCGTGACGCAATACCTGCTAGGGAGATAAACCCGACCATGGCAGCAATCGTTAGCGTTTGGCCCGTTAACACCAACGCAGCCACAGCACCGATGAATGCCATCGGCAAGGCGGCCATGACCTGCAATGCCAAATTGACGCTATGGAACAGCGTATGCAGCACCATAAAGACGCCGAGCATAGCCAGCACAAACAAGCCTGCAATAATGCGGCTTGCCGATTTCTGGCTTTGAAACTGGCCGCCATATTCGACAAAGTATCCAGTGGGTAGCGAAGCGACCACTGGAGCGATTTGTTTTTGAATGTCATTCACCACATCCACGACACCTCGATCCGACACGTTGCACTGGATCACCACACGCCGCCGTACGTTTTCGCGATTGATCACGTTCGGGCCACCCGACTCATAGATTTTCGCAAGGCTCGACAGCGGAACCATTCCGCCTTCGGGCGTTTGCACGGTCAACCGCTTCAGTTCTTCGATGTTTTCACGGTAGCCTTCCTGCATGCGGATCATCAAATCGAATGTTCGCATCCCGTCGAGAACCTCGGAAACGACTTTGCCATTCATCGCCGTTTCGATATAGGTATTCACATCACTTGACGTCAAACCGTACTCGAGTAACCGGTCTCGATTCAGTTCGATACGCAGTTGTGGAATGACAACTTGCGGTTCTACCAAGGCGTCGGCAACACCGGGGACGGTTTCCATTTCCGCCTTGACCATTTCCGCTTTCTGGCGGAGCAGATCGAGATCGTCTCCATAAATCTTTATTCCAACCTGCGCCTTAACGCCCGACAACATGTGTGAGATCAAGTGGGCGATCGGTTGTTCGACAGCGGTAACGATGCCCGGGATGTCCTGCATCGCATCGCGAATTTCGTCCAGCTGTTGCTCGCGAGTTCTTGGCGAATGGGGGTCCATTTCGATCAGTATTTCGGACATGTGGACACCCTCGGCGTGTTCGTCCAATTCCGCTCGCCCGGTACGCCGCGCAAAACGTTGAACATCGTCAATCTGTTTCAGCGAATTTTCGACGGTCCGCCCGATCTCATTCGATGCCGCCAGTGACGTCCCGGGCGGTAGGACAACATTTAACTGAATCGTCCCCTCGTTGAACGGCGGTAAGAAATCCCGGTCTAATCGAGAAACAAAAATCGCAGCGATAAAAACCACCAGGATAGTGACCGACAGGTTGACCAACGGGAATTTCAAGCTGAAGCGGATCACTCGGTCAGCAATGCCCTTGAGCGTGCGAAGCAAAAGTCCATCGCGTTCCTCTTTTCCATCTTTGCTTCGACCTAGCAGCCAATACGATAAAACAGGCGTTACGGTCAAAGAGACCAGCAACGATGACAAGATCGAGACGATGTAGGCGATCCCCAAGGGGGCGAACAGCCTTCCTTCCATGCCGCCGAGAGCGAACAGCGGAATGAAAACGAGAATCACAATCATGGTCCCAAACACGATCGAACGCCGCACTTCAACGCTAGCGTTGAATACCACCAGCAAAGGGGATCGCGGATTTTCAGACGCACGGTTTTCTTTTAACCTGCGAAAGATGTTTTCAACATCGACAATCGCATCATCCACCAACTCGCCCATTGCGACCGCGATCCCGCCAAGGGTCATCGTATTGATCGACAGACCAAACACCGCAAACACAATCGATGTCATCATTAGCGAAAGCGGAATGGCAGTCAACGTAATGAAGGTCGTTCGCATGTTCAATAAAAACAAGAAGAGAACGACGACGACTAAGATCCCACCATCACGAAGTGCCTCGACAACGTTTTCGATGGCTCGGTCGATAAACGCCTTTTGCGAATAAACGGTCGATAAATGTGTCCCGTTGGGAAGCGTTGGCCCGAGTTCTTCAATTGCCCGCAGCACTTCGCGAGTTACCGATCGCGTATCAGCCCCCGGCTGTTTGTTGATCGTTAACACCACCGCGGGACCGCCGGACCAGCGCTGAAGCGAAGATGGTTGGTCGGAGGTGTCAGATTCGATGCGGACAAATGCCGAGCTATCGCCACGCTTGACTTGAGCCCCTTCGACGACGGATGCGACCTGTGAAAGTAAGACCGGACGACGGTTTCGAATTTTTACCGCTACTTTCTGCAGTTGCTCGATCGATTGAATGCGACCGAGTGATCGGACGAGCAATTCGCTGCCACCTTGGTCGTCTAAGTAACCACCGGTGCCGTTGACATTGCTGCCCGCTACAGCCCGTTCGATCTCGGCAAGCGTCACGCCAAAACGCAGCATTGCATCAGGATCCACCAACACTTGGAACTGTTTTCGCTCGCCACCCATCGTGAAGACTTGCGAAACCCCCGGGATCGTAAGTAAACGTTGACGGACAACCCAGTCCGCCGTTGTACGAAGTTGCATCGTGTCAACTTCTGGATTCTCATTCCACATGCCGAGCATCAAAACTTGGCCCATGATCGAAGAGATCGGTGCCAATTGCGGGAGGATGCCTTGAGGTAATCGATCTTGGACCATCTGCATCCGTTCGGCAACAATTTGCCGATCGGTATAGACGTCGGTTCCATACGCGAACTCGACATAGATGATCGACATGCCTACGCCAGACGAACTTCGGACCGCCTCGACGCCATTGGCTCCATTCATCGCCGTTTCGATAGGAAACGTAATCAGCGACTCGACCTCTTCGGGAGCCATTCCCGGTGCCTCGGTCATGATGACCACGCGAGGCCGATTGAGGTCGGGAAAGACATCGATCGGCATCACCACCGTCTGCCATGCACCATAGACGACAAGGAACAAAGCAGTCGCCATGACCAGCATACGTTGACGAAGCGCAAAACGAATAACGGAATCCAACATCAGTGGTTATGTCCTGCGTGTGGGTCAACGGCACCGCCGGATTGATTCTTGATGGCCATCTGCATCTGGTGGGCGGAACGCATGGCAATCACGTCACCTGGAAAGAGGGCACCGTCATTGGCAATGACCGCATCGTTTTGATCGCGGTGGAGAAGGTGGACCGCGACTCGCTCGAATTGCTTCCCATTTTGCTTGAATACGAACCAATCGGCACCGTCGCGGACAATCGCATCAACGGGGACCACCATTTGGTTTTGCCATTCTTCAACCGGAACTTGTAATTCAAGCCGCTGCCCCAAACGGTATTTCCAATCGAGATAGCGAATGCCTTCTGCGGTCGTGTCGTCACGAATGACCTCATTGGGTAACTCGACAAAGACGGACAAGGTTCTTGAAATAGGGTCAATTCCGTTAGCGACAAAAGCCAATTTCAGGTCGCGGACAATTTCGGTGCCACGAGCACCACTAAAGATGGCGTTGATCGACCAACCTTGTGAGATTGCTTCGTTGATCGCGGTCATGTCGTTCTCAAAGGCACGGCCTTCGATATACAATTGGCTGTAGTCCGACAGCGAACATAGTTTGTCTCCCTCGACAACCGCTTGCCCCTTATGAACCCTTAAGTCCTCGACCACCAACGGGCGATGTTCGTGATCAGAGTGGTTGGGGCTGCCGCTTGAATCGATCGAAGATGGTAAATTCGCTGCATCGTTTTGCGAGAGTGCATAGGAAGCGGGCCAAGCGACCACTTGACTTAAGCGTAGCTCCAACTCTCCGTCTTCGTCGTGGTCATGCCGATCAATATCGGGTGCAACGACTTGCAGTTTTTGCAGCAGTCTTCCCGTCGTTCCGATTTGCTCCACCTGTCGGTCGGACAATCCATGCATGCGAAGTGCTTCACGCTGGGAACGCAGAACGGCTTCGAGTTTGTCTTTGGCGTAGCGACGTTCGAGAAGCGATTTACCCGAGACCGCACCTGTGCGAGTCGCGTCTTCGAGCCGATTGATCTCACGCATTTCAACCTCTAGCTCACTTAGCGTCTTCAGATATTCGGTTTGCCGATCGACCAGCTCTTCATAAGTTAAACGGACTTCCATCAACAATTCACCTGGCATCACTGCTTGCCCGGTCACCGCGTGCACATGAGTCACGACTCCGTTGAGCGGTGATGAAATGACCACTTGCGAGCGGCCTGGTTTGGGTACGATCACCGCCGGAACCGTGATCGAACGTCGGTAGGTCGAAAGCTTCATGCCTCGCAAGTACTCGCCAGTCAAACCCAGATTCTTGATCGCTTGGGGTGTTAGGATGAGGGATGGCGAGTCAGCCGAAGTCGCCGCGGTAGTCGCAGGATCATGCGGAGGCTCATCCACACCATCGCTGGCCTGCGACGTCAAAGTCGCATCCACCCAATTCGACAAAGGCGGCCACCAGAGCATGTAGGTAAGCGCTGCAACAATCACGAGTGTCAATCCGCCGAGGAAACACAGCATCGGTGAGGACAGTTTTGGAAATGTACGACGCATCCAAGACAACTTATTGTTAGTGAATAGTAGGTCCGTCTCACCGAGGCGGACAAAAGTCATTAGTAGGTCCGTCTCTCCGAGGCGGACAAAAGTCATTAGTAGGTCCGTCTCTCCGAGACGGACAATACGCATTGCGATCGTGCATTCGAGTCTCGCAGAGACTCGGCTACGAGTGCTTTGTCCGGATTAAAAAATAGGCTTGGTCGTCGTAAACGAGGTTACGAGTCTTACTGCACGGCGGTCCAAAAGGACTCGTTACCTCGTCCACGACACCTCGTCCACGACCCTAAAAATGAAAGATTGCCAAAGCACTAGCGGCTTAGAGAAGCCAAGATTGTAGGTGCGCGCAGCGATCTGCTGACGATTCGAAAAGCGGGAATGGTTCCGCTGCATTGTCGACTCGTGCAGCCGGCTTACGGTGAAAAGCAGAATCAATGCCCCCCCAATCTTGTGCGAAACAGAAATCGCAGGGTGATGGAGCTGGATCGAATAGCCGCGAATTCCCATCGACGATGCGAACATGACCGGGCAAGAAGCGGCATCGGGATCCATTGCAGTGCGATCCATGTTCGCACGGTATCGGTGGATTCACCGAAGTAACGCTATCATGAGCGGCCAACGAATCGGTTTTGGGGACCACTTCGTACGCATGATCACAACATCGATGCACTTGTTCCAAATCGCATGCGGTAGTGGCAATCGCAGCTTGGCTCGATTCCGAATGCTGGAAACAATCACCATGACGATGATGCGCGCAGCAACCCAGCACCGCGTGAACGGCGAACACGATGAGCGTTAAGAAGTGGATTGGAGCGGACAGCATACGTTTCGTTAAATATTTAGACGTCGGGGCCGTGGCTACCTACTCATCTTTATCTAACACCTTTGATCGGGTCAAGTCTTACAAAACTTAACCCGTGGTTTATCCGAGATGAAAATTTGGGTCGTCGGTCGTGGATTCGACTACTGTTGGCTAAACGTCAAGTCTCTTAAACCGGAATCGCCACTATCGTCAACAATCGGCTCGAGAGCCCCTGATAGCATGCAGCCGTCAACCATTGCGGCGGCTTGAGCAAGTTGAGATTGAGACGCGATGTACTCGATCATTGTGTCAAAATAGGTCCGTCGTGCGACCAACACCTGCAGGAAGTTCGTTTCGCCCGCCTTGTAGGCCGTTTCTGCTAACCGCATACTTTCGGCGGCATTTGGCAGAATTTCGTCCGCATACTTGGTCACCGCCGCTAAGGACGAATCATAATCGCGGGATACAGCCCCAATCCGTGCTCGGATCGAGTTTTCGATCCTCGTCGCTGCCAAAGAGACCTGAGTCAACTCGGCTCGGGCAGCAGCGATATTGCCTTGATTGCGATTGTGAATGGGAATCGGTATGCCCGCTTCGAAATTGATGAGACCCGAACCGGTTCCATTATCGACGCCTGACGCCAGCTGAAAATCGATATTTGGGATCGCTTGTACACATTGGCGATCCAAATTGGCACGAGCTTGGCAAATCCGAGTCTGAGCCGCTTGGTATTCGGGGCTCGAAAAAACGATGGTCGAAGCCAAATCAGACCAGTCAATCTCTAGCAGGCTTTCAGGTAGATCACCGCTAAGTTCCACAGGAGGCATCTGGGGGTTGCCTGCTATCGCAGCCAGTTCACGCCAAGCTGCCTGAAAGCGGACTTCCGCTTGCTGAAGCGCCAACTCGATTTCATTCTTTTGCACTTTTGCTTGCAAGACATCTAGCTGGGAACCCTCGAGAGCTTCTTTACGGAGTTCTGCTAATTCGAGTCCTTTCTCGACGACTGACAGGAACTCGCGAATTTCACTGGCTTGTTTTTGCGCAGCCAACGCATCAAAGTACTTCATCCGGATGTCGGTCACGACTCGATATTTCTGGGCTTCGAGCTGCTGTCGTTGAGCGCGTAGTGTTTCGTTGAGCACCCGCCGATTGAGCGCCAGCTTGCCAGCGGTAACAATCGTTTGCGAGATAAAGACGACATGCTGGTCCGTTCCTTGATCGGCCAATTGGACCGCTTGGTAGCCGATAACCGGATTGGCTTTCAAGCCGACTTGCTGACGATACCCAGCCGCCTTTTGCGTGGTTGCAACCAATTCCTGAATCGTCGGGTTGTTCCCTAAGGCTAAAGCTTCGAAGTCGGACAAGGACATCGATCCTTCTTCGCTAGCAAATAACGGCTCGCTAGCAAACATCGGCTCGCTAGCAAATAACGGCTCGCTCGTGACGACCTCCGCGGTCTCGGTAGCAAGCGTTTCCAAGTTTGTGTCGACCAGCAGCGCTTCATCGTAGGCGACTAGCTCGATTGGTTTAGCCTGCGGCACGAGATCCACCGCATCATCACCCACCGCATCATTCTCGGGCGTTGGCGGGCCGGTAGCGGCGATCGATTCCGTTGGCTCGGTGTCGCTTGATAATCCGACCATTCCTGGCAAAGCTGAGACCGATGCACAGCCGGACAAAACAACGGCGACGGAATAACAGAGCAGCACTCCAGTGTGCTGGAGCCGAAACGATGACATAGCGGGTCTCACGCGAGAGCGGGGAACGAGATAGCGTCTCCTACTAGACGCATCCATTCCATTGAATCGGAAACCGATCATGCCGTTGTTGTGGCAAACAACGGTAATGCCGATCCTTCACGTGCTGGTCGCCCGGGCGACCGTTAAAACCGGAGCAGTTTATTTGACGAGTTGCGACCAAAGCACCCCGGCTGCGATACCGGACCCGATCACGCCGGCAACATTGGGGGCCATCGCGTGCATCAGCAAAAAGTTTTGTGGATCTTCTTTTTGTCCGACCATTTGCACGACGCGAGCCGCATCAGGAACTGCCGAAACGCCCGCTGCTCCGACAAGCGGATTGATCTTATCCGTCAAGAACAGATTCATAATTTTCGCAAACAGCACTCCGCCAGCCGTCGCAACCGAAAAGGCAATGGCTCCAAGAGCAAAAATCAAGATCGAATTCTTATTCAAGAAATACGGAGCACTGGTGCTGGCACCGACGCAGAATCCAAGCAGAATCGTGACGATGTCAATCATGGCCGTTCGTGCGGTGACCGCCAATCGCTCCGTGACCGTGCATTCCTTCAGCAGATTACCGAAAAACAGCATTCCAATCAAAACGATTGAACCGGGAGCAAGTAACGCACAGATCAAAAAGGCGATGATCGGGAACAAAATTCGCTCACGAGTCGAAACTTGTCGAGAGGCTTTCATGCGAATCAAACGCTCTTTTTTGGTCGTCAACAACTTCATGATTGGTGGTTGAATGACCGGTACAAGAGCCATGTAGGAGTAGGCGGCAATCGCAATCGCTCCGAGTAATTCCGGAGCAAGCTTTGCGGACAAGAAAATAGCGGTCGGACCGTCGGCACCACCGATGATGCCAATCGCCCCTGCTTGATTCGGATCAAAACCGAGCATCAACGCTCCAACAAAGGTGCCGAACACCCCGATCTGAGCCGCTCCACCTAGCAAGATCAGCTTGGGGTTGGACAGCATGGTTGAGAAGTCGGTCATCGCACCAATCCCCAAAAAGATGAGCGGCGGATAGACCCCGTTGGAGACACCGAAGTAAAGATACTGCAGCACGCTGCCTTGGTCGTAAACGCTGAGCGGCATCCCTTCGACGGCAGGAATATTGCCAACAACCACACCAAAACCGATGGGAACCAATAGCAACGGTTCGTAGTCCTTAGCAATTGCCAAGTACACAAAAAACAAACCGATGATGATCATGAGCGCATTGCCAAGTTCCAAGTTGGGCAACGCGGTTGTATGGATCAGTTGTTCGAGCTTGGTGAACAGGTATTGCGACAGAATCATCTTTGTATGTCAATTCTTATGTTTGTTTGTCTTAAAAACACTAGCTGAAGGATCTTTCACAAAATCCACTACTTCAACGCTGAAGGACCTTTCGCAAGATCCACTACCATTCCTCTAGCGATCACGCGGCTTCAGTTTATGCGACGCGTGGTGCTGGATTCGCCCTTGCAATGTCCAAGCCAATTCCGATGCCGTCAGCTGTCGAGTGCGTACGATGCGATGGGGGCGGTCCATGATGGATGCGACCGCGGCTGCGATCACCACCGCAACCTCTTCGGGAACACCGCCAATCATTTCACCCGCATTCGCGCCGCCTGATGCCGCGGGTTTCGCCTTCGGCTTGGCCGCCTTGTGGTGATGTGCATTCGAAGGGAACACCTTTTCCACCAACACCATCGCTCGCGGCAACATGCTGACGAAGAAGATCAATATCAACAAAGCGCTGAACACGACCGACATCCCCATGATGGCAAGCGTGATTCCAGTTTCGCTAAATAGCGCTTCGGTATGAATGGTAAAGAGAGGTACGTTTGGCATAGTCACTCGAGTGCAGTTATTTGTAGCGCGGCATTCGGAAGCATGTGAAAATGAATGGCATGGATTCGCTTTTACTCAAGCTCGACGAGGACTTGACCATCTTGGACCGATTCGCCAACGGATACATTTATACTCTTCACCGTGGCGTCCGCCGGTGCAATGATTTGATTTTCCATTTTCATCGCTTCGAGCACGAGAAGCAATTGGCCGCTGCCGACCGTTTCGCCTTCTTCCACGTCGATCGACAAGATCACTCCCGCCATCGGGCTCGCGATACTGCCGTGCGAAAGGGGTTGACGTGGTGCCGCCGCCGCAGCCGCTTTCATCGGTGCAGCAGGCGCGGCCGACGGTGTCGCCGGATGACTGGCCCAAGATTGTGGCGATGGATCCTCCGAATCAAGTGTTTCCACGGTTACGTCGTAGGATTTGTCACCAATCGTGATTCTCAGCTTTTTCATTCTTCAAACTTTCCAGGATAATCGATGCAGTAATAAATAACGGATGGGAGGAGAGGGACGCACACGGCCTAAAGAGGGATCAAGCCGTGCTTTTTCGGCGGCCGTGTTTCGCTCTTCATCAACGTGTTGCGCAACGCCAACGACACGGCACCACGAGTCATTTCGGGAGTGATCACATCGGTAATCATACCCCGAGAAGCTGCCATGTAGGGCGACGCAAATCGAGAATGGTACTCATCGGTCAATTCTTTGCGTTTTTCGTTGGGGTCTTCCGCATTGGCAATTTCTCGACGATACAAGATATTGACCGCACCGTTGGCTCCCATCACGGCGATTTCAGCGGTCGGCCATGCTAACACAACATCCGCTCCCATGTCGCGGCTGCACATCGCCAGATAAGATCCGCCGTACGCTTTCCGCGTAATCACCGTGATCTTTGGCACGGTGGCGGCGGAATAAGCAAACAACATTTTCGCACCGTGACGAATGATTCCGCCCTGCTCTTGCTGCACACCAGGCAAGAAGCCAGGTACGTCGACCAATGTCAAAAGCGGAATGTTGAATGCGTTGCAGAATCGTATAAACCGAGCCGCTTTGTCCGAAGCATCAATGTCGATCGTGCCTGCTTTGACCTTCGGTTGATTGGCGACCACCCCGACAACCACTCCGTCAACTCGCGCGAAGGCAACGATTATGTTTTGAGCGAATTGTTGATGGACTTCTAAGTACTTTCCATCGTCGACGACGCGGCGAATCACCTCGTACATGTCCATCGAGCCCTTCGCATCCTCCGGTACAATGTCGTTCATCGATTCGTCCGGCTCCATGCTGATCGATGGCGCTGGCATGTGGGGCGGATTTTCAACATTATTCGATGGCAGGTAACTCAGGAGCTCGCGAACCAAGTCCAATGCGTGCTCGTCGTTATCAGCGACAAAGTGCACATTACCGCTAATCCCCGCATTCGCAGCCGCACTGCCAATCTCTTCCATCGTCGTTTCGACTCCGGTTGCGGCTTTAATCACCTGAGGACCGCAAATGAACATGTTCGCGTTTTCGCGTGTCATGATCAAAAAGTCCATCAACGCGGGGGAATAGGCAGCACCACCGGCACAATTTCCGGCAATCACCGCGATTTGAGGAACACATCCCGACAAGATCACGTTGCGATAGAATACTTGTCCATATCCTGATAAGGCGTCCACGCCCTCTTGAATTCTGGCTCCTCCCGAATCATTAATCGCCACAAACGGCAAACCGCATTGGCTGGCGTAGTCCATCAAGTCGCAAATTTTCTTTGCATGCCGCTGGCCAAGTGCACCACCACCCACCGCGGTGTCCTGGCTGAAGGACGCGACGGGACGACCAAGCATCTGGCCGACCCCGGTGACCACGCCGTCGGCCGGTAACACTTTCTTTTCCATCCCAAAATCGTGACAAGCGTGCTCGACATGCATGCCCCATTCCTGGAACGTCTGCGCGTCGAACAAGTAGTCGAGTCGTTCGCGTGCCGTTAATTGCCCTTTGGCATGTTGTTTGTCGATGCGTTCTTGGCCGCCAGCAGCAGTCGCTGCGGTTCGTCGCTTTTCGAGGTCGTCTAAAAGTTCTTGCTTGATGGTCATTTTGAGTCGCTGACGTTGAGGTTCACTTTTCAGGTCATTCAGAGCGTAGGCATTGTCTCGAACAGATTCAATAGGGGAGTCTTCTCTCCATGGAACGACGTTCAATCTCGCTGCCGTTCCTGTAACGATACTCCATCTAAAAACCCTGTATAGTGGCACTTTTTCGTCGTTTCAGGCTCGCTGCGTGATTCAAAGTTTTGCGGTTTCGTTTTGCACTGCCTGAGTTGGCTCTCGCGACAAAACGCCATTTTTACCGCGAGGTTTTGTTTTCTTGCCTCCGGAGTCATCCATGGAAATTAAGTCGCCCCTAAGTGGGTCAGGAGGGTGTACGGATGCCTGAACCAGGATTTCGTAACGCTACAATATGCCGCTGCTTCGAATCGTGGTCGGAACAGCCGAAAAGGTGTTCGCTGCGTCAATAATCCGCACCTACTTCATCAAACTTGGCGTTCCAAGTAAACTCAATGGCTCAGTAAACTCATGGGCTAATCGAGATCCAGTGAACTGCCGATTGAAGTTCAGTCGGGCAGGTCGGTCTGCAAGAATATCATTATGATTCACAAAGGAAAAACACAGATGCCAAGTAACGCTTTCCCCCGGTTGACGGCTGAGGAAGCTGCCGAGTTGATCAACCACAATGACCTCGTCGCGATGAGTGGTTTCACAGCTGCAGGTGCCGCCAAAGCAGTCCCGCGTGCACTTGCGAAACGAGCGACTTCGCTGCACGAAGAGGGTAAGCCTTTTCAAATTCGTGTCATCACCGGCGCTTCGACCGGCGAGAGTCTTGATGATCGCCTAGCCGAAGCCGACGCGGTCAGTTGGCGAGCCCCCTATCAATCGTCACGCGCGATGCGGCAAAAAATCAACGAAGGCAAAGTTGCCTTTGTGGACATGCACCTTTCCCATGTGCCGCAATCCGTCTTGTTCGGCTTCTTTGGCGACGTCAATGTCGCGGTCATCGAAGCGTCGGAAGTGACTGAGGATGGCAAGGTTTACCTGACGACTTCAATTGGAGCTTCCCCAACATTCCTGAAGTGTGCCGACAAGGTCATCATTGAATTGAACAAACGACCTTCGCGAAGAATCAGCGATATGGCTGATATTGTCATTCCTGAACCGCCGCCACATCGGCCTGCACTTAGCCTGCAACATCCTCTCCAGAGGATCGGTAAGAACTATGCCGAAGTCGATCCCCGCAAGATCATCGGCATCGTTGAGACCGATGAAGCCGACGAACTCGGCGGATTTGCCGACTCCGACGAAATCAGCGAAGCGATCGCCGGCCACGTCGTTCGCTTCCTCAGTAAAGAGCTTGCCGACGGACGCATTCCGCCGCAGTTCCTACCGCTACAAAGTGGCGTCGGTAATGTCGCCAATGCCGTCACGAAGGGAATGGGCGATAGTCCCGACATTCCTGACTTTGTGATGTACACCGAAGTCCTTCAATCCGCCGCATTCGATCTGCTGCAAAGCGGTCGACTTCGCGGGGCTAGTACTTGTGCGCTGACGCTAAAGCCCGAGCAAATGCTCGATCTTGCCGATAATATGAACTATTTCTCCAACCGATTGATCTTGCGTCCGCAAGAAATTTCGAACAACCCCGCGGCGGTTCGGCAACTCGGGGTCATCGCACTCAACACCGCACTCGAAGCCGATATCTATGGCCATGCCAATTCGACTCACGTTTGCGGCAACATGATTATGAACGGGATCGGTGGCAGCGGTGACTTCGCTCGTAATGCCTACCTCTCGGTCTTCTTCTGTCCTTCCGTTGCAAAGGGCGGCAAGATATCGACAATCGTGCCAATGTGTACCCACGTCGATCATAACGAGCATTCGGTGCAAGTCGTTGTTACCGAACAAGGACTCGCCGATTTACGAGGACTCGCACCGCAGGCGCGTGCCGAAATGATCATTGAAAAATGTGCCCATCCTGATTATCGCGGTTACTTGAAACAATACCTCAAGGATTCGAAAAATGGGCACATTCGCCATGATCTCGATCACTGTTTCGATCTTCACAAGCGGCTAGCCGAAACCGGATCGATGCTACCCTAAGGCGGCTTTAGTTTTCGATTTCAAATCCAGACGTTTGAAGCTGGTTTCGCACCGCTTCGGAGAAGGCGTCGCCAAATGTGTCCTCCGCTGACTCGTCGGCGGCTTTCGCTTTTTCAGCTGCAATGTATGCGAGACGCTCTCGGTTGACCGCAGCTAGCTTCGCCTTGATTTCCGCTCGGCGTTTGGACATCGATTCAATTTTCTCCATTCGCTGCTCGGGACTCAAACCTTGCATCTCAGCCGGGAACTTTTCCACCTCGAGTTTCCTAACCGCCTCATTGTCTTCTTCGAAGGTGTCAACCAAATCGCGTCCCACGTTGCGATACAATGAACTTGACTTGGCCGCCGCGCGGCTACTAAGCCCACCTGATCCGTAGGCGTTGGAGTCTTGTGCCGCTTGGTTCGCTGCATAACCTTTGCGTTTTTCCTCGGCTCCGTACCACAGATAGGTTTTATTCAGCTCCGCATTGAGCTCGATGATGATCTTATCCTGTGGGCATTTAATGTGGACGACCTGTTCGTCCTGGTTGATGTTCATGTATTTGCCTTCCGCCAATTCCGCTCCATCTTTCCATTTGCCGTTGATGCCAGTTTGGTAGTCACCACAATGGATGGTGTTGACGATGATGCCATGATCAATCGCCTGACGACAGGCCATTTTGTAATCAACGGAGCCTTGGGTGAAAGGTTCGTTACCAGCGATAAAGACTGCTTTGTACGAATTCGGCTCGCCATTCCAATCGAGCCGCTTGATTGCTTCGGAGATAACTTCACCACAGTATTCATCGCCGCCACTTGTGCTTAAGGCAAACAGAGCTTCGGAGACTTTGTCTAAGTCGTCTGTCAATTGCACGACCTGGCGAATGTAGCCCTCGGTTGCTGGTAAATTCGTATTGCCATATTCGAATACGGAAACGCGCAACAGAGGTGTTTTGCCTGCGCGTTTTGCTTTCGCAAACTCTTGAACGATATTCCATAGCTGGCTTTTTGCTTGGTCAATCAGCCCATCCATCGAGTTGGAAGTGTCGAGCAACACCGCCACGTCGACCGCCGGTCGTTCCCCCACGAATGGCCGATTTGTCGACGAGTCCTCTTGCTTTTTCGATTCCGTCTTGATGGTAATCGTGACCTCGTCAGCCTCCGCCGCCGGCGGCCCGAACAAGCCGAAATCGGCTACGAAGGCTGAGACGGAAATCACGATCGCTACCGATTGGAGCGTTCTGTTAATCGTTCGTTTCATCATGGTTCCCCGAGAAAAGTGTGCGTGGGTTGGATCGTCGTCAACGGGTATTTTACCGCAGGTTCGCTGGCCGGGGGGGATGTTTTGCTGAAAATGGATCGGGTTTGCCGATTGCTTAAAGTTTTAGCAATGATCCCTGCCCCGAGTCTCCACGGCGATTAAATCAGAGGCATTCGCTTGACGTTTGGTGGGGGCGGAAAGCGATTCGATTTAGCCAATGGGGGAAGGGATGGGCTACAGCGCACTGCCAAACGGTGGTTTTGGTGAATTGCTTCTCCCCTAAGCAAGTCCATCTGGCTAAGCACCGACAAAGGCATGGCGTGTGCAGGCAGTGGCCCTTAACGAAACCCTTTTTGAATCCCTTTTAGGAACCCCAATGCAAACTGGCCTTTTGATCGACATGGATGGTGTCATCTACCGAAGCAGCGAATTGATCGCTGGCGCAGACGAATTTATTCGCACGCTCAAGCGAGAAAGAATTCCGTTTCTGTTCCTGACGAACAACAGCCAGCGGACGCGCCGCGATGTCACCACAAAACTGCAACGCATGGGCATTGATGTTGAGGAAGAGAATATCTTTACCTGTGCGATGGCAACAGCACGCTTCTTAGCGAAACATAAGCCAAATGGGACCGCGTTCGTTCTTGGCGAAGGAGGTCTTCTGCAAGCATTGCATCTCAACGGTTACTCGGTTGTCGACCATGATCCCGATTTCGTCGTTGTGGGAGAAGGGCGTACGCTAACGCTCGAAAACCTGGAAAACGCAGTCGACATGATCCTCGGAGGCGCAAAACTGATTGCTACCAACATGGATCCCAATTGTCCCACCAAGTCGGGCACTCGTCCGGGCAGCGGGGCGACGGTTGCCTATCTCGAAACGGTTACCGGTCGCAAGGCACTCAACATGGGCAAGCCAAGTCCGATCATGATGCGTGCGGCAAGAAAAGAACTCCAGATGCCAACATCGCAAACCGTAATGGTGGGCGACACCATGGAGACGGATATTCTAGGCGGTGTCCAAATGGGTTACCGGACCATCTTGACGCTCAGTGGCAGCACCAAGCGAGAAGATCTCGATCAATTCGCCTATGGCCCCGATGTCATTGTCGATTCGGTCGCTGAGCTTTGCGATCCAAAAGTCTTCTTTGAAAACCGCTTGCCACGCGGCATTATCGAGGATGACACGGTCGCCAACTTGGCAGCTTGGAAACTGGCAAACGCTTGATTCCCGGTCCGCTGGAAATGCCCGGTCCGCTGGAAATGCCCGGACCGCTGGAAATGCTCGGTCCGCTGGGCCGGAGTCTTTAGGACGCAGACGAGACCGACAGCACTTTATCGGCGGGTTGCCGGATGGGGGCTGTGGATGCTGGTTCTCCAATTTTTTCAGCAACGAGTATCCATTGTCGATCAAGCATTCTTTCGAGATTGCTGCTCAATCCCGATAGCCATCTAGCCCGCTCGGCCATTTGCTCAGCCAGCTTGGTATCGCCCTTAGCTCGCGCGACTTCCGACAACTGAGCCGCCAGCCATTGGTCCGATGGGTTCCAAGCGACTGCCTGCTTGAAGGTCTCAAAGGCAGCGTTCAAATCCGTCATTTCACCGAACCGTTGGTACACATGCAACTGAGCGGTCCCAAATTCCCGATACGCCGCCGGGTCGTCGCCGGATCGCAGCTTCGATCGATCGATCGAGGCTCTCCAATCTGCTTTCAATCGATCACTTGCTGTATCGCCCATTACCAAACGACGTCGGAAGACCTCGGCTCGCCATCGTGACGCATTGGCACTCCATCGGTCTGCCTGCTCTGCGGTTTCTAGCCAGCGGTCCGCTTGTACCAATCGCCCTCGGATCAGTTCGGATTCTGCAGCCGCCAATGCCCTGGTTTCTCGGTAGATCGGCAACCATGACATCCGCACGACACACACCAAACCAGCCAGGGTGCCAAGCAATAGCAAAAGAGACAATTGCTTATGTCGCGTGGCTTCAAACGGTTTCGTCTGAGCACGATCGGGCGATGGTATCCGTTCCTTGCCGTCCGGAACAACCGCTGCCGCACAGACCCAAACGTAGATCGAAATTCCTGGAATCGTCCAGCCACTCGAAATCGACAAGTGAATCATGATCGCCCCAAGAATCGACAAGGCGATCGTATTGAGTTCGATGCGGGAAGTCTTCCGCAGGCTTGGTGTCACGAAAACAATCGACGCAATTGCAATCGGAACGGCGAACGTGTGAGCGTCGAGATCAGGGATCTTGAGCGTGAGCAAGCCACCGATCCAAACGACCAATAATCCGACGCTTGCTCCGATCCAAACATAGATTTCTGCTGAACGATCGAAGACCGGCGGACCGTCTTTTGATTGATCGCCGTTGCGATATTTCGTGTAAACTTCGCTGGCAAATAGAATCATACCGAGTATCAAAAGAATGCCGGCGACCACACCACCGCTGCCAATCGTCTCGAAAAAGAAATGATGCGGATCCGCGATGCTCTCATTCGCACTCGGTTCACGAAACCGCTCATAGATCGATTGGAAGTTGCCTGGCCCGGCCCCGAACAATGGATGTTCGGCAACCATTCGCCACGTCGACCGCCAGTACTGCCATCGAAACGCGAGCGATGCCGGTGCTTGCTCGAACCATTCTCGGCGGCCAAACACCGAAAGCAAGATGCCCACTAGCGTGATCATCAATAGCGTTCCAGCGGACACCCATCCTAGCACCCGTTTGCGAATTCCCATTGTCATGAAGACAACAAACACAATGCCACAGAAAACAGCAATAACGGATGCTCGGCTGCGGGTCATCATCATCGCAGCGGCTAGCAAAACAAACAACAATAGCCAACCAATGCGCTCGGATGTGACCATCAACGAAAAACGCTGCCAAATCATGGCTGCGGAAAGCAGAACTCCAAAAATCAGAACGCCTGCTAATGAATTAGCCAGTGCGAACGTGCCGGTTGGACCACCATCGTAAAGCCGGTTCTCAAACACATTCCGTTCGCCCGAGCCCTGCGGTGCATCGATGCCCACACGAGCTAACACCGCATCGGGGTTCGATTCGTATTGAAGTCGCATCTGGGGCAAGCTGATGAGTTGCTGGTGTAGGGCGTGGACCGATTGCAAGACCGCGCAACCAAACAACAAAGCCAACAATGTTTGGCGGATCGCATCACTGGCAAACAACCGCCGTGACAAACCGAAGATAGCCGCTCCGCTAACCCAAATCCAAGCTTCGTTGGTCGCTTGACGAAGGTTCCCAGGAGGAGAGGATCCGAACGCCGCCAACATCATCCATCCGCCCAAGAGCCAGGGGATGACGTCCAGTGCGATGCTCGTTCGAGTTGATTTTCTGAATCGAAGTTGATGGGCCGATGAACCGCGACCGATGCTTAGTACCTCGAACGCAAACCAAACTGCCAATGCCCCCAAAGACGCAGCGGCCAACCAAACCGCATCACCACGTTCGACCGCTACACTATCACTCGGGTGATAGGCGACGACAACCAAAATTGACGCTAACAGCGATGCGACTACTCGTCGTTGTGTTGCCACTGTGTCGATTCCAATATGATGACCAAGAGCAACATGCAGCCAACGATTCCGATGACCATCATCGCTTGCCAAACGCCAACATGGGTTAGCAAGATCGAGGCCAAACCGCATGTCCCTGTGACCAGATAAATCGTCAAGACCGCTTGCGTTCGACTTAATCCCAATTCGACCAAACGATGAGAGAAATGGCTGCGGTCGCCAATGAATGGACTGCGGCCTTGGCGAATCCGAATCCACAATACCGTTATCATATCGTAAAGAGGGACAGCCATCGCACATAGTGGTGCCAGCATCGCATGAGGCCGTGGTTGATCGTTGCCCGCAAAGGTCGCCATTAACATCGCGACGGCAACGAGAAATCCGACCAAGTAGCTACCGCCGTCACCCATGAAAATCTTCGCTGGCGGACGGTTGTGCCATAAAAAACCCAATAGGGCACCACAGACCACTAATAGAAGCGCCGCCACAAGCACTTGCGGGCAATTTGTTTCCGGATCAGGCGTGGTCAACATCACAATTGCCATCGATGCCGCAATGATCGCCGCGACGCCACCACTAAGTCCATCCATGTTGTCGAGCATGTTGAATGAATTAATCAATCCAACGATCCAAATCACAGATAACAGATTGGTTAACCATGCGATCTCGATAAAGGCGGTCAGCCCAAATCCCAAACCGTAGACGACGTAGGCGGCCACCGCAAACTCGACCAACAATCGAAAGAACGGATTCACACCGCCTCGGCGATCATCGGTAACCCCAAGAATGACGAGCACCGAACCGGCGGCAAGCAGCGACCACAGTTGCCCCATTCGCGATGATGCCCCCTCAAGATAAGGCAGTAGCGGCGCCGGCACCCTCGATCGAAGACTCGGATCATGCTGAGCTAGATAGATGGCAAGAGTTGCGGCAGCAAACGTAATCAAAATGCCAAGCCAAATGCCGATGCCACCACCAAGCGGCGTGGCGTTCACATGAGTGCTATGACCGCCCGGATGTGCAACAAGACCGAGTTGGTAAGCAAACCGCCGAACGGGATAGATCGAGACAAGGGTGATCAACAACGGCGGCACGACCGTCGCGACTATTAACCAAATCATCCACGACGATGGACTTGTCAACATTACGCCTCTAGGAGAACAAGATCCATGGTGGGTTATACCGCCTTACTTCAGCTATCACTACGTTTACGTGGCTGTGGCTTCAAGCCGCAGTCTGTTTCGATCTGTGGCTTGAAGCCCCAGTCACATCACTACGTTTACGTGGCTGTGGCTTCAAGCCGCAGTCTGTTTTGATCTGTGGCTTGAAGCCCCAGTCACATCATTGCGTTTACGTGGCTGTGGCTTCAAGCCGCAGTCTGTTTTGATCTGTGGCTTGAAGCCCCAGTCACATCATTGCGTTTACGTGGCTGTGGCTTCAAGCCGCAGTCTGTTTTGATCTGTGGCTTGAAGCCCCAGTCACATCATTGCGTTTACGTGGCTGTGGCTTCAAGCCGCAGTCTGTTTTGATCTGTGGCTTGAAGCCCCAGTCACATCATTGCGTTTACGTGGCTGTGGCTTCAAGCCGCAGTCTGTTTTGATCTGTGGCTTGAAGCCCCAGTCACATCACTACGTTTACGTGGCTGTGGCTTCAAGCCGCAGCCTGTTTCGATCTGTGGCTTGAAGCCCCAGTCACATCATTGCGTTTACGTGGCTGTGGCTTCAAGCCGCAGCCTGTTTTGATCTGTGGCTTGAAGCCCCAGTCACATCATTGCGTTTACGTGGCTGTGGCTTCAAGCCGCAGCCTGTTTTGATCTGTGGCTTGAAGCCCCAGTCACATCACTACGTTTACGTGGCTGTGGCTTCAAGCCGCAGCCTGTTTTGATCTGTGGCTTGAAGCCCCAGTCACATCATTGCGTTTACGTGGCTGTGGCTTCAAGCCGCAGTCTGTTTCGATCTGTGGCTTGAAGCCCCAGTCACATCATTGCGTTTACGTGGCTGTGGCTTCAAGCCGCAGCCTGTTTCGATCTGTGGCTTGAAGCCCCAGTCACATCATTGTTTAAGAATGCTGGGCGATCGCATCGATCACCGCTTGCCCCATGTCAGCTGGAGTCGGTGCGACGACAATACCAGCATCTTCGAGGGCGGCAACCTTCTCCGTAGCCGTTCCCTTGCCTCCACTAATGATTGCACCGGCGTGCCCCATCCGTTTTCCGGGTGGGGCGGTTCGACCGGCTATGAACGAAGCGACTGGCTTGGTGATGTGCTCTTTGACAAACGCGGCAGCTTCCTCTTCAGCCGATCCGCCAATCTCCCCAATCATCAAAATCGCTTCGGTTTGATCGTCAGCTTCGAACCGTTTCAACAGATCGATAAAGTTCGTGCCGACGATTGGATCGCCGCCGAGGCCAACACAAGTACTCTGCCCAAGGTTCAGGCTACTGGTTTGCCAAACCGCTTCGTAGGTCAACGTTCCACTTCGGCTCATCACGCCGACCTTGCCGACTTTGTGAATGTATCCAGGCATGATGCCAATCTTACAACCGCCGGGCGTGATCAAACCGGGACAGTTAGGCCCAATCAAAACCGAATTGCTCTCACGAACTTTCTCGTAGACGTGAACCATGTCAATGACGGGAACGAATTCGGTGATGGCAGCAATCACCTCGATTCCGGAATCGACCGCTTCGAGAATTGCATCCGCCGTGAATGCGGGTGGGACGAAGATCATCGACGCATTGGCTCCGGTCTCCTTCACCGCTTCTTCAACGGTGTCAAACACTGGAATGCCATCGACCTTTTGACCACCCTTGCCCGGCGTCACGCCGCCAACCAACTGAGTGCCGTATTCGCGGCACCCCAGACTGTGAAAAGTTCCTGCTTTACCGGTAATGCCTTGGCAAATGACTTTCGTATTGCCGTCAACCAGAATACTCATAACTGAATGACTATCGTTTAATTTGGAGTTGGATAATGAATAATGTAAGAAAGCTGACGTTGTATCGTAGCGGTTATTTGACAGCTGCAACAATCTTCTTCGCAGCATCGTTGATGTCGGTCGCGCTGATGATGTTGACATCGCTTTCGGCCAACATTTTTCGACCCTCTTCGACTTCGGTGCCTTCTAGCCGGACAACCAACGGCACCGTAAATCCGACGGTCTTGCTCGCTTCGATCAAGGCCGCCGCGATCGTGGTGCAGCGTGCGATTCCACCAAAGATGTTGACCAAAACACCCTTGCAATTGGGGTCCGACAACAAGATGCGGAACGCTTCGGTCACTTGCTGAGCATTCGCTCCACCACCGACGTCCAGAAAGTTTGCCGGTTGGCCACCGTGATATTTAATAATGTCCATTGTCGACATCGCCAAACCCGCTCCGTTGACGAGACATCCGATGTTGCCTTCCAGTTTCACGTAGCTCAAGCCCGCATCACTGGCTCGCACTTCACTCGGTTCTTCTTCGGACCAATCGCGAAGTTCTAACAATTCCTTGTGTCGGAATAAAGCGTTATCGTCAAACGTGATTTTTGCATCGAGCGCGACCATCTTCCCGTCGCCCGTGATCACAAGGGGATTGATCTCAGCCATGGAGCAATCGTAATCGACGAAGAAACGACAGATCGACGTGAAGAATTTGTTCGCCGATTTCGCGGCATCGCCCGATATCCCCAGTCGCTTGCATAGCTTGCGAACTTGATAACCATAGAAACCATAAGCAGGATCAAAGTACTCTTTGAAGATTAATTCGGGCGTCTTTTCAGCGACGGACTCAATCTCAACGCCCCCCTCGGTGCTGGCCATCAAGACCGGCAAGCAAGTCGCACGATCAATTACGATGCCGAGATACAATTCGCGTGCAATGTCACAACCCGCTTCGATGAAGACTCGTTTGACAGTGCTACCCTGCGGCCCCGTTTGAATGGTTACTAGTTTTTTATTGAGAAGTGCCGCAGCAGCCGCTCGTGCCTCGTCAGCCGATTTGACGAGCACAACCCCTCGTTGGGAAGGATTGTCGATGACCGTCCCTTTGCCGCGACCGCCCGCGTGAATCTGAGCTTTTACAACCGCAATGGAACCGCCCAGTTTGTTGTACGCCGCCGCCGCTTCGTCAGCGGTCCGAGCGACAAACCCGTCTAAAACTGGAACCCCAGCTTGGCGAAATAATTGTTTCCCTTGAAATTCGTGAATTTTCATCGACGACTAACCAGCTCGTGAATACAGGTAATTGGTTCGGGTATAGAAGGTCTCTTTCGGACCACTGGCCCAATATACGCTGCTGACAAGCGTACCGGAACCATAGGTGTGTTGGCTTTCGTTCACCCGGATGATTCATGCCAACGCGTAGGCTCAAACGAGTCATCCATCTTGGCAAATCCCAAGATCTCGATTTTCGTGCCTTTTCCACAACGCACGCAAAAGCGGGCTCGACGTTCGTCACCGACGTTTCGCCAGGATACCGAAATCGGGCGATTCGATTGGCATACTTAGGTTCAAACGACACCCTTTTTGATCACTTGCTTCGCTTCGACTTGAACGGAATTTTCACGGTGAGCCGATTCACCCATGATGACGCCAGCCATCTCGCCTAGTGATTCCGTGTCGACTCGACAACCCAGCAGACCACCGAAAACGACCAAGGTAGCCAGACGAGTACTGGCGAAATGACGACCGCACGACGATCGGGTTTGGTGTCGAGAGAGCGGTGAGGACATCAAAGGTCTGCGAGACGAGAAATGGATGGAAGGTCATGCAAAACAATAGGTCACTCCCAATCCGTCGGCGGTGGCAACGCAGGATTCCGGGCCGACATAGGGATCGATTGTGCACCTTGTGGCGATTTAATGGGTTTTGCAACGATTCGTGGTCGGTCAAGGATTTGGTTTCATCTTCAATTAATCAAACCGTCATGCAATTTACTACGTAGTTTCCTTGCGTAAAGCTGACATCAAAGCTAAGGTTTTTCGTCGCGAGAGCTATTCGTCGCGTTCGCCTCTCTCTCTCTATTTCAACGGTTTGCTGGTCAAATGGCCTTAATCATACTTCGCTGCGTCTTCTTGCTATTTGCTGGAGGCGTTTCCACGTTCATCATCTCTAGCCTTCCCGACAATTCGCCTGTGTCGATGCCGTATTTGGTGTTCGCTGGCATCATGGCATTAGCCGGTGCGGTGTTGATTGCCGACATCGCTGTTCCCCGCAAGCGGATCGATACCGTCACGGCAGTCTATTTTGGCGTACTCGTCGGGGTACTTCTCACCTATATCTTGTGGATTGCCGCAGCTCCTTTGATTGACCAATCGTTCAATGGGCGTGGCGTCCAGTTGGTGATCGGGATGTTGATGTGTTACACCTGCACGAGCCTGTTGCTTCAAACCAAAGACGATTTCCGCTTCCTCATTCCGTACGTGGAATTTGTGCGTGAAGTAAAAGGTTTCAAACCGTTGGTTTTGGATACGAGTGTCGTGATCGACGGACGTATCGCCGACCTCGTCGGCACGGGCGTCTTTGACAACCAACTCATCATGCCTCGCTTTGCATTGTCCGAATTGCAGGCGATTGCGGACAGCAGCGACAAACTGCGACGCACCCGCGGACGTCGCGGCCTTGATGTTCTCAATCGAATGCGTGCCGATCAAGCGGTTGACTTGGTGATCTTTGATCGCGAATTGCCTGAGCTTGCTGGGCAAACGGTTGACTTAAAACTTGTCTTGCTCGCCAAACATCTCGATGGAAAAGTGGTCACCGGTGACTTCAACTTGAATAAGGTCGCGAAACTGCATAACGTGCCGGTTATCAACCTCAACGAAATCAGCAATTCACTTCGACCGGTTTATCTGCCCGACGAAGTGTTCCACATCAAGGTCATCAAAGCAGGGGAAGGGCCTGAGCAAGGAATCGGATATCTCGATGACGGCACAATGGTCGTGATCGAAGGAGCGAGACACCGTATCGGCCAAGATTTGGACGTGCGTGTGACGAGTACCTTGCAAACCAACGCGGGCAAAATGATTTTTGCCAAGTACGACAATCGGTAGATAAGCATGATGGCAGATTTTGCCAATGATTGGTATCGAGCAGCATTGCTGCTCTCCATTCCGATTGTGTGGTGTTTGGTTTGTCTGATCTTGAGCTGGGCCAGCGGATGGTGGGTGCTGGCCGATCACTACCTGGCCTCTCAAGCAGAGGTCGATCTGTCTGCGTCGCGAACGGATCGGCGCAAGGCGTACATGCGAACCGGGATGATTGGCCCGATCAACTATCACAGCACTCTGAACTTTGTCGCCGTTCCCGAAGGTTTGAGAATCTCGGTATTCTTCCCCTTTCGGCTAGGCCATCCGCCGCTGTTTATTCCTTGGGATGCCTTTACCAATCGGCGAGAAGACAACAAGCTGTTTTCGCACCGGATCAAGATGTCGATCGGCCAACCCGCGATCACTCGAGTCGTCTTTCCCGGTTGGGTGAAGTACGAAATGCCGCCAGGGTGACAAGATGAGGATTTAGTTTGACTTCACCCTCCCCAAACACCGTTTGGGGAGGGTCGAACGAGCGAAGCGATGTTCGGGGAGGGGCCCCACACTGTTTCGAACGTATTGCTCCACATCGAAGGCTCTCCCCGAAGAGCTCGCTGGAGGCTCGCTTTCCGACCCTGCCAGCTTCGCCGGGAGGGGCAAGGCTAAGGCATTTGGCTTAACGTGGTGCGTACCGCTACCGGCCCGACTGGTCTTCCATCTCTTGGATGTAGCGTCTTAGCCGCTCGTTTTCGTCGGTCATGTCTTTCCATTTGAGCATGTTTTCAACACGCTTAAGGAGTTCGACCTTGTTGACCGGTTTGCTCATGAAGTCATCGGTTCCTGCGGCAACCGCTCGGTCGACATCCCCAAGTTCGTTTAACGCGGTGACCATCAAAATCATCACCCGTCGGCCATTCGAGTCTTCCTTGATCTTTTTACAAACTTCGAAACCGCTTAACTTCGGCATCATCACGTCAAGCAAAATCAAATCCGGCTTAAACGTCTCCGCCTTATCGAGTGTGTCTTGACCATCCACCGACGTCTCTATTTCGCAGTCGACATTGGCAAGATAAGCTTCAAGTAATTCTCGATTGGCGACATTGTCATCAGCAATCAGGATGCGGTTCATATTAGTAGGCTTCGAAGGGAAAAAAGAAGGACCGGCTTAGACCAATTCTCGTTCGGCAGGGACGGGGAAACTCTTGCACATCTCGCGAATCTCATTGTGAATCGATTCATGCAGCGACTTGTCATCTGGTTTCGATAGTCCCTCGTAAATCCAATTCCCAACTCGCTTCATTTCATCGACTCCCATCCCTCGCGTTGTCAAGGCAGGTGTACCGATACGAATACCCGATGGATCCATTGGCTTGCGAGTGTCGAACGGAATCATGTTCATATTGACCGTGATACCGCACTGGCCGAGAACCGCTTCCGCCCTCTTACCGCCAAGGTCGACCGCCGTCACATCGACAAGCATCAAGTGATTGTCGGTTCCGCCACTAACGAGCGGCAGCCCGGCTGTCATCAACGTGTCGGCCAAACATTTTGCATTTTCGACGACTGCTTTCCCATAAGCCTTGAAGTCATCGGTCATCGCCTCGGCAAAACAAACCGCTTTCCCAGCAATCACATGCATCAGAGGACCGCCCTGATTGCCTGGGAATACATTGCGATTGACCAACTTCAAATGCTCGTTCTTGCAAAGTATCAACCCACTTCGGGGGCCACGCAGCGTTTTATGAGTCGTGGTGGTGACATAATCGGCATACGGCACCGGGCTGTTGTGCTGACCCGCTGCAACCAGTCCGGCATAATGAGCCATATCGACGAGCAATTTGGCACCGACCTCTTCCGCGATTTCAGCAAACCGCGCGTGTGGAATTTCACGCGGATAAGCACTCGCACCAGCAACGATTAATTTCGGTTTCTGCTCTCGTGCCAATTTCGCAATCTGGTCGAAATCAAGTCGATGTGTCTTGGGGTCGACCCCATAATGATGAAAGTCGTAGAGCCGGCCACTCATGTTTAGCTTCATGCCGTGGGTCAAGTGGCCACCTTGGGCCAGATCCAACCCGAGCACGGTATCGCCGACTTCGAGGCACGCCATGTAAACCGCCGCATTGGCCTGGGAACCACTATGCGGCTGCACGTTTGCCGCTTCGGCTCCAAACAACGCCTTGGCACGCTCGATTGCCAAAGTCTCGACCACATCAACATGCTCGCATCCGCCATAATAGCGGCGTCCTGGATAACCTTCCGCATATTTATTGGTCAGCACGCTTCCGGTAGCTTGCATGATCGCTGGAGACGTGTAGTTCTCGCTGGCGATCATTTCGAGTCCGTCCTGCTGACGCGTGGCTTCCGCTTCGATGGCATCCCAAATTTCAGGATCTTGTGTTTGCAAAAAACTCATAAATCGACTTGCCCGGTATTTTAAAGGTTTTTTTAGTGAGGTTTGAAATGGGGGCAATCGTATCCACTGCCCAACAATCGCTGCCCAACAATCGCTTTTGGTTTCCCATTGTCGGCGGGAAGTAGGGAAACGTCAATGTCACCGATCCCAACTCCCTCTGCTGCTGGTCAGGGGATGGTATCCGTGGCAATCGGTATTTCTGCAGAATGGACGAAGTGATGCCTGGGTCGACACCACATGCCTAGACGAAAAGCAAACGATTCTATATGAATAATCGGCCCTAGCGAGTTTGCAGAAATTCCTTTAGGATTAGAGGCTACCGTGAAATTCGTCGCCACCGAAAAAATCACGGGCCGTAGCGAAGCCTGGTTATCGCGCCACACTGGGGGTGTGGAGATCGCTGGTTCGAATCCAGTCGGCCCGATTTGTCTAAGTAATGGTTGATACTCACTTTAGAGTAACCGGCAGTGCGCCGTGCGACCCACTTCAATAACCATTCTTGATATTTCTATATCAAGAATCGAAATGGAGGGGTTAAATGCCTCGTCAAAAGTCCGATCAGCCCGCATGATCAGTTAGGGACAGATCAGCCCGACACAGACGACAAAAGTCGCTTTGAAGCTAGCATTATTCAGCGGCTTGGCTTGACGAATTGCTCGTAGCAGATACTAACAAATTGCTAGCAATCGCAAATTCCTTTGATAGCAAACGGTATCTCTCTTTGCTATCAATTGCAGCCGTCGTAAAAAGGCAAAAAAGAACGCCGCAAGCCGTTCCATTAACTTTTTGCTGCTCGCAGCGCGCTGAATGTTCCAACCCGCCACCTTCATCAGCAGACGGTGGAACACCGATCGCCTACCACAATGATCAGTTAGGGAAAAGGCAAATCCACCAGATTCATGCTCTGTCCCTAACTGAGTCCCCACCAGATTCATGCTCTGTCCCTAACTGAGTAAGACCGTCGCTGTCCCTAACTGACAGACACACGCAGTTGGTTGACTAGAAATCCCGGAAAATGCTAGCTAAACGGCGACTTTTGTCGTTTGTGTCGCAACATCCGGATTGTCTTGCCGACTTTCACGACGAGGGGTTGGCGACGAGTGATTTCCGGCAGATGCCCCATTGTCCGTAATTTTCATCCACTCCGATTTCAAGCAGCGTCATAGCACTACCGAGCGAATCACCCATCTGCTCAACGACTCGGTCCGCGATGACACCGGCAATTTCTTCGGCAGTCGTGTTGATGACAGGTAGGATGATGCAATCATCGTTTGGAAACACCCAGCGACGCTCCCGAAACATCGCCGTCGTCTCCTGGTCATCGGCGGTGACCTTGATTTCGGCGTGATGCTCGGGAAGCAGCACATGATGATCAAGGGCCTGCGTTTCCTTTAGCACGGCATCGCGTAGTGCGATAAAGTCGACGACGTAGCGGTTCTCATCAAGTTTTCCTTCGACCGCTGCCCGGACACCGTAATTGTGGCCGTGAAGTCGCTCACAGATATCGCCGGCGAAGGTAATGAAATGAGCCGCCGAAAAAACGAATTGTTCTTTCGCAACTTCGACTCGATAACTGGACTCTGACATTTGCTAGTACTCGCGTTGTTGGGGTATGCATTGCTACGGATTGCTGGCGGATTCGATCAGTAAAACGAAGAGTGCCGCAGCGATCAAGTCGGCCGTCGCACCTGGGTTTAGGCGATTCGCATCACTTCGCAGATAGCGATCGAATGTTTGCCACGTTTTTGTTGAAAGCGTATCAAGTTGTCTAGCCCGCGATTGCACGTTTCGTGCTGCAGCGTCCCCCAACTTACGAGCGATCAAGGTGTCAGGCTCTCGCTTCAACAACTCAATTTGTGCTGCGGTGATTCCAGAGAGCAGATCACCAACCGACTCGATCGTGTTCTTCAAAATGGGAACAACACGAACGAGCAAGTGAGCGAAATCCGTAGCATATTGCCGCGCGACTGCATCGCGGTTTTGCGCCGCCCTCATTGCAGCGATCAAGTCCAACGATCGCATCGTCTCGCTACGAACATCCATCGATTCGGCCGTCCCCAAACCGGAAGGCTGGGCCAAACGAATGGCTGCGAAAATGCGTTTGGCATCCTCACCATCTTGGCTGCGCAACAGTACCGCAATTTCTTTTTGCCAATCAATGATCGAAAACATTTGCCGGTTATTTTGCGGCCCATCGTTAGGCGGATCGTTAAGCGGTTCGTGCGTTGTGGCATGTTGATGGGCGACATGCGAAAGCGGGCCGAGCAGTAGCGTGATACCGAGGTTGACGTTCGTGCCCGCAATCTGGCGAGTTTGCTCGACGGCCTGCAGAACCTTTTCGCTGAACCGACCTTCGGGGTTTGCGAAGCAATGGGCCGCGACCTCTGCCGCATTGATAAAATCTTGGAAAGTTAAATCCGCAAAGGACCTTCCCGGATAAACATTGCCCGCTTTCGGAGCCGTGACCTCCAACACGCAAGCCCAGCGAACCGCATCGGCAACGCAGCCAACATCAGGAAGAATCTCGTTCAACGATATTCTTGGCGCTGTCACGACAAGAAGGACTCGATGACCGAAAGTGTTTGCTCCGGTGCATCCTCTATCACATAGTGACCTGCATCCGCTATTTCGACGGTTTTTGCAGCGGGCCAAGCGGTTTCGAACCGGCGCAAGCACTCGGGACGGAAACACCAATCCTTCATCCCCCAAACCAACAGAGAAGGGATGTCGGCGAGCGATGGCAAATCGGCTTCTAGCTTGGCGAGCGTTTCGTAAGTCGGATGTGATTTACGCTTCGGAATATCGCGAACAAATGCGTCAATCGCGACTCGATTTTTCCAATTGTCGTAGGGCGCCAACAAGCCCGCCGCAGCCTGCGGCGATAGTTTTTGCCGCGACATCGCCATTGTGACGGCCGCTTTAGCAAAAGCATTCAGCCCGCGAACCGCAGCCGTCCCAACCCATGGCCAACGGCAAGCCGATATCCGCCATGGGATATAGGGCGGCGGAAACGCACCGGTATTGAGAAGGACGATCCGAGCCAAGCGATCACGCCTCTGCAGCACCGACGTCAACCCGATCGCTCCGCCCCAATCATGGGCAACCAAGGTGATGTTTTGCAGATCGAGCGTGTCGATCAGGCGAACGAGATTGTCACGATGATCGGCGAGTCGATATCGAAATTCGCCCTTTGACGTCTCATCGCCTCGAGGCGGTTTCTCGCTACGACCACAGCCCAAATGGTCGACTGCGATCACTCGGTGAGAATGCGAAAAACGCTCAATGATCCGTCGCCAATAGAAACTCCAGGTTGGATTTCCGTGCACGCATAGCAGCACCGAAGCGGCGTTCGCATCCCCTTCGTCGAGGTACCTAAGCGTGTGCGGACCGACAGCCAAGTCGTTTGAGGCGTACGGCAGGAGGTCTTCAGCAATCGAGTTCATCGCCAAAGTGTTATCCATTTTGCCGTCGTCGGAAAGGTGCCCTAATCAACATCGCTACGGAACGGGATCGCAGGCAGGCCCTCTTCGTTGACTAGTGTCGCGATCGGGTTGTTCGCCCATCCATAGCGAACGGCTACTGGGGCGGAAACAGCGGGCGACGACACGATGACTTGATCGCCATCAATGACGGCATCGGCCCAGACAAACGTTTTGTCGGATCCAGCGATTGCGAACCCTTTTAGCTTGCCCTCCTTGGCCTTTAAACCACTGCCGATGCTCGAAAACTTAATGATTGCCTTTTCCGATTTGTACTCGACCGACTCGAATTTTGGCCCACTCGCAACAACGTCACGGCCATACGCGATCTTAAGGGCTGACAACATCAATCGCCGCCCCACCTCTTGTTTATTGCGAGGATGAATATCGTTGGCATCGCCGATATCGATGGCCACCGCCAAGCCCGTCCTTTCATCTTTCGCTGCGGTCATCGATTGGGCCTCACGCAGTTCGGCCCAACCTGGTTCCACCGGTTGTTGTTGAGGTGCCATGTAATTCGCCAATTGGACGATTAGGAAGGGGAAATCACCAACACCAAAACGATCTCGCCAATCCTTAATCATCGTCGGTAGTAATTCTCGGTACTGCATCGCGCGTCCAGCGTTCGATTCGCCTTGATACCAAATCGCCCCTTTGATGGCGTAGGGCTCAAGCGGTGCAATCATTCCGTTGTAAAGAACCGTCACCCGGTTGGGATTTTCCACCGGCGGGTCGGGGCGGAGCGACATCTTAGATAAGGGCACGCTAATTTTGTAACTCCATGATCCCTTTAGCGGAAGACTCGTTGCATCGTCGAACTTGATCTGCATCTGGTTCGGTTGGCCGAAAAAACCACCGGCCCCGCCCGTATCAAGGACTCGAATGGCAATCACATTCTTTCCCGCTCTAAGCACACCTGGCTTGATCGAGTATTGACGGTCGATGTTGAAACGATCGGTTTGCCCTATTTTCTTCCCGTTAATCCAAGTCGTTTCGCGATCGTCAATGGGACCAAGCCGAAGTTCCGCCTGAATCGAATCGCTCGCATTTGGCAGCTCAAATTCCTTGCGAAACCAAACCACACCATCAAAACCAGCTAAGTCGTGCTGGTCCCATCGCTTGGGTAAATCGATCGATTTCCACGGGTCCTCTACAGAAGGCGTCAGGACTCTTCGTTGCCATTTTTCACGCGTACCGAGATCATTTTCTCGCCACCATCGTGCCATGGCCGTCCGTTGATCCAACGGGTTTTCAGATCGCGACTCTCTCAACCTCTTCAATGCATTGAGCTTAGGACGAAAATCCTCCAACGACTCTAACGCCTCTGCACTGGTCCATGCTTCCGCAACCGTTCCGCCCCAAGACGCATCGATCAAGCCGATCGGAACATTGAGCTCTCGGTGCAGATCCCGACCAAAAAAGTAGCCCACCGCACTGAATGACTTTGCAAATTGCGACGTGCATACCTCCCAGCGACCTTCGAGCGAATCAACGGGCACTTCGGAAATCTGCCTAGGCACAGTGAACAAGCGGATGTTGGGATAGTTGGCAGCCGAGATTTCTGCGTCGCTATTCTTCGCGGCTGACAGCGGCCTCTCCATATTCGATTGGCCGGAACAAATCCAAACGTCGCCAATCAGAACATCCTGAATCGTTTGAACCCCCTGTTGGTCACCACCCTTCACCTTTGCGGTCAATTCGAACGGACCGCCTGCCGTGAAGGCAGGCAACTTGGTTTGCCAACGCCCGTTTTTTTCGACAGTCGCTTCGGCAGTCTTGTCTTGCAAGGTGACGAGAACCTGTTGACCTGGAACCCCCCACCCCCATACCGGAATTTCCTCGCCGCGCTGCAGAACCAAATGGTCGCTGAAAAGCGGGTGCAGTAGCGGAGTCTCCTGAGCAGCGGTCGTTAGGCCCCCCCCTGAGCCAACCCATGCCGCGAACACGAGGAAGCTTTGTGTAAATATCTGTGTAAATAGACGAGGCAATAATAGACGAGGCAACACAGGAGGGATTTTGTTCATCTAAACAAATTTGCTCAGGAGGGAATACAGAAAGGTGGGAAAAACCGCAGCAGCTCGATCACCTACAATTCTACACACCGGTTGCGGAGTAGGAAACGATCAAATCCGATGGATTGTTTGCAACAATGGATTCATCCCTCAGGGGACTCCTAGCCACGAAAAAGGGGCGGGCAGAAAATCCGCAGCGGTCCGGCAGCGGTCCGATTGAATAATCCTGTTTTTTGGGGCACTAATTCTTAAAGAAGGTCTGTACGCCATCCGATTGGCCCTGTAAACTGTGCCGCTCGAAATATCCGCCCGCGGGGCTGTGTCCGAAAAGGGGCCTGACCCTTTGGAGGACAATCGCTTTTTGTAACAATCGCTTTTTGTAATCGTTTTCGGCTTGCCAGGAGAGGGATCAGACCCCTTTTCGAACATTGCCCAACAGAACCTTGTAAGAGATAATAGACTATGTACGCTATCGTTGTTGATGGTGGCCGCCAATACCGCGTTGAACCTGGCATGGAGGTCGATATCGACTTTCGCGACCTATCACAAGGCGACCAAATCACGTTTGACAAGGTTTTGGCCGTTAGTGGTAGCGAAGGGCTAAAGCTGGGATCGCCCACCTTAGAAGGCGCCACAGTGACCGCATCGGTCATTGGCGCGAAGCAGGACAAAAAGATTTACGTCCAAAAATTCCGTCGCCGCAAGCATAGCAAACGCCGCACCGGCCATCGCCAAATTCACACTCGTGTGAAAATCGAAAGCATCGCATAGGCTTGCCCTTCGTCGGTTTGCCCCATAGGTTTGCCCCATAGGTTTACACGTGCCATCGTCAAAAATCACGGATTACGATCTTGGTGGGATTCTTGGCGTTGGAACGGTTGGAACGATCTACGAGGGGATTGAAAAAGAGACCCAACACAGCGTTGCGATCAAAAAGCTGCACCCTGGCGTGAGCTCGGACAAATTGATTCGGGCGCGTTTTCGCCGTGAAATGACGATCCTAGAACGCCTTCGCCACCCAAACATCATCGCCTACTACGGCGGGGGCGAAGCCGAAGACGGGCTGCTTTACTATGTCATGGAAAAGATCGAAGGCGGTACGATCAAAGAGATGATCGAAGCCAATGGTCACCTGGATTGGCAAGTCGTTGTTGATGTCGCGCGTCAAATCTGTTCAGCGCTCCAGTGCGCTCACAACCACGGCGTGATCCATCGCGATTTGAAGCCAGGAAATCTATTTCTCACCAAATCAGCGGTCGTCAAGCTAGGCGACTTCGGTATCGCCCGCGATTTGACCAACAGCGATTTGACCGCAACCGGCTTGACCGTCGGGACTCACGCCTACATGTCGCCCGAGCAAATCACTGGCGACGCGTTGATTTCGGGAAAGACCGACCTCTACGCTTTGGGTTGCTGCCTGTTTGAAATGCTTTCGGGGCGAAAAACATTTATGGGCGAGAATTTTGCTCAGCTTTTCGAGCAACACCTGCGTACTCGCCCCCAACACATTCGCGAGCTTGTGCCAAACTGCCCTACCGAACTCGATGAAATCATCGACAAACTGCTCGAGAAAAACCCCGAAGATCGACCGTTCAACGCGCGAGCTGTTCAAGGAGTCATGCTGCAACTCGGCGAGCGATATGGCCTCGAGGCAGAATTAGACCAAGCCCTTGAAGCGAACGACGTTGGCGCCGACGCGTTAACAGAAAAAGGGCGTCAAATTCTCCAGCAACAAATTCTCGATCGACTCGAAGGGCGAATTGGCCCGTCGATTAGCTGGGGTCGCCTAGCCGCTGTCGGCGTGCTCGTGTGCGGGATCGTGCTCGCCGCGATCTTGCTCTCACCGAAGTAAAGCTCTCGTAACGGAGGTCGCCAAGACTTTGCCTCCAAAGGCATGAAATTGCGATTGAACCATCAGCGAATCACAAGCAGAATCGCTTCTGGAGATCCGACCGATAGCAATCAATACAACGACCGGTAACCCGTCAGGTATCTATTGCGGAAGTTATCTCTTTTGACGCTTTACGGCAGAGCTCTTCGCACCACTAGTTTCAACCACGCCTTTGCGGCTATAATCAAGCCCTTCGGACCACGCCCACCTTTTTACCAACCTGAAAACGCTCCCTCACGATTGACAGCGTC
Organism: Novipirellula aureliae; assembly: GCF_007860185.1. Lineage (NCBI taxonomy): Bacteria > Pseudomonadati > Planctomycetota > Planctomycetia > Pirellulales > Pirellulaceae > Novipirellula > Novipirellula aureliae. The sequence continues at coordinate 859,840 of NZ_SJPY01000001.1, forward strand.
CAAACCAAACAGGACTAAACAATGAATCGAACGATCACTTTACTTTTCGGCGGGTTCGCTCTCGTCACCTCCACCTTTATGACGGGAACCGTAATGGGACAGGACGCTACAGAATCGAAATACAAAACCGATGCCGAAGAGATCGGCTACTTTTTGGGCGTTTCGATCGGACAACAGATGGGCGCACAAGGCTTTCAAACTGAAGATATCGACCTGCAAGCGTTGATTGCCGGGGCAAAGGACGGAATCGCCGCAAACGAGCCGGCAATGAGCGACGAACAATTGAAGGGCGTCCAAGAGAAAATCGAAGCACTGCTGACAAAACGGCAACTCGAAATGATGCAGCAGAATAAAGAAAAGGGCGAAAAATGGCTTGAGGAAAACGCCAAGAAGGAAGGCGTCGAAAAACTTGCAGGTGGCTTGCAGTACAAGGTACTTGTAGAAGGTGACGGCCCATCGCCGAGCGCTTCCGATACCGTCAAAGTTCACTACACCGGCAAACTAACCGACGGCACAACGTTTGACAGTAGCGTTGCCCGAGGCCAACCGGCTCAGTTCCGTGTCGACGGAGTTATCAAGGGCTGGACCATGGCACTTCAAAAGATGAAGGTCGGCAGCAAGTGGATGCTCTACATCCCATCGGAATTGGCCTATGGCGAACGTGGCAGCCAAGGTGCGATCGGCCCTAACGAAGTTTTAACCTTCGAAGTCGAACTGCTTGGTATCGAGTAAGGTTGCCTCGGTTCCTATCCGCAGCTGGTAGTCGCCAAGACCACGAAACAGCGAAACGGCACCTGCTATCGTCAGTGTGTCGATTTCGCTGAACGACGGCACTCGGTAAAGATGCAAGTCTTCGTCGCGACGCTCAATCGAGCTGAGGGTTGCACGCGATCTTAGGATAGCAGGAACTCGTCGTGGTGTTATTCGCCAAGCTCGACAAACGCATCGTAAAGATCCCAGCACACAAACAGAGTGGATGCCGTGGTTTTGACTACTTTGCCAAATCCAGAGACCCATCTCGTTTTCCTTGCTGCCGCAGAGGCTTCCGCGCTAGCGGCTTTGTGAGCAGCTTCCGCCTTTCTGACTTCGGCGGACTTCGCAGCAATCTTTCGTTGCCTGGCCGCTTTCCCTTTCGTGCTTTGACCGCCGATTCTTCTGTCCTTTTTCCGCTTCAATTCTTGGCGAACCTGTTGCATCGCCGCGCGTGTTGCTTCGACTTTATTGCCCCCATCACCTTTCACTTTGAATTGTTTTTCGATCAGCTTATCGGAACCGTAATCCATTGTACTACTGGTAGCCACCTTGCCTGTTTCAAACGCAACCATCGTGGCTCCGGTATTCCTCGACGCTTCCCAATTTTTTGCCAGTCCAACACCGAGGCTTTTTAGCAGCGGGACTCCTGCCACACCAACGCCGCCGCCGCCAACCCAAGCAGCAGCTTCGGCAGCGGTCCAAGTAGCGCCGCCTTTTAACAAGGCCGCACCAACCGCACCAGAGGTGATCAATGCAATGTTATTGACAAAACGACCGGCTTTTAGCAGCTTGATTGAGCTATCGAGCCCAGAAAGCGTATTCGCATTGATTTGATTGAATTCCGCCATTCGCGTTTTAATGTTATCCAAACATTTGTCGCGAATCTTTATCTTGTCTTCCAAGTGCCTCTGCAACGCCACTGAGCCTTGAAAAGATGCTCGGATAAAGTGATTTACTCTTTCCAGCGTTTGATGGTCAATTGCCGTTTTCAATACTTGCGGGTTGGGGATGGTTGCTTCCCATGTTCCCGGCGAACCCGTTGCTCCCGGTAGCGGGATGTAATACACATCCGACGGTCGCCATATTTGACTCATGCTTTGCGAAATCGTGTAGGCTGCGGCAATCGATCGCAACAAGGGATAGCTTTGATCGAAGTCGACCACAAGCGCTTGAATCGTTTTATCATGTGCCACGATATTTGGCTCTCTTGCAATTGTGTATTTGTCCGAAACGGCTATCCGCATGTCGACGAACGAAACGTCGACTACCGGATAAGTGCTATTCTCGCAACCTAGCCTGCACATGTTGCTAGGAAACACCCAATTTTTTATTTTGCAGAAGAGCGAGCCGTGCAAGAAACGAAGCCCTGCCTTTCGTAAACGAGTGCTTTGCGACAACGAAGAAACAAGGTAAGAATCTTTCGTGGCTGTTGCTTCCAGCCGCAGCATATTGGGGAAAGATGTCCCAGCCACTCTTTTACCAAGCCTAAAACCAAGCGGTGACAAAGCATTGGCCCAGATTATTCGTTAGCTGTTTTGGCTCTAACGGGTTAGCAAATGACGACTCATCACATGAATATTCCGGGCTGGCAGGCCTTACCATCGAGCGACAGGACCTCAGAAATTCACCCACAGATTCTTCTGACGGGGCAAAAAAAAAGCTCCTGCGGTTTTGGCCGCAAGAGCTTGTGGGGATGATTCAAGATCATCAATCTTGTCCGCCGGAGCCGAACATCTCGTCGAGAGCCTCGCTGCTGCCTGTGTTCGATGCCTCGTCACTGGCCGCTTCCTCCAGTCCAGCTTTCAGAATCGACGGGTCCATTTCCGCACGTGCTGCAGGCTCGGCCTGCTTCGTGCCATCGTCCGCTGCGTTGAGTAACGGGTAGCTATCTTCGAGTGATGCGGCAGGAGCTTCCGACAAAGCTTCGAGTGCTTCGCGGCGGTAGTTGACTTCGCCTTCTTGGAAGATTCGGAAGCCGGTACCAGCAGGAATCAAGTGCCCAAGAATCACGTTTTCCTTCAACCCGACCAACTTGTCGACTTTGCCTGCCAACGCAGCTTCGGTCAACACCTTGGTTGTTTCTTGGAACGATGCCGCACTGATGAAACTGTTCGACTGAACCGCAGCCTTGGTAATTCCGAGAAGCTGAGTACTGGCAGTCGCAAACTTGGGTTTCTTGCCTTTCGCTGGCGTTCCGCCCATCGCTTCAATTTCTGCATTGGTCTGCTGCAGCGTTTCCTTCGGAATGATCGTTCCTTCGGAGAGTTCACTATCACCAGGGTTGGAGATTTTCAGACACTTGGCCAAATCCTGGTTTGCCTTGCGGAACTGGAATCGATCCATGACCAATCCAGGCAACAGGTTTGTATCACCAGGGTTTTCGATTTTGACCTTACGAAGCATTCGAGCGATGATGATCTCGCAGTGCTTATCGTTGATCTCAACCCGTTGCGATTGGTAGACCTGTTGGATTTCATGCAACAGATACTGCTGGACCGCTTCTTCCCCTGAAACCCGCAAAATATCGTGGGGGACGAGTGGTCCGTCAACCAATGCTTGGCCTGCCCTAACGATATCGCCGGAGTGAACTTGAAAGTGTTTACCGTGGGGCACGAGGTGTTCGCGTTCGATGCCCGATTCGCTTCGCACGACGATCGTCCGCTTGCCTCGTTTTTTCTCAGCGAGGATTTCGACTTCGCCATCGATTTCCGAGATCACCGCAGGATCTTTTGGCTTGCGTGCTTCGAAGATTTCGGTCACTCGAGGCAAACCGCCGGTAATGTCCGAGACGCCACCGGTTTCGCGTGGCATTTCGGCCAGCACCATCCCCGGTTTGATAGGGGTCCCTTCTCTGGCCATGATCGTCGCTCGTTCCGGCAAGTACTGGACATCAAGTGCTTTGCCTTCGGCATCTTCCACGACGATTTGCGGGTGCAAATCACCTTTGTGGTCGACGATCACCATACGGATGTTACCGCTGGTTTCGCGTTCTTCACGCATCGTTTCGCCTTCGACAACGTCCTCGAAGCGAACCTTTCCTTCGACTTCGGACAAAATCGGGATCGAGTAGGGGTTCCACTCGCACAGCACTTGACCTTCGACAACCTTGTCATCCTCTTCGACCATCAGCGCCGCACCGGCAGGCACCGGGTAGCTTTCGATTTCACGGCCACGTTCATCGACGAGGGAGATTTCGCCGTTTCGCGTCAGCACGATGTTGCGGCCTTCGGTGTTACGAACCGCCCGCATCCGAGTGAACCGAGCAATACCGTTACGCTTGCTCTTGATATCCGACTCTTCCATTTGCTTACTAACGCTACCACCGATGTGGAACGTACGCATCGTAAGCTGAGTCCCCGGCTCACCGATACTTTGAGCAGCGATGATACCGACCGCCATGCCTTCTTCGACCATCGATCCCGTCGACATATCCATGCCGTAACATCGTCGGCACACACCGAGCGGTGCATCGCATGTCATCGGTGTACGAACCTGGATCTTTTCCAAGCCCATCGCTTCGATCTTGCGAGCGATCTCAGGCGTGATCATTTCGTTTTCGGCGATGATCACTTCGTCCGTTACCGGATTGACGATCGATTGACGGCTGATTCGTCCGTTGATCGAATCGACCAAACTGACTTCGACCTTTTCACCCCGGTAAACGACTCCCTTGGTAATCCCTTGAGTGGTCCCGCAATCGTCCATCGTGATAACGACGTTTTGAGCGACGTCCGCAAGTTTACGAGTCAAGTAACCACTATCGGCCGTTTTCAGAGCCGTATCGGCCAAGCCCTTACGAGCACCGTGGGTCGAACTGAAGTATTCGAGAACGGACAAGCCTTCGCGGAAGTTCGCCTTGATCGGCGTTTCGATAATCTCACCGGTCGGCTTGGCCATCAAACCACGCATCCCCGCCAATTGGCGAATTTGCTCGATACCACCACGAGCACCGGAGTGCGACATCAGGAATACCGGGTTCACATACCATCCGCCCTCACGAATGTCGTTTTCCATGGCCTTCATCATATCGACCGTAATCGATTCGCGAGCCTTGGTCCATTCGTCAAGAACCTGGTTGTACCTTTCTTTCGGCGTCATCAATCCACGATCGTAAGCCTTCTTGTGCTTCATCACCTCTTTTTCAGCGTCCCTGATGAACTGCTGTTTCGAGTCAGGCGTGACAAGGTCATCGGTTGCGAACGACAAACCGCTACGGGTCGATTCGCGAAAACCGGTTTGCATCATATCATCGAGCAAATTGATGGTCGCTTTACGCCCCAGTCGTTGGTAGCAGTCACTAATGACTTTAGCCAAGTCACCGCTCCGCATCGCATGATTATAGAAATCCATTCCGGTCGGTAACATCTCATTGAACCGGACGCGTCCAGGCGTCGTTTCGATCAGCTCGCCATACTTGCCCGAATCGTCTTTGGTTTTCAAGCGTTGGAACTTGGGCAACCGCATCTTGATCTTCGCATGAACGTGAATAATGCCTTGGGCCGTTGCCATGTCGACTTCGTCATAGCCCGAGAAGACCATCCCTTCGCCCTTACGGTCCGCCGCTTCCATCGTCATGTAGTAGCAACCCATCACGATGTCCTGTGATGGACTCATGATCGGCTTACCATTGGACGGCGCAAAGACGTTATTGGTACTCATCATCAGCGTATGAGCTTCGACTTGGGCTTCGATCGAAAGCGGCAAGTGGACCGCCATTTGGTCACCGTCAAAGTCAGCGTTGAAACCTTTGCAAACCAGTGGGTGCAAGTGAATCGCGTTGCCTTCGACCAAAGTCGGTTCAAACGCTTGAATCCCCATGCGGTGAAGTGTGGGTGCTCGATTGAGCAGAACGGGGTGATTCGTGATCACTTGCTCGAGAATATCCCAAACCTCTTCGTCTTTTCGTTCGAGCATCTTCTTGGCCGATTTGATCGTGTCGGCATGCCCAAGTTCTTTCAAGCGACGAATGATGAACGGTTGGTACAATTCGAGCGCAATCTTCTTTGGCAATCCGCATTGATGCAGCTTCAGTCGGGGGCCAACCACAATCACGCTACGCGCCGAATAATCGACTCGTTTGCCAAGCAAGTTTTCGCGGAAACGACCCTGCTTTCCTTTGATCATATCGGTCAATGATTTGAGCGGTCGATTGGACGAGCCCAATACCGGACGCTTGCAACGGTTGTTGTCGAACAACGCGTCCACCGATTGCTGTAGCATTCGCTTCTCGTTACGAATGATGACTTCCGGTGCATTCAAATCGACGAGTTTGCGCAGTCGATTATTACGGTTGATGATCCGGCGATACAAATCATTCAAATCGCTTGTCGCAAAGTTGCCGCTATCGAGCAACACGAGCGGACGCAGGTCCGGTGGGATCACCGGCACGACATCCAACACCATCCACTCAGGACGATTATCACTGTCGCGAATCGATTCGACAATCTTCAAACGATTGATCAAATCCTTCTTCTTTTGCTTCGAGCCCGTCTCGGCCAAGTCAACTCGCAACTGCTCGGACAGCGTGACCAAGTCGAGTTGGTTGAGCAGTTTGCGAACCGCTTCGGCGCCCATGTCGGCTTCGAACGAATCGTTGCCATACTGAATACGTGCGGCACGGTACTCTTCTTCGGTCAACAGTTGACGAGCTTCGAGTTCGGTTTGGCCAGGATCGATGACCACGTAGTCTTGGAAATAGATCACCTTTTCGAGCGAACTCGTTTTCATATCCAACAGGTTCCCGAGTCGCGACGGCATCGCTTTGAAGAACCAAATGTGGACCACAGGAGCAGCCAATTCAATGTGCCCCATTCGTTCACGGCGAACACGACTGTGAGTGACCTTTACGCCACAGCGGTCGCAAATCATCCCCTTGTATTTCATCCCACGGTACTTGCCGCAAGCACATTCCCAATCCTTTTCTGGACCAAAGATCCGTTCGCAGAAAAGGCCGTCTTTTTCAGGACGATAGGTTCGGTAGTTGATCGTTTCGGGCTTCTTCACTTCGCCGAAAGACCAACTTTTAATGTCCTGGGGGCGGGCGAGAGAGATGCGAACCGATGCGTAGTCGTTAATGCGATCGTAGTTGCTAGTTTCGCTCATCGACATAGAGATAGACCTTCAAGAATCAAGTTTTAATTGTGTCGGGTTGAATGGGTGCGTCTGGTCGTGACAAGACGCGGGTCGTTTGCCAGTAGCGGCGTCTCTCCGAGACGCCAGAGGGCTGAACCTTTGCGTCTCTCCGAGACGCCAGAGGATTGAACCTTTGCGTCTCGGAGAGACGCCATGGGGTTGAAACTTCGCGTCTCGGAGAGACGCGGCTACTTTAATCGCGGCTTTTAAATTGGTCGCTTTTCGAGTTGCATGTTCAACGCCAAACCTCGAATTTCCTTGGTCAATACGTTGAAACTAGCAGGCGTTCCGGCCTCGAGCGTGTTTTCGCCCTTGACCATCGATTCGTAAATCTTTGTTCGACCTTCGACATCATCGCTCTTGACCGTCAACAGCTCTTGCAAGATGTAAGCAGCCCCGTACGCTTCGAGTGCCCAAACCTCCATTTCACCGAAGCGTTGGCCACCAAACCGTGCCTTGCCGCCGAGCGGTTGCTGGGTGATGAGCGAGTACGGTCCCGTACTGCGAGCATGCACCTTGTCGTCGACCAAGTGATGCAGTTTCAGCATGTAGATGTAGCCAACGGTGGTTTCTTGTTCCATCGGTTCACCCGTTCGTCCATCGGTCAAACGAATCTTTCCGTGAGCAGGAAGCCCTGCATCGGCAAGACACTGGTTAATGTCCTCTTCGCTTGCTCCGTCAAAGACTGGGGTAATCGCTTGGAATCCAAGTTTCGCCCCCGCCCATCCGAGGTGAGTTTCCAAAATCTGGCCCACATTCATACGACTTGGAACCCCGAGCGGATTGAGCATGATTTGGATCGGCGTGCCATCGGGCAAGAATGGCATATCCTCGATCGGCAAGATCTTGGCAATGACCCCCTTGTTACCGTGGCGACCTGCCATCTTATCGCCGACGCTGATCACTCGTTTGGTGGCAACGTAAATCTTGCACATCTGCAAGACACCGCTACGAAGTTCATCACCTCGCTTCATGCTGTTAAGTCGACGGTCGCGTTTGTCGATCGCCGACTCAACGTTGTTCCAATTTTGATCGTAAACGGTTTGCACCGCGCTCTTCTTATCCTCCGATTTGACTTGATCGAGAATGTGGTCGAGGCGGAAATTGACCGCTCGCTCGGCGACAAACTTTGGATCCTGGCCATCGGCAAGCGGGGTGCCCGTTGCATCGTTGAGCTTCGTTCCGGCGGCTTCCTCAAGTTCGCGGACCAAGTCCTCAAACGTGCTTGCCACTTCGAGATTGCCTTCGCTTTCGGCCTTCTTCAACTCCGCTTCGAATTCCTTCCGCTCGTCCTCGGACAAACTCATGCGCCGCGAGAACTTGTGGGTATCGATAACGATCCCTTCGATCCCCGAAGGAACTTCGAGCGAATCGTTCTTAACATCTTCACCTGCACGACCAAAGATCGCGTGCAGCAATTTTTCTTCGGGCGTTAGTTCCGTCTTGCTCTTCGGGCTGACCTTACCCACCAGAATATCGCCTGGCTTGACGTAAGTCCCAACATTGACAATTCCGGTTTCGTCCAAATTGCGGAGTGCTTTTTCGGACACGTTCGGAATGTCTCGCGTGAACTCTTCGCGGCCCAGTTTTGTTTCGCGGATTTCAACGTCGAAGTCTTCGATGTGAATGGAGGTGTACGTGTCGTTACGAACCAGTTCTTCGCTGATGATGATCGCGTCTTCGTAATTGAAACCGTCAAACGACATGAAGCCGACCAAGACGTTGCGACCGAGTGCCAATTCACCGTTACGCGTGGCAGCACCATCCGCGATGATTTGATTCTTTTCAACCTTGTCACCGACATTGATGATGGGCCGCTGGTTCAAGCAAGTTCGCTCATTGAGGCCTTGGTACTTCTTCAGCTCGTAGTGATCGCTACCGATTTCGATGCGTGTCGAATCGGCGAACGTCACCTTGCCAGCCCGGCGAGCACGCACGACCATCGCACTATTGCGGGCGACTTCACGCTCCATCCCGGTACCGACGATCGGTGGTTCCGCAACCAATAGCGGCACCGCTTGTCGCTGCATGTTCGACCCCATCAACGCGCGGTTCGCATCATCGTGCTCGAGGAACGGAATCAAACCGGCCGAAACGCCGACCATTTGACTCGGGGCGACATCCATGAAATCGACCTGATCAGGCTGAACGATTTCAAAGTCGCTACGGAAGCGAGCGATCATGTTCGGTCCCGACACCAACGCACCGTCGACGACTTCGGTATCCGCTGGAGCGACGTAGGATTCGCTTTCTTCGTCCGCTCGTAGCCAACGCACCTCATCGACAACCTTACCCTCTTTGATCAATCGGTAAGGAGTCACCAAGAAACCGTAGCTATCGACACCCGCGTAGATCGCAAGCGAACTAATCAAGCCAATGTTTGTTCCTTCAGGCGTCTCGATCGGACAGATACGACCGTAATGCGAAATGTGAACATCCCGCACTTCAAAACCAGCCCGTTTTCGGTTCAAACCGCCGGGGCCGAGTGCTGACAAGCGACGCTCATGAGCCAATTGGCTGAGCGGATTCGTCTGGTCAACGACCTGCGACAATTCTCCTCGACCGAAGAAGAAATCGATCGCTGCCGAAACACTCTTCGGGTTGATCAACGAACGAGGCGACATGTCTTGAGCATCCTTGATGCTCATACGCTCTTGGACCGTTCGCCGCAGTTTCAAGAAACCCTTGCGGAGTTCCTCACAAGCCAACTCGTCGATCGTTCGCAAACGGCGGTTACCGAGGTGATCGATGTCATCGATCTCGGCACCCGAATCAGGATCGAACAAATTGATCAAATACTTCATCGCCGCAATCATGTCATCGGGACGCAGCGTCATCTCTTCTTCGCTGATGTCCATGCTCAATTTACGGTTCAGTCGGAAACGACCGACTTTACCCAAGCGATAGCGATTGGCGTCGAAGAATTTTTCTTGGAAAAGCGTCCGAGCCTTTTCCAATTGAGGCGGGTTGCCGGGACGAAGTCGTTGGTAGATTCGCAGCAACGCCTCTTCGTGACTGGCGGTATTGTCATCCATCAACGTATTGAAGATCAGCGGAATCTTTGGCGATTCCATGCAGTCGACGCTCTTGACGCCTGCGGTGCAGATCGTTTCGGCAACCTCTTTGGTAATCTTGTAGCCCGCTTCAACGATGATCTCGCCCGCACGATCGGTTTCGCTGGGGTAGATCACATCATCGACGGCAATCTTGCCTTCGATCTTCGCAGCACTTTTGCCGCTGCTGATCTTGATCGTCATCGTCTCATAAAACGCGCTCAACAAATCGGCATCGGTCGAAAAACGCGGGTCCATTGCTCGCAACAGCGTGGTCGCAGCAAATTTACCGCTCTGGTCAATCCGGACCGTCAACGCATCCTTTTTGGTCACGTTGCACTCGATCCATGAACCACGTTCGGGGATCACGCGGCAACTCGGCAATTTCCGGTCGGTTGTCGGATCTTGCTCGAGAACAAAGTCAACGCCAGGACTGCGGTGCAACTGGCTAACGACCACTCGCTCCGCCCCATTGATGATGAATTCACCACCGCCCATCATGATTGGCAAGTCGCCCAAATAGACTTCCTCTTCAACGGGCTCTTCACGATTGAGCCGCAGCCAAATCCGCAACGGCCGTCCATAGGTCAAACGCAGCTGCCGACACTCTTGACTGGTATAGCGTGGCTTGCCCAATTCATAGTAAAGATAGTCGACCGTGATGTTACCGTCGTAACTAGCGATCGGGAAAATTTCACGCAGCACCCCTTCCAAGCCAGTCGCTTTCCGTTCGAGCGGCTCAGCGTCTTCTTGTAAGAATTCGGCGTAAGATGCCGTTTGCAGGGCGGTTAAATCGGGAAGCTCAAAGGTCGAAAGCCCGGTTCCAAAGTGACGGATGCTGGTGGGTTCGAGGCGACGCTTGGTCGTAGTTGCCATCTTGCGTGTGTGCTCCTTGGGAGGACCAAATGTTAGCGGTTTTTACTGAAAAAGACAGAACCGGCTGTACTTCCAGCGCTAGAATCGAAAGTCATTTTCAGAAAAGAACCGAAGCGGAGATTGCGATTTCGGACTAGAAAAACGTTTAGCGCAGACCTTCAGCGACGATGCTTTTTCGTGCCTGAAGGATCAAGAAAAGCTGAATTCTCTGTGCCATTCAAACCAAGGGCCAATACAAACAGATACAACAGCAGAGCGGGATTTTGACGCAAAACGGATTACCAAGCCTGATACCACTGTGAAACACTAACAGATCAGGCAAATATCGAAAAGGGCAACTCCGGATTTTTGGCCCGAATAATGCACCCGCCACAATTGTCCCGCCAAAACTCGGCTTTTCCAAAGCCCAACGTCAAAAAAACCGAAATAGCCCTAGCAAAAAACTTTTTTACTTGCGGCACGGACTTGGCCTTAATTCGGTCCCAAGGGACTCTCTTCGGTTACACTCAAACTTTTTTCAAAAATAACCAAAATATTTTTGAGAAAAATATATTTTTCTTTTGAGCGTCTCCAACCATAAAAGAGCGTTGGCGCCTCCCGATTTTTTTGCACACGCCACCACATCGGCATCGCGAACGATTCTCGCGGTCGCGATCCCCGCACCGCACGAACTCGAACAAGATCCGCTATGAGTTTTCAGCGAAATTCTCGACGATGCCGATCCCTTTGACGCCAAGGCCAAGCAGACGGTCGCTCAAACGCTTGACGTCCTCGGTTTTCGTGTGCCCGACGTCTTGGACAATCATGACACTGTCGACCGCCTCGGCACACCAATTGGTCGCGGGCAAATCACCGATCGTCCCGTCGACAATGACAAGATCGAAACTTGTCTTGAGCGTGTCGATCAATTCTTTCGTCTCCGCTTCCGTGGCTTCTTTACCACGTTCGCATGGCAACAGCGGCAGAAAGGTTAAGCCATCCTCGACAGAATGGACCGCTACGCTGCTGAGCGCCGTCTCGCTGCGAATCGACTCTAGCCAATCGGACTCGATATCCAAGCCCAATTCATCGATCAGTGTTGGGTAGGCAATATCGCCGTCGACAAGCGCAACCCGGATGCCAGCCGCCGCAGCGGCCATCGCAATCCCGATCGCCACCGTACTTCGCCCTTCTTCCCCGTTAACACTAGTAACGAGAATACTGGCTAAACCCGTTTCCACCGCTTCCAGCATCTGTTCGGCGATCTGCTGAAACACTTCGCCGTCAAAAAACAGTTTGCCAACGTTGGTGGGCAACGCAAATTGATCGACTTCCCATGCTGGTTTGAAAACGACGGCTTCCTCTTCCTTCGCAAGTTCAACCGCATCACTTTCAGTCAACGGATCTTCCGCAACGGCATCCTCAATCTCCGCGACACGCGGCGGTGGCGAAGAAGCTTCGGAAACTTGACTAGCCACCTCTTGGATCATCGCTGCTGATTCACTTAAAAGCTGCTCCTCGCTCGGGGGGGCTACTTGCTCGTTTGCCGCTTGCTCGGCTACTGCTTGCTCGTTTGCCGCTTGCTCGTTTGCCGCTTGCTCGGCTACCGCTTGCTCGCTCGCTCGGCTCTTCGTTCTCCGCTGCAGTGACTGCACAAAGAACTTGACATGCGGCTTGTCGACTCGATGCGTCGTGTCGTGCTGGGTGCAGAAAGACTCTAGCAGTTGCTGGTCAGCGAGCCCGACAACAAACTGCGAATCGATCGGCAGGGAAACCGAAGTCGGATCTGCTGCTGGGCTAGCCGTGGATTCCGGGCTTGGTTGAGAAACCGACTCGGCAACGAGTTCGTCGCGATAGTTGGCCAACCGGATGTCGCCGGCATCTTGTTTGCCCGCTGCAACCTTGCCCTCTGCAACCTTGCCCTCTGCAGCCGTGGCGGCTGCCGCCGTGGGATGCGTGTCACTGGCTTTGCGGAGCACCGACGTTTCTACCTGATCAACCCGATAGTGCCGTTCTTTGGATTCATCGGTCCACCAAGTCGCCGACGCTTCGGGCGAAAGTGGTTTGATAGGTGTTTTATGGCTAGATCGAGCGGAGCGTCGCTCTGCAATAGCGGCCTGCACGGCTGTACCGGAAATAGCGTTTTCCCTAGCGATTTGCATCGCAACGCTGTTGCTTGGAGTTGGCTGTGCGTTAGGCGCCGATGCGGTTGGCGTTGGCGTTGGCGTTGGCGTTGGCGTTGGCGTTGGCGTTGGCGTTGGCGTTGAAGCTGACGCGTTGCCGGCTTCCCCGAGTCGAATGCGGCGTGAGAACGCTTTGACGAAGTCTTGGTCGTTTGAGTTCATGGTTGCTACCAGGCAAAGGAGTACGGTGTTCGAATGGGGTTATCGAATGGGAGCCATCGCTACCGAGATGGCGGGAGGTAAGGGGACCAATCCGAGATACCTTGTGGAGTCGGCGTTTGGGGATAACGGGATGACCGCACGGCTGATTCCGACATTTGACTTGCGGGTGCAACTTGCGGCTCCCCGAGCGATGCATTGGCCGTCTTGGCTGCCGAATCCAACCCCGTAAAATCGGGCCCGGCCGGTTGGTCCGTTTGGGTGTGGGCGTACCCAGTCGCCGATGGCAAGGATGCCACAGCGGCCGACTCGGTTGCTGGCACGCTTGCATGCCTATCGCTTGCATATGGGTTGAGGCGGCTTGAGGTTGCGCTCACCGTTTTTGCTTCGATTCCGCTATCCTGTAGGCTTGGGGGAACCTCCACGGAAGAATCCGCTGGTTTCCTCTCGTCACTTGACTTCGCAGCGGTTGGACTTGGTGAGGATGGTTTCACGGACGACGCGAATGCATCGGATACCGACGCTTCGAATCCAGCTTTGTTGCCGTCTGTCGTGCCCGTTTCGACAGTTTCGTTGCTCGCCTGTTGAGCACGTTGTCGCTCGCGATGGCCAACGAATAATGCAGCCAAGATGACTGCGAAGAGCAACGTCAACACGGTGCCATTGGCACGCACCGTCCGAATCCAATCGGATGGAATCGATTTCCGTGATGGCTTCGGAAGCGAATTGCCGATCGGCGGATTCGAAGTCGCCGAATCTTTCCTATCGATGCGTTTGATTTCGCTCCTCGATGATTCAACCTCTGATTCGTCAACAGCAGGCAGCCCCGAGTTTAACGCCTCCGAGCATACCGGTTCCGAGTTTACCGATCGGGATGCTGGCTGGTGCGGTAGAGTCGGCTGAGTGGAATCGGTCGCATCTTGAGCGACTTCCGATGCTACCGGACGGTACAAATTAGGTAGTTGGAACAAGGTAGGTGGCATCGAAAACCTCGATAGGCGAACGTAAAATCAAATTAGGAAACGGCTTGCTTGGCCCGTTTCCTTGGCCAAGGGAGGGGCAACACTCAGGCACGCAGTTTCCCCAAACTAGAATCGGCTTATCGCCGTCCTGACGTTTAGAAAAACATCAACGATCTTGCGATTTATGCGGAATAGCGAAAGTTGAACGATTAAGCAAGATTGAATGCGGACAATCTGAGTGGTTCCCACAACGGCCGGTCGTTAAAATCGCATTTCACCTTGTGAAATTTCCTATTCTGAGGAAGATAGGCGGTAAAAGGTCGCAGGCCTTCGTCTGCGAATCGGCATCGAGACGCACAAACGTATCCCATTCCCGCAGAGACTCTCGCAGGCATTATGCTCCAATCCACCCCCACCGACATCCTTCTTCCCGAGTTGCTTCGTGAACGAATTTTAGTTCTAGATGGTGCGATGGGCACCATGATTCAGCGTTTGAAGTTGGACGAAGCGGCCGTTCGGGGCGAGCGGTTTGCAAACCATCACAAAGATCTAAAGAATTTTTCGGATCTGCTCTGCCTGACGCATCCCGACTCGATCACCGATATTCACGACGCCTACTTGGCGGCTGGCTGCGACATTGTTGAGACCAATTCATTTGGGGCATCGCCTGTTGGGATGATTGAATTCGATCTGCCGTTGGCATTGGTGGATGAGATCAACCGCGCGGCCGTTGCCTGCGCTCGGCGTGCGACCGATCATTGGAACGCACGAACGCCAGACAAACCTCGTTTCGTCGCCGCATCGATTGGCCCGACGACGCGGCAAACCGCGATCAGTACGAACGTTTCCGATCCGGCACACCGTGATACGACGTTTGATGAAATGAAGGACAGCTACCGAGCGCAAATCGAAGTGCTCGCCGATGCGGGCGTCGACATTTTAATGCCCGAGACAGCGATCGACACCTTAAACTTAAAGGCATGTCTGTTTGCAATGGAGGATTTCTTTGCCGCGGGTGGTCGCCGGGTTCCGGTGATGGTCAGTGGTACGTTCGATAAGGGGGGACGGACGTTCGTCAGCGGCCAATCGGTCGAGGCGTTTGTCACTTCGCTTTCGCATTTCCCGCTGTTGTCGATCGGCATGAACTGTGCGCTTGGTCCGGACGTGATGCGCGGTCATATCGAAGAGATGACTAACGCGACGAGCATTCCCATCAGTTGCCACCCCAATGCTGGTTTGCCCAACGATATGGGCAATTTTGATCTTGGTCCCAAACAGATGGCCGAGATCGTCGGTGAATATGCTGACAATGGATGGATCAATGTCCTAGGCGGTTGCTGTGGAACGACGCCCGATCACATCGCAGCCATAGCGGAACGAGTCAAAGGCAAAAAACCAAAACAAGAATCGAGCGGTCCCGTCTACACTCGGCTATCAGGTCAATTGCCGATGGTCATGCGCCCGGAGATTCCGTTCACGATGATTGGTGAACGGACCAACGTGACCGGCAGCCGAAAATTTGCACGCTTGGTTCGCAGCGACAACTATGACGAAGCGGTCGAAGTGGCTCGTGAACAAGTGCTTAACGGTGCGACCATTATCGACATCAACTTCGATGACGCATTGCTTGACGGTGCTGAAGCGATGACACGTTTTTTGCGTTTGATTTCGGGCGATGATGTCGCGGCTTCGGTTCCCGTGATGATTGACAGTAGCCGTTGGGAGGTGATCGAAGCGGGACTAAAAAACGTCCAAGGAAAAGCGATCGTTAACTCCATCTCCCTCAAAGATGGGGAACAAGAGTTTATCCGCCGAGCCAAGTTGGTTCGGCAATACGGTGCGGCCGCCGTTGTGATGGCCTTCGATGAGGACGGCCAAGCTGCGGATGAAGAAAACAAGGTGCGAATTTGTAAGCGGGCCTACGATCTACTCGTTCACAAAGTCGGCTTCCCCCCCGAGGATATCATCTTTGACCCCAACATTCTGACCGTTGCTACCGGGATGGATGAGCACAATAACTATGCGGTCGATTTCATCAACGCCGTTCGCCGAATCAAAAAGGAATGCCCAGGTGCAAAGACAAGCGGCGGGGTCAGTAACATTAGCTTTAGTTTCCGAGGGAACGATCCGGTTCGCGAAGCGATGCATAGCGCGTTCTTGTACCATGCCGTCAAAGCGGGTCTCGACATGGGGATCGTCAACGCGGGGCAATTGGAGGTTTACGAAGAGATCCCCAAGGATCTTCTCGAGCATGTCGAAGATGTCCTGCTTAACCGTCGCAGCGATGCCACCGACCGAATGTTGGAATTTGCCGAAACGGTCAAGGGCAGCAGCAAAAAGAAATCAGGCGAGGATTTGACGTGGCGGGAATTGCCCGTTGTCGAACGAATGAGACACGCACTCATCAAAGGAATCGACAAGTACATTGTCGAAGATACCGAGGAAGCACGCGTGCACTACGACCGTTGTATCCAAGTGATCGAAGGACCGCTGATGGATGGCATGGGCATTGTCGGCGACCTATTCGGTGCCGGTAAGATGTTCTTGCCTCAAGTGGTCAAGTCCGCTCGAGTGATGAAGAAGGCAGTCGCCTATCTCGAACCGTTTATGGAAGAAGAGAAGAAAGCCGCTGGGATCGAAGAGCATGCCGCGCGCGGAAAGTTCTTGATCGCTACGGTGAAGGGGGATGTCCATGATATTGGCAAGAACATCGTCGGTGTCGTTTTGCAGTGTAACAATTACGAAGTGATCGATTTGGGCGTGATGGTTTCCAGCGACACGATCCTGGAGGAAGCCGAAAAGCATCAAGTCGACATCGTTGGACTTAGCGGCTTGATCACGCCAAGCCTAGACGAAATGGTCCATGTCGCTCGAGAGATGAAACGAAAGAAGATGAACATACCGCTGTTAGTCGGCGGGGCGACCACCAGTGCGAAGCATACAGCGGTGCGAATTGCGCCCGCTTACGACGGAGCAACCGTGCATGTACTCGACGCCAGTCGCAGTGTGAATGTGGTTGAAAAGCTTATCAGCGAAGAGAACCGTGACGCTTACATCGCCGAAAATCGATTGTTGCAAGAACAGCTTGTCGCTAGTTTTAAAGATCGCCAACAAAAACTTGTTCCCTATGCAACCGCTCTCGAAAAACGATTTCAAACCGATTGGAAGACCGTTTCCGTCGACAAACCTTCGTTCACGGGCGTCGAGGTTTTGAAGGATTTCCCACTCGAGCAAATTCGACCCTACATCGATTGGTCGCCGTTCTTTATGACTTGGGAATTGAAGGGAAAATTCCCGAAAATCTTTGAGGATAAAATTGTCGGCGAACAGGCGAGAGAACTTTACGATGACGCCAATTCGCTGCTCGATGAGATCATCGAAAATAAACTTCTCGTGGCCAATGCAGCCTACGGCTTTTGGCCCGCGAATTCCGAGGACGACGACATCGTACTCTACAGCGATGAATCGCGGAGCCAAGAATTGTCACGGCTTCATTGCCTGCGCCAACAATGGGAACGGAAAGGGACGACCGATTACCGCTCGCTGGCCGACTACGTCGCTCCAGTCGATAGTGGACGAGAGGATTACGTTGGCGGTTTCGTTGTCACCACCGGTCACGGTGCCGAAGCATTGGCGAAGAAGTACAAAGCCGATCTCGATGATTATAAGGCAATCATGGTCCAGGCAGTCGCGGATCGCTTGGCCGAGGCGTTTGCCGAACGGATGCACGAAAAAGCTCGCGCGGATTGGGGGTTCGGGCAATCCGAGGGATTAACCAAAGAGGAGATGATCGCCGAAAAGTATCGCGGCATTCGTCCCGCTGCGGGCTACCCCGCTTGCCCCGATCATACCGAAAAACGAACACTGTTCGAATTGCTGGATGCGGAGAAGAACACGGGCGTCGAGCTAACGAGTAGCTATGCGATGTCACCAGGAGCCGCCGTCAGTGGTTTGTACTTCGGACATCCCCAATCGCGATACTTTTCAGTCGACCGGATCACTCGCGACCAAGTCGAATCCTATGCAAAGCGGAAAGGCAAGTCGATAAAAGAAATCGAGCGTTGGCTAAGTCCGAACTTGGCCTACGATCCGCAGTAAAGGACGCAGGCGGGCTTTGGGGGCTCAAAAGTTTCGCTTTTGAGCAGCTTTGAGGTTATCTCCTTTTCGTTGCTGCATTCGTCAAATACGCCAACGGCGTTAAACAACATAGCCCGGGGTTAAGGCATTGCGTGCGAAGCGTAGCAAACCGCAACCCTGGGTTTGGGATACTTTCAAGCACCCGATCACAGGAAGCAAAACGATGGCTTTACCAACCTGCCCGCTCACCGAAAACGGAATCGAAGTGACCCAGCTTGGTTACGGAAGCATGGGACTGCGTGGACCGAACACCTGGGGCATCAGGACGGTTGACGATCCGACCGCAGAGCGGATTTTGAATCAAGTTCTCGATCTGGGAATCAACTTTATCGACACCGCTCCTGATTATGGAATCGCCGAAGAACGAATTGGTCGCTTTATCGGATCACGCCGGAATGAGTTCTTTTTGGCGACGAAATGTGGATGCACTCCAGTTCAACATGACGATCATTTAGAGATCAATCACGTCTGGAAAAAAGAGGTTGTCGAAAAAAATCTTCAAACCTCACTGAAAAGAATGCGAACCGATCGTATCGACCTGTTGCAATTTCACGGTGGTGATGCGGACACGTTGGTCCGCGAAGGATTGGTCGACCAATTGAAGGGATTCCGCGACCAAGGATTGATTCGGTACATCGGTGTGTCGAGCAAGTCACCGCTCTTGGACGAACTGATCGATCTTGATGTCTTTGACACCATTCAAGTCCCCTATTCCTGCTTGGCACCCGAACATGACGAGGTGATCACGCGAGCGAGCGAAAAAGGCATCGGAGTCATCGTACGTGGAGGCGTTGCCCATGGTGGACCAGATGCCGCGATCCAACGGGATGAAGTCAACCGTGTTTGGGAAGAAGCCAACCTCGAAGAATTCGTGTCCGCCAACGTTTCACGCGCTGAATTGATTTTGCGATTTACGCTGTCGCACCCAGGATGCAGTACGACCATTGTTGGAACAGCGAACGAAAAGCACTTAAAAGAAAACGTTGCCTCCGCAGCAAAAGGGCCGCTTGAGGATGACTTGGTCGCAGAGATCAAAAACCGAGTATCCAAGCTCGGTTAGCCTCGATTCGTTTCTTCTTGATGGATTGGTTCAGCGTGACTTGGAGTGACGGCTGATCTTTGTTATTCCAAAAGTGAAAACAATGCCAACTCAACTGACCGATGAGGTGGCGGTAACAAACGTGCCTCTTTGCGACAGTGCCAATCAATGATCGGTCCAGCGCGGTCGGTTTTTCGCGTTGCGGAAACATCGAAGGGAAGACTTCAAGTTCTCCTCCGGCTAATTTCGTGTGGCGTGTCACGTACCCGATGGCACGCTGAAGTCGAACTTTGTTGTAGTGCTTCACGTAATCCGCCACCCACAGGCCGGAGGCCGAAACATCCCACAGGCCGGAAGCCGTAACGACCCACAAGCCGGAAGCCGAAACATCCCACAGGCCGGAAGCCGTAACGACCCACAAGCCGGAAGCCGTAACGACCCACAGGCCGGAAGCCGTAACGACCCACAAGCCGGAAGCCGTAACGACCCACAGGCCGGAGGCCGAAACATCCCACAGGCCGGAAGCCGAAACGACCCACAGGCCGGAGGCCGAAACATCCGCTGCCGGTGGCGTGAGCCACCGGAATGGATGGAAACGGAATCACTAGCCCGGAGGGCGACACATTACGATGGTGTGTCGGCCTCCGGCCTTGCGGCGACCCAAACGCCTTTGATTCGGTGGCTCACGCCACCGGCAAGGACATGTCGGCCTCCGGCCTAAAAACAATGCGACGCCGGTCGTCATCAAGGTGATGTTCGATCTGCGTCGCTTCTTGCTCCGTAGCATCGAGGGAGTCGAGCAAGAGTGGCAATGGGTATCGCGACTGCCATGCCCCCAAAATAACTTCCGCAACTTCCTTTTAACCCACAAATTCTTCTGAAGAGCCCTTTTATTAGCTGAACGTGCTCCTGTAGAAGATCAGCGACGACTTCGTTTTTGAGCTGGATTTAGCTTCGAGGGCCTCGATCTTTTTGTCATTCGCGTTGTCGGGCTTGGGCTTTCGGCCCGGCCGGGCAAACGCGGCGTCTGCGTTGTCAAAGAGCTGCTTCTGCCATTGGTCGATTTGCATGGGCGGTAAACGTTCGTCGAGATCGTGTCATCGTAAAGTCCTTCTTCGGACAATCGAAAAATTCGATCAACGGCAAACTCCAGATTCAGCTGAAGCAATACAGGGTTGATCAACCAAGAGAAAAACCGCCCGTCGATTGTATTTCGACAAACGCTGAGGAAGAACTCGGTTGTACGCACTTCGCCTACCGATTATCGCGGTGGATGACCGACATTTGTTGGAGTTGGCGTGTTCCGGGATTCTCTTGCCTGACCGTAATGCGGATCGCTTCAGGGCGTGCAGTGAAGGGAGCCGAGGTATCTCGTTCCAAGAAGTCATCGACTCCGCTGACGCCGTTGTTGTCGATGCCGTCGGCCCCTTCGTCGGCGTCAACGACTGTATTCACATTCCAAAGCACGCCGCCGTGATAGGAAGCCGGAACTCGCTGCAAGAAACCGTCTCTCTCGTAGGCCGACGTGTACGTATCAAACGCAGGTTGAAAAAAGACGATCTGGTCATTGTTATCGACGATAACGCGTCCCGATTTGAAAAGGGACGACGGATAAGCGTGAATCGCTAGCGTCGGATAGGTGGTAGCCGTCGGATCCAACCCTGAAAACTCGGATTGAAGTCGGCTGATCGGAACCGAGGGACTAGCGGTGAACGCCGTATTACCCGCATTCCCCGCCTCATTGAGTGCCAGCAATCGGGCTTGCCATCCTCTGGCCGGTCCGCCTGCCTGCATCAAGTATGCCAGATCAACAAAGCCACCTCCGTCGATCCAGCCAGTCGTCGATTCTTTCAATGCTTCACGAAATCCGACATCCGAAGGTCCAACCACAAGATTGTTCGTTGTCAGCTTGAAAGGAGCGGATTTGTCAAAGATCTGAAGGTCAAAAGCGCGACAATTGCTGGCGACGAGATCTTCTCCAAGTCGATCTCCTGAGAGCACGAAATCGGCTTGAAGAAACCCACCATGCTCATTCTCTAAAACGATGGGATCCTTGTTCGTTGAGGTATCAACCGGACGTAGTAGTGGCGGTGTTCCGTCCACCGGCGTGTTGATTAAGAGGCTTAGTGGAGGTTCGAGGGCCAGAACCGGCATCGAAGTATAATTCGCTCCGAAGGGTTTTCGCACATGTGCAAACCGATTGTGCGGCTTTGACAAATCGGCCAACGAGTTGGCGAATACTTCACCCGTTGCGTTTCCGTTCGAGTCAATCCCGCGTCGCAACGACAGATCACACATCTGATGAACGTCAGCCATTGCCGTTAGCCAATTTGGAACCGCGGGCATAAGTGGTGTATAGGGAATTCCTGTTATTGTCGCTAATGAATTCAAGTCAGGACGAATGAGCAGGACTCGTCGATAGAGCGACACACGATCCGGCAATCCATCGTCGTCCAAATCAATGATCGTCCCCGTTGCGTCTCGATCAGCATTGGCAAAGTAAATAATCTCTGCGTACTTGGATTGGATGGAGACCATAGGAGCATTCGGTACTGCGGCGGCTCCCGTTAAAACATAAGCTGGCACTTTTCCGGTGAACCAGGATCCTGGTTCTGCTACCGCCGTAAACGCCAAATAGTCATCCAAGTCGCCATAACGGGAGGAAACGGGTTGCCCTTTCTCAGCGACATCCTCTTTAACGGTATCACCAAAGATCGATGAAGTCGCATTACTCATCGGCCCTTCGTAGTACAAAAAGTAGCCAGCCTGATCGAGGCCTCCCGTATTGGGTTCGAGTGTGACGGTGCATCGGCTCAATTCATCTCGAAGCCGCGTGGTGACATCGCGAAGTTCGTTCGTCAGTCCCACATTGCCACGACTATCACGCACACGTTCGCCAACAAACGCAAACGCGCGAGCGAGTGCCGCCATCATCAATAGCGTCACCGCCATCGCGACGAGCATCTCGACAAGCGTAAAGCCGGATCGTTTTGTCATCGTCGTTCGTCGGGTTGGTTGATTCATCGTTTCGTGTTTCTATGAAATAGTGTTCAAGTTTATTACGTCCCTTACGTCCCCCGGCGGAGAGGTCGTGCCGCTTTTAAGTGCTTGTTTTACAAGCGTTTACGCTAGGTGCACCTCCCCCGGCGCAGCCGGGGGAGGTCGGTGACGCTCTTAAGGCGTTCGCGAGGGAGGGGGCCGGTGCGGCACTCGCACGAAGCAGATCGCGTAGGCCCCCTCCCGAACGAGGCTTACGCCCGTTCGACCTCCCCCAAGCTTCGCTTGAGAGAGGTTGTATGTTGTTTGCCATGTTGCACTTGAAAGCGGCACGACCTCCAGAGCCGGGGGAGGATCTAAGTCGCGTTCCCACATCATTGGTAAAACCGTTCAAAAATAACTGTATCACGAGCATTCAGGTCTTCACCTGGTTTGAAGCCGACCGGAATCGAGCGATCGACAATGAACATCGCCTGGTAACGTTCGTTCTCACCCGTCGACTCCTTGTATTCTGCACCCAAACGATTGACGTCATTCTTGTCGACTTCAAAGAAGCCGAGCGTCAAACGCACCAAGAAGATTTGCGAGTTATCCGAAACCAGGTTCGGCATCCGCATTAAGGTTTGGTATCGCATGAAGGGATTACGAGCCCGATCACGGTGGAGCGAACCCGTCGGAAGTTGACCTTGGTCTCTGACAAACATCGGCGGCAAGGTTAGCACACCGCCGTTATTAGGATCGTTTGACTCGAGAATGCCAGAGCCACGCATCAACGTCCCGTTTACTCCTCGTCGACGTAGCAGATCGGTTGCCGTCGCATCACGCAGTGCGGGTGCATCCTTTGCATCGAGCGTGTTTTTGAAGACGCCCGCAAATTGGGTCGGGAACCGGTGGTCAAGTTGGTCTGGCATGTAATTGAAAGGGCCGGATGCTGCCGTCACTTGCGTCATCGCGCCACCAGGAACGGCATACCCGCGCCGACTGTTCAAGAACGACTCAAACGACAATTGAGTCGCTGTTCCCGAACCTGTTAACGATGAGAACTCAGCAGGATTCAGGTGGCCCTGCATCAATCCGGCCCAGACTGGAAACTCGGCCAAGGTGTTGAGATTCACCGTGCCTTCACGGAGGTTGTCGAAGGTCAAGTTAAATGGTGGCAGTAGCAGGGACCGCATCTCGGCGAGGTCTGTATGTGCCTCAAGGCGGCTACGGTTTAGATACTCCACTTCGCCACGATAGCGAGGCAATGTATGAACGAAATCGAAAATTCTTGCAAAGTGGGCCGAATCGGCACTGTCTTCACTATCGTGGAAGAAGTTCAACAGATGTCGAAACGTTGCATTGAAAACGGCCGGATCTTCACCGTTTCCGGTGGTCGGGTAAACCGCAGGGTTTGCTCCACCGGGATCAAAGCTAAACTCTTCAAACAGCCGTCCTTGTGAACATGCCGGGACCATCATCAATTCCAAATGCGTTGCGTAAGGACGGTTCAGCCAAGGGTGAATGGCGAACGGAATGATCGGTAAGCCGCGGTCTTGGCCGATTACGTTATTAGCGGTCATGCCCTCACTGCCGATGGTCGTTGCAAAACCGACAAACCCAGGGTTCATCGTTGCGGCAAGCGTTGGTGTCACCGTCGCAGCCCAAGGCAACGTGTCCGTATTTAGAAAACCAAAGGAACTCCAAATGTGAGCACTCGCAGGCGTTGTAGAAAACGAAAAGTAGTCGAGTGCCGCGTTATCAAGCGGCAACTGCGGTCCCGAGAAATCGGTCTCGTACGAGTACAACGAATTTCCCTGTATCGGTGCGCCCGTTACCCGTTTGACAAACCCGTTCTTTTGACGACTTCGTCGGGCGTAGGTTTTTGGACCACTGTAATCGGTATCGCGGTCTTCTCCATTAAAGATGGTCAGATCGACGTTCATCCAATCGACGGTGCGGTAAGGATTTGTAACCGCATTGTAGGGTTGCAATGGATCGGCCAATCGCTGCAGAAACACGGAACAGTATTCTTCAATGGTACCTAGTTCTAACTCCTTACCATCATCGGGCAGCCGATCAATGTCGATGTCTAAGGGTTCATCGAGAGCGGTGTTGCCACTCGTCGAAAAATCGACATACGCATCCGTTAGCGCATAATCAATTCCACCTGCACCATCCAAATCAACGGTGCCGTTGAGGGTCAACATTGGTTCCGGATAGTAGTTCGTACCATTGGGAAGCGGTTCGGAAACATTCAACCCAACCACATCATCGGCGAACACGTCGTCCGCTGATCCCCAGAGCGTCGCTGGCCTCGGTGCCCCAATCACCAACGAGGAAGCCAGGCCAACGAAACTATTTGCCGCCATCATGTCGGGCGTCAAACGGCCTCCATCGTGTCGATATTGGAGCAGTCCGCCGCTGGTTGCCTCGAAGCCTTGCTCGCTTGGTACTCCGGGATAAGCCCCCACATTGAACTCTTTTGAACCGAGAACCGTCGTGCTCCTTGGAGCTAAACACAAATATTGGCCAGGCTCTATCGTTCGGTTGCTATTGAACGCAACCGAAGGAGGTGGAAAAAACACCTGGTTTGCGTTCATTCCCGTGATGACATTTTCAGCAATCACTTCGTCGATCAACGTTAAAGAAGCTGCTGGGTCGACGGCTGCATTTCCAAAATTGTTAAACCAAATGAATCGGTCGTAATTGAGTGTCTCTGTTGAAGTGGGATCGAGTTCATCGGGGTCTCGCGGTTCGAACGAGGCGCTATCAGGCAGATTGGCTCGAAGCCTCTCTGGGTTCGCGTTCTGTTTTCCCGATCCTGCAACATGCGGTTCACTAATGGCAATTCGCCACACCGGAGCACCGACCGTCCCACCAGTTTGCGGAGGAGCCAGTCGATCGAGGTCGAGAAAATGCTCGCCAGTCCCCGTGGGAAGTAGTTCGTATAGCTCTAGCGGAATTCCCGATTTGCTGGTCTCGTCACCCAGTGTGCTGGTCGTCGTCAAGACGTTCGTTGCAGGCCGTGGACAATACAATTCCAAAAACAGTGAACCTTCAGGGATTCGGATTTGATCCGTGTCGTTGTCGGCCGGTGTATCTCCCAGGTCATTGCCAGTTGTGTCGCGATCGGTGTCGCGACAACGAATGTCGTGAAAGGCCATTGACTCGGTCAATACTAACTCAGGTGCTTCGACGCCCCAAACCACGGACGTCGTCGGGGGACTCCAGCCAGTCGCGTCAAACGGATTGGGATCGTAGGGGAACCGAGTCATG
The DNA here is from genome assembly GCF_007860185.1 of Novipirellula aureliae. Classification (NCBI taxonomy): domain Bacteria; kingdom Pseudomonadati; phylum Planctomycetota; class Planctomycetia; order Pirellulales; family Pirellulaceae; genus Novipirellula; species Novipirellula aureliae. The sequence goes on from NZ_SJPY01000001.1 coordinate 885,368, forward strand.
ATCGAATCGGGATCGCGATAGTCAACCACGTTCACCGCCCACTGGGCAATGCGTCGAGCCTTGTAAAGAGCAGAATCAAAACTTGCCGGAGGCGCACCAGATACCGAGGGGAAAGCAACACCGTCATTCGTTAAAGCCATCATCAATGTATACAGATGCCGAGCCAGGAGCTGGCCCGGCTGCACGGTCGTTTCACCAAACGTATAGGTCGGCGGATTTGACTGAAACTCCGTGGGGACCACTTGTCCAGATCCAGGCGACACGACAAACGCTTCGGTTTCAGACATCGCTTCAAACGGTTCGTCAATCACCCCGTTCCGCTCGTCCGCTTCGTCCACGTTTCCATCACCATCATCGTCGACGAGGGGAGTCCCCAGATCATCGATCCCATTTCCGAGCGGACGATTGATATCCAGTTTGCGACCAAGTCGAATCTCTGGTGCAATAAGTTGAGCGATCTGAGCATTCGTCAACGTCGATCCACCCATGAGTTGCATTGTTTTGACGAGGGCAACCAACGGACTTTCTTCGGTCGAATCGATTGTCGGTAGCGAATCGCTTGACAGACTGCGAGTCGTCAATGCCCGAGAAAACTCTTGGTGGCTTTCGATCAGTTGCGCGACGTGATTTCGCAAACGCTGCGGCAGGACATCGGTATCAAACTCGGAGGAACGCAAGATCGCTTCGAGTTCGTCGAGCGTGAACATTTCATCGCCGCTAAGGCGGCCCGTCGGATCCATCTCGTAGGGGTCGTTGACCGCTTCATTGATCGTCGGCTCGATCACCGTCGTCGCTGGGTCATCAAAGGCAATGATCCTACCCGATTCGGCTGCAACCAAGTTACCGCCTCGTCCGATTCCAATCCCACCGCGTCCGAAGGGATCGATGGAATAGCCGTAGCCGTTCCCCAACAACTGAGCTGGAGGGCGCGGCCCGGTCCGCAAAACATCCAACGCATCCGCGTCGAATTGACCTGGCAATTGTGTCGCTCTGCCAGCGTCCCCCACCAAGCGATCGGTTTGTATCGCCGCCAACCCCGTTTCAATGCTCGTATCGGCGATCAAACCCGAGTTCGAAGTCATTGGGATCGTGATCTCGGCAGGCCCATATCCAACGCCACGAAATATGGTCGCGTCGTTGTTCGTGTCGTTGAATGGATAGCGTGATCCCGCCCATTCAGCTCCATCGGATCTCATCGCAGCGGTTTGGAATTGTATTTGAGTATTGCCGTGGGCATTCACATTCAAACGACCACTAAGATCTTCGATCATCGGTGCAATCATTGGACGCAGCAATTTTCCCTCGGGCGATAGGATGATTGGCAAATTGAGGTTCATCCAAATACTGTCGTTCTTGCCGTCCCCGTCATTGTCAACGTCCCACTCGCCTCTCACCAAGGATCGGGCGAGTTGATCCAAACGGAAGTGAGCACTCGTAAAAGGGGTATCGGCCGCTCCAATCAATCGAATCGGAGTGCGAAGAGCAAACTCGCTGCTGCCGCCATTGAAGTCCTCGGCCATCGCGACGCTACTTGAACCAAATTGGTAAGCGCCAAACGGTAATGGGCGGAAGGTGCCGCGAGCCAAACTCATCAATAAATTGCGATAGTCATCGACGGTCGGGTCGGTCGGGTCAGGCGATATGGGATCGGCGATGACCCAGTCATACGACCCGTTTGTATTCGCTTGGTTCAAGATGTAATTGATAACCGATGGCCGATGGAATGACGGAATCACATTGCCTTGGTAATCCCGAGCACTCAAAAACCAATTATTGAAATCGGCCGCATCATATCCTTCATCGAAATCGCCTACCGTTAACGATTTATTGACGGTTTGGCGAAGATGGTTCGGTTGGAGCGCCATTGGCAAATCGCTGAAACCAATGTTCGCAGGTATCCCAGCGACAGTATCCTGTTGTGGTGCGATCGCGGTTGCCGTCACGGCGGTTCCGTCAAATCCGACCCCCTTTGAATTTCGTGGTACACCATTCAAGTGCAATGGATAGCCGGCGGTCGTTTCGTCAGCAGGGTTTGCATAAAAGAGAGTACGGACCTGCGTGGGTGTCGGCGACAGTTCCAAACCTTCATCACCATCAAGCTCGATAAAAACGTCGTCGGTGTTCAGCGAAGAGGTACGGTAGATCGACCGTAGAATCCGATAGGTACGATTCGCCAGCGGTCCTTCTTCAAACGTAATCAATCGTCCTGTCAGGACGTCATCGTAGGGTTCGTCAATGATACGCGTGTTGCCAACTTGCTGAATTGGAAAACGGATAAACCCACCGACCGTGCCACTGTTGAAGTACGCTGGCCCTAACGCAATGGTGCTGCCAGCGACGATACCTTCGTGAGCATCTCTACGTCCGTAAAAATCACTCAACAAGTCTTCCCCGTAAAAGGGATCGTTCACGTCCCCGGTCCCACGAATCAGCGTCATCAGCGCATCGTCGAGGAGCTGGTTGGGCTGTGGCGCGTGCGTCGTCCGACTGGCCATCGCGAAGGCGGATTGTCGCGATTGGTTGCTGAAGACCAGGTAGGCTGCTAACAGCAAACTGAAGAACGTCAGCATGCTGAGGACGACGAGCAAGATGATGCCGGATTTGGGTTGGCGTTTCATCGGTTTGATCCTATGAGAGGATTTTTTCATTTGGCTTAGATAAGATGGTGTATTGGTTGATTGGCGCAGGTGCGGTGACAATCGGCTCGTTACGTCCTTGTCAAAAATCCGCGAGCGATATCGTTCGCTCGGTTACCGAGACAACACCGTCCATGATCGTTGCATAGGTTGCAAAATTCCCGCCGCTGTGCGGACTGGCATCGAACGCCCAATCCGGTCCCGATAACATCACCGTCCGTTTCCAAACCTCGGTACCCGTCCGCCCGCTCGATGATGGGACGGTGATTCCATCGACCTCGGTATCCGAGGTCGGGACGAGACGCTGTGCCTCGGCATCGGTCGATACGACGCGGTACCAACGATGGACTTGACGTTGAGCTAACGGCGAAGCGGGAGACGTCGTTGGACGCAGGGTTCGCGAAAGCATGACCCAATCATTCGAGCGAAGGTTTGGCGTAATGTTTCCCGTCCAAAGCAGCGTAACCTGGCCTCCCGAACCGCCTGTGAAACCAACCGAATTCGCCACATAGGCAAGACGTTCAGATTGGATGTTCGATGCCGGTTCGACCGTATCATCATTCGGAAATTCTGTCACCCGATCTCGATTTCGCAAAACCACAACCGACATCGACGCATAACGACTGGTCTGGTCGGGGTCGACGGTAACGATCCAACTGTACTCACCCGTCGGAACACTTCGGCCAAATTCGACACCATTACTCACGGCCGTCAATCCGTTTAGCGATGCGGGTAACGATCGATCCTTGGGACGAACAAAATTGATATCATCGAATCGTTCGACAAGCGTCCGAGCGACCTCCAGTCGTTGGTTGGCCGTCAAACCCAACGCAGGCAATCCAAGACGTGCCATTCTGGGTTGGTTAGCAAAGCCCGTCGTGGCTAAAGAATTCGCCGTGGAAGGATTTAGCAATGGATCGCTCACAGCACCAAACATCGGAAAGACGGCGGCATTAAACGAGCCACTCGATGGTGTACCCGATTCGGTCTGAATTGGCCGATCTGCGATAAGCAATGGATCGACACAGAACGGTTCCACAAACACAAAATCCGTCCCCCCAACATTTTGAGTGGTCCTTGTAAAAGCAGTTATCCCGTCGGCCAAAGCTAAAGTGCCGCTTGAAATCAAGTCTCTCGCCAAAATCTCATCGGCAACCGAATCCGCGACAGCCGCTCCGACCGAGAAATCGATCGAGTCTTGCGCACGGTGTCCGGCCAATGGCAAAATCGACATCAAACCGACCAAGCCAATCAAGATCACACCGATTGAAAAGACCACTTCAATCAGCGTCACTGCCAAGCGACGGCGTGAGCCGATGGGGTAAGCTACAGACTCGTTTCCCGACCCTCCCTGGCTTCGCCGGGAGGATGAAGCGAAAGGTGAAACCGCTATGGGCTGCATGAGAGAGACGATTTCGGATGTGACCGCTATCGGCTCGCAGGTGAAACCTTGAGGCTGGTGTTTTGATCGTTGTTGAATGATGGGATTGCTCATGGTTTTTATTCGATTTGCACCGATTGGACGGCTAACGATCGGGCGTCCGCTAGCGCAGAATCATTGTTGGCGATGTCGACGGGGTCGACATCGGATAGGTAACTCAAGTCCGTTCGATCGGCGACATCCGTAGGAATGCTGGCCGAACGTACCGACGCAATTGGCGACGCGGTAATCTTTCCTGAGTTGGGATTGATCATCAACCAAACGGAATCCAGATTCATTAAGTTGGCTGTCCCCTGACGATCTTGTTGATAAAGATCTTCCCCCGCCGGGATCACTCCATCGGATTCGCCAAGACAGAGATAGATCATTGATAGAGGCGTCGACCCGCCTGCGGCAAAGACGCTACCGCTTGGACCAAAAATAATGTCAATGTCAGAAGTGGTAGATACAGGATTAAACTGATTTCCCGTAATTCCAACGCCTGAATAGTTGAGGTCGATCGCAGTTCCGCGTGGCAACGCTAACGTGTTGGATGAGGAAGGAACGGGGCTGCGATGGATTCGAAACTTAACCCTGTCTCCGGCCGAATTGAGTGCACCGCGGGTCGCAGTCGGAAACGTGTTGGCACCGCCAAGGACGCTCTGTTTCATCTGTAGCGTCAACACGACAGAGGCTGTCGGCGAGACCCCCGCCATTCCCGAAATCGGAACCATCCGCCCGCCAGGAAGTTCGAGTAGATCGCCGATTTGAATGGGTGGCGCGACGGCGGGGCCCACGCCATTGATGATCTGTGAACTGAGTAGCAGCAGTGGGCAATCGGCTGCAATAAACTCCGCTTGATTAATGGGCGACCCTTTTAAGGTTGCGTAGGCATTCGATGCGTCACCCGAGTAGGGAGGCACCCCCGTCAATTGGCGAAGTTGCACCGAGGCTGCTTGTCCAAACGCGGTTGCGGTATCGAGTCGCTCAATCCGTACACCGACATATCGACCTTCCGCGATCGCTCGGCTGCGAGCCACGTCGAAGAAAGCAATGATGCTACGTGCGGCTCGTGACCCCTTTTGATCCTCAATCAAACCTTTGGCAGTAGGCAAGGCGATCGCAGCCAACACGGACATGATAAAAAGGACGATAAGCAACTCAATCAGCGTAAACGCCTTGACCATGATCCGATTTCGGTAACGTCTAAACATGCGTCTCATTATCTCGACTCCTGTAATGCGAAGTTCGTGATATTGTCAGCCAGCACGGGGTCACGGTCTGCGGAAAGTGGTTCGCCGATCAGACGACGATTGGTTGCCGATCGAAGTATTATGTCTGGATCGTTCAGGCGGATGAACGACCGCATGTAGGGATCCGGTACGATGTAATTGAACGAACCATCGCCTCGTCCAAGATACTCGGTTGTTCCCATGTTCTTTGCGTCAACCCGCCACTTCCAAGCCGAGTTGACATAGCTAAACGTGTCCAAGCCAGGGTCTTCAGGATCGGAGGGGTCATCGATCGTGCGATAGGGATTGAACGCGATACCAAACTGACTGTCTTCGCCAGCGGAAATGATCAAAGGGCGTAGTGACCAAGGAAAGACGCTGTTTTGTGCCGTATTGACGCTGACTGCCCGTACGACGGCATCGCTCGATGGTGTCTCGCTCTCGGTAGGGATATCCGAATAAGCGAAGTCGGACCGAAACAGATCAAACTCGTCGGGAACGGTCACATCCAACGATCCTGTGGGATCGTAGTAGCCAACCGGCCAACGGACAAAACCGATCGGTTGCCCCCATCCATCCAAGATCTCGGGGATTCCGTCCCCATCGGTGTCTCCCGTGTTCGAAGATGGAATCATGTCGATCGCAGGTGTCCCCCCCACGAATGAAGTCGCCATGATCAAATACAAACATTCGGCGCTTTGGTTTGTATAAAAAAGCGTTTTTTCAGGCTCGGCCGTCGGAAGCGTCGCAGGCAGTCGACTTAGGTAAGCCGTACGCTTTGCTGAATCGATGGAAGAAACCACAACCGGATATCGGCTGTCCTTTGCGGTTCGGGTGCCAATGATGTCACCTTCTTTAATATTGGGCGGAATATCCACTTCCGCAATCTTCACTAAGTTCGCCGCAGCGCGGGGTTGGATGGGACCGTTGTAAATGTCGCTATAGCGATCGGGCATCTCCATCCGCTGTAAATCTCGCAACATTAAAAGTCGCACGCGAGCTGCCTCTACGGCTAAAACTTCGCGGCTCAGTTGCATATCCGCATCCGTGATCCCTTGGCTCATGTCGACGATTTCCACTGGCAACGGACGGTACTTGAAACTCTCGTACTGTTCCTGGATCACGCTATCGATGGTCGCGATGATGGTTCGGGTGCGAGAGGTTCGGGCACTGTTGGTGACCCCGGTGACGGCCGTCATGACCATCGCACTCATCACGCCGATGATGATTAAAACCACCAAGATCTCGACCAGCGTGAAGCCAGTTACCGATCGTCGGTTTCGTCTAGCGATTGGAGGCCAGATCATTGAAGCTCTCCCTCAAGCGTCGCTGCTTCAATAAAGTTGGTCGAATTGTCCAAGTGGCCGTTGACCGCAGTTCTGGCACCATCGTTCGTCCAGTCGCGATCTTGGTAGCCCCTGCCGCCAAGGGAAGGGCTGGGGAAAACCAATCCTTCCGGAGTCGTCGCGGAGACCTCGGGGCGAACGGGACGTCCAGTTTCGGTAACAAAATGAACGGGATTACCCAAGTCGTCATTAACAATCGCGCCAAAGACTCCATCGAGCCCCGGCGAAATAAGCTGGAACGTATTCGGATTGTGGAACGGAATCGCTGCGAACGCTTCGGCCACCGTTGCGTAATTAGCGCCCGTTGGTGGTTTCGCAGCGAGTTCAGTTTTATAGGGGCGGATGCCTCCGACACTAGCGAGACCAGATAGATAACCGTTGTAATCCCCGCCAATGTCGCCATACGTCCGCGAGTCGAAGTAAACGATCGGCGATAGCTCATCGCCACCCGCCAAATAGACCGGCAACAGATCCTTGCCACCGTAGAGTTCCGGATTGGTGTATGCGAACGATGTTTCATCGGTGCTAAGCATTGGATCGGTAGCGCTGGCTCGGCCAGCCGTGACGCGGGTCACGTCAATGTCGAACAGAGCGTTGTCGCGAGTCATGTTGACTTGGTAATTGGCCAAGTCGGTAAGGTCAGCTGTTGGCGAAGGGATCAGCTCCAACGGCCCGCCGGGCCCGGTGATCGGAAACTGAACGTCATTACTGAAACCTCCCAAGAAGAAAACCAACGCTTCCCCTCGATCCATGGCGACCGGCGAAAAAGTCCCTACCGTGGTTGTGTCCAGAGAATCATCTGTCATCAATTGTAGAATAGTAAAATCCTGGGAGGACATACGCGGAAACAGTTTTCGCATGTGCCGCTCGAGCACCGCTTTGCTGCTGCCGTCCGGTGGGTAGTCGCCGTATTTTTCCTTGTAATGCTCGACCGCTTGCGCGATCGAGTTGAGTTCCAGTTTCAATGCTGTCTGCCTAGCGGTCCGGATCGATCGCATGACCGCGGGGACGGTGATGCCTGCCAAGATCCCGATGATCACGATCACGACGAGGATTTCGACGAGGGTGAAGCCGTGTGGTTTTCTAGTACGCATGGGATCGGTTCTCAAAGGAATAGTCATTGGGAATTTGTCAGTTGGTTTTGGGCCACGAATCTCACAAATCGACACGAATGATGAAGTTGTTGTATCGGATGGATTTTGACTCGTGCTTATTCGCGAGATTCGTGGCTGTCTTCTACTACTTGGACTTTTTAGCCACGAATATTCACGGATGGAACACGGATCAAGCTGTACGGTTTCAATCCGTGGAAACCGGTGTCGATCCGTGGCGAAATAACCTGCATCGGATCGTGTTGATTCGTGGCTGTCTTTTAATCTTTGTTGGTCTGTCCGTTGTGGTGCTGGGTCGCCCGCCTGTCGACCCAGCCTACGATTGTTAGCTGCCGAAAGTCTTGGCGACTTCCGCTACGATTAGCTCAAACCGGTGATGAGGTCGACGAGTGGCATGAAGAGACTGATGACGATAAACCCGACGGCAAAGCCGAGGAATACGATCATCAATGGCTCCATCATCGCGGTCAAACCGTCCGTCAACGTTCGCACTTCTTCGTCATACGTATCGGCAACCTTGTACAACATGGTGTCGAGTTCACCGGTCTCTTCGCCGACGTCGACCATGTTGACAACAAGATCGTCGACGACTCGAGCTTTGATTTTTGTTAAGTAAAATAACGCTGACAATGCTGCTCCGCCTCCCATCATGTATCCCGACATTCTCATCAACATTTGGACCATCGTTCCATCGTCGATTTTGGTTCCGCGGCCCGTGACCGCGACACTGAAGACGAGTATGCCAGGGAACGCGGCAAACAATGCCCAAAAGAACATCGCCATCGGATTGAAGCCTGGCTCGCTGTGCTCGCTCAGCGGTTTGCTGATCACTTCCCCTTCGCGAATCTGTTCGTTGACTTTCGTGAACAAGCGTTCGAACATCGCATTGCCAGACGTTTCGCGAGTAATGTTGATCGCTTCCAAAATCGGCACACCGCTACTGACGAGCGTCCCAAGTGTTCGTGTTGTCCGTGCCAAAATGTTCTTTTCAATCAAACTACCAAACACAGGTACCTTGATAATGAATTGGTCAAATCCAATCCGGCCCACGTTGAACTTGCGTACCAATTTAACAAAGATCAACAAGCTGACGGGCATCGCAATCAAGAGGAACCAATAATTGGCGATGTAACTACTCATCGCAACCAACAACACCGTCGGTGCTGGCAGGTCGAGACCGAACTCATCGAACATCTTTTCAAACGTGGGAACGATAAACAGCATAATGAACGTCAAGATCAAACAAGCGACCGTGACCACAACGGCCGGATAGATGAGTGCGCCTTTTACTTTCTTCTTCAGCGATTCTGCTCGCTCTAAGAACTCGGCCAACCGTTGCAAAATCGTCTCGAGTGCTCCACCCGCTTCACCTGCTTTGATCATGTTGACATACAACCGGCTGAAGACTTTCGGGCATTTACTCATCGCTTCACTAAGCGTTGCCCCGCCTTCGATCTCTTCACAAACATCTTGTAGTGCAAATTTCAACTTGCCTGGCTTTTGATTGTTCTCCAAAATTTTCAACGAGCGCAAAATCGGCAGCCCCGCGTCTTGCAAAATCGACAATTGGCGAGTGAACGCACAGATATGCTTCGTCTTGGCACCGCCGATCGAGAACCCACGCTTCTTCTTCGCACCACCTGCTTGCCCGGCAGCGATCTTTTTGACGGAGATCTTCGTAACGAAGTATCCCATCTGGCGAATCGTGGTTTGTGCCTCATCTTCACTGGCGGCATCGATCTCATCCCGGATCTCTTGTCCGGCCGCGTCCATCGCTTCGAATTGATATGTAGGCATGGGAGGAAAAGCTCTCAGCTAGGAAGCGGTCAGCTATCAGCTAGTTTCTGACCGCAGTTAAAAGGGGAAAAATTAAAAGGAGAAATGCAAAAGGGAAGTAATAAAACGCATGCTGCTTCGCTGACTATTCTTCGACGGTTTCTCGAATGATTTCGTCGAGGGTGGTAATGCCTTCGTGAGCCAAGGCCATTCCGTATTCTCGTAGTGCGATCATGCCGTCTTTTTCGGCTTCTTCGCGGATGCGTTCGGTCGACTCATTGGCCATAACCATTTCGCGAATTTTGTCGTTCATAATCATCAGTTCAAAGAGTGCGATACGGCCTTTGTAACCGGTGTTGTTGCATGCTTCGCAGCCGCTGCCTTTGAAGAATGTCCTGTTCTCAATCTGTTTGCGTTCCATGCCGAGGTCAAACAACATCTCCGAACTGACTCGCGTTTCTTTACGGCACTTCGTGCAAATTCGACGCACCAATCGCTGAGCCAAAATCGCTTCGACCGTCGCACAGATCATGAAGGATTGAATGCCCATATCCTTTAATCGCGTCACCGTTGCAGCGGCACTATTGGTATGCAGCGTGCTGAAGACCAAGTGGCCGGTCAGTGCAGCTTGGATCGCGATCTCGGCCGTTTCCAAGTCGCGAATTTCGCCAACCAAAATCGTGTCAGGATCTTGCCGCAGGATCGCTCGCAAACAGGCCGCAAAGGTGACCCCGACATCGGTATCGATCGGAATTTGAATGATCCCGTCAATGTCATACTCGATCGGATCCTCCGTCGTCATCAATTTCTCACCGATGTCGTTCAGTTCCGTCAGTGCGGAATACAACGTCGTCGTTTTACCGCTTCCGGTTGGCCCCGTGACCAAGATAATCCCGTTAGGTCGATCGATCGCACTGCGAAAATTAGTGATCGTCGCCTCATCCATCCCTACATTTTCAAGTGACAAATTAACAACGCTGCGGTCGAGCACTCGCATCACGACGCTCTCGCCAAAGATCGTCGGCAACACGCTGACCCGCAAATCGACGGGGTGACCCCCGACCATCAATTCGATCCGACCGTCTTGGGGCATCCGACGCTCGGCAATATCTAAACTGGCCATCACCTTGATCCGCGTCGTGATCGCAAACGCCAAGTGACGCGGCGGCGGGACCATTTCATACAAAACGCCTTCCGCCTTGATCCGAATCCGAAACTCATCTTCGAATGGCTCGAAATGAACGTCCGACGCGTGATCCTTGATTGCCAACAGCAAAACCATGTTGAGCAGTTTTCGAACCGGCGCGGAATCCGCTAACGCCTCGGCATCGGTAATGTTGAACTTTTCCGTCTCCAATGCCGAAATCATCTTCTTCAGCTCGACATCGTTCGCCAATTCGGCGACCAACTTTTCTACGCTCTCCGTTTCCGAATCATAATACTTGATGATCGTTTGCAAAATATCATGCTCGGTCGCAACAACCATCGCGATGTCGTACCCGAGAAACGTCCTGAGCTCATCCTGAATCGTCAGGTTTTGTGGATCACAAGTCGCCACCGTCAAACGATTCATCGCCTCATCAAACTTGATCGGCACCACACGGTACAACTGGGCCATCGTCTCAGAAATCTTCTCGAGTATCTCAGGCGCGATATTCACGTCCTCGAGCGATACCGTTTGCATCCCCATCTGTTCCGCGAGCGCTTGAATCAGCTGCTCGTCGGTTATCAGTTGCATATCCTCGGCAATTTTTCCGAACAACGCTCCTGGTTGTTGTTCTTGTTCCTCAAGAACGATTTCGAGCTGCTCATCGGATAAAAAACCGAGGTCAACTAAGATCTGTCCGATGCGTCGTGGAGCCATTTTAGAAGCTTGGAGTTATGGGAGTTGGGAGTTGGGAGTTGGGAGTTGGGAGTTGGGAGTTGGGAGTTGGGAGTTGGGAGTTGGGAGTTGGGAGTTGGGAGTTGGGAGTTGGGAGTTGGGAGTTGGGAGTTGGGAGTTGGGAGTTGATGACTCATGCAGCTCTTCTCGTTGACTCCCTCTCTCCCAGCTCCCTCTCTCCCAACTCCCAGCTCCCAACTCCCTCTCTCCCAACTCCCCTGCTTTCCCGCTTCTCTTACTTTTCATCTTCCGGGATTGGGATTTGGCTGTCGCCTTCTCCATGGCGGAATTGAACAATCCGTTTCGCTAAATCGTCTGGCCGTTGTGCCTTCGACAAAGCGTCCTCAACGGTAATTTTTTCGTCTTTCCAATGCTTAAACAGCGCGTCGTCCATGAGCTGCATCCCGAACTTCGCTCCGGTTTGCATCGCACTGTTGATACGAAAGGTCTTGTTTTCGCGAATCAGGTTGGCGATACCAGGAGTCACCACCAACACCTCATACGCCGCCGTTCGCCCGCCGCCGATACGGGGAATCAGCGTCTGAGCGACAACGCCAATCAGCGTACTCGCTAACTGAGTTCGAATTTGATCCTGCAAATTACCAGGGAACGCATCGATGATTCGGTTGACCGTCCCCTGAGCACTGTTGGTGTGTAGCGTTCCGAATACAACGTGACCCGTTTCCGCCGCAGTGATTGCCGCTTCAATCGTCTCGAGGTCGCGAAGCTCACCCACCAAAATCACATCCGGGTCCTGGCGAAGTGCCCGGCGAATCGCTTCGGCGAAACTCGGTACGTCCACGCCGACCTCGCGCTGGTTGATCGTGCTCTCAATGTGATCGTGATAAAACTCGATCGGATCCTCAATCGTGATAATGTGGTGGTCAACCGTCTCGTTGAGCAAGTTGATCAAACTGGCCAATGTCGTACTCTTCCCAGACCCCGTCGGCCCGGTGACCAAGAACAGCCCGCGCGGGCGGTGAATCATTTTGACGACAGACTCAGGGAGTCCTAATTGTTCCGGTGTCAATTTGTCATTCGGGATTTGTCGCAGCACCATCGAGATGAAACCGCGCTGCTTAAACACCGACACGCGAAAACGGGCTGCATCGCCGAATGCGAACCCGAAGTCAGCCGAGCCCGATTCTTGGAGTTCCCGCTGACATCGCTCGGGGGTGATACTTTTCATCAGCCCGACCGTATCTTCCCCTTCCAGCGTTTTTGTGTCGAGCTTCCGCATCCGACCATGCAGCCGGAAAACAGGTGGTTGGCCGACGACAATGTGGATATCGCTCGCGCCTTGCTTGATCGCTGCATGGAGCAGCTTGTCAATTAACAGGGTAGCCACCAAGGGACTCCTGACTTGAGAAGTGAGATTAGATGCCGCTGGCGCGGCCTAAGCCGCGTCGACACCTCCATTATCTATGCCAGCAACGGAAAGTCCAAGAAAAGATGGGAATTCCGCAAAAGAAGACTGGGACAAGTCGTTCCTGAAAACAACAAACGTTCAGCAGCTTCGGTGCTTTTCTTAGCCAGCCTAGGGCTTTCGCCATTTGCCCCTTGCTAGAAGCCTGGGCGATGGAAGTCTCAGGCTAGAAGCCTAAGCCACGGAAGTCCCTAGGCTAGAAGCCTAGGCCACAGAAGTCCCAGGCTAGAAGCCTGGGGGATGGAAGCCTGGGGCACGGGTAAAACCACTACAGAGAAGCCAAATCCTTGACGATATGGTTCATCGCCAACTCCTCCTGCTCCGTCTTCTTCGCCACCCGATAGACCTCTTCGAAGGTGGTGATTCCACGAATCACCTTGAGCATTCCATCGGCGTAAAGTGTTGACATGCCATTGTTTATCGCTTCCGTTCGGATGATTTTCGAATCCTTGCCCTTGAACATCATTTCACGTAGTCTGTTGTTCACCAGCATCAGCTCGTAGATACCGATTCGACCGCGGTAGCCCTTGCGACCACAGTAGGGGCATCCCTTGCCACGAGCGAACTCGGCTTGGGCGATCATTTCGGGTGGCAACCCCGAGTCCCGGATCACCTCTTTGGGCGGCTGGTAGCGGACCTTGCAACGAGGGCAAATCGTCCTCACCAACCGCTGGGCCAAGACCGCAATCACACTACTAGCAACCATATATCCAGGTACACCGATGTCCACCATGCGTGATATAGCACTGGGCGCATCGTTCGTGTGTAGCGTACTGAATACCAGGTGTCCAGTTAATGAAGCCTGGATTCCCATCGATGCTGTCTCGTGATCTCGCATTTCGCCCACCAGAATAATATTGGGGGCTTGGCGTAGCATGGCGCGAATGATCAGTCCAAAGTCGAGTCCGATCTTGTGTTTCACTTCGACTTGATTGATCCCAGGCAGGTAGTATTCGACCGGGTCTTCGGCGGTAATGATCTTACGGTCAGGGCGATTGAGAGCATTGAGGGATGCATACAAGGTGGTGGTCTTGCCCGAGCCGGTGGGTCCGGTGACCAGGATGATTCCATTGGGCCGACGGATCAGCGAGTTGAAGTTGCGGAAGTCACGCTCGGACAATCCCAACTGCCGAACCCCCACTTTGATGTTGTCTTTATCGAGCAGTCGCATGACGCACGATTGGCCATGATTGGTCGGGATGATACTGACCCGCAAATCGAGCTGTTTGTCACCGACGGTGATTTTGATACGACCATCGGTTGGGCGTCGTTTTTCGCTGATGTCGATCTTGGAGAGAATTTTGATGCGAGCGATGACTGCCGAGAGCATTCGCCGCGGCACGCTTTCTCGTTCAACCAAAACGCCGTCAATTCGATAACGGATGCGAACTCGTTCTTCAAACGGCTCGACATGAATATCGCTAGCCCGAAGCTGGACCGCTTCTTGGATCATCAGGTTGACCAGTCGGATGACCGGCGCGCTACTATCATCGACGGTCTCGTCCATCGCGTCGGACTCGTCCGACGTTTCGGTGAAGTCGATCGCCGTGTCGGTGAACTCTTGGAGCATCGAGTCCGCGGACTCCCCTTCCACCTGCCCGTAGTACTGGTTGATGGCCCCTAAAATGGCGGATTTGGGTGCCAGTGCGGTTTCAATTTTTCGGTTCAGGATAAACCGCAGCTTTTCGATCGTTTCCAGATCGAAGGGGTCGGCGATTAGAATTCGCAGCGCCCCATCATCATCGCTGTAGGGCAATATCGTGTTTTCACGAGCGACCGATTCGGGGACCAATTCGATGACGGTTTCAGGAATGCGTTCTTGACGAAGATCGACGAAGGGGATTTTATGGAAATCCGCCAGAGCTTTGGCAACCTCTTCGGGCGTGGCGTATTCCATTTGAATCAAGACGTCGCCAACATCCGCTTTGGTTTGTTTTGCGACCTCCTCGGCTTCGGAGAGCTGGTCGAGGCTGATCGTTCCATTTTTCAGTAGCAAGTCAGTGAAATCTTGCATCGCTTGGCTCATGCTAAATACCTAGAAAGAACGCATTAGAGGGTGGCGTAAGGATAAGGGGGTTACACGTTTCGATTTCAACGTATTCCTTTAGGATACCATCGACGCGGCAAGATAGCTATCTGAAAAGCCCGTTTACGACATCCTCAGACATCCTCGGTGTGGAGACGGGTTTGACTCCAACAAAAGTCACCGACCGATCAATGCTTTGGCACCTTGGCTGGCCAGCACTTCGCTGGCTTGATTGGCGATTTCGATTGCGATTGCCTGCATCTCACCGGAGGCGAGCGGCAGCGAGCGTTGATCGGCGAGTCGAACCGAGCCATCGGCCGACAGCACGACGGATTCGAGGTGCAATGAATCCCCTTGGAAAGAGGCATAGGCGGCAATCGGGGCGAGGCAGCCGCCATTGAGGTTCGCCAGCAGCGTTCGTTCGGCGGTCACGGCGGCTCGCGATCGTGGGTCGTTGAGGCATCGTGTCTGCGCAATGGTCGCCTCGGCTTCCGCGAGCACTTCGATCGCCAATGCTCCCTGACCGGGTGCGGGCAGCATTTCCGAGAGGGGCAGTTCGATTCGCGGCAGAGATTCCATTTCCAAGCGGAGTATCCCGGCGGCGGCCAGCATGATGGCGTCGTAGTCACCGTTTTCCAGCTTTGCGAGTCGAGTTTGCAAATTGCCACGAATCGGTTCGATGCTCAAATCGCTGCGGTGATGCTTCATTTGCGCCGCCCTTCGCCGGCTTCCCGTTCCGATCCGAGCTTTATGAGGCAGCGTATCGAGCGACCAGCGGGCGGGAGAAACGATGCAGTCGTTAACGATCTCGCGCTGCGGCACGGCCACCAAGTGCAAGCGTGGATCGACTTCGGTTGGCAAATCTTTCATCGAATGGACGGCGATATCCGCTTCATCGTCGAGTAGCGCTTGCTGGATCCGCTTGGTGAACACACCGACTTGGCGGGTCGAATCGATCGGTCGCATGTCGGTGTCCCCGCGACTGACAAGCGGCACCAACTCGGTTTGCTGGCCCGCTTGCTCAAGCAGCATTGCGACATGTTTGGCCTGCCACATCGCCAAGGGGCTATGTCGAGTCGCAATCCGTAGCGGACGATCCGCCGACGATGAATTCGTTGTATTTGGTGACAAAATGGGGACTCTTTTGGGAAGCGGCGTCGCAGAAAACACAAAACCAGGATGGGGCCAACGCGGCAGTAGGCATAGCTTAATGCCGTTTCGGGTAAACCGGCAAGCAGCAATGGTTGGAGTTTCGCCGATTGGGGTAGGGGGTGGGAATGTGCGAAAGTCGGCGAAAGCCTGGACTCCAACCTTAGTGACAAACAACCGTTTGTACCGATTTTGCCATCGAGTGCTGGGATGGGCTGGCAAATTGTCGTTGCATTTAGGAAGTGAAGAAAATTTGGGAGTTCATCATCGGCAAGGTAGTCTATAATCGAGCGGTTCTTCTCTTCCCTATTTCATGCTCCATCGATTGCATTGTCCGATTCTTCCTCCTCAACGAATGGCCCCCTTACCGAACCGCCGACATGTGTTGGTGACTTGGCGAGCGGAACGGCATCGCGACTGAGTCAAAGCGGCGACTTTAGCGCTGACTTTAGCTCCGATGGGCATGGGGGCGTCGAAGGCATGACCGAGCTTGAGGAGCGGCATATCCCGTCACGGCTTGGCGGCTATGAGATCAAGCAATTGATCGGCAGCGGTGGGATGGGTCAAGTCTATTTGGCGGAGCATTTGCGGATGCAGCGAACCGTGGCGATGAAGACGCTGCCGCTAAAAATGGTGAAGGATGAGCACGCGATCAACCGGTTTTACGAGGAGGTTCGTGCGGCATCACGCGTTTTGCATCCCAACATCGTCACCGCATTCGATGCTGGTGAAGACAACGGTTTCCATTTTTTGGCGATGGAATACATCGACGGCATGACGCTGACGCAAATCGTGGCTCGCCGCGGTCCGATGCCGGTCGGCCAAGCAGCCTCGGTGATCCGGCAAGCAGCGATGGGGTTATTGTTTGCTCATCGAGCTGGGATCGTCCACCGCGACGTCAAGCCGGGCAACTTGATGCGTTCGATCGACGGCACGGTCAAGGTGCTCGATCTCGGCTTGGCCCGGATCAGCAATATTGACTTGACGCTGCACCCCGACAATCCCTCCGAAGCGGAACCGATCAAACGAGACAAGGGCCGATTGGTAGGGACGTTACCATTCATGTCGCCGGAACAATTGGAGGACCCTGATTCTGCTGATCCTCGCAGCGACATTTACTCGCTTGGAGCGACAATGTTTTTCTTGCTGACGGGCCAGCCGCCGTTTACAGGAGAGTACTTGGACCAAGTCTACGGGCATCGACATGGTGAGATCCCCGACTTGATGCAGTTTTGCGGCGATGTTGATTTCCAGTTTGCCAATTTGTTTCGCCGCATGATGGCCAAATCACCTGACGAGCGTTATGCATCGCTTGATGAAGTGATCGAAGACCTTGGCGAGTATGCGGACAAGTCGGACGAGCCGATTTGGCTAACCGAGTTTGCATCACGGCAATCAGCGGGCGACTCATCAACATTTGCAGGCGGCAGTACCTCGCAGCAGGTCGCGAACGTCTTGTCGATCGATCTGGGGATGTTTCTCAGTTCGGCTGCGGAAGCATCCCCCTTAGGACGCATCCATCTACTGAACGCAGGCGGAGAGGGTCGTAAACTATTTCGCATGGCGATTGCCAGCGAGCATGGAGAATTGCTTTACGGCGAAGATGCGATGCAGCTTCGCACGCGTGCGAACAAAAAGTTGGTGCATTGCGTGCCGATGTATATTGGCAGGCCGACGGTGGATCGAGAAGTCGCAGGTCGCCGATGTCCGCCCGAGGTGCTACTAGCGTTAATGATTCGCAAGATCATCCGAAACGCTTGGAGCCACAACGGGCCGCCGACTGCCGTCGCTTTGACGATCCCCTCCAGCTACGATCAATTGCATCGCAGAAGCATCTTGCAGGCGGCATCGATGGCGGGACTGCATTCGGTTCGATTGGTCGACCGTAGTGTCGCGGCGGTTCAATCGTTGATTTTCGAGCCAAGACTTGAAACACTGCTTGAATCGCCCGGTGATCCGAACGGGGAGCTATTGCCGCTCGAGCCTGCTGCCGAATCGGAAGCGAACCGCAGTCGCGAGGCAGCGGACAGGACGACCAACACGACGACTGCGAACACCAACCAAGTGGACGACCGGTCAAAACTGCGTCACGCCAGCGAAGAAAAGATTCTCTTTATCGGCTTAACGGGGCAAGCAAGTGAGACAGCGTTATTCGTGCGTGATGTCAATCGAATTCGCCAAGTCGCGACGGCAGGTCACTGGCATACCGGCACGTTACCATGGCAACAAAAATTAGTGGAAGTGACCGCTGAATTGTTTATGGCAGCGGCGGGGATTGATCCGCGCCGATCGGATCAAGCTCCCATGCTTCAGGTTGCTTGTGAAAACGCAATGAACGCTTTGTTGATATTGCCGTCCGCGAAAGTCACCCTATTTTTAGCTGGCATGAAGAGAACGGTCACAATCCGCCGGGCTCAATGGCTGGAAAAATGCACAGGCCTGCTCGAGGGACTTCGCTCGTCGCTGATGACCGCTTGCCACGATGCCAATGTGTCACGCGCTCAAATCGATACGGTGATCATGCTCGGTCCCTTGCTTCGCATTCGGGAGATCCAGCATGATCTGCTTCAAGGGTTTCGAGGTGATGTTTCCATTCAAGCGGTTGACCGCAGCGATGTGGCTCGCGGTGCAGCATCTTGTTTGGCAGGCGAACTTCCCGGGCGTGGTGGAAATGCGAGTCCGCCGCAAGCGGTTGCCGGTCAAACCATCGGTATCTTGGTCGAGGACGGTAAGCGTCGCCGCAAAGTACTACCGATCTTGCCTTGTGGAACCCCCTATCCAGCGCGAACCAATCGGCGATTGAACGTCAATCATGAACGAAAGATGATGTCCATTTCACTGGTCGAATCGTCTGGAGTTTCTCGTGGTGATTGGCAGTCCCTCGGACGCTACGACTTGGAAATCAGCAATGACTCAAGCACTGGCGTCAATCGGTCGCGGACCATCGGGTTCGAGATCAACATCAATGGTTTGTTGGTTGTTCGCGCTCAAAAATCGAGGATGCCCGGGAGCGAGAAGTTACAGACGCTTCCCAAGGCGACCTTGTCCGATGAGCAGGTCGCCGAGTGGACGCGGTGGATCGACCGTTTTGATTGACCGTTTTGATTGACCGAGCGTGTGAGTTGCATTTGCGGATCGCATGGATTATCGTCATGGTTGAGAATGAACTCGTTTCTAGGCGCACGCCGGGGAACACATTGCAACCGAGGCTCCCGCCTCGATTGTGTGGTTAGGTAACACGGCAGGCGGGAGCCTGCCACCATCCGGTCCCAGGCAGAAGTCTGGGCACCAAAAGTCGGACAACTCGTTCCCAGGCTCCTGCTTGGCAACGCACTGCAACCGAGGCTCCCGCCTCGGGAACTTTCATTTCAACATGGTAAGTGATCGATGTTTTATTTCATTCTTTGGGTCGTGTTTCTATTGACCGCTGTTTTGGCTGTCCCCGTCGTTTCGTTTTTAGAAAAACGGGCATTGGCCAAACCACAGGCCGACGATAGCGCAGCGACGACGAACGATGAATGGACGGACGAAGAGAACGGTGCACCCGAAGAAGGGTTTGGCTCGGACGACCCATTTGGTGGCGATGTCGAGGTTGTCGAACCGCTCAATGAAGAGTTAGCATCGTTCGAAGAAATAAAATAGGATTCGAAGAATTGAATGAGGGCAGGCTAGAAGCCTACCCCATGGGTTTGTTGGCAAGCTAGAATCTTGCCCCACTTTTAAGGAAATACTACTGCATGTTTGGGAAATGGGTCGAAGTCGAGTTTGATTGCTTGCCGCTACGTAGTGTGTCACGAATCGATGTGCCGCTTGACGCTTCGCCGACCTTCGAGCAATTTGTGCTGCGAGTGAAAGCAGCGATGGCAAAGCATGGGGCACATAACACTTACTATTTGCACCGTGGTGTTTGCCGGTTCCATTTGACAAACGATCCGCTGATCGGCATGGTCGAGTTCAGCTTCGAAGGAACGGTGATGACAGGTCAAAAGGACCTCAAGACCAAGGCACTTGAGTTAAAAGTAGAACTGACACGCGAAACGTGCGATTGGTTAACCGGACCTTTTGTGGAACTGCTAGCCGAAACGGCACAGCGAGCCGTGATGGTTGAGTTCGATCGCTATATCGAAGCGGGTGATCTTCAAAAGACCGAGGATCGCATCAAAGCAATCGAAGAGCAAAGTGATGCTGAAGGTGGTTTCCTGGGGATGTATCTGTAGGACGGAGTGCACCTGTCGTTCCTTTCGGGACGTTGTGAACTGGTTTAATTCGTATCCCTGGACGCACGTCTGGGGCTATCACCTGCCGTCGCTTCGCGACGCCGGAGTTTTCGCGACCGATGGCATCCGAGCACGACCGATTAAAGGACTTTCTAATCGATGCAGCGATGTTGCTACATCGCTACGGTACGCCGTCGCACCGGCTCGAACGAACGATGACAAAGGTGGGGACAGCGTTAGGTTGCGATTCCGTCTTTTTATACACTCCGACCGCGTTGGTCATTTCAATCACGATTGATGGCGAAGAAAGCACGGTGGTGCGGCGTGTCGACTCGGGGGAAGTCCATGTCGATAAGTTGCTGTGCACCGATGATGTGCTCGATCGCCTAGAGCAAAAAGAGATCACGATTGAGGAAGCGAGAAAGCAGCTATCCGAAATTGACCGAGCGCCACCGCTTTTTCCTTTTTGGGTTTATGCGTTTGCATGCGCTGCGGGTTGTGGGTCGCTGGCGGTTCTCTTTCGCGGTCGCCCCACCGAGGTATTGGCCGCATCGGCGATCGGTTTTGGCATTGTGGTATTCGAAAAATCTCAGTCATGGCTCGGACAAGATCGGAGCCTGTTGTTGCCTGTCTCTGGTTTTGCGGCGGCAATCGTATCGTTAGCGATTGCCCAGTTTGTGACGCCAATTGACCATCGGTTGGTAACGCTCGCAGGCGTAATCATCTTGATTCCTGGATTGAGCTTAACCGTTGCGATGACGGAGTTGGCGGTCGGACATCTATCGGCAGGCGTGGCGCGATTGGCGGGCGCAATGGTCTCACTCTTGACGCTATTCTTCGGCGCGGCAATCGCGTGGCGGCTAGCCGAATCATGGCGGCAACTACCGATCAAACCCGTCGCAGCGGAAATCACCGCAGCGCTGCCGCCATCGTGGGTGGTCCAGTGGGCTGCGCTGCTGATTGCACCGATCGCCTTTGCAATCATCTTTCAAGCCCGCATCGCCCAGTGGCCGGTCATCATTGCGGTTTCCATCATGGGAATCGCAACGAGCCGATTCGTGAATCCGTACTATGGCGTTGAGGTCGCTTCGTTTACGGCCGCGCTCGTGGTTGGCTGCGGTAGTAATCTCTACGCACGACTGCGGAATCGGCCCGCCCTGATCGCACTGACGCCTGCGTTGATCGTTCTCGTGCCTGGTTCGTTCAGCTACCGGACGCTCAATGCGCTCATGGACCATGATACGATCGCAGGGGTAGAACTTGGGTTTAACACGATCTTGATCGCAATGTGTCTTGTTGGTGGGCTGTTGACATCCAATGCGGTCGTCCCACCGAAGCGGATCATGTAAGGGCGCCCTGCCCTTCCACGGGCGTGACGTCGACGTTGACTTTTAAGGACGTGTCTCCACCGCCGATAATCACGCCGCGCATGGGACTGACGTCGCCATAATCACGTCCGATGCAGATCGGAATATGATCCGTGCTACAAAAGCAAGCGTTGGTGGGGTCGCAGTCAATCCAGCCGAGCTTTTGGCCTCCATAAACACTTAGCCAAGCGTGCGATTCATCGGCACCGACAAGCCGCGTTTGACCTTCAGCAGGTCGCGTCCGCAAATAGCCGCTGACGTAACGGGCTGGCAAGCCGATCGATCGTAAACAAGCGATTTGAATATGAGCGAAGTCTTGACAAACTCCTGCCCGCAATTGGAAGGCTTCTTCCGTTTCGGTGTGCACGTGAGTCGCTGCGGTGTCGTAGCGAAAGTCCTGATGAATCCGCCGGGTCAAATCGAGTGCGGCATCGACAATCGGCCGGGAATCAGCGAACGAGACGAGGGCATAGTCGGCAAACATTTTGCCCGAGACAACACGCGGTGAATCGAAGCGAAATTCGTGGATCATTCGCCCCGAAGCTCCGACGATGTCTCTCGATTCGGATTGGATCGACTGCCAATCCGGTGAGCTCGATACGTGCAAACATTTCGCTGGCTCGACCGTTACTTCACTGATGACGGTAGCGGTGAGTTCTCGGTGCATCCGCTCAATGGCAAACGAGTAGACACGGTTCCCGAAGTAGTCCTCATGCTCGGCCACTCGTTCGGGATGAGGGGTGATCGTGACATTCGAAAAATGACAAGTGATGGATGGTCTCGTTCGAGGTTGCATCCGCAATTGATTTTGGCATATCGCTACCGATTCGCTGTACCGGTAAGCGGTGCGATGTTCAATGCGATAACGCACAGATTCGTTGGCGGCTTGGTTATCGGCAGAGGGGGTTGGCATGCGATTCCTAGCTAAGTTCCGAAGGGCCAACGCCAGTCAAAGCGCGTGTCGTTCCGGTGTGAATTAGGTATCGCGCAGCGATTGCATCCGACAAATCCGGTAACCCTTCAATCAGTTTATTGAGTAGTTTTTGCAAGCGAAATCGCGTGCCCGAACCATTCACTTCGCTAAGTCGTATTGGATCCGCCATGCGTAGCGTGTGCAGCAGACCGCTAGCCAATTTTTCATCCGCACCAAGTCCAACAAGTTTTGCGTCGGTCGGTAGCTGAGTGATAAGTTCACCAATTTGCTGCAATTGAAACCGTAGCGACCGCGGGTTGGTTTCATCGGTCACGAGTAGATCAATGGTTGCTTCGGGGCGGACCAAATTCAAGTATCGCTGGCGGTAGGTCATCAGGCTATCGAGCGCATCGAGAACGGCTTCGGAGAGCGCGGTTTCTCGCTCAATCGGCTGGACCAACGTTGCGTCGAGTAGTTCCGCTGTCTGGTCGGCCCGCTCAATCCGGCGACCTAACTGCAGGAACCGCCATCCGTGAGTTCGTGTCGTGCTCTCGTTTGCGATACCGGCAAACGCTAAGAGATCGGTAATCAAACAGTTCAATTGTTCGATCAAGCGTCCCATGTTGTCATCATCGTGCGGTGTCTTGTCTTCGCTATCGCGTCCAATCCGCTGGATGATTCGATAGGCATCGATCGAAATTCGATCTCGAACCGCACGCGCGTTCGAGACAATCGATTCGATCGTTGACTGCAAACCACGCGGTTGGTTCTTGTCAATCACGGACTCGGGTAACATGCTTTCGATCTTTGGAAGGCTACCCACCATTCCGTCGACCACATAGCCTGGTTCGATTTGGCCGACTGCTGCCAATGCCGCCAAGAGGCGAGGGATTTCGGGTAGATCGCGAAGTTCATTTTCACCTGAGATGCGGACGACGGTCGCGCGGAGCAACCGCGTGATCGACTCGGCACGCTCCGCATATCGGCCAAGCCAAAACAAGTGCTCTGCCACACGGCTGGGCAACTCATCACCACTTCGCTTAAGCCGGACCGTTGCATCGGACGGTTTCAGCAGCGTAATTTCCAAGTCAACCGATTGTTGGCTTGAGACCCAACAATCCATCGTCAGGTTGCCGCTAGTGGTCGACCGCTCTAGCTCATCTTCGAGTGGGCTGAGGCGGGCGAGTGCTCCCGGCAAGACCTCGACGCCGCTGTGTGTTTGCAGCTGGAAGCACCTCAGGGCAACGTGCCATGGAATCAGTTTGTCGCCGGACCAAACCGGAGTCGTGCTATGGTCAAGTTTTTGTTGAGCGACGTACTCGTGAGGTTTTTCTTTGACTTCAGCGATTAGCCTTGCCTTGGCTTCGTCAGACATTGCCGACGGGATTTGGGGGGGTGTACCACTGACCGCAAAGGCGGGTCGGATAACCAGCGTCTCAAGATTGCTCAAGACAAAGTCACATTCGGTTTTCCCGCCACACCAATAGGTCGCCACGTTGGGGAGCGAAAGCGATTGCCCAAACAGAAACCGACTGGCGGCGGGCAAAAACGGCAAGAGCGCTGGAGTTTGGGCCATCACACTTCCGATCGAATTGACAACCGCAACGTTGTCCTCGCGAATCGCGTGGAGCAAACCCGTCGGGCCCTCGTCCGAAGTGGGATCGAGTTCGAGTGGATCGCACTTGCGATCGGAAACATGCCGCCACAATACCTCGATCGGCAATAGGCCACCGAGCGTTTTCAAATTCAATTCACCGCCGCGAACCGCCAAGTCTCGCCCTTCGACCAGCGTGAAGCCTAGATATCGCGCCAAATAGGCGTCTTCAAAATCGCGGTAATTGTCACCGCCGGGTGTTAACAAAGCGACGCGAGGATTATCACGCATTCGAGGTGCCAACGAACGCATATGAGAGCGAAGAGAATCGAAAAAACCGGCCAATCGGCGAGTGTTGCATTGGCGAATCAATTGCGGAAACACGCGGCTTGTCAAGATTCGGTTTTCAAGCAAATACCCGAGTCCGCTCGGCGCTCGGGTGCGATCGCCTGTAACCCACCAAGTACCATCGTTGGCTCTAACAATATCGGTCGCAGTAACATGCAATCGCTTTCCACTTGCCGTAGGCAAGTTATGATAAGCTCGTTGAAAAAACGGGTTCGCCCAAAGCACCTCGGGCGGAATGATCTTTTCTTTAATCAACTGCTGGTTACCGAGCAGATCGTCGAGGACGGCTTCGAGCAATACGGTTCGCTGGGCCAAGCCTGCTTCGAGACGAGCCCATGAACCGGGGTCGATTACCAAGGGGATTGACGACAATCGCCAAGGACGAATCGAGCGACCTTCATCGCTATCCACGTTGAAGGTGGTTCCATTTTCGTGAACCAGTTGCTCGATCGTTTCCGCACGTTCTTGGATCCCTTGTGGACTAAGCGATTGAAAGTAATCGGCGATGCTTTGCCAGTGCGGACGGATCTGCCCATCGGGGCTTTTGCATTCGTCATAACGCGTGGGCGAAGCAGCGTAGCCACTTAGAGAGCAAGATGGGGTAGCAGTAGTTGACAACGTCTGGCGGACCTATGCATACGAAGATTGGCTGGATCGGAAATTGTGACGAGCCGAGAGGCTTTTGAACAGAGCAAGGCGATACGGACCAGACCGTCAAGCGATCCGCAGGGAGCCTGCTTCGGCGACAATTCGCCGCACTAGCGTTTTCAATTTTGGTGCCGCACCGTTGGCGGTTGCAATGATCTCGTCGACATTCGCTGGTTTGAGGGCGTCGGGCAAGCACATGTCGGTGATGACGCTTAACCCCACCACCTTCAAACCACAATGCACCGCGACAATCGTTTCGGGCACCGTACTCATCCCGACCACATCCGCACCGATCAATCGCAAAAAACGGTACTCGGCTCGAGTTTCGAGGTTTGGTCCCGTGACGGCAACAAAAACACCTTTGTGAGTCATGATATTTTCCTGACGGCCGATTTCGATCGCACGGTCAATCCAACCCGGATCGTAGGGTGCGCACATGTCCGGAAAACGCGGGCCCAGTCGGTCATCATTGATGCCAACGAGAGGGTTATCGCCGAGCAGATTGATTTGATCTTCGATGACCATGATGTCACCGCCTGAGAAGTATGGGTTCAATCCACCACAGGCGTTGCTAACGACCATCAATTCCGCACCGAGTGCCTTGAAGACACGCACAGGAAGCGTGATTTGTTTTAGCGAATAGCCTTCGTATTGATGAAAACGGCCTTCCATGGCCAAAACTGGAACGCCAGCTAAATGCCCGCAAACCAATCTTCCTTTATGACTTGTTGCCGTTGAAGTCGGGAAGTGTGGGATATCGCCGTACTCAATGATCGCTTCGACCTCGATCTCATCGGCAAGGCCCCCCAACCCAGTGCCCAAGATGATACCGACTTTCGGTGTTATTGCAAACGAATTCTTAATCTTTTTTGAAGCGTCTTCGATTTTGTCAAACAAGTCCAACATGCTATCTTTCCATCAAGAAGGTTCATCTAGCGAAGCGGCATTTCGCATTCGCAAAGAGCGATAGTATCATAACGCGACGACGCATTGGTCCGCGACCATCCACAATCGGTTATGATAAGATTTCAATGAATTTGTTGTGAGTTACTTGTCATTGTTCGAGCTTTACTTTTCTCTACTCCTTACTCTTTTGCATCATGTCCGCTCCGTCACCTGAGATTTTTGAAAAGCTTTCTTCGTTCTACCTGGGGCGTCATTTTGACTTGGACTCGGGCGAGGTTCAGGATGATCTGTTGATGTACGACTCAAAAGATCTGTGCACGCATGCGATGTGCGTCGGGATGACTGGCAGCGGCAAAACCGGGCTGTGTATTTCGCTGCTCGAAGAAGCCGCCATCGATGGCATCCCTGCGATCTGTGTCGATCCCAAAGGGGATTTAGCAAACCTGCTACTGACCTTTCCGGAGCTACGACCAAGTGATTTTGAAGAGTGGCTGCATGACGATGCTGCCCGCCAAAAAGGGCTCACAAAAAGCGAGTTGGCGGAGAGAACGGCCGAGAGGTGGCGATCGGGATTGGCGAGTTGGGGACAAACGCCAGACCGAATTGAGCGATTAAAGGATTCCGTTGACGTGGCGATTTATACGCCTGGTAGCAACATCGGATTGCCGATGACGGTTCTCAAGAGTTTCGATGCACCGCCTCCTGAATCACGTGATGACAGTGAACTCATTGGCGACCGTGTGACCGGTGCGGTTTCAGGACTTTTGACGTTGATGGGCATGGATGCCGATCCCATGATTTCGCCCGAACATATTTTAATTTCCTCGATTTTGACGCACCGCTGGCGTGAGGGCAAAGACGTCAGCCTTGCACAGTTGATTCGCTTCATCCAATCGCCGCCAATCGAGCGGATTGGTGTGATGGACTTGAATTCCTTTATGCCGATCGCCGAGCGAGGGAAATTGGCAATGCGGCTCAACAACCTGCTCGCTTCACCCGCCTTTGCATCATGGTTGGAGGGCGAATCGTTGTCGATCCCAAAACTATTGCATACACCGGAGGGCAAGCCGCGCTTGACGATCCTTTCCATTGCTCATTTGAATGACAGCGAACGGATGTTCTTTGTTACGATTCTGCTAAACGAATTGGTAGCGTGGATGCGGATGCAAATGGGCACGAGTTCACTCAGGGCAATGTTCTATATGGATGAAGTGGCCGGGTACTTTCCACCCGTCAGCAACCCACCCTCCAAACCCCCGATGCTGACACTGCTCAAACAGGCTCGTGCGTTTGGACTCGGCGTGACATTGGCAACACAAAACCCAGTCGACCTCGACTACAAGGGGTTATCGAATATTGGAACGTGGTTCCTGGGCCGCTTGCAAACCGAACGAGATAAAGCTCGTGTCTTGGAAGGACTCGAAGGAGCCGCTGGTCAAGCAGGCCAACGGTTTGATCGTCAAAAGATGGAGCAGATATTGGCTGGACTCGGTAGCCGCGTCTTCTTGATGAACAACGTTCACGATGATCAACCGAGCATCTTTCAAACTCGTTGGGCAATGTCGTTCTTGGCGGGTCCACTCGCACGAACCCAAATATCCAAGTTGATGCAGGATCGAAAACGGATGATGGAAGCGTCGCAGCAAGCGATTGCACCAGAGGAAGTGATTGACAAAACAGAAACACAACCTGTGGCCGCTGAAGAGCGACCAATCGTACCGGCTGGGATCGAAGAACGATTTGTCGCATTGAACCTAACGCCCGCCGAGGGGGCTCGATTGGTCTATCGCCCAGCCCTTTATGGCGAAGCGTCGATGCACTTTATCCGCAAGACCGCCGATTTGGATGATTGGGAAGACATCCGCTTATTCGTTCCGTGTGCGCGAGGGTTGCCGGACGATGTCTGGGAATCAAGCCGTCCTTTGCGGCTTTCGACCGAACAGCTCGATTCACCCGAAGCGGGATTCACCTTCGCCAGCTTACCGACGGAATTGATCAGCAAATCAAGGTATCGATCCTTTAAGTCACAACTCAAGGATTACCTGTACCGACATCATTATCGATCGTTGTACAAGTGCAATTTGGTGAAAGGTTACGCACCGTCGGATGAAAAGAGCAAAGCGATTGCCTATTTCCGACATCGCATTCACGAAGCCAAAGACGAAGCCGAACGAAAGCTGCGAGACAAATACGAGGATAAAATGCGATCGCTCGATCGAAAGATCAAGGCAGCTGAGCAGCGTGTCGAGGTCGAGCAGCAGCAGTACGAGACGGCGAAATGGTCGACCATTTCAAGTGTTGGTGCGTCAATACTCGGTGCGTTCATGGGCCGGAAATTGGCAAGCCGTACCAATGTCTCAAAAGTATCGACCGCCGCGCGCGGTGCGAGTCGCGCCGCACAACAGCGCAGTGATATCGGCCGCGCTGAAGAAACGCTCAGGCAACTGGCTGTCGAAATGACCGAGTTGGATGTCGAGCTTCAGGAAGAATTGGCGATCCTTGGTGAGCAATTTGATGAGCAAAACCTTGAACTCGAAGAGACCAAAATCGCTCCTCGAAAAAGCGACCTGAACGTTTCCGATCCACTCATTCTTTGGACTCCATGGCAAATCGATCCAGCCGGGATCGCATCGAAGCTGTTCGCTGAAGAAGCTTAGGGCGTCAAAACCTCAGGCGGCAAGCAATTGAGACTGTAGCGATTTGGATGTCTTTGCAGTCAATTTCACGCTTTCGCGGCGAATGCCGTCGCTACCGTAATAGATGATAAGACTTTTCGTGAAGTCACAGATCGCCGTTAGTTTGACACTTCGTGGGCCATGCAAGCAAAAATACAAACCGCAAAGTTTGCCGCCCCGGACGACTTCTCGATGAGTCATCGGGAATTCTTTTGGCTCAAGATGTCCTAGTTCACACAATTTGTGTTCAATTTTTCCACAAAGGGTGTCCAAATCGAGCCGAACGGGCGTGGCACAGATCATTAACGTATCACTAAAGAGGGGGGGGGGCACCCAGCACTGCACATGTCCGCTAAAGGTGGGCGTTTTCCTATCGCGACAGCAAGACTATCGGCGCGGATCCGCCCGAAGATGAGTTTTCGAAAAAGACTAAAGTGGCGGCAGCAAAGATTGCGTCAAAGTGTTTTGATTATGCCGATTTCGGTCGAAAACAACGCTACCCAAAGGATTAATGATGCGGCAAGAATCCGCCGCCGTCTACTTGAGTGATACGACCGAAAATGTCAGCCAAAATTGCCTGTTCTAGCGAAGCGTCACGACCAAGCGGGATCCAGCCCAACGTTTGGGGGCCTTCGTCAATTCGGTCTCGTTCGCGTATCAAAGTTCCATCATGTCGCCGAGACAGCGTCGTTTCAGTCGCATATTGTGTTCGGTCGGTGTCCTCCAAGTCTTTTTGAACGACAACCTCGATCACATAA
This sequence comes from Novipirellula aureliae, assembly GCF_007860185.1. Lineage (NCBI taxonomy): Bacteria > Pseudomonadati > Planctomycetota > Planctomycetia > Pirellulales > Pirellulaceae > Novipirellula > Novipirellula aureliae. The sequence continues at coordinate 914,799 of NZ_SJPY01000001.1, forward strand.
GCGGTTCCTTGCGGACGAACCGTTACAATGGCTTTGCGGCGAACCGACTGCAAACTTGCCTGTAATCGTTCAAATCCTGGCGTGCTATCCTTGTTCCACGGCTGCGCCAGCGAACTACCGACCTTGTAGACCGTCTCCAAACGCCCGTCGGAAACCAACCCACCTGAGTTCAATACGGGCTGCTCGCGAGCGATGCGGAAATAATCGTCCACCGAATCGACCACTTGGGACCACACGAAGTCATCCGCCGCGGGCGGTAATTCGAGCGGATTCGGGACGAACGTTTCGGGCGGGTTGTTGGTTAAGCGATAGGCAAGTTGTCCACACCCCGATACGACAGCGATGACGAGTGCCAAACAAAACGCTGGCAGCCGAAAATCGAGAATCGATAGATGACGGAAAACGATCACACGCAATCTGTGTTTGTCAAAGGGATGGTTGGAAATGGACCTTGAGCGAGACTCTCATGGCGAAGAATCTTTAACAAAATCCACGACCGGCAACGCCCGTCGAGAGTCTTGTCGAGAGTCTTGATGAGCGCTGCTGGCAAGTATTAGCGTACGGTTTCCGGAGCGGATTCGAAATGGCGAGACACGATGCTCTTGGGAAGCGGTTTTGCATCGGGGAAGTCATCTGGGAACAATGTCCAAATCGGAATTCGCTTGCTCATCTCTTTCAGAACTGATTTTTGTGACTCCACAATCTTCGCTTCGCGAATCTTCGCTCGTATTTCATCTTGGACTTCACTTAGCGGCGTGAACCCGCTACCGCGACGATCGAGCACACGAATGATGTGCATCCCCGTATCGTCAACGATAATTTCACTCATCGCGTTGAGTGGAAGCGAGAAGATTTGTTGATCGAGAATCTCGGAGGCCAGTGCACCTTGTGTCGTCCAGTCGTGCAACCCGCCTTTGCTAGCAAACGGCTCTTGGCTTTTGGCTTTTGCAACCGCCTGCATGTTACCTCCAAAGTAGGCTTCGCGGCCCATTTCCGAGATAGCCGCCGTCGCCTCATTCCGATCGGGGATCTGGCTAAACAGAACCGAAAGTTGTTCCCACTTCGCGGCCGCTGGCTGAGCGAACTCGTCGTGATTTTCTTGGTAGTATTGAGTGATTTCAGCGATTGATACGTTAGGGTCTTGAACGACCTTGCTCTTGATGTAGAGATGCCCGAGCATCGCGTCGGCAAACTCTCTTTGCCGGGCCGATAGCGAGCTGCCTTTCTCTCGTAGCAGGGCATCAAGCTCGCCGAGGTCTTGGACTTTGTATTGTTTTTGAAGCTGCGGCAATTCGGATTCGTAAAACATTTGCCGAGCCCGAGCAGCCAACATGGCGTCCGCTTCGTTTCGTTTGTCAGCGTTTTGGGTCGCGACTTGGTCGAGCAAAAAACACTCACGCATCATTTTGGTTTGAATCGCTTGGCGTAGCATATTGCGAGTAAGGCTGACGCGTGCAAATCGCAATTGGTCATCGGGAATCTCTTGATCTGTCTTTTCCAAAACCTCATTGATTCGGGCTTCAACCTTGGGCGAAATTTCATTCAGAAAAATTTTGGATTGGCCGACAACGGCTAAAATGGCAGCGGGGTCTTTGGGCAACTGGATTGCGAGTGCAGCTTGCACGTCCGTGGACGTCGGAGCTTGAGAGAAACCTTCGCTGGCCAGCAATCCCAGCATCAGAGATGCCGCCAGCATGCCAAACGGACGCCCAACACGGGCGTGTTTAGAGGGACGGTTAGGAGGCGAGTGCATTCCTTGCTCTTCACTTTTTCGAGTGGGGTCGCATTGACAAATCGACAAACGAATTCGCTTGTAACTGCGCCGTCAAAGCGGTGGCAAGATCAATCTCGGCAAACCCCGCTGTCCGAGTGCACCTGACACTTTGTAATTGGTATGGTATTTGATTCGGGATTTGATCAGAATCTCGGTTTTCCCTTGAAAACCGGTAAACCAGGAGGGTTAGGATGGCCATTTCACCCAAGAATCGTGCTTGAGCACTGGAACTCGCCAAAGAATTAAATGAAATCAACGGAGGCCGCTACCACGACGATGGTACGCCCAAGACGTTCGACGAGCTGGAGATTGAAACCAATGCCTTAACCGATCTGCTCAGCTCGATGGCATTGAACGAGTCCGCCAAGGATCTGCCGGCAGCAGAGAAGCCTGTTCGCTGTCCGAAGTGCAAAGCCGTGCCCAAGCCGCACGACCCTGACGACGACGAACCGATGATCATTCAATCCGCTCGCGGCGAAGTCGAGTGGATCAATGAAGGCTATTTTTGCCGGCGATGTCGCCGGTCTTTTTTTCCCTCGGCTGGCTGAATTGGCCCTCCGCGTTGAAGCCACCGTCAGCCCTAAAGTCGAACGTAAGATGGTTTACGCGGGAGCCAATAAGGCGAGTTATCAAGTCGCCAGTGACGACTTGAGAGAACTGGCCGAACTAGATATCAAAACCGAACGGATACGACTGGCCACGCTGCGAAACGGCAAGGCTCGGCGTGAACTCGAGAAGATCTTGTAGGACGCCTTCCTCGAAAAATCCATTCCCGATCAGAACAACTCTGGGCCTGCTGATAAAGAAGCACCGGAGCTGGCTGTGCTGATGAGCGACGGCGGTCGGTTCCAGCGATTTGATCGCGGTGGCGCGAAACCTGAGTCGGGTAGCTTTTGGAAAGAAAGTCGAATGGCGATCGTGCTGTCGATGAAAACCAAGTCTCACCAAGAAGATCCCGACGCGGAGTTGCCTGACTTCTTACAAGACGTTTGCATCGCAAAAAAGCTTGCCGAAATGGGTAAAGTCGCTGGCGAAAACCTTAAAGGTCAGCGTGGTGACGTCTCTCAGGAGTCTCCTTGGCAACGGCCAGAACTACTTAGCAAAGACGTTGTTGCCAGCGGTAAAACCTGGCAGGAGTTTGGGCCAATGGTAGCCAGTTCAGCTTGGTATGCTGGATTCTTCAAGACGCAGCACAAGGTCTTTGTCTCGGATGGTTCTTTGGCAATCGAAGAGATGCAGCAGCAGTGGTTCGGCAACTTCACCACCGTGTTGGACATCATGCATGCGTTGTCGTATAGCTTGGCAGCGGCCCGAGCAATTTACGGTGAACAGCCACAATCGTGGGAATGCTACCGTCGTTTCGCCACATTGATCTGGCAGGGAAAGGTTGATGAAGTAATCGCAGAATTGGATCAGTACCAGGAGGAACTCGGCAGTTCTCCGGCCGACGTGAGCGATACGGACGCTCGAGAGATCGTTCGTCGATCGCGAGTTTACTATCGCAACCATCGTGGCCGGATGGACTACCCGGAATATCGCCGGCGCGGCTATCCGCTGACGAGCTCGATCATGGAATCAACGGTCAAGCAGGTCAATCGTCGAGTCAAAGGCAGCGAAAAATTCTGGTCGACCGAAGGTGGAGACGCTGTCTTGTGCCTACGTGCTGCATACATTAGTGACAGCAAGCCAATGGAAGACCATTGGAAGCAAACCCAACAAAACGCCATCGGCATCCGTGCCTACTGCGCCGCGTAGATCTACAAAGTGTCAGGTGCACTCTTTAGGCGGCGAAGGCCGCAATGTCGCTCTTCTCTCCGAGCGGAAAGCTTTCTGTTACCCCAGCCGCTGGCGTCTGCGAGGCCAACCCAGCAAACGCGAATAGAAGATCTGCGCGAGCAAACGCACGGGACCGCGGTAAGACGATAGATAGACTACCCCGCCACGACGCCCCGATAAAATTCCTGCCAAGGCCGAAAAACCGCCGATCGTTAACAGGCAATACTTTGAGTTCGTCAGGAAAGCAAAGTCCTCGTCTGGATCCATGTCGATCCGTTTCTCCAGCTCCATTGGACGCCCCAACTTATCACTTATCTGCATCAGCACCCCTTCCAGTGTGCTGATATACTCCAAACTTTGATCCTGTCGGCCATCGCTGCCGACAATGTGATTCCCATACAGCAAGACGATGCGATCGATTTCGACGTGCCGCCGCAAAATACGTTCGGTGATTGCGGCTATTTTAGCAGCCGTCGGTAGTTTCTTCTGAGTGATCCGGTCACCCAGTCTCAAATGAATCGACAACGTCCGCTCCGTCGGTGTCGTACTGCTCCGCGCACTCTGCCATTGATCGACCAATCTCGACAATAACGCGTACTTCCGTCGACGCTTGGTGGTAACCAAATAAGCCGTTCCGATCGAATCCTCGTAGTGCTGCTGGTAACCCGCCGTTTCCGAATCCGAGAATCGATGACGTTTGATGACAAAATCGCCCAAACGATACTGTGGACGACGTGGTGATAATTCAGAACTACCCATGGCGAATACTCTGTTCCGATAATCGTTAAAGATGATTCTTTCTATTTTCTAAATAGGCGAGTGAAGATTTCGCCCGCATGGGGAATTTACGAAATCATTGTCTCTCCAGTCAAGTAAAGTTTTGCCCCCTCGTCCCTCTTCCCTCGGGTGCATGACCGGGTTTGTGGGGAAGATTGGCCTGGGCTCAAATTAACATGGGATTTACAATAGGAGACGTGCAGCCCGGAAGGCTGGGAGTTTTAGAGAACACATTTTAGGTAAATTGCCATGGAATCGGCCTCCAACAGTCCCTCGGCGGACGAAATTGCTAGCCTCGTTGCGCTCGCATCGCAACGCGTTGGCACAACAGCCGCATCCACCAACTGAAACTGCTCAGCCGCTCGCGGATTTCTTGGCATTTGATTGGACAACCAGCGATCGATTTGAGTTCTGGCTCGCTTGGCGGCAAAGGCGACCCGTCGGATTTGCGGCGGTGTGGACAGAGCATCAACCAGCGCCGAGCCACCTCCCTATCGCTCCAGGTCGCCACCAGATCGGGCCGCGATCTTAGGATCAAGTGGAGGTGGTTGTCTAGTATTGAAAAAGCTAGCAAATCTAAAGAAAAAAATTCCGCAAACTGTTGCAGATACTTTTCGATCCAGATTTTCCGGTGGTCGAAGTTTTTGCCGGACACTTGGTCATTTCCCATCAGGAAACAGCGTCGGCAGGTCCGATTGTACAGATGGGCGATAACGACCTCATGCGGATCAAACACTTCGCTACGTGCCAACCGAACCATCACACACCTCCCGAGAGAAAAGCATCAGCAGAATCACCAGGAATCGTATACCTCGGTTAGGGAAAAGGCAAATCCACCAAAATCATGCTCTGTCCCTTGGTGGTATGTCCCTTGGTGGTATGTCCCTTGGTGGTATCCCTTGGTGGTATCCCTTGGTGGTATCCCTTGGTGGTATCCTTGCGGAACTATCCGTCCATCCCAAAACAGCAAGGCGCATTTTGCGAAAGATGGCCGAACGCGGTTTGGTCCGCGTTGAATCGCGCCGGGGCCGGTCCCCATTGGTGACAATTGTTTCACCCGAGCCGGCCGAAGCAATGGGACCTATTGCCACCACTGACGAAGCCACGGAAGGAAATACGCCATGCCGATGCCAATAACGTCGATGGCAGTTATCAACACAAACAGAAGTCCGCACGCGGCAATCACATAAAGACATCCCCCTTCACGCTGGGCAAGTTGCTTCGGAGGTTTTCTGCTCATTGATCGGATCGCAGTATTAGTTGGAACGCTGGGGGACATTTGTTAGTATACCATTGCAACGGCGAGGTTGATCCCCGAAAACCGGCTTCACCACCGGCCCGCCGTTGCTCTATCTCTCCTTTGGTGACGTTGAAAGGTGATTCAATGGCAAGTCTACGCTTAGAAGATGACCGCGGCCGCAAAGGCTACCGTTTACAGTTTCGGGACGCGGAAAAGCGAAACCGAACAATATGGCTCGGGGACGTTCCCGAATGGAAGGCGCAGGAAGTTAAGGAACACGTCGAACACTTGCTAGATCAAGTGAAGAAAAAACGTCCGCCGGAAATGGCAACGGCCGATTGGCTTGGTGGTATCAATGACGACTTGCGGAATAAGTTGGCAAGATGCGGTTTGTGCGAATCGGTCGCAAAACGTGTTGCCAAAGTTTTGACGCTGGAAAAGTGGATCGACGAATACATTGGCGAGCGGCAAGACGTAAAGGCATCGACGAAAGAGAGTTTCACGAAAGCGAAAGCAAACTTGCTTACGTTTTTCGGTCGCAAGAAACTTTTGCGGGACATTACACCGGCGGAGGGCAAGCGGTGGCGAGTCTGGCTAAAGACGAAAGGCAACCGTCGGGATAAGAATAGAAAGTGGATGGCCGAAGATACCGTGAGACGTCGAACGGCAACCGCGAAACAGTTTTTCTTGGAAGCGGTGGAACGCGGCTACATGCCGGCGGACCCCTTTGCAAAGTTGCCTAGTTCGATTCAAGGAAATGCGAAACGGCAACACTTCGTCCCGGCCGCCGTCATTGAAAGTTGCATGGAGCATTGCCCTGACCATGAATGGAAAACGATTCTTGCATTGGCTCGCTACGGCGGTTTGCGTTGCCCAAGTGAGTTGGTGGCGTTGCGGTGGTTGGACGTGGACTTGCCCGCCGGACGGATGACACTTAACGCAAGCAAGACGGAACACCATGCGGCTGGCGGTGTTCGCGTTTGCCCGATCTTTCCCGAGTTGCGGCCGTACTTGGAAGCGGCATGAGATGCGGCCCCCGATGACGGTAGCGCGGAATTCGTCATCACCCGCTATCGGCAATCGACCCAGAATCTACGATCCACCTTTCTGTTGATCCTGAAACGGGCGGGCGTGACCCCGTGGCCGAAGTTGTTTCAAAAACTTGCGGGCGAGCCGTGAAACGGAATTGCTGGCTCGCTATCCGGCCAAGGATGTGGTTTCGTGGATCGGCAATTCCGTTCCCGTGGCGATGAAGTCCTACGCGATGGCAACGGACGAAGCGTTCCAAGCGGCATCGGATCCTAGCGGGCAAACCGTGGCCCCCTCGCCACTGGCGAGCGATCCCGAGCCGGAAACAGACGATTTGGGATGCAACCGCGGTTGCACTGGCGGTTGCATTTCGGGTCTATCTGGTACTATTGAGGGTCCGGACGATACGGCCGGAAATGAAAAAACACCGCAAAAAGCGGTGTTTTTTTAGTTCAGGATAGCAAGGGGAATCACTATCTAATGGGCAATACAGAACTCGAATCTGTGACCTCCACGATGTCAACGTGGCGCTCTAACCAACTGAGCTAATTGCCCGATTTTGTTTTCTGACACCATTTTCTCGCAGTGGTGACTCTGCTTTGGTTTGATTGACTTCGGACCGTTTCGGCACTGTTCTTGAGTGCGAGCGTCCTACAAACTGGTTGCGTAGTTTGGGCGGAATCAACCGACTCGTCAAGTACGTTTTAGGCTACCTTTTTGGTGGGAAAGGCATTTTCGTGTTGTTGAAGACGGATTTCTCGATCGAAAACGGCATTTTGTGTCGCTGTTCGCCGTTAAAATCCTGATTTCTGGCTTTTTCCTGTTGACGGTTACTTGGGGCAAGATAGATACTTTCGATACATGTTCTGTTGTAGACTATCACATTACTCCTTTTGATCGATCTCATTTGCGACACGCAAATGAATTGGTCAACCCTTTACCCGTTGTGCCAGATTCGCCCTCTGGCCGGAGACGATTTTATTAGTGGCATTGGCACGTAAAAGCAACCAGCAAGAAACTCGAGATAGCGTACGAATTAATGGCCAAATCCGGATCAGTCCGATTCGGGTGGTAAGTGAAGAGGGAGAGCAGTTGGGAATCATTCCCACCGAAGCCGCTCTCGATCGTGCCCGTGATGCGGGCCTCGACCTTGTCGAGGTCGCTCCAAATGAACGACCTCCGGTTTGCCGGATCATGGATTACGGCAAATTCAAGTACGAAAAAAACAAGAAGACACAAAGTAGTCACGCGAAGACGAAGACGAAGGAAATTCGCCTCCGTCCCAAGACGGGTGACGAGGATGTTCGCACCAAAATCCGACAAGCGGAAAAGTTCTTAGAGCATAAGGATAAAGTCCAAGTCAGCGTTCTGTTCCGAGGCCGAGAAATGGCTCACATCGAAGAAGGACGCAAGGTGATGGAGATGGTCGTCGAGATGCTCAGTGAGGTTGGTAAGGTCGAAACGCAGCCGCAGCAACACGGTCGCCGAATGATTTGCATGATCGCTCCTAAGTAGTCATTGTCATTGTCATTGTCATTGGATTCGATGCTTGAGGCCGTTAGCCGGTTCGTTGGGTAAGACTTGCTCCCAGATGAGGCTTTTTCGATGTCGGTCATTTCGGTAGATCAGCTTTGTCAGTTACTTGCGGAGATCGCTCCGTTGCAATTGGCAGAAACTTGGGACAACGTTGGTTTGTTGGTAGGGGATCGATCGGCAGAGGTCAATCGTGTGATGACTTGCTTGACCGTCACGCCCGCGGTCGTCGAGGAGGCCGTCTCCGAGAAGGTTGATTTGTTGGTCTCGCATCATCCACTGCCGTTCAAGCCCACCAACCGTATCACGACGGATACAACCGCTGGTTCGATGCTGATCGATCTGATCCAAGCGGGGACGGCTATCTACAGTGCTCATACAGCTTTCGATACCGCTGCAAATGGTATCAACCAAATGTGGGCAGATCGTTTAGAGCTTCGCGATGTGAAGCCGCTTGTGGAACCGGAGAGCTCGTCTGGCCACGAGGATGATTTAGACAGGATTCTTCGTCCGGGACGGGTGGGGGAATTGCCTCAGCCGACAACCACAGGTGCATTCGTGTTACGAGTTGGGTGTTTGGTTGGTTCCGAAAACCTCCGTTATATCGGCGATGCAGAGCGATTGATTCGCTGCGTTGCGATTGCTTGTGGCAGTGGTGGTAGCTTCTTATCCGCAGCGAAGCGTCGCGGGTGTGACGCGATGATTACCGGCGAAGCAACCTTTCATGCTTGTCTCGAAGCCGAGTCGGTCGGTATTGAATTGGTGCTCGTAGGGCATTACCAGAGCGAAAGGTTTGCAATGGAACGGTTGGCAGAGCAGCTTGCCGTCGAGTTGCCTGAATTGACGATTTGGGCCAGTCAGCGTGAATCCGACCCCCTCCGATTTCTTGAGTGAGACGCACCGTTTTAGTTCGCTCGCTAAATCGTGTTCTGGTTACGCGCCGACGGTCGCAAGGATCTGCTCGATGTCACTGAGGGGCGCTGCCAAGATGTTGCTGATCTGCTCGGCGGTAAGCCCTTGGTCGGTCAAGGCAATCGTCCGTTTTTGCAGGTCAGCTTGTCTGTCTTTCGAAACAGGCATCGCTGCCATTGATTGTGTTGACTCGGTGGTTACGGTGATGCCGAGCGTATCGATTCGGTCATCCATTTGGCGCAGCAGCGATTGAACGATTGCGATGCGAGTATCTAATTCGGCGGTCAATTCACGCTGGGTATCGTACATGGCGACTTGCCATCGTTGGATTTCGGGCGGTGCATTGCACAACGGAACGGCGGGCTCTTTGTGTTCTCGAATCGTTTTGAGTGCGGCTTTCGCAGCACGAGTGTCTTGGTTCACTCGTTTTCTCATGCGGAGCGTCCGCCGTGCCAGAACCCAACCTAGCAGGACAAAACCAGCGAGCATCAGCAGTTGTGCCGATTGTGTTTCGGCAAAGGCAAGTTTGAGTGCGGGCATCTTGGTAGACTCAAGGTTTAGCTACGGATAAAATGGAGGCGGATCGCAACAATCAACGGGTCGCGGGGGATCCTTTCATTTGTCATCGGTCGAAAAGGGTTGCGATCCCCCCTGCATCCAAATTGCATTGGTTTAACCCGACGTTAAGACTTTGTACGATTCATCCGAATCTATCGATGGAATGGATTTCAGTCAGTCAAGTCGATCAAATGGAAACGTTATTGTTTTTGACGCCCTAGCATGAAACAGCTGTTTACGAATCATTCGCGTTGTCCGAGCAAATCCGTTGTTCGGATTTGGCATGCGACCAGTTCATCAACCGAACCGGGGTTGGTTGAGGCTTTTTGTGATGCGCAGCTAAGCGGTGAAGAGCGGCAGCGTGCTGGTCATTTTCGCGTAGCAACGAGCCGAAACCAACACATCATCGGTCGTGGGATGGTGCGGCACTTGCTTGGACATTTCGCTTGTTCTCCACCGATCGAACCTCGCTCGATCGAGCTTTCCGTTTTGCAGCATGGCAAGCCGTTCGTCAAACACCCTTCCACGTTGACTCACTCGTTTAATGTTTCGCATACCGATGGATTGGTTTTGTGTGGAATCGGATCGCAGGATCATCATTTACTTGGCGTCGATGTGGAGCGACTTGAACGGCGGACCGACACGGAGTTGGCGGATCGTTATTTTTCGCCGCCTGAGGTAGAATACGTTCGATCGTTCGCAGATGGCGAATCGCGTCGTCATGCATTTTTAAGAGTTTGGACCTTGAAGGAAGCGTTCATCAAAGCGATTGGTACGGGGCTTCACACACCGCTGGCCGATTTCGCGTTTGATGACATCGACTCGTCCTCACCAAAGATCCGAATACTCAATGAAGAATTGGACTGTGGTTCCAATTGGCAGTTTTTCACCTTTCGTCCCCGTGAACCCTTTGTCGCCGCCGTCGCCGTGTCGATCGCTGATGCAGATACCGAGGTGTCGCTCGAGCTACAGAATTTTGACTCGCTGGTCGGTAGCGGATCTTTAGATTGACCGTTGCTTGGGCTTCTAGGCTGCGGGGGGGATTGTGGTCTCAGGCTGGGAACCTAGGCTAGGTAGATGATGGCGAAGTCGTTTCGTTAAAGGATCAATGAATAGTGGCAGCTTCATGGTGGAATTGGGGAAGATCAACGGATGACGCAATGGATACGAGCGCTCGTTCGTATGAGCAGGCGGTCGAAAAGCTAAAGAGTGAACAACCGGTGCCGGCGATTTGGCTGTTTGGTAAAACGGGCAGTGGCAAGAGTTCAATCGTCCGTTTCTTGACGGGTGCTGAAGAAGCGACAGTTGGTGAAGGTTATCGACCGGAAACGAAGACTTCACGGTGTTTCGACTTCCCCGATTCGAAAGAGCCGCTGCTGCGATTTGTCGACACGCGTGGTTTGGCTGAAGCGTCGTATGACCCCAGCGAAGACATCGAGCGTTTTTCGGGCTCCACGCAGTTGGTGATTGTCACGGTCCGAATCGCCGACCATTCGCTCGACCAAGTGATCGAACCCCTGCGACAGGTTCGCGCTTCTGCACCACAGCGTCCAGTGCTACTCGTGCTGACTTGTTTGCATGAAGTGATGGGGACCGTGGATCTATCGGATGGGCCGGATCCCTTTGAAGAGAGAAGTGGGGTGGCTACTTCCATTCCTGATACACTGCGGGTTTTGATTGACAGGAAAAAGAAGCAATTCGATCGACTCTTCGATTCGATCTTGGCGATCGACCTGACGCCGATGGAAGATGGCTTCGCCGACCCTGAGTTCGGTGGCAAACGGCTGAAGGCAGCGATTCTCGAAAAGATGCCGCACGCTTATCGGCAAGCGTTATTGGCAATCGAAGATACTGGTGCAAACGGCCAGGGCGATCCGATGTCACAGCGACAAAAGCGATCACGGTTGCAGGTATTGGGCTCCAGTGCAATGGCTGGCACTGCCGGTGCTGTTCCCATGCCGTGGGTTGATATTCCCGCCGTCGTTGCCATCCAAGCTCATTTGGCAATCAAGATTGCCCGCATCTATGAACAGGAGATCACACCAGCACGTTGGGCCGTTCTTAGCGGGGCAGCCGGTTCTCGCATTGCGATACGAATGGCCCTCAGAGAAACGCTCAAGTTCATTCCGTTCGTGGGCATGGCCGCCAGTGCTGCCAGTTCGTTTGCCTTTACCTATGCGCTAGGCATGTCATGGGATTGGTACTTTGCGGACCTTCGCAAGGGGAACGTGCCTGACCCCGAACAACTAAAAGTGATTTTTGCGGAACAACTCAAGCGAGGCCACCGATTATGGAACGCCTAAAGAGTTCGCTGGTTGATGTTCGTCTGCGGATGGTTGTTCTGTTTCTGCTATGGACATTGCCGGTTCTCTGCTACATCGTGATTGGGTTGATTGCGATTTATCAAACCGGGTGGATGAAATGGGTCTTGATCAGTTTGCCGATCGCGTGGACGAGTGCTTGGATCATCCGTCGAATGTGGCCGGCGGCGAAGTTGAGCCAGACGGGGCATACCGTTCCGCTAACCGCACCTGATTTTTGGACGCCCATCGACGCATCCGCCATTGAACTGGTCGAACAATTTCGCAGCGAAGTCGACGATGTCAACTCGAAGACGATCACCGACGGTTGGCGATTTATCGAAGATGCAAAGGTTTTGGCTCAACGGTTAGCGAACCATTATCACGCTGACACGGGCGGCAATCTGGTACATCAATTGACGCTCGTTGAGATGTTGGCAGTCATCCATTTGGCAACCGAAGATCTTGAAACATGGGTGCTCAGCAATGTACCGGGCGGGAACATCGCCACGATGGGGCAGTTAAAACAAGTGCCGGGCGTGGTCAATAAGATCGAGCTTGCGCAGAAGATTATCTATTTTGGTTCAGCGGTTTTGAATCCAGCCAAGTTGGCGGCGTATCCTCTATGGCGAAAATCGGGGCAAGTGGTTGTCGAGTTGCAAGACGAGTTGGTACGCCGGTTCTATCAGCGTTATCTGCGGCAAGTCGGATACTATTTGATTGAGATGTATAGTGGACGCTTGAAGGCTGGATCGCAGCAGTATCGGCAACGTTTCGCAGAGATGGCAACAGCAGTGCATGCCGCAAGAGGGGATGCGCGGCCTTTGGAGTTGTTGCAAGATCTTGAAACCACGATTGCTGTGATGGGGCAGGTCAAAGCGGGAAAATCAAGTTTAATCAATGCTTTGACTGGCGACGCGACTGCTAAAACGAGTGTGCTGCCGGAAACGCAAAACGTTGCTCGATACCAGTTCCGATTACCCGATTCCGATAACAATCTAATCCTGCTTGACACACCCGGTTATAGCGAAGCGGATGTGACGAGAAAACAGCGGTCGGAGATTCGGACGGCTGTCGAAAAAGCTGACATCGTGTTGTTGGTGATGGCAGCAAATTCGCCAGCTCGCGATGCGGACGTGAAGATGCTCAAGACACTCAGCGACTACTACCAAACGAAGCGGCAGCTTCGCCCGCCAACCATTATCGGTGTGCTGACGCATATCGATTTACTACGTCCCGTCCGAGAATGGCAACCGCCCTATGATTGGCGAAACCCGCATGAACTAAAGGAAGAGTCGATGGCTGCTGCGGTGGCTTATTGCCAGGAGTTGTTCGGCAGCACCGTGAGTGATTATGCGTGCGTTTACACCGGAGATGTTCATCCGTTGGAAAACCAGGTGGTCGATGAAGTCGTCGGAACGCTATTGGCTCATTTGCAGCAAGGGAAATCCGCGGCCGTTTTGAAAGCGTTTTACAAACAACTTAGTGAAAAACGTGTTTCGGAATTGACCAAGCAAGTGATCGGTTTGCTGAAATCGGCCTTGTCGTGAAGTCCCGAAAGGACGTCAAACGACGAATCATTTGCCATGATCGTTGAGGGATTCAGGTCTTGTAGGGGGTGACGCTTCCTCCATAAGCATTTTGTAACTTATTGCCGTCGCCGACGAAGGTCAACGATGAATCAGGGGTTGCATCGGCCGCGAATGGATTTCGAATGCCGAACAGGGAGCCGTGGAGGGGGTGGATATTGAGTTGGTGAGTCCTTCACGCCAAGTGAATTGACCGTTACAACATTGAGTAGGATTAGCATGTAGCCAATCCTGTTTGAAGCGACAGGCTGGGAGCCTATTTCACTTGCAGATCACGAGTCTCGGAGAGACTCGCATACTCCATCCACAAGAAGAGTCCGTGGCACGAAGACGAAGACCGATTCGCTATGCGTCGATCTTGCTGATCGCGATTTTTTGTTGCAGCGTTCTCTACGTGTTTGGCATGGCGTTGCTGCAATCATCCCAGTCGAACTTATTGTCATTCTCTGATTTGATCATCCCTCGCTTGATCGACGTGGTTATCTTTTTGTGGTTGTTTTGGATCGGTTCTTCGTTTGGCAGTTTTCTGAATGTGGTTGCATGGCGGATGCCGCGAGGCGAATCGATCAACGGTCGCTCTCATTGCCCTCGTTGTCAGCATCAACTTGCCGCTCGAGACAATTTCCCCGTCTTCGGGTGGCTCGCACTTCGAGGGCGTTGTCGAACTTGTCGATTGCCGATTTCGGCACGCTATCCGATCGTTGAATCAGCGGTGGGCATGTCGATCGCGTTCGTCGGTTTTGCAGAGATCAATCAAATTGCCTTGCCCCATCGCCCCCACTTGGGTCACGTTGGACCTCTCGGATCACCGGTGGTCGATGCCGCAACCTTGTTCATTCTTGCCTACCATATCTTTGCCATCGCATTTGTTTGGGCGATGGGATTGATTCGGTTTGATCAACGACATCTGCCACGTGAATTGTCGATATTTGGTTTTGGGGTTTTGATCACCACCATGCTAGGTTTTCCGATCGTTGGAATCGTGCCGTGGCAAATGGATGGAGGGCATCTGCAAGACGCAAAATCGATCTTTGGTGGTTCCTACTTGGATGCCTGGATGCGAGTTCTGACAGCATTGGTAGCAGCAGCGTTCTATGCCCGTTGTTTAGCGCCTGGTCTTTGCCGTGATGCGGATCCGAAGTTTGATCCACTCGGAAAATCGACGCGTCGCTTGATCGATTTGATTTTGGTTTGCGCCGCGGCGTCGATCGTGGTTGGTTGGCAAATGCTGCCAACGGTCTTGATTCTGGCGTCACTTATCTCGCTGCCGCTACAGAAACGTTTCCCCGACAGCGATGCGTTTGGAACCTTTTCGTTGGCGATGCCGGTTTCGTTGTCACTACATATCATGCTTTGGCGGTTGCTGCATCAGACTTGGTTTTGGCCCAGTGACGGCAGTCAACCGATAGTACTGCTAATTGCCGCTGGCGTCGTGCTGCTAATCCCCAATTGGCTTTATGAAAAGCCGAAGTTGGAGTCTCCACCGACGGATTCATCGTCTGATGAGGCTTGATCGTTCATTTTACCGAGCGACGATTTTGTCCTCGATGGCAGTATGGGCAACCTACCTTGTCTCTGTTTTTTATAGGAGACCGATCTCCACTTCGGTTTACATCCATGTGTGGGTATTGCTTCAAGGGTTGATGCTGATTCTTCCAGGATGGTTGTTCGCCGGATTCCTTGCCAAACGTTATCCGCGATTCGGGTGGACGGTTGGCTGCGGATGGATCGTGGGTATTCCGATGTTGGTGCTCTGTGATGCGATTGTCTACTCGTGGATGTCCGACCATCTTCTATCGGCCAGAATGTATCGAGTTACGACGGATTTACGGGGTAGTTTGATCGCCCACGCCCCGCTCCGTTCGGTGGTCGCGACGCTACAGAAATTGATCGTGTTTTTCTTGTTGGCTGCAATGGGGTATTGGGTGTCCGGATGGATCGCGAGATCGAGCTACCTTTGCCATTTGCGATTGTCTCGTTTGCGAAGGAGCCTTGTGGTTGCGAGTGTTACAATGTTTTTCGCCGCGATGTTTCTAACGACTGCCTTCTATTGGCGACCAATATCGAAACACATGCGTTCGTCACCTAGCCTGCATCCATTTTGTGCTGCTGGATTGTTTCGGGATTCGCGAAACGCTGTATCGAAAGATGCAGCGATTGATTTGCCAGCAAGAATGGGAACGCTTTTTCGTCAAGATCAGGAGCATCGTTTGAAGTGGGCTGGCTTAGATTTTGACCAAGTGTTGCAGCGTAGTGACCGGCCGACCGATGTGTTGATCGTCGTGATTGAGTCACTGCGGCGTGAGTGTCTTGACGAGTTGGTGATGCCCAATCTGCATGAGCTTTCCTCCGTCGGAGTCCTGTGCAAGAACCATTTTTCGGGCGGCAATGCATCGAGCCACGGCATGTTCAGTTTGGTGAGCGGGTTGGAGGCAATTTGGTTTGAGCGTCCGGTTCGATTTCGCCCACTGATGAATCGCTTGTTTCGTCAATCGGGTTATCGACTCGGACTCTTTTCCAATCAGGATGATTGGCGATTGTTTTATATGGACGCGTTTTTGAATTCGGAACAGTATGACAGGTATGAATGCGAACCGAAGGATTGGGTCGATGGCGATCGTCGTACCGTTGCTCGTGCGATGAAGTTTCTTGATGGGGATCGGGCGACGGATGCGAAGACACCCCGGCTTGCCGTGGTCTATCTCTATTCGACGCATGCTGACTATCGTAGCGATGTTGTCGATCGAATCTTTCAGCCAGCTGCGGATGATGATTTCCCGATTCCCTATTCGATCGATGATCGCAAGGCGGTTTGGAATCGCTACTGCAATAGTGCTCACACCGTCGACCGTCTGATCAAACCGTTGCTACGCCGCGACCGAATCATTATCGTCACTGGCGATCATGGCGAATCGTTTTTGGAAGATGGAACGTGTGGACATGGAACGCGACTGAGTGAGTTTCAGAACATGACACCCGCGGTTCTCTACGCGCCAGGTATTCGTCCACTTACCATCACCCATCCGACGATGCACGCTGATTTGTTACCGACTTTGGTTGATTTGGCTGATTTGCCGATGGTTGGCGAAAGCCCATTCGACGGGGTGAATCTTATGGATGAGGCACAGCGACACGATCGAGTCTTTGTGACGCGTGATTATATGACCAACGAGGTTTGTTTGATTGGGCCGTGGACGATAAACCCAAGCGAACCCTTTGGCTATCGCTGCGAAGTAGATAGGGGGTCAGGCACGATCGAGTTGACCGAGCCGATCCTACCAAATGGAGATCGGGCGGTTGGCCGTTAGCGTAGGCTACGACTTCTCGAAGAGAGCATCCGCCCATACGATCAAGTGGGGTGTCGCGGCCTTAGTTGGCAAAAGAAAGCTTTCTTTTGGTCTGGCAGTGAGTAGTCGAAACCGCAGGTTTGAAAGAAGAGTTCTGACGAGCTAATAGCCATCACCTCCATGACTCCTAAATCGCGGGCCCGGCCGACACAAGACTCGACCAATGCCTTGCCAACGCCCACATTTCGGTAATCGTGATGAACGGCAAGACTTAGGAGTTCAGCTAATTTTGCGCTATAGATTTCAATCGCAGCAAACCCGATGCACTGTTCTCGGTCTTCGACGGTTCGCACAGCCATGAAGCCATGGCGGGTCAACTCGATCACTTCGGCTTCTGTTCGGGAAAGTAATTGCCGCTGGACAACGTACGGTCTTAACAACGCGTGGATGGCCGCAGCATCGCTTGGCAACGCTTGGCGAATGGTCACCCCCGTTGGGAAGCTGCCCTCGATGAATGGTTCGTTTGCCGGTTGAGTTTGGCTGGACTGGGACGGTTGGGGGGCTGGATCAGGCGGAATGGAGTCGTCCATGGTTAGCAAGGTTTCTTCAATGGGGGGTGCTAGTTCAGACGCACGGGACTGGTGGCATTTTTGATCGTTTTGCGTAGTGTCGCCATGGGCGCGTCCTGACCGGTAAACAATTTGTGTTGGTAGGCTGCTTGGCGAACAAACATATCGACACCCGTGATAATCCGACAACCATGCTTGCGTGCATATTTGATTAAGAGGGTGCTTTCGGGGTTAAAGACGCAATCAAAAACCACCAAGAACTGCGTCATCGCACTGGCATCATACGGTGACCGGTCGAGGTCGGGGTGCATTCCAATTGGTGTTGCATTGATCAAAAGATTGATCTTGGGTTCATGGCGTTGATCCCATTCGATTGCACGGCATCCTATCTCGGAGGCGAGTACTCGGGTGTTATCCATCGTCCGCGAGGCGACGGTAACGTCGGCGCCTCGATGTCGAAGTCCCCAGGCAATCGCACGAGCGACATCGCCAGCACCGAGGATCAAGACATTGACGCCTTGCATTGGTTTCTCGACATCCTTCTTTAGCTTCAGTTTTTCCGAGATGCAGTCCATCGCAGCACGATAATCGGTGTTGTAGCCCAAATTGTCTTTGCCTTGGTACACCATCGTATTGATCGAACCGATGCCACTGGCACTCGATTCGGCTTGCGTGCAATACTCTAAACCGGCCTGCGAATGAGGGGCTGCGACACTGACGCCACTGATTTTCAGATCTCTGACACTTTGCATGAATTTATGCAAATCGTTACTGGGGACTCGAAATGGCAAAAAGCGGGCGTTCAAGTCTTGTTCATAAAACGCGGTGTTATGGACTAGGGGAGCATAATTGTCGGCGACGGGATCGCCGACAATTCCAAAAAGCTCTGTCTCCGAGTTGATTTGTTTGTAGCGATACAGCTCCGTCATTTCTTTCCAGTTCAATTGGCCGGGAGCCAATTTTTTGTCAGCGCTATACGTTGCATAGGTAAATGGCGAACCGACTCGTTCACCAAGGATCCGAGTAATCATCCCGATTTCGCCCATGCAAATCCCAATCGTGGGTTGCTTTGCATTTTTGACCAACTCCAACATGCGAACGTTATCGGAAAAGGTCGTCGCCATCGAAGCAATTTTAACAATATCGGCATCCTCCTCAGCCATCGCAGCGGCGAGCGATTCAAGATCGTCGGGTGTCTGTGTGAACTCGTGGTAACTAATGACCCGTTTGGTCTTACCGTATCGAGGGATTTGCGATGCCACGTCGGCTTCGATATCGACATACTCAACGCCTGCCGCGATGGCGGAGCGGAGCAGCATCATGCGTTCTTTTTCGCTCTTCATCCAACGTCCGCCATCTTCGCGGCGGCGGCAGGTGACGACGACCGGTCCCGGCCGATCGTCAATCAATCGCTTCAAATTGACTGCGCGTCCGATAAAATCGAGCCGTAGCTCGACCAACTCAGCACCTTGTTCGACAAGATACTTGTGTTCGGCGATCATTCGTTTGTGGCGAGCACGCCCAAGACTGACACAAATCATGAAAAAAATCGAAAAAGATCAAGGAGAGAAGGTAAGGAAATTGCCATGGAAACGGGACGTCTACCCAATCGAAACGTTATCACCCCATAATAATCGAACAAAAACGATATGATTGCTCTAAAATGAAATGTTGGCTACTGGTCAATTTGTGGTGGTATTCGCCTCGCAAACCCAAACGCCCCCTATTTATATTTGAAATGGCTTCAAATAACAGGCCGAGAGCTGGGGAATCGATCGATGCTGAACCGAAGAGGTTCGACGCCCAGGGATTTTGCCAGCCCATGACCTGCATGGAAACCCGAGCGACATCCGTTTTAGGCTGATTGAACGACTGAGAACTGCTAGAATCTAATGATCCTCTGCCAATCGAAAACTTCCCTTCAAAGTGATTTCACAAGTATGGCTGACAGAAATTCACACTTCTCGCTAAACGCCACCGCAAAGGGCTCGTTTGGGGGGCCCCGCCTGCGAACGCACGGCGGCAGAGACTGCCGCGTCGAAAAAGTTCCTCTCGGCAGCCGGAAGCTGGCAATTGATTGGGTTCCCGGGCAGGCTCGAAGAGCCACTGGGATAAGCATACCGGATCGGTTTGCACTGGAAACGGCGCAGCGTTCCCCGATGTTCTTGACCCTCGTTGGCGTCGTTTTCTTATCGATGTGGCTTATATCGACGCATGCAGCGGCAGAAAACGAGATTGTTAGGAGCGTTCCAGAAAACCTATCGGTTCAGTGGGAATTCCAAGCCGACGAGGCAATCGAAGCGGCGCCGGTCGTCGCCGAAAAACTCATTTTCGTGGCCGACGTGATGGGGAAACTCTATGCGGTCGATCGCTCAAACGGCAAGTTGGTGTGGAACCACGATTTTGATACAGGCTTTATCGCCGCTCCAGCGGTGCAGGAAAACAGGCTCGTTATTGGCGATGTGGAGGGAAATGTCTACGCCATCGAAGCCGATTCAGGAACCATTGTTTGGCAAAAGCAGACCGATGGCGAAATCAATGGCTCGGCTGCCTTCTATAAATCGACCGTTCTGGTCACCAGCCAGGATGGCAGCTTGTACAGTTTTGAGAGCGACGATGGCACATTGAAGTGGACGTACCAAACCGATGACCAAATTCGTTGTAGTCCTACCATTGCGGGTACGCGAACTTTCCTCGGCGGTTGTGACGGGCGATTGCACGTGGTCGACTTGGAAACGGGGAAAGGCATCGGTGAACCGATGCCATTGGGCGGTCCGACCGGTTCGACCGTCGCCGTCGCGGGCAACCTTGCCGTTTTGCCGATCATGGATGGGGCAGTGTTGTCGTTCGATTGGAAAACCGCGAAACAAATATGGCGTTATGTTGACGAGGAACGATCGCAGGAGTACCGCAGTAGTGCGGCAATTCAAGCGAACACCGTGGTCGTTAGCAGCCAAAAGAAACAGGTTGATGCATTGTCACTAAAAACGGGTGAGCGATTGTGGCGATACTCTTTACAGCGACGCGCAGACGCTTCGCCTGTGATTGCAGGCGACGATGTTTGGATTGCGGCGACCGATGGTCGTTTGATCCGCTTGTCACTCCAAGAGGGGAAAGAAATTTGGAAATTTGAAATTCGCGGATCGTTTGTTGCAGCACCTGTGATTGAAAAGACTCCGTCGGGCAGCGTACAGTTGTACGTTGCTGACGATAACGGCATCCTTCGATGCTTTGAATAATAATGTAAGGCGGAATCGCCGCGTGACCGTGGCCCAGGCTTCTAGCCTGGGTCCACAACGAAACCCCAGGCTGGAAGCCTAGGCCACGTTTGATACCGTAGCCCAGGCTTCTAGCCTGGGACCACAACAAAACCCCAGGCTGGAAGCCTGGGCCACGTTTGATACCGTAGCCCAGGCTTCTAGCCTGGGTCCACAACGAAACCCCAGGCTGGAAGCCTGGGCCACGTTTGATACCGTAGCCCGGGCTTCTAGCCTGGGACCACAATAAAACCCCAGGCTGGAAGCCTGGGCCACGTTTGATACCGTAGCCTGGGCTTCTAGCCTGGGACCACAACAAAACCCCAGGCTGGAAGCCTGGGCCACGTTTGATACCGTAGCCCAGGCTTCTAGCCTGGGACCACAACAAAACCCCAGGCTGGAAGCCTGGGCCACGTTTGATACCGTAGCCTAGGCTTCTAGCCTGGGACCACAACGAAACCCCAGGCTGGAAGCCTAGGCCACGTTTGATACCGTGGCCTGGGCTTCTAGCCTGGGACCACAACAAAACCCCAGGCTGGAAGCCTGGGCCACGTTTGATACCGTAGCCTAGGCTTCTAGCCTGGGGCCACAACGAAACCCCAGGCTGGAAGCCTAGGCCACGTTTGATACCGTAGCCTAGGCTTCTAGCCTGGGACCACAATAAAACCCCAGGCTGGAAGCCTGGGCCACGTTTGATACCGTAGCCCAGGCTTCTAGCCTGGGACCACAACGAAACCCCAGGCTGGAAGCCTGGGCCACGTTTGATACCGTAGCCCAGGCTTCTAGCCTGGGGCCACAACGAAACCCCAGGCTGGAAGCCTGGGCCACGTTTGATACCGTAGCCCAGGCTTCTAGCCTGGGTCCACAACGAAACCCCAGGCTGGAAGCCTGGGCCACGTTTGATACCGTAGCCTAGGCTTCTAGCCTGGGACCACAACAAAACCCCAGGCTGGAAGCCTGGGTCCACAACAAAACCCCAGGCTGGAAGCCTGGGCCACGTTTGATACCGTAGCCTGGGGCCACAATAAAACTCCAGGCTGGAAGCCTGGGCCACGTCCACGATTTAATCGATGAACGGTTGAGATAACCGTTTTACCTCCCGCAAAGAGAAACAAATGTCATCAACCGCAAGCGATAAGAAAACCAACGTTGGTAGTTATTTCATCTCCAACTATCCACCCTACAGCCAGTGGACACCTGGGGAATTGCCTGCGGTTCGCCAAGCTCTCGACAGTCCGCCGACCGAAGCGACTCCGCTCGGTTTGTACTTGCACATTCCATTCTGCCGAAAGCGATGCAAGTTTTGTTACTTCAAAGTTTTCACGGATGTCAAATCGGCGGAAGTTCAACGTTACGTCGATGCACTCTGCAGCGAGATATCGCTGGTAAGTCAATTGGAAGTGATGGGAGATCGTCCGTTTCGCTTCGTCTATTTCGGAGGCGGCACACCGAGTTTCCTCGCTCCAAAGCAACTCGTCAAACTTGCCGATCGGCTAAGGGAGCACATCACTTGGGATGGTGCCGAAGAAGTGACGTTTGAATGCGAACCTGGTACGCTCAGCGAGACGAAGGTAAAAACGCTTCGCGAGGATCTGGGCGTCACGCGGCTCAGCTTAGGGATTGAAAACTTTTCGGATAAACTGCTCGAAGAAAACGGACGCGCTCACTTGAGCAAGCAGGTTTTTAATGCGTGGGATTGGATTAGCGAAGCGAACTTTCCGAACGTCAACATTGACTTGATTGCTGGGATGGTCGGTGAAACATGGGACAATTGGAAAGACAACATCCGACGCACCCTTGAGCTTTCCCCCGAAAGTGTCACGATCTATCAGATGGAATTGCCTTTTAACACGGTCTACAGCAAAGATATTTTGGGCAATCAAACGGAAAGTCCTGTCGCCGATTGGCAAACGAAACGCGATTGGGTCGATGATGCGTTTAGTGAATTTGTGAAAGCGGGGTACAGCGTTAGCAGTGCCTACACGGTCGTAAAAGATCCTAACAAGGTAAACTTTTCCTATCGTGACAATTTGTGGCAAGGAGCGGATTTGCTGGCGACCGGTATCGCTAGTTTTGGTCATGCCAGCGGCGTGCACTACCAAAATTTACCGGAGCTAGAACCTTACTTGTCAACGATCGAATCGGGCGAATTGCCTCTCGGACGTGGTTTCGTTCCGACGGAACATCAGCGTTTAGTCCGGGAGATGATACTACTTTTGAAACGAGGCTTTCTGGATGTCAGCTATTTCCAAGATAAGTTCCAAGTCGATATTGTTGACCGCTGGCGAGCGGTGTGGGACCAATACGTTCAGGAAGGCTTGGTGACGATTGATGGTGGGACGATTCGATTAACGCGACAAGGATTGCTGCAAGCCGATGGGCTACTACCCGCGTTCTTCGAACCCGAGCATCAAGGGGTCCGCTATACGTAGTTTGCCACTGGTCATTTGCATTGGCCATTTGTGCGGATTCTCTACACTCCGGCAACTTCGGCCGCTTTGTAGACGACTTCGGCACGACGGAAGCCGAGCCGCTCATAGAGCCGGACTGCAGCGGTGTTGTCGGTTGTCACCTCGAGATGCATCTTTAGCAGGCCCACGGAACGAAAACCTTTGGCCGCGTGCATCAGCAAAATCGAGCCCAATCCTTTGCCACGATGTTCCGGGACGACACCAACGTTTTGGATCGCTCCCCAACCTTCGAATTGAATTCCTTGGATGGTGCCGATCGCTTCGGGACGTGCTCCGGGAACGGGGCGGTAACGGATCAACCAAGTGGCTTCGGGGACGAAGCCGATGCGGTCCGATATTTCACGCATCAACCGCAAGCACCCATCACGCTGAGCCAGGCAAGGGAACACGTTCGCATCGAGTTCTTCACGAAAACTGCGGTACTTGGCCGCTGCATGTTCACGAAGCAAATCCTCGCGGAAGGGGACCAATTCGTATCCAGCCGGGCAGAGGGAGTGGTCGACGATTAGCTTCGCCAGATCGAGCTCCATTCGAAATCGCTTAAAATAGGTTAACCCCATCAATCTTGACTCATCGTAATAATCAAACGTCTGTCTCAGCTAAGAATAGGGGACGAGGCTGTCTACCCATAGTTTAGCACCCCGCAAACCAACGGGCGTCCGCTTATCGATTTTTTTGGGGATTGGATCTGTTTTCAAGCGGGGCGAGACTCGCTATTTTGCCTACAGAGACTTTGACGATACAACTTGACTCGCTCCCGAAACCAACCGACTAGTCGGATGCAGCATCCATCAAATCAAACCTATACGTCCCTTGCCGGTCGCATCATGGTCGTGACGGGCCCAACGGCGTCGGGTAAGAGTTCGATTGCGATGTGCTTGGCGGAACAGATCAACGGCGAAATCTTGTCGCTCGATTCGATCGCAGTCTATCGTGGGATGGACATTGGCACGGCAAAAGCGACCATCGAGGACCAGCAGCGTGTCCCGCACCATTTGATTGATTTGGTCTCCCCCAGCAAGACGTTTAGTGTTGCTTGTTATCTGAAACAGGCTCACGCGGTAGTCGAGCAACTCGAAGCACGCGGCAAAATACCCATCTTTGTTGGCGGTACGCCAATGTTTTTAAAGGCGATCCTTAGGGGGTTTGATCCAGGTCCGCCTGCGGACGAGGCGTTTCGCCGATTGGTCGAACAAGATGTCGATCGTTACGGCACCGAAGCGTTGCACAAGCGGCTACAGCAAGTCGACCCATTAGCTGCCCATCGCATCGATCCTGCAGATGCACGGCGAATGATCCGCGCCCTTGAAGTGGCTCACCAAACGGGTCAGCCCCTTAGCCATCGACAAGTCCAATTCGACGAACCGATCGATGCAGCTCGAGGCCGTGTGTTTTGGATTGCTTGGGATCGCAAGCAATTGCATCAGAGAATTAACGAACGAGTCGAACGGATGTTTCAAGACGGTTTAGTCGATGAAGTCAAAGCACTGCTGCAGCTTGAGCCACCCCTTTCTAAAACAGCCGCACAGGCGGTCGGTTATCGCGAATTGATCGCATGTTTGGAAACGGGTGGCGAGATCAACGAAGCGAAAGAGCAAATCGCTATCCACACCCGGCAGTTAGCGAAACGACAAGAATCATGGCTACGCTCGTTTAGTGAAATTGACAGAATCGAGGTCAATGAATCGATAAGTTCGAACGAGATCGCTAATATCATCCACACGCGTTTTTTGTCAAGCTAGCCCTCTCCCCGAAGACGCTTCGCGGGTTCGCCCCGACGCATTTGGGGAAGGGGGAAGAATCGTGGCGATCGGTGCTGAGTGTCGTCATTGGTTCGCTGCACCGCATTCCGAGTGCATTGTCACGGCTTGATTTTCGGCTTGGCAAAAGAGTGGCTGGGGCATCTTGCCCCCAGTAAGCTGCAGCGGGAAGCCACCGTCACGAAAGATTCTTGCCCTCATTCTTCGTTGTGCCAAAGCACTCGGCCGTTTGTGTGACCTATGGTTTTGCATTGTCTATCATTCTCGACCTGCAAAGCCCACTCCATGACCAACGTAAATCCCTCACAGACCGCACGATCCGGCCAATCGGGACTGCCGATGCTGTGGTTCGCTGCCACGACGCTGCTCGGCGCGTTTTTGGTGTTTCAAGTTCAGCCGGTCATTAGTAAATGCGTTTTGCCGTGGTTCGGTGGCACGCCAGCGGTTTGGACGACTTGCATGCTGTTTTTTCAACTTTTGCTTTTCGCAGGTTACTTCTATGCGCATGTATTGAAGACATATTTCAGACCCGCCATCCAAGGTTCGATCCACCTCGTCTTGCTTGGATCCGCCGCCTTGGCATTGCCGATCGAGCCGTCCGAAGTATGGAAGCCGACGGGTAGCGAATCGCCGACGACCTTCCTGTTGTGGATGCTGCTTTGCCATGTTGGATTACCCTACTTCGTACTTTCGAGTACTGGTCCATTGATTCAAGCTTGGCTCAGCTACCAAGATTCGAGTGACCGCGTCTATCGGCTCTATGCTCTGTCCAACGCTGGGTCGCTCATCGCGCTGCTGAGCTACCCATTTGTGGTTGAGCCATTTTTATCGGTTTCGAATCAGTCGGTCGTTTGGTCGTTACTGTTTTGTGGTTTCGTGCTCGTTCAAGGTGCTGTCGCCATCGGTCTATTGCGAAAGCCAGGCCGCTGTACTCGAGACTCCGATGGAGGGCATTGTGAAGAATCAAAATCGGTAGAAATCATCTGGTCGGTTCGCTTGCTCTGGTTGGTGCTTCCTGCACTTGCATCGACCCTGCTCTTGGTCGTTACGAATCATGTTTGCCAGGACGTTGCCGTGATCCCATTTTTGTGGGTGTTGCCGTTAAGTTTGTATCTATTGAGTTTCATCATCTGTTTCGATTCGCCGGCTTGGTACAAACCAAAATGGATTGCCGGTCTGACGATGGTTGCGATCGTTGTTATTGCCGTCAAAGGTGCGTTCCCCGAATCGTTCCCGTTGCTTGTGGAAGCGACATGCTACATGATTCTGCTACTAGGATTCTGTTTGCTTTGCCATGGTGAAGTCGCTCGGCTCAAACCACCCGCAAAGTATTTGACACAGTATTACGCATTACTTTCGGCAGGCGGAGCGATCGGCGGCATGGTCGTCGCGATCGTCTGCCCGCTCGTATTCAATAGTTTTGCAGAATTGCCGCTTTCGCTATCAATCGCGTCCGGGGTTGCGTTTTTTATCTTTTTTGCATGTCAGCGATGGAACGTCGCGGAGTACGATTGGGACGCCGCATGGAACGCGAAATACTTTGGGATCGCGTTGATGGTCGCACCGATTGCGATCGCTAAATTCGCGGAACAAGACCAAACGATCGCGTCGGATCGAAACTTCTTTGGTGTATTACGCGTGCTGGAGACTCCCCAAGGCATTCAGCTTGTTCACGGAAGTACCGTCCATGGGATGCAGCTTCCGGGTGACGTTGCATGTGAGCCAACGACGTACTATGGCCGAAAAAGTGGTGTGGGGCGAGTCCTCACAGCCATACAGCAAGACTCGAGCGGCAAGAAAATCGGTGTCGTGGGACTCGGCTGTGGAGTGCTAGCTGCATACGGACGCGAGCAAGATGAGTTTGATATGTTGGAAATCAATCCTGCAGTGCTACAGATTGCCTCGGAGCACTTTCGATTTATGGAGATGTGTCCTTCGACGATTCGGCATCACCTTGGCGACGGCCGATTGCTACTGGAAAAACTGGATAAAACCAAGTTTGACCTCCTCGTTCTTGATGCATTCAGCAGTGATGCGATTCCCGCTCATCTATTGACGACCGAGGCTTTCACGTTGTACCGAAGCAGGCTCGCGGAAAACGGCGTATTGGCCGTTCATGTATCGAACAAGCATCTCGACTTAGCGCCTTTGGTCCATCGGTTGGCCAATGAATCGGGGCTTGAAAGTCGAATGATTCGTGCCAAGGGGGATGACTCCATTGGAACCACTTCCTCGACATGGATGATTCTAGCCGCACCCGATATAGCATTCTGGCAAGATGAAGCAATCGTCAGCGGTCAAACGGCCACATCGGAGCAGCTACAGCATGCTCCCTTGTGGACCGATCAACATCACAACCTCGTCAGTGTCCTGCGTCTATGGTAGCAGGCACTACATCGACGGCATCGTGAATCCATTTGGCAAGGCAAATGGCTCAGCCGTCGAGGTGTCCGTGGCGGGTGCTGCCGAAGTCGGGAGCGTCGTTGTCGGCGCGGTGTAGGTCGGCGGAGCAGGCAGGGCCGGTGTTGCCGGTGTTGCCGGTGCTGGATTTGCTGCTGCTTTTTGAGCCCAAGTGCCATGCCCCCAGTCAGGCGTTCCCGCTACGACCGCCGCTGGTCCAGCGGGTGCTGTCACATCGTTGGGCGTCGTCGGAGGGTTTTGCGTTGATGTTGGATTGGGCTTCGTGATCGACGCCATTGCGGGCGCCCACGCCGTCGTGCCAGGACGATAGCCTGCCGTCGCTGCTGGGACTTGGTTTGCGGTCGGATTGGTCATGGGGTAACCAACCGCTTGGCCTGCGACCCCTGTTGCTCCTGGAGCGGGCTGTGTCGCTTGCACCTGGGCAACGGCCTGTGGATTTTGCATCGGTGCTTGTGCTGCGGGTGTTGCTTGGGCAATGTTGGCAATGCCACTACCGTTTCCACTGGCATCGATTTGAGCGATCATCTCTCTTGAGCGATCGACAGCACGGCGGACAGCAGCATCGGTGCTGGCTTGCGCTTCATACTTCATCGCTTCCGCTAAATGCCCACGCGAGTCAGCCATTTGGCCTTTGCTATAGTGCAAGTATGCCATGTTGAAATGGGCGACCGCAGGCTTGTTATTATCTTGCAATACTTTGAATGCACCCTGTTTGTCACCCGCTTCGAATCGGATGCTTGCTAGATTGTTTGCATACCGAGAGGTGCCAGGCGACAACTCCAATGCTTGGGTTAGCATTTGAGCCGCTTGAGCATGATCGCCTGTCTTGCTTAATGTTAAACCAAGATCATTGTAAAGTGCAGCGTCTTTGGGAGATTCCTGAATCGCTCGCTGAAAATACGTGACGGCTTCAGGATGATTTCCTTGACGGAAATTCAATCTCGCAATGCTGGTCAGCGTTGGAACATCTTTTGGATCTCTCTCTAAAGCCTTGTTATAGCTTTCCATTGCCTTTGTGAAGTTTCCAGTCGATTCCCAAAGTTGTCCGTTTGCGACAAACACATCAGGGCCAACATCGGCAGGTTTGTCGGTCAATTTTAGCGGGTCGGTATCGGAGATTTCGTTGATCTCATCCGTTTTGTCGCGGCGGAAGACGCCAGCGAAGGCATCGCTCGTCTTACCGAAAGCCGTTTTCGCAGAGGCGCCCATTGCTTCGATCGATTTGCCAGCATTGCTGGTGGTCGATGCGATCGATTCGGTTACCGAAGGACTCGCCGGTCCAGTTGCTGGATCCGTAGCAACGGGCGAGCGAGAAAACGGGTTCATCGATGCCATCGAAATACCCTTGTTTGAACAGCCCGATGACAAGGTCATCGTACTGCCAACAATGGTAGATAGGAGCAGATTGCGGCGTAATTTTGTGAAACGTGTCACGAGATGGTCTCCCGAAAGTGCGACAGTCTGCCCCCGTTGACGTTCTTCTGGATGGGGGCAGGCATCGAAGCGTGCGGATATGCGGAATGATTGTATGTTTCCAATAGTAGGGATCGACCGTGTGGTGCGGTCTTCTCCATGTGCATTTAAGCATTTTGCGAATAAGTACAAAAAAAGGTGGACTTCTTAAACAGAAGTCCACCTAGCAGCACCATCTCACCGAGACGTCGTTTCCACCGTAGCAGCGTCTCTCCGAGACGTTGTTTGTACCGTAGCAGCGTCTCTCCGAGACGCCGTTTCCACCGTAGCAGCGTCTCTCCGAGACGTTGTTTTCACAGCAGCAGCGTCTCACCGAGACGCCGTTTCCACCGTAGCAGCGTCTCTCCGAGACGTTGTTTTCATAGCAGCACCGTCTCTCACCGAGACGTTGTTTTCACCGTAGCAGCGTCTCACCGAGACGCCGTTTCCACCGTAGCAGCGTCTCTCCGAGACGTTGTTTGTACCGTAGCAGCGTCTCACCGAGACGCCGTTTCTACCGTAGCAGCGTCTCTCCGAGACGTTGTTTTCATAGCAGCACCGTCTCTCACCGAGACGCCGTTTCCACCGTAGCAGCGTCTCTCCGAGACGTTGTTTGTACCGTAGCACCGTCTCTCTCCGAGACGCCGTTTCCACCGTAGCAGCGTCTCTCCGAGACGTTGTTTTCATAGCAGCACCGTCTCTCACCGAGACGCCGTTTGAGTGGAACGAGTCTCGGAGAGACTCGGCTACGGGATCTATTGTTGGGCGGCCGCTTGGTCGCCACCTGCGGTTCGCTCAGGCAACATCGGTTTGGGCAATACTTCCATCCACTTGCGAGTGATCTGGTTAGCCCAGTTGCCTGAAACCGTTGGTTGCTGCTTCTCGGTCACGATGACTTGAGGCGGTGCCCCGACGATGTAGCAACTGGCCAAGGTGTGGTGAACCGAGGCCACACGAGCGTTGGTTTCCTCCTCGGTTCGGCCACGAAGTACATAAATCACACGTCGTTCGACGGGGGCTTGCGTGGCTACCCATTTGACATGGTTGGTTCCCGAAGGACTTAATTGGCCGTCACTGGCACGGAACAATTCATTGCCGACGGTATTGTGAGTTCGCCAACCATTGTGTTTCATGACCTCGAAGGGGGCGGTCACTTGAAGCGCGTCTACCTCGTTAAACGGATCGGGCCAAGCATTATTGCGTTGATAATCGACATGGGATTGATGATAAAACTCATGCCATTCCGCTGAAGCACTCATGGCGGTCACCGTCAATAGCAACGCAGCGATGCCTAATGGGTTTCGGCGAGTGATTCTCGTAAAAATCGTCTTCATAATGAGGCAGTTCCTTCCGCCGAGTGCGATTGACAAAGTCCGTATAGGCAGTCAATCGGTCGCACGACCATGCTGACTTGCTCAAACGTTACGAGGCACCTCTCAGCCGTCAAAATCGAAAAAGTCGGTCTGGTTGACAATTAGCGTCTCGCCGCCAATATCGACGACGTCGCCAATCGTTATCTGCTTTCGGCGGCGTGTTTCTACCTCTCCGTTAAGGCAGACCTCCCCCGCTTGGATTCGAACTTTTGCTTCGCCCCCGGTAAACACCATGCCTCGGCACTTTAGAAAATCATCCAAGCGGAGGATCGGAGCAGGCTCGTTATCGATCGGATCAGCAGACATAACTATTTGACTTCGAAAGTGGCGATGACAGGATAATGATCGCTTATGTCGCGTTCAGAAGATGGTATTTCCCAATAGCCTTCCCAATGCTTCTCGGGATCATCGGGCGAGGCTTGGATATTGAGTTCGGGGTGGATACGAATGGATTTGAAAACCAAATCGGGTATCCGTGGAGTATCTTCGATCAACGAGCGACTGACCATGATACGATCAAATTGTTTTCCCGTAATCATATGAGTTTGCCCCGATTTTCTGTCCAAGAAGCGGTGCAAATCAACGAGATCATCGTCCTTGGTCTTCGTTTCCAAACCGGTAGCAACCCCCATGTCGCTGTTGGGCTTCATTCGGTCGCCCGTTTCTTCCGTGTTGAGATCACCGAGCAAGATAACCGCTTGGCCACTTCGAATCGTTCCGCCAATCCACTGTTGAAGTAAACGTGCTTGGCGAATTCTTAGCGGCATCGCTTCGGCACGTGCCCGCAAATGGACGTTCAACAAGGTGACACGTTCTACCTTATCGTTACCAAGCGGGAATTCAAAGACTGCCATAATATGCTTTGATACGTCAAAATAAGCATCGTCTTTTTGAGTTGCCAGCGATCGGTTGAACAGCGTTTGCAAGATCAAATCTGCTGGTTTTCGATACAAGAGGCCGACATCTTGCTCGGTGAAATGGTCACCACCTTCGAGGCAGAGTTCTTCGTATTGCGAAGAAAAATCACGGTCAAGTGCTCGCGTCAAATACCACAGCACGCGGCGATTTTCAATCTCTTGCACCGCAACGATCGTCGGCTTCGCTTTGGCAATACTCTTTGCAACGGCATCACGCTTCCAAGCCCAAAGGGTTCGGTCGGGCGCCGCTTTTTCCTTAGCCAATTCGCTGTAATTGTCACCCGATAAATCGTCAAAAAACCATTCCAAGTTCCATGTCATCACGGATAATTCTTCTGGCTCGGCCGCCGATATGCCAACCGACAAGATGCTGCTCAGCGGCGCAAAGATCAAGAGGCAACCGAAGCATCGAAAGCTCTGTTTCAGGTTGTGCAAAAGGATCCTCCAATGATTAAACAGCAAACACGCGGCGCTCGGTACACCAGCTCATTGTACTGCGATCGTCAGCCATCCTTTTCGTGCATCGATCAAAGTTGGCCGGAATTGGCGATTTCGAATCGCCTCGAATTCGACAGTCGGCGGCATGGTAAACGTGCGGTCGAGGAGCGACATTGGAAAGACATCGTTGAACTTCTCTTGAATGTTCCGCTTCAAACCAGCTTGAGAAATGCTCAAACGCCGTTGTCCGGGAAAATCAACGTTGATCGCCTCGTCGCGAATCAAGATCGCGCGACCGTCGTCGGTTCGGGTCGGCTGGTACATTGCCGTGATCTCCATGGGAACATTCAGGTCACGCGAACCTGTACTGAAACGCGTTCCCCGGATACCCAAACGAACCTTGCCGTCACGCGCTTCAAAAACAATCGGTTGCACTCGAGCGAAATCGATCTCGAACGTAGGTTCCTTTTTATCGTCACTGGCAAGCTCGTTTTGGGCTGTTTGGGGTTTGATCTTCGTCTGCTCAGTGAAACCTTCATCGCGGCGTGCTAATAGTTCATCGATTTCACTCTCCTTTACGGTGCGACCGGCTAGTAGCGGTCCGAACACGTTATCCACCAGTGATTCTTCGATTTGGACCGCCATTTCAAAGGAGCCGAGGATACGGGGTTGGGCGACGGCACTCGCGATTTGATTCTGCTTGCGGACGGTTGCCTCGATAAAAAGATAGTCTGCTGTCGATCCCCACGTTCGAAGGGGCTCTTCGAGAGACACTCGCTTCAAGATTGGCATGATTTTCGTGGTAAGATCAGGCCGTTTGATTCCGGATGCTTCGCCCGTTTGCTTTGCAAATTCATTGGTGACCTGGGTTTGGAATTTTGCCAACGCGATTCGATCGGCTTTGGGTTTCTGCTGGGCGGCCTTCTTTTTCGCGATCCGCCGCACGATGCCAAGTCGGTGCTCGATTGCATCGATTTGCGTATTCAAGGCAACGTTCGTGAAAATCGGATCAAAGGTTACCCCTTGCTCGTTGATATTCAAAACACGCGACGCAGCGATTTGCCCAGTGCCAGAGGTGCGAAGCCGAACCGGGCCGTTGTAGCCCAAATTGTTGGTCGTGACATGGCCCGACAATGCGACTTGGATTCGAGCCATTCCGGTCGCTGGAAGCAGCGTCGCGGTGACGCATCCGTTGGTATGGGCATTTCCGACAATGCGTGTTCCCAAAATACAATCTTGTACCGGTCGCGAGTTATTCACTTCACGGTTAATCGCTCGAGTGACGATTGGCTCCCCAGCAAAAACAGCAAGATTGGGGCGACCAAAGATTTCACGAAACAAGCTGACCACCTCGGTCACTTGGTTCGATTCGTCGATTAAACCGATAATCGCCGAGATTGCGGAAGCATCCTCGGATGAGGGGATTCGATCGAGTTCTTTGATGCGAGCTGATAAATCAGTCAATTGTTTGCGAAGCTGCTCTACTGATTTGTCGCCGTCGCGAAACCGGATTGCCGAAATCAGCTGCTCAACCGAATCACGCAAATCTCGTAGGACGTCGACTTCGAGTCCTGGTAGGTTGCCGATCAGTCGAAAACGCAGATCAAAAGCTGACTGTGCCAATTTCCCTGCCGATTCACCCTCTTTGATTGCTTCGGCGATCGGATCGAGGTTCAAATAGTCGAGCCAAGCTTGCCCGTTTGCCGCCGAAGGTTGCGACAGCATCTCGGCTCGAACCGATTCAATCCGCTGCATGACTCGCTGCTTCGCCACCGTCAAATCAGGAAATCGTTCGGGTACGACCGACTTTTGCGAATGCTCAATTTGAGTAACGATCCGAGAGCGGTCGTCGTCCGTTATTTGGGCTATCGACACGTTACAACATGACCAAGCAAGAACTACAAACGCCAGCAAAACGGAGCGTCGGACGGTCAGAATGGAAGATTTACACAGCCTAATCACAGCAAACCCTGGTTGGTAAGATTTAACAGTTGAGGGGGTCAGGTAGCTTTAGTGGCTTATTGTAGATGCTGAAGGCTCCGCCGTTGAGAGGGCTAGTCGACAAACCAAGAAATAGGCCAAAATGAGACACTTCTTAGTGAACGCTGCCGCCGATTGCTGCCAAGCATCCGAATCAGACTGCTCGATTTGCTGCTTGGTAGCCGGGAGACTGCGAAAACCCCGTCCGCGAGGCTGGAGCCTTGCGGACGAGCTCCATCAACCTAGCCTACCCTCAACCTCTTGCCGAACATACTCAAAGCATGAAAAAGACTTTGTTCCTAACCGGTGCGACCGGATTTATCGGGTCGCATTTGGTTCTCGAAGCCGTCAAGCAAGGATATCGGTGCCGTTGTCTGCTTCGGGAAACCTCCAATGCGGATCGGTTACCGGCCGAATTGCTCGAATCGGGGCAAATCGAATTGATTCGAGCAGATCTATTTACTCCGTCGACCTATGCCAAAGCACTTGAAGAGGTCGACGCTGTCATCCATTTGGCAGGAGAGATTCACGCGGTAGACGAGAAACGACTGTTTCGGGTGAACGTTGACGCCTGTGGCATATTGGCGGATGCGTGCCTAGCTGCCTCACCGCCGCCGCGATTGATTTGCATTTCATCGCTGGCAGCGGCTGGACCTGCTGAATCGAATCAGTCGAAGCGTATCGAGACCGATCCGCCGCGGCCTGTTTCACTCTATGGAAAAAGCAAGCTCGAAGGGGAGCGTGAACTGATGCGTCGTGCCGATCGTCTGCCGATTACCGTGCTGCGGCCTGGGATTGTGTACGGCACAGGGGATCGAGGATTGGGCGAATTGATTCGATCGATCTATCGCACTCGGCTACACATCACGATTGGATTTCGTACTCCGCCGCTATCGTTTGTCCACGTCGAAGACTTTGTGAAAGTCATTATGGCGTCGATCGAAAAAGGGGCGACACTTGATGGTCACTCAGCGAACGGAATTTATTTCGTTTGCGATGATCGCGAATTTCCAACGTATCGCCAGCTCGGCAAACAGATCGCAGCGGCGGTTGGCGTTCGAATCCTCGTTTGGCCGATTTGGCGTTGGGTTGGAAAGCTATCGGCATCCGTGATCGAGCAAGTGAACCAGAAACGAGGCAAGAGCAGTTTGATTAGCCGCGACAAAGTTCGCGAAGCGGTCGTCAAATCATGGGCCTGTTCGAGCCAGAAGGCTCGCGACGATCTCGGCTTTGCACCCGACAGGACGTTCGAGCAAAATATCGCGCGTGACATGCCTTGGTACATCGACAACCTTTGAGTGTACCCTTTCATATTTTCGATGGGTCTGCTGGTGCTTGTCACCTCGAATGGATCAACATCGTTCCATAGTATGTTCAACCGAGATAGATCAATTTTGAGGCCCAACCTCGAAATCAGAACGGTTTAATGAAAAGATTCTTCGGTGGAGCCAATGAAATGACATTTCTTTCCTTTGCGTTTTTATCGCTTGTGATGGTCGCTATGTCTGGTATCACCAGCGCTGCCGGATCGAGTCCGCAAATCTATGAAGTTCGCTCCTACGTGCTCGAAAAAGTACCTCGGTACCATGGCGCCGTTAGCCATATCGACAAATTTATCTTGACTCCGAAGCCTTACTCACCAATGTGATTCATTTGTCAGATTGGGGGCGACAACCGATGGCGTCTTGGCAATGGGCAGGCTGGGCAATACGACACTGGCGTCTATTTCGGAAAAATCGTAGCCTGGTCTGGCAGCGGGAGGCCCGGCATCGATCGCTTGGCAATTGGCTCAAGCGTCATCTTGATTTCTTACCGGGTCAAGTCGCTATCGCAACTTGACCCAGCCTACGAAGCTAGCCTGCGGCATCCGTTGATTCGAGTTCGCTTTTCGAGGTCGATCTCATAAAGGTGCTTGCTTCCACGTCGGCCTGTTTGAGCTGTTTGGTCTGTACGGGTAACCACAGCGAAACGACGGGCACGTAAGTAATGACCATCAGCGCCGCAATCATGGCAGCAAAGAATGGCAACATGGTCTTGGTGACTTTGGCAATGCTGGTTTTTCCAACACCACAGCCGATGAACAAGCAAGTTCCGACCGGTGGCGTACAGAGGCCAATGCACAGGTTAGCAATCATCATGATGCCGAAGTGGACTTGGTGCATTCCCAATGAATCGGCCACAGGCCAAAAGATAGGAGTAAAGATCAGCACCGCTGGAGTCATGTCCATAAAGGTGCCAACGCACAACAACAGTACGTTGATGGTCAGGAGAATGACGATCGGATTGTCCGAAAGCCCCAGCAGTGCGTCGCTGACGGTCTGTGGGATGTTGGCCATCGTCATGATCCAACTCATACCGGAACTGGCACCGATTAAGAGCATCACCACGGCGGTTGTGATTCCGGTTTGTAGAAGCAAATCCGGAATCTCTTTGAGCTTAATTTCGCGATAGAACACCACTGACAATAGGAATGCATAGACAACCGCAATCGCTGCTGCCTCGGTGGCGGTGAAAATCCCGATTAGAATACCACCGATCACAACCAGAATCAGAAACAGACTTAAAAACGCACGTTTGAAGCTTAGTAGAATCTGTTTAAACGAGGACCTCGGTTCGCGGGGATAGTTATTCTTGATTGCAAAGGCGCCACACACCAGCATGATGAACAGGCCGGTCAACAGACCTGGTATGACGCCTGCCATGAACATGGCCGCAATCGAGACCGAACCGGCGGCCACGGAGTAGACAATCATGATGTTGCTCGGCGGGATGAGCAGCCCGGTGGTCGCAGCGGTGGTCGTCACAGCGACATTGAATTCTCGGTTGTAACCTTTGCGGTTCATCTCGGGAATCATGAACCCGCCAACGGACGATACCGCAGCCGCTGCGGAGCCGGAGATCGATCCGAACAACATGCAGGTGAGCGTATTGACGTACGCCAAACCGCCTGGCAAAAAACCGACCAAGGTGGCAGCAAAGTCAATCAGCCGACTCGCCATCCCCCCCTTGCCCATCAGGTGTCCCGAAAGGATGAAAAACGGTATCGCTAGCAGAGCAAAACTGTTGACTCCGTTCGCCATGTTGGCAGCGACAACGATCGAGGGATCAGGCCCTTCGGCCATAACCGTGACGAACGTAGCCAGTGCTATCGCTACCGCAATCGGTACGTCCAAGACCAATAGCAGCACAAAAACAGCAACGAGAATCAATGCAACCGTACCCATCTTAGTCTAGCTCCCCGGCGGAGTCCGCCTCATGCATTTCGTCCGCTGGCGTGGCCAGTGATTCGATTAGGTTTTCAATCGTGAATAGCACCATGAAGAATCCGGCGATGGGAAGTGCTAGATAGACATGCCCCATCTTCCACCCCAATGCGGGCGTCGTCTGTTCCATCGCCAAGGCATCGAAGACGACACGAGTTCCGCCGTAGAGAAATATGGCAACCGCAAAGAAGATCACGATCAGGTGCACGACGATGGCGATTAGTTTTCTTGCGTCCGGATGCAGCTTGCCGACGAAATAGTCGACGCCCAGGTGTCCCTTGGTTCCGAAGGCGACCGCACCGCCGAGCAGTGTCACCCAAACCAACAGAAACCGCGCTAGTTCTTCGGTCCACTTGGCCTGCTCACCCATCACATAGCGAGTGAACACTCCCCAAACGACATCAATGACAAGTAGAGCCACCGCGATGATGAGAATCGCATTCAATGCGGAAGTCATCCATTTCATAAATCGAATCAACCCCGTTCGCATCATTCAACCTCGGAAATTCGTTTGACCAATTCGCTGACTCGCGAGTCTTCAATATTCTCGAGCATGGAAGCTACCTTAGAGGCGAAGGCGGCGGTGTCAACATCATAAAACGTCACGCCCTCTGCCTTGGCTTGTTCCAATGACTCCGTCGTGGTTTCCTGCCACAATTTCCGCTGGAAATCCGAAGACTCGTCGGCCGCTTGCTGCACCCACTGCTGCACTTGCGGGTCGAGCTTATCCCAAGCCCGAGAACTCATTAGCAGCAAATCGGGGACACGGGTGTGACCGTTGAATGAGAAGTGCTTGCATACCTCGTAGTGCTTGTTGGAGGTGAAACTAGGCAGATTATTCTCGGCGCCATCGACAGTGCCCTGAGCAAGGGCCGAATAGAGTTCGCCCCACGGGATCGGTGTCGGTGCACCGCCCATCGCCTTGACCATTTCGATCGCCGTGGCACTACTCATGACTCGAATCTTCAAACCCTTTAAGTCGTCAGGCGTGTGAATCGGCGTGTCTTTGGTGTAGAAGTTGCGGGAGCCAGCATCATAGTAGCACAGTCCATGCAAGAACTTCTTCTCGCCCTCGCTGAGCATTTCCCGGCCAATCTCACCATTGAGCACCGCCCAGTAGTGTTCGCTATCTCGAAATAGATAGGGGAGCCCAAAGGCCGACATCGATGGAATAAAGTTCTCCATCGCTGCGGCGGATGTCTTGGTCATCGTAAGCGAACCATTTTGAAGTTGCTCAATACACTGGGTTTCGGAACCGAGCACGGAGCTTGGGTAGATATTCATGGTGACGGTTCCACCCGAGAGTTCTTCTAAACGTCGCTTCATGAACTCCATCGATTTGTGAACAGGATGCCCGGTATCGAGACCGTGTCCGAGCTTCAAAACCATTTGATGAGAGCCACTCGCACTCGCTTTCTGGGCACGTAGAAACAGAGAAAACCCCACGGTTGCCAGCAAAGTTCCGATCGCGATCCAGCCGACCAGAAAGGATGTTAATTTACCCAATGTTACAGCTCCTGTTTTGAGGTTTTACCAATTCACTACCGCTTCGAAACTCATTACGAGTTCATGGATCACTTGAGATCCTTGATAGCGATGTGATCCATGTCGTCAAAACGCTGGTTTTCACCACCCATTCCCCAGCAGAACGTGTAGGCTTTGGTGCCGCAGCCCGAGTGGATCGACCACATCGGCGAGATAACCGCCTGCTCATTCGACATGACAATGTGCCGGGTTTCATCACCTGGGCCCATCATGTGGAACACCCTCGAATCATCATCGAGTCCAAAGTACAAGTAGACCTCCGTGCGACGCTCGTGCGTATGGCACGGCATCGTGTTCCAAACACAGCCCGGTTCGAGCACCGTAAAGCCCATGACCAACTGGCAACTCTTGATTCCATTCTCGTGAATGTACTGATAAATCGTGCGTTTATTGGCATCTTCGACCGATCCTAGCTTCAATGCATTGGCGTCAGCCTTCTTCGCCTGCTTCGTCGGATAATCGGCATGCGCGG
The DNA here is from genome assembly GCF_007860185.1 of Novipirellula aureliae. NCBI lineage: Bacteria > Pseudomonadati > Planctomycetota > Planctomycetia > Pirellulales > Pirellulaceae > Novipirellula > Novipirellula aureliae. Next base: position 953,492 of record NZ_SJPY01000001.1, read on the forward strand.
GATACGAAATCAGATAGAATCTCGCTGGACTATCTTTATCCACGCTTTGGAAAGCCACCTCTTTTGCGCCGCGGCCAATATAAAGGCCGTCAAGATTCTCCATCGAATAATCGGTGCCATCGACGGTTACGGTTCCATTGCCGCCGATGTTGAGCACGCCAATTTCGCGACGCTGGCAGAAGTAGTCCGCTGCTAGTTCTTTGCCTGCCTCAAGTGCCAAACAGGACTGCGTTGGAACAGCGGCGCCAACAATCGCCCGTTCCACTTCACAATAGAGCAGATTGAGTTTGCCTGTTTCGAACAAATCTACCATGAATTCGTTGCGCAATTCATCCGTGGTCATGCGTTGGTACTGCGATTTCCCAACGGCGTATCGTATGTCCATGTTTCGTTCCTTTAGTGGTGCGTTATTGAACTGATATATGTTTTTGTCATCTCCCCCCGCTTTGCCGGAGAGAGCAAGATCCCAAAAGGGCCTATGGATTGTTGAGCGTTGAACTATTGAGCGTTGAACTATTGAGCGTTGAGATACATTTCCCAATCGGCCTCGCTCTTAATGACGCCCGCTTTTTTCCAGCCATAGCCGGCGCGGTAACGCACCATTCCGTTCTCATCCGATTTGGTAAGCAAGAGAATGTGGCCCGCGTCTGTGTCCGTTGCGTCTTTCGCTTCGACCACGCGAATTTCGTCAATACGCTCTGGGGCCATCATCGCTGCGGTCCCCAACTCGCTGGCATCTAGGTTTTCCCAGCATGCAATCCAGCCCTGTTCTTTATTGGAGATTGGCTTCGCTTTGCCATCATGAGTCGTCACGCCGATGCAGATCGGCAATCCGGCCGCGATTTCTCCATCCTTCGTAAAAACGGCACTGACATCAAAGAGTCGTGATCCCAGTTCGATGGTGATCGTTTTTTCTTCGCCATAGACCACGCCGTCAATTTCCCGCTCATAGCTTAACTTGAAGATCGACCTTGCGGGCGTGGATTCAATCACTTCGTATTTGGTGTAGGTTTCCAGTGGTTCGCGTTTGCCGTTGAGCCAAAGTCCCGTTCCGCCAGTCCCCGCGGAGGAACCGACGTGATAATTGTCGAGTCCTTCGCCGTGATCTTGGTGGTACGACTTCCCATTGCTGGCTTCTGCGTACCACTTGTCGATGATCGGATAGGTCACGCGTTTGAGCCAGCAGTCGATACCACTATTTTCCGCTCCGCTACGTAGTGCGGGACCATACGCGCGAAAGGCAATGAGATCGTTTTCCCAGGCGAAGTCGTCTTGGCGTTCGGGAACGAATCGACAAAATGTCCGAGTCTCATTTGTTTTACTTGATTGGTCAGGAGTCGCGGTAGGCCGTCCGGCACTGAGCCGCGGCTTTGCCGGGTTAACGGTTCCACCGAGCATCTTGTAGACTTCGGTGCCAGCGGCGAGAAACGCACCGATACCGTAGACCTCGGTCTTGTCTGGATAGGAATCGCCTGGTGCAGCGCCTACCGGTTGTACATACCCCAACAGACCTTCCTCGGTAACACATTGCGTCAGCGCCTGCCACCCTTTCAGCACTGCCGGCTCGTACGTCGCACGATCGAGGATTCCATTGTTAATGCCCCATGCCAAGCCAAAAGTAAAGAACGAGGTTCCGCTGGTTTCCTTGACCGGGTAACCCTCCACGCCGCCGAGCAGGCCCATTGACCAAGTGCCATCTTCTCGCTGAATGGTTTTGAGTCGCGCGGCCATCGTCTTGTACAAGTCGACATAGAACTCACGGCCTTTCCAGTCTTTTGGTAGGTCAGGAAGCATGAGGGCAAGTCCGCCGAAGACCCAGCCATTGCCGCGTGCCCAAAAGATTTTCTCGCCATTTTCCTCACGTTTTTCGAAGAAACTTGAGTCTCGCCAGAACAAACTTTCCTCTTTATCCCAGAGCAAATCACACGTGGCGTGGTACTCCTGATCCATGAAATCGAGGTACTTTTGATCGCCCGTTATTTTCGCCAATCGCGCCCAGACGGGCGGTGCCATAAACAATGCATCGCACCAACCCCAGCGATTGTGCGCATCGGTCGGCGTCTCATTCCATAGCAGAGTTCCCGTCTTTGGATGGGCCAAAATATCATCGAACCTCGCTCGAATCGGTCCGATCATTGCTGGATCTTTGAAGTCCTCATACATCGACAGATAGAATTGGCCAACCGTGTGGTCATCCGCATGATATTTTCGCTTATGAGGGTTCCATCCATTTCGCTGGCCGATCTCGTACAGCCAATCCGCATACTTAACTGGATCATCCGCAACGCCTCGCCATTGATTCATACCTGCATAGAGGGCACCGTGATGCCAGGTCAAATCGTGATGTTTTGCAAGCGGTCTTCCCCCATTTTGCAATCGTTGGCGATCCCGATCGGACAAGGCTCGGTACTTACTGGAGTCCTCAAACGTCTTGATCTGCCAATCCGCAACTTTTTGCGTGATTGCTTTCACCTCTTCGGGAGTAGGCTTCGCGGCTTTCGCCGCTTGGATTCCAAAACACGCGATCAATGTCGCCAGAAACACTGTGCTAAATTTCATTTGTAAACCTTTTTCAATGGAGTCATTCACCGATCCGCACGTAACTTACCGAACTTACCGACCCATCCAACCGCCGTCGACGGTCACAATGGATCCATTCATATAGGACGATGCCTCCGATGCTAGAAAGACACAGGGACCGCCGAAGTCTTCCGGTGTCCCCCACCGGTTGGCGGGTATGCGTTCCAAAATTGCTTTCGAACGAACGGGATCGTCACGCAGTGGTTGGGTATTCGCAGTTGCAATGTAGCCAGGTGCAATCCCGTTCACGTTGACTCCTTTGCTCGCCCATTCGTTGGCAAAAGACATCACCAAACGACCAACGCCCGCCTTGCTAGCTGCGTAACCGGGAACGGTGATGCCACCTTGAAACGTCAGCAGCGAGCAAGTGAAGACAATTTTTCCATTGCCCCGCTCTACCATGTCCTTGCCGAATTCACGTGTCAGGATGAATTGTGAATTCAGATTGATTTCGATGACGCGGTCCCAGTATTCATCTGGATGTTCGGCGATCGGTTTCCGCATGATCGTTCCGGCATTGTTGACCAGAATGTCGATCGTGCCAAACTTCTCTTTAACGACTTTGATCCCCGCATAGAGGGATTCGCGGTCACTGAAGTCCGTTGAATAGAAGAAGTAGTTGCGACCAAGTTTTGCAATGATGTCTTTGGTAAACCCTCGCTCGCCCTCCTTCTCTGTGCGGCATAGGTTGATGATATCCGCACCGGCTTCTGCCAACGCCGTTGCCATCCCTTGGCCAATACCTGTTGAGGCCCCGGTCACGAGTGCGGTTTTTCCCGCCAAATTAAATGAATCCAAAATCATGACTAACTCCGCCTTCTCTCTCTTGAAGCATTCCAAAGATCTTTTTGCAAACCACTCGGCAAACGACGAGCATTTCTTCCCAATACCATTCGCTCGCTATCGAGGGCTATTCGAACAACGCCGTTGAGGTGGGAAGGTTCCTCAAACCAAATCAGCAGGAAACCCAAATCGGTAGGCCAGTTCTACGGTGGCGGGTAGCGGAGGCCAGGGTGCATGAAAATGCATCGACCGCAGCGAGTACGAGAAATGTCGTTTTCATTTCAGATCGTTCAAACTGGGCTCTCGGTGTCAAACTGCTCGGCTAACGCGTGTTTCCAACGCTGGAGAGCGGCCAGAAACGATCACCTGAACTCTCGCAAGTGGCTTTGCACGATTACCTAACAATCATACCTACCTTTGATTCCGATTGACATAGGCCGATTATAGGTAAAAAACAGCCTCTGTCCAAGGGCACCATCCGACGTTCCAGGTCAAGTCACTTTTCAGGTTGGATCTTAGCTTGGATACCGCTCTCGTTTATCGCATTGCGTCCGAATGAATGGCATCCGTCGTCGCCGTTGGTAGATCGTCACCGTTGGTAGATCGTCACCGTTGGTAGATCGTCACCGTTGGTAGATCGTCACCGTTGGTAGATCGGCAAGTAATGATACCGAACGCTCAAGCTCAGCACCGCTAGTGAAGTTGCATAGACCGCTCCAACGTTTCGCTCTTCACTGTTTTCGGCGACCCACGAACCATTGGTCTTTTGTGAATCGAGAAGCATTTTTGACGTTACTTCCTCGGCCGTTTTGGCATACTTTCCGCCAGCTTGATGCATTGCTTGAGCATAATAGTAAATGCCGTAAAAGAAAAAGCGATCATTCTTTTCGGGTGGGTACTTTAGTAACCACTCCGCTGCGCTGGTAACCATCGGCGACTCGTACAGCCCGCACACTTGAATGGCCAGCAACCCAGCCGAGGTCATGGCGAACGTGCTTTGCCGTGAGCCGGGCATGTAAGTAAACCCACACCGAACAAGTGCACCGTCTTCCCCCGCCGGGGTTGCACTTGTAGCGGTCGTTAGTAGCTCCGGCTGGGCGAAAGATTCTTGTAGAAATTCTATCGCAAAATCGATCGCTTGCTTGGGGACGTTTAAGCTGTCGTTTTTTGCACTTCGTAGTGCCATCACCTGCCAAACCGATACGCTTAGATCGGAATCTCGGCTGGTTGGTTCGTAACGCCATCCACCACGATGCCGCCTGGATTTAGGGACTTTCTGCGCTGCCAAAATCAGGGCGATCGCGGGCGCGAGGGCCTCGAAAATTCGCCGGTTCTGATCGCGGCTAACCCCCATGCCCAGCATTTCCGTCAACATCAACGTTGTGATGCCGTGTCCGTACATTCGCGATGAATCGTACTGGCCGAAATAGCCCTCTTTGGTTTGATGGACGGGCTTGAGTACATAGTCGATTGCGCGCCGCATCGAATGAGCAAATTTTGAATTGTCACTAGGTTGAGTTCCGATCGAAGCCATCGCCATGATCGCAAGCGAAGTCATGGTGACGGGATGGTTCCGGTCTGCGATCGCACCTTCGGAGTCTTGCTTGTCAATTAGAAAATCGATAGCTTGCTGAACCGCACGATCGGTTGCATCGGCAAGGTAGAGTCGTGCGGAAAACTCTTCGGCGATTACGGGATCGGAATGCGAACCCGACCATGAGGATGCCAGCAATGCCCCGGCCGTCTGCATGGCTCGCCGGCGAGTATATTTGTCACGATCATTAACCACCATTTTATTCCTTTGACCGAGTGCTTTGCCGGGCGACCGCTTCGAAGTAGGCTTCGATTTGCGTCTGGTATCGAGGCGAAGTTCCTGTTCGCGAAGCTTCGGCGGCATCTTCTCGGCCTCGCAAACGAAGTTGTCCCCAATCCGATTCCCCTAAACGTTCGACGCCTTCGACTTCTAAAACGCCACCCTTCGATTCCGCTGCGGATGCCATCGCAGAAGGAGCACTCTGTGATCGGACTGCATTCGGAGACGGTTGTCGTTGGTTTGATAACGAAGACATTGTAGAGGAAACGATTTGCTCCTGTCGTTTCATCGCAATCGATTGCATCTGTTGGTTCATCTCTGATGCCAGCGTTGGTGACACATCGGCGGCTGACTTTGACGAACCTTGCTGCGAGTCCCCGTTTCCCTTGGATGCCTGCCCCGCATCTTGACGGTTGGGGATCTCTCCTGGAAAGACGACACGGTCGAGTTCATCGAGTGTCCGCGCTAGCTGCATCGCTTGCCGCTGTTGCTCCTGCTGATTTGCGGTGGTCGGTTCGGGTTGCGATCGGCCAATCTCGGCGCGGAACGCCCTTGATAGCTGCTGAGCTTCCGCTTCGATTGCATTGGACGCCTTCGCAATTTGCGTTAGAATCGGTTGGTCACGATCGTCGGATTGCTGTGATTGTTGAAGGATTCCCTCGATGACATTTTCCGATTGCTTCGATGATTCGACTGCGTTTTCCTTGACCGCTTCGGTTGCCTGGCGGAATTGTTCAGCCAGCTGGTGATCCCCCAGACGCTGCTGATGTCGCTTGGTACGAGCGAGCTGATCGACGACCAAGGCCGTTTGGTTGGTGATCTCCACCTGAGTCTGGTGAGCCAATTCGAGCGATTGGCGAGAGGGGTTGATTGCCTCTGCTTGTTGTGTTTGTTCAACCATCGAAGCGATCCGGTCACCTATTAGCGAGATCGCCTCACCCGCCTGCCTCATCAAGACCGCAGCCGCTTCCGCAGCAGGGTTCGGTTGCTCAAGGGGTTCAATACGCAGTCGCTCGACAATGCCCCGCTGCCGATCGGCAAGCAGTTGCTGCTGTTGGGCAAAGACCTTGGACGCACGAGCGGCCGCTTCGGTCCGTCTGGATCTTTCGACTTGCTCGCCCGTGCCGGAAGTCTGCCGCTGAGCTTCACTGATACGGCGGCTTGCTTCTTCCGCGTTGTCTGACCACCAATTCGCCTGGTTTAGAAGTTCACGGCTAAGTTGATTGCGTGATTCGATTTGAGCTTGCCGCGCGTCACTCGTTAAACGTTTTCGTTCCACTTCATTGGCGACACGATCCTTCTGAGCGGCTTCGATAAGAGCTTTTTCGATATTAGCGATTCGAGTTAGTACTTCGGCAAACTGTTGCTGGGTCTGTCGTGCCGATTGATTGATTTCCGACATCAATCGATCTTCTCGGTTGGTATCACGAATCGACTGCGAGATTGCCTGTAATGCTCGTTCTAATTCAGAAATTTCGTTTCGGACTTCTGTCTGGTTCGCCATCGCAGCGGTTCGATGGGCACGGTTCAAAATCGCACCTTGCACCGCTGTTGTCTGCCGAACCAAACCTTCAAACAGCTGGGACTGCCGTTTTTTCTGCTCTCGGATTTCTGGGTCGGAGGTTTCAATGCGGTTGTTCAGCTCCTTTTGTTTCTTTGCCGCATCGAGCAAATCGTTGATTGCGGTCTGCGTGGTATCGGAAGCAATTTTCACGAGAGCTTGCTGCATCGGTTCGTTGCGTTTCAACTCCACTTCAAGTCGTTTGAGCAACTCTTCGGGCGAAGAATTGCCAACTTTCGACAGTTGTGCGGCTTGGTCAAAACCGTTTGCCATTGCCTCGGTTTCCTTCTGCGCGTCGTCCGCCAATGCTCTTGCTTTTGCCAATTCGTTTCTCGACTCCGTCAAATCTTGGCCTTTTTCGGCTCTCTCGAAATGGTCAGCGGTTAAGCGGAGCGACTCTTCGAGTGTCTTAAGTGCGTCCGCGGTCCGATCAAGATTTTCACGTCGGTCCTGTTCGCTAGGACTTATGGTCGCTTTTCGCATCGAGGTTTCCGCTTGCTGAAGGGAACGGCCAATTTGGGCAGCCGCATCGTCGGCATCGCGTGCAAGTTGTTGTTCGTGCGGGTCGGCCAAGTCAGCGGTGTTTGCGAGGTCCGCTAAACGCTGCATCGTTTCTGCGGCCGCATCGGCAGCAATTTGTTGCTGTTGAGCAAGTTTCTGTGCGGTCGCTTGTGAAGTATCTTCTCGATCGCGTACACGCTCCTTCGCTGCAGCTGCTTTCTGCTCTGCTTGGCGAGCTTGCTCAACCAAACTAGGGACGTACCGACGGATGATCTGACGTGCTTCGATCACTTTGGGCTCGTTGATCTTAATCGCTGCGTTCCATTCGACGAAGACATCGCGGAGCAGTGAATCGATTGGCTGATAATTTTCTCCTCGCCAACGCCGCTCGTTGATCTGTTCCGCCGCTCGGCGGAAGCCGGGAAGACGACGAACCTGTTTGATCGCTTCAGACGATTGCAAATCGATGCCTCGATCGATTCGCTCGAACCAGTACGGATGTTCCACGCGAGCCTTGGCGTAAGTCACAGCGTCGGATTGCCGGAGGTCTCTAGCGGACCCCATTTGGCTTTCCGATGAAATCAGTTCAAAGAGTTCGCGTTTGATTTGAACCGCCTCATGAGCACTTTCCAATACTTCACCCGCTGCCAAAAGCTCACGCATCGCCACCCTCGGCTCGATGTCGAACGCCTCACGAAACGGATCCGACTCAATAAATGCAATCGCTTTCGCTAGAAGATCCAAATCGGATGCGTAGTCCAAATCAACATTCGAACCAATTCGATGCATCGACTCGTATTGCTCAAGCTGATTCAACCATTGCTTAAAGAAGAACTTGTTTCCAACCTCTTTTCGAATCGACTTGAATTCCAATCGGGCTTGATGATTCAAACGATCGGTTCGCCGATACAAGTCGCTGGCGAGTTGGTCTTTTAGCAATCCATTATTGCGAATCTGCTTCAAGTCGTTTGCAAATCGACTCATCAATTCCCGCAGATTTTCTTCGCCAGGCGGATCCTGTAAAGCGTTATCGAGTCTTATTTGCCAAGACTCCGAAAACCGCATCCACTCTTCGAAAGGGCGTCTTTGAGAATTCGAAAGCACAATGTCATACTTTCGAATGAGACGATCGATTGCGGACAAACGGACGATGGCGAGTCGGTAGTAACGCTCAAACAAAGGAAGCGGCAGATCGATTTGGCCAGTCACGATCGGCTCGAGACTTTCGCAAATCGCAGTAACATCCGCCATTACGGCAGAGGTTAAATGATGGTTGGTAATCGCCCATGCAAAACCGCTCAGCTGTTCGAGTTGTTTCGTCGAGTCCGAACGGATGATTGCCCTGCCCATTTGTTCGACGTTGATCACGTTGGAAGGTGAAGACAAACGAGCGAGCGTGCTGGTCAGGTTTTGTAGGAGTTCTTCCTTTTGAGCCGGTTGGCCGCCGTTTTGCTCTGTCGATTTTTCGACCCAATCGATCGTTTGCACCGCTATCGAGTGCATCGCATCCAACAACGTATGTCGCGATCGGTCAAACGTTTCATCGACGACAAATAGTTGCCGCCAATGGGAGGTGCCTTTTTGGTTGTGGCGGTCGATCGCGGCCAAGCGAATGCGAACGACGTCTCCATGACTCAGCTTTGAGTGACCTGACTCATGCTCTGACGCTAGACGAAGCAAATCAATGGTCTTGCTAATGAAAAACTGGGACGCTGGGAGTGAGTCGACCGAAATCGCTACTTCCCCAATCGCCCCGACGACGGCTTCCGAGCCATTGACACTCACTTCGTAAAACACATGGTCAATAGGCAAATCGTCTTGAACCGATCCGTCGATGGTGATGGTTTCGAGCGGTGAAACCAATTCGCTCTGTTGCGGATCTTTATCCAATCGAACGATCGGAGCTGAGTCGAGCACTGGGGTGATCGCATAGCGGGGGCCGAATGGATTGTTCAATTCCGTTTCGATACCGACTGCGTCGATGTGATACTCCGCCGCCGATTCGATCGGCACGATGCCGGTAAAGGCCATGTTTGATGAATCAGCCGGTTGCAGTGCGAGAGAGCGATCGTCGTTCTTGTAGACGACAAGCACATCACGAACGGCTTGATCGAAATGCACCATTAAGTGGGCGTTTGTTCCTTTCAAAGCGTTCAAATGGCCCTCGGTGCTCTGTTCGCATACATCGGGAAGACCCGTATACGCAGGGAATTCGTAACGCCACTGGAACAACTTGGTCGACGGCCGGCCGATCGGTGTCAAGGTATACCAAAGCGTGACGGCGTCGCCGGCAACGACGCGGTAGTCGATCGGATGGTCTCCCATTTCCAGATTTGCGGAATAGACGGTGGAACTTTCCAGTTGACGTTCAATCATTTGTTTGGACGCCAAGACTCCATCACTTTGATACTCGAGTGTGACTTGGTCCGCTGGCTTGCCCGCGAGATCAACGATCACCGCAATCGTATCGCCCTTAGGGACAAATCGTGTAACGGGTGACGGTTCAATAATCGTCACGCGAGTCAACGAGGCTCGCTCGATCGCTGCAATTGGCATCGCTGCTCGAGCCAAACGGCGACCAAACTGTAATGAAGGAATGAGCAGGAGGAGTAAACATCCCACGCCGAGCACCACAGAAGCGATCAACCAACGGCGCACCAAATCGATCGGCAATGCTTTCGGTATATCAAGCGTAAGAAGTCGGCGAGCCACCATGCTTTGCAAACGGTCATGCAATTCGACCGAGCCGTTGATGTTTTGTCGATCAGAAAACTCGACGGCCGACAATAGATCATCATGTACACGGGGTTCAACCGCTTGCAATTGCCGAGCGGCTCTCAATGTGTTTTGGTGCCGAAGATACCGTAGCCCCAACGCCCAAAGTGAAAACGCCGTGATCGCATAGGCGACAAGACTAAGCGCGATCCGAACGAGACCAGGCAATAACCAAAGGTAGTCGCAAAGAGCTACCAAGCTCATCGCCAATAGAAACGCGAGTGTCGCAATGGACACACTCCGCAGCAGAATCAACCGTCGCCGACGGCGTGAAAACAATTCCAGCGTCTCAATCGTTATTGGATCAAGCATCCTTTTAAACTAACCCCGCTCGCTTACGCAGTAGCCATTCAATGGACAACAGCAAAACAATCAATCCAAACCAATAGTACGACTGCCAAAGCAAAATCTCGGACTCAACGATCACACCACTCGAAAGGGGTTGCAATTTGTCGAGAAGTTGTTCAACGTTCGTTTCCGTTTCATCGAAATATTCGCCTTTCCCAGCGGTCGCGACAGCGACCATTCGATTTCGATCAAGCGACAGTCGATTCGATTCGACGAGCTGATTCGAACGAACCCAAATCGGAGTCGAAACTCGCAAAGCTTCCATCCCAAAACCGCTAGCTCGGATCTTCACGTCATAACGTCCGGTTTTTAGTTGTGACGTTTGGCCACGGTAGGTTCCACGCGACCGGTTTTCGACCGAAAGCGGTACGGCTTCTACAACTTGATCCCCCACCATTAGTAGGGCATCAACCGTCGCATCGCCAACCGCTTCACCATGAGGCCCTCTCAATCGAGTACGAAGCAGCGAAGATTCACCCTCATTGTAGTCAACTTTGTCCGTTCCGATCGCTACGAACCCATTGTCAACGGCGAAGGGCGGTTGGATCGCATTTTCGATTAATTGATTCCAGAAACGAGCGTGTAATTGGTCCGCCAACTTGTAACGCCATCGCCACGATTGGTCCGATGACAGATAGAAGATGCGGCCCGATCCGTACAATTGAGTGACCATCCAGGGGGGCGACAAATCTTCACCCATTCGCAAGTTCGCCAACACTTCCGCGCCAGGTTTTGCTGCGGTGGTGACGCTATGGGATGGAGGCGGCAACTGTTTCCAAAGTGTATCGAGGTTAGAACTTGTCGCATGAATGTCAAATACGGGATGATCGCGGCCGAGCGGAGTTAACTCGATCGGGCCGGCTGCAGCGGCGGTTCCGCCGAGCGGAAAACGGACGGGGACGAGATCCGCAAAATTGGTTGCCGCCAAATCGGCAATCTGACCATATTGACCATCGATGATAATTAACCCACCACCGCGAGCAACAAATCGCCGAATCAAATCTGCATCCTTTGCCGTGATTTGATCGGCGGGAACCTCACCCAATACAATCGCATCGTAGACGGATATCGCTTCGGCATTCGAAGGGAATTGTCCCGCTGCTTCACCTCGATCAATTTGCGGGGTCTCGGTGCCAGGCCCAAACAGGACCGTATCCACTTGCCACGCCGGATCTCGCTCGAAAATATTTTTCAAGTAGCGGGTTTCCCAGCGACTTGATCCATCCAAAATCAACAGGCGGCGTGCCCGAGTCGATGCCGCAACTCGAAATCGCATCGAGTTGTTTTCGCTCAAGAGAGAGTGGTTCGGATCGTCTCGTGATTCGAGTGACTTTTCATCCGCTGAGACAGCATTCACCACCGCTCGAAACTCGACTGCCACGGCGTCGCGTTTGATTTGCCGATCGGTATCGCTTGTGACCTCCTTTTGCTGAACCAAGTCAGCCAGGCCAATCTCGAAGTCCACTTCTTGTTCGCCATCATGGCGGGGGGGTAACCGCTGTTGCCAAACGGTCCTCCCCAAATGCTCGATCCGTACTTCGATCTCTTTTTCTGTCATGCCATAGTGCTTGACGACGACTTGCCCTTTGAATTTACCGTCGACGGCAACGGATTCAGGACGGACGACTTGGACAATCCCCAGGTCAACAGGTTCTGTTTCACTGCCGATGCCAAACGTCATAACCTGACGGGGAATCTCGATCATTCGTTCAGCCGCTTGCACCGGAGATTCGCCTGCGTTATGCCGTCCGTCGCTAAACAATACGACCGCTTCATGAATCGGCTGTTTTTCAACCGCGAACGTTTTCGCATTTGAATCTTCGGGGAGCTGAAAAGCCAAAGACAAATCCGTGCGGTTTGATTTGGCAAGGAGCTCACCAAGCACCATAGGCGACTCATCCGAGTCGCTGGTCCAAATCGGAATGGATGCATCGCCATCAATGGCAACGATTTCAATCTGATGCGTTGAGCGAAGACGATCGATCAAGCCTGGTTTGCCGTTCCGACCAGTCAATAATTTGGTCGCCCGCCGGAGCCGAGTTTCGAGCGGATGCAATGAGTGATCATCCGTAATGGACATACTAGAAGAAACATCGAGGGCAAACTGAACGCGGCCAAGCGTTCCGATGGTTGATCGTGAATACCAGACGGGACCTGACAAAATCAGAATCGTCAGTGCAATGGCCAAACCGCGAAGCAGCGGCAAGAAAATGGACATTGGTGCGGCAAGGTTGCGAGTTTCTCGGTAGTAAAACAGCACGACCGCAATCATTGCCACAGCAGCCAAACCCACGACTGCGAAAAGGGGCATGTTCGCCGTAAACCGAAGTGAAGCAAGAAGCCAATTCACCGTGCTTGCACTCCTGTGCTCCATTGTTGGTAGACCAATTCCGTCACCATCAGTACGAGCAATATGGCCAGCAGCGATTTCCAAAGTTCTCTTCCAAATTGTTCCTCCGTTTGAATTGTATTGATCGAATCGACATCGTCATGAATCGTCGCTCCGATTAGATCCGTGATCGATCGGATCGTTTCAGAGTTGGCTGCTTGCAATTGTGATTCCAGAGCCGGCGGTTGCCCCGCACCGTTCTGCCATTTGTCGATGGACGTAACCAAATCGACGACCAATTGCTGCATCAAGGGAACGAACACGGGGCGCAGAGGCAGATTGGTCCAGCCGGTATCCGCAGGGATTGCAAATTGGACAATGCTACCTGCACCTCGCGTCGCGGCCACGACGATCGGATCACCGTTTTGCATCGAGAGTAACACGGTAGAGTCCACGTCGCTCGACAAACGCAATTTTCGATAGGCATAAATGTCGACATCACGAAGCGGATTGCGGTCGCCACGACTGAGCCCCTGCCAGGCAGCGTATCGCAGTTCTCCGCTTTCGACTCGCAGTGGCGCCGCCGCCGACGTGGGCTTTTGCTTCTCTGGAACCACTCCGGCTAACTCCTTTATCGAAGCGGGAAGCGGCATCGTCACGTCACCATGCTGGAACCCAGAACGATAGTTTGCGTCACTTAAATTCGCCCCGTCAAACAAGATGAGCGAACCACCCGATTGAACGAATTCGGCAATCTTGTTTTGTGCGACAACCGATAAGTCCAAGACATTGGCGAGCACCAAAACGTCAGGACGGTTCTTGCCCAATTCATCCTCGATGCGATCGGCTGAAACCGTGGTCGTAATGATTGCATCCACCTCGTCCGATTGAGCAAAGGTGAACGGGCTGAGCGCAATGCGCAGAAAATCAGTTTCGCTTTCGAGCGGCCGCTCGCTCGGGTCACCATCGACCAGCCATACTTTGATTTGTTCGATCACTTGCAACAAAGACGAGCGAGTATTGTCAGCCCTCAAATGGTCTGCGGATTCAATCGACGCTGAATCAATTTGCACGGATATCTCATATCCGCCTGGTTCAGGAAATCGATAGGGAATCCGACTGGTTGCTTTCCCATTTGCGGGAACACTGACGGGAGCCGAATCCAAACGTTCTCCATTGATTGACCAAATCAATTTTAGTTCTGACAATTCTTGGTCGGCGGAACTTCGAATGGTCGCCGTCAATTCAGTCTGGCGTTCTGGAACCACAACGGGCGACTGCGTGTCGATCGACTCGATCCAAACGTTTTTGGGATCAGGGTCGTTCGCGGACAAATTCCAAAGTTGAATCCTTGGAAAGGAAAGCGATGGTGAATCTTCTGTTTTTGAATTTTCGACAAATGACCTGACGCTTTCGATCGATGAATGATCCAAATTGACGTTTTGGAAATCGGATGCGATGATGATTCGACGGTAGGGATACGAACCATCTTTGGCAACTGCGACGGCACGACGAATAACATTCGCAAGCGAAAAGGGGCCACGGATGGTTTGCATTTCATCCGCTTTTTCAATCGCCAAAGCGGGCGATATCGTCGCGGGCGGATCGTCGAGGTTGTTGGTCGGCATCCAAATCACCTCGTCACGCCTCGACTCGCTCGTGAATAAATTGCCGAGACTTTGACGTAACCGACGGATTCGCGAAACATTCGAAGCATCGGTGGTTGTCATACTTAAACTGTCATCGATGACCAGAACGATGGATTGAGGGCCATCGGAGGATGAGACTTGAAACCACGTCAGGACAGGGCGGGCCAGGCAAAATGCCAACACGATTGGTATCGCACAGCGAATCAATAGCAGAATGAGATTCGTCCACTTGAGACGGCGGCGATTGTTGTGGACGATCGGAGCGAGCAAATACATTGCTCCCCAAGGAACGGTTTGCAAGCGACTGCGGTGCAGCAGATGGATCACCAGCGGAATCACAAACGCTGCGGCGCCAAAAGCGAGAATTCCGTTAAGCAGAGACACTAGCTCTGCCTCCGATTCGAAACCGTCTGGCGACGCAATGATTTCAGCGACGCAACGGGTGCAAGCGACTGTGGCGAAACGAGGTCAAGGATTCGGATCATGATGCGGATGCCTATTCTTTCTTGGATCGAGTAACATACGCGATAAATCGCCCGTTTTCTATGACAGTACGTCATTCACGAATCTGGAAACCCGTAAATGAGTCGTTTCGCTCTTTACCACGATGCTGGCGGCGGACATCGATCGTTCTTGCACCGGTCGGGGACGTGATCTAATGCATCGTGAAGAGTTCTGTCCGACGAAAACCGAATTAATATTATTTTCTGCTCGTAACAGAGGACTGTCAAAGATCGACGTCTTCTTTAATTACCCATCTCTTGTCACCTCAAGTTGAACGAGAAACACGCTATGCGAATTTCAGCTAACTCTCTTTCCATCACTCTCCTCGGTTGCTGTTGTCTCTTGCCCGCAAACAGCTCTGCTCAAGAGGCGGTGTTGGATGCGAAACCAGCGTCCCTGACCTACTCCCAGTTGGTTTGGAGCGATGAATTTGAAGGAGAGGAGCTCGATCGGTCGAAATGGAGCATTGAGGTCAATGCCTTTGGGGGCGGCAACCAAGAACTTCAAATTTACACCGATCGCCAAGAAAACGTTCGTGTCGAAGATGGAAACTTGGTAATCGAAGCTCGAAACGACAAGGCGGCAGTCAGCGGTACGGAGCGAGAATATTCGTCGGGTCGAGTTCGAACGAAAAAACGTGGCGATTGGAAATACGGCAGGATTGATGTTCGAGCAAAGGTTCCGGCCGGAAAGGGAATCTGGTCCGCAATCTGGATGCTGCCGACCGACGAAAAGTACGGCGGCTGGGCGGCGAGTGGCGAGATCGACATTATGGAAATGAGAGGGCAAGATCCCAATATTGTCCTGGGAACCCTTCACTACGGTGATAACTGGCCGCGGAACACCCACTCAGGCGATCAGTACAAACTAGAAGCAGGAAGTTTCGCAGATGACTTTCACGTCTTTTCAATTGTTTGGAAGCCTGGGCAAATCGACTGGCTGATCGATGGCAAACGATACCAAACTCAAACCAAATGGAGCACAGCCGGCGCCGACTTTCCGGCACCGTTTGATCAGGAATTTCATCTGCTTTTGAATGTCGCGGTGGGCGGCAATTTCCTTGGTTCGCCTGATGCGACGACCGAGTTTCCCCGCCAGATGCAAGTCGATTACGTCCGCGTTTATCAGTAAGTCTCGTAGACAGCTCTCGGGCAAATCTTGTCAAATTTCTCTTTGGGCATTTTGGGGTGTTTTAGGGTCGATCCAGTCGAACACTTCCGTGAACTTGATCGCTACCTTGCAAACAAATTTCGACAGGACCGATGAAGAGGTTGCTTCGCCCTGAATCACTCCACTTTCTTCGAACTCGATCGATTGATTTTTGATTGAATGCCGCCCCGAACCGAAAAGCAAGCGAGCGAAACGTCCCCGCTATTGGCTCCGCCATTTCACGCCGTCGTCGAGCATCGACTGGACTGCGGATTCGACTTCACCCGTAATTCGGGCGATTTGTCCCTTGTCCTTGCGGTCCGCTGACACCTTGACTGGCGATCCAAACGCTAGCCGCACACTCCGCTCAGCTTTAATCGATGCGGTAGGATGTTTCAAAATATCCTCTTCAAACTTATCGAGCGTTTCGGCTAGCCGCTCGATCGACGGTTTCGCTTTGACGTAGTCCCCAGGGTAACTGAACGATTGAACGACCAAGAACAGATCCTCGAGGTCATTGTTGAGGTCCGTTGTCACCTGCGAATCCGATTCGACGTTTTCGAGCTTGCCAATAATGGCTCGCCGCGCCGCTTTGACGCGTTCCGGTACGGAACCGATACCACCATCGATCTCGTGACGCGACTCGACGGATCGTAGAATATGATCACTCAAAGAGCGAATCCGCTCCGGCAGCGGTCCCGAATTAGCCTGCTCGAAATACTCTAACTCTTTCACAGCCAACAATGCCTCGGCGAAGTGATAGATACGTTTTTCAAGTGGCCGATCGCTACGACGTCTCCAAAAAATCGCTTCTTCCAATCGCCCCATCGTCTCTGTCAGCTGCGGAGTCGGGTCTTCCTCATAGCGATACGTAATCGCGCACGGGATACAGACAATCGGTCGATCCGATTTACGTGCCGCTGCAACCGCGATCGCCGACGCTCCATCTCGAAACGGAGTTACACGATCGTTGCAATGATAGATCTCGCCTTCGGGAAACAAAACCAACGGCTGCTTTTTCTGTTGCAAGATGCCGGTTGCCAATCGAAATGCACCGATGTCGTTCGCTTCACGGTCGACGCTAAAACAACCATGGCACCGAAGCAGACGCTGCGTTAGCCAAGGTTTTCCGTCAAAGACATGCCAAGTCGCCATGACATACAATGCCGTACCAATCAAATCCGCCGCCGCATAGATTGTGAACGGATCCGCATGGCTGGAATGATTCGGCATCATTAACACGCCGCATCCCGCATCGAGTTGTTCGCGTACAATGGCATCGCCAACCACTTCAACATTCTTGATCCGCAGCTCAGACCACTGGCGGCGTTTGCGAAACGGTCTCAGCCAATTCACCAACCAAGGAGTCAACTGGGGCGTCCAAACATTAGGAGCAAAACGCATGCGATATCGGTTCATTGTTGGTACGCTTCACTGTTTAAAGAAGTCGGCCATTCGCCTCGGGGCTTCATGGTGCAATTGGTGCAATTGTTGTGCTCCTGCGAATGCAGGTGTTTTCCGTCTAAGGATAGCGTGATCGAGGTAATTTCATTTGAATGTCCCGCGAACTGCGAAGTGAGTTCCAACTTACCTTTTCGCTGCACTAGCCGATTCTCCGGTTCGATACATAGTGATGCAGCGCATGGTCGAGCGGTTCATCGGTTTGGATCGTTACCAAATCAATGCGATTTCGTGTGCAAAGTTCACGAAGTTCGGATGCGTGATCGTCGAACCGCTTCAAATAGCCACGGCGGATCAGGTCGGGATCAAGCTTAATATCGTCGGTTTGCCGTTCGAGATCTTGAAACTGGACATGCCCATGAAACGGAAAGTCGACTTCGTCGGGATCGAGAATATGGAAGAATACAATCTCATGTTGTTGGGCACGGATTTGTGCAAGAACGCGTCCGAGCTTTTTGAGGTCTCCCATGGCATCGGACACCAGCACGACAAGTCCTCGTCGTTTAAGGTTGGGCACGATGCTGGAAATGGCAGCCCCCAGATCGGTTTCCGATCCATCGATCGGGCGACACAAAGCATTCAACACGGCTTGCAAATGTGACGGGCGGTTGCGGGGCGGAATGTTCGCTCGCACGATGTGGTCGAACGTGATCACACCGACCGAGTCTTGCTGGGATAGCATCAAATATGCTAGCGATGCCGCCAGGCCCTGAACGTAGCGGTCCTTGTTGCCTTGGGTGCTACGACTCCCCCCATACATCATCGAGCCGCTGCGGTCGACCAGCAACGTGCAGCGTAAGTTGGTTTCCTGTTCATGTTGGCGGATGGACAGCCGATCGCTTTTTGCGAATGCTTTCCAGTCCACGTCCTTGAGTTCGTCGCCACGGACGTAGGGGCGATGCTCTTTGAATTCGACGCTGACACCTTTTTGAGGCGAGCGATGGCGTCCCGAGAAATAGCCCTCGACCGTCTGCCGAGCCAAAATCTGCAGTGACGCGACTCGCGCAAGCTGCTGTGGCGAAACGAGGTCGAGGATTCTGGTCATGATGCGGATGCCTTTTCTTTCCGGAATAGAGTAGCATAGATTAACGATGAGGGATTTCTAGCGAAGTCCCCTACGGAAATTTTCAACGACCTGTTTTCTATAACGGAGCTTTAGAAGAATGTCAGTCAATATCCAAGCCACATACCATGGTAGTCTTCGCGTCGATGCGGTCCATGGGCCGAGCGGCGTCCAACTTCACACCGATGCGCCCGTCGACAATGGTGGCAAAGGATCGAGTTTTTCGCCCACGGATTTGGTCGCAACGGCTCTGGGCAGTTGTCTGTTGACAATCATGGGCCTCGTTGCCGAGCGACACGAAATCGATTTATCCGGGACGACGGTGAGCGTTACCAAGGAAATGGCCGCCGACCCGGTGCGTCGCATCGGCCGCCTTGAAGCGATCGTCACGATTCCGGCGGGCCGAGTGAACGATTCGAAGATGCGAGAGCGAATCGAAGCGGCAGCCCGAAAGTGTCCCGTCCACCAAAGCTTGCATCCCGATATCGAGGCACCGATCGAGTTTGTCTACGAAGCGTAGTGTCCGATGTCATCGTCACTTTAGGGGGCTCCATCGATACGCTGTTGTTTGTCATGTTTTTTCGCATGCCTTGCCATGGCCTGCGGTTTGGCAGCAGCGGGTGAAGTTGCCGCTTTTTTCTTTTCTCCGACGAGATGCGATTCACTGCATTTGGGACATCGAACTCGCCTTCCCCTAAGCTCATCGGGAATGCTCAGTCGTTGACCGCATTTCGTGCAGGTTAGTACGAGTGCCATTTCGGCTCCGACAGTAACGATGATAGGAAAAGAAAGCGTAGGGAGTAACTGGAACCATCGTGCCGTCTGGCTTCTCGACGAGGGCTACGGTTTCTACCGGGGGCTGTGACACGTTTGCATATCAGTTTTTGCGGGCGTTCGAAGATTTGCGAAAAGATCTCTATCCACTGCACGGTATCCACTGCAGGGTGATCTTACACACAGTGATCTCACACACAGTGATCTTACACACAATGATCGTTTGATTTTGTTTAATCGTTGTTGTCTACTGCGGTGCGCTAGGCATTGACAATATCTTTGTGGTCATGCCGATCTTGGCGAGTACTAGGTAGAGCACGAAGCCGACGATGATCGCTGCAACCGGTGGGCATGGCATCGCAAAATCGATGCCCAATCTTGGTGCTAAAGTGGGCCAGACACCGACGACGAATCCACATGCCCAAGAAATCCATCCCGCTGGATTGAACCCTGCACGCGGGCCAGGCCACTGCTTGCCAGCCAACAGATAATCAGCGGTCATTGCACCACAGATTGGCCCGAATGATGCGCCGATAAATCCGAAGACACCCGCTGCATTACCCGCCTGGCCTGACAAAACCAAGCCAATCGCACAAGCTGCACCGATGCCACACGAGACGAATGGATTGACACTTGGAAGCGTGTTTTTGAGACTCTCGGCAGCGATGAACGAGCTAAAGCAAGCAGGTGGAAAGGCCGCTAATGCCAACAGGAGCATGAAGACCTTTCCGGTCCCCGTCCCCATAATCGACTCCATCAACTTGGTGGGTTCGAGTGGCGTTTCGCCGCCCGCGATCATGCCGCTTCCGTAAGTTCCCGCGACGATTAGTAGTGCCAAGCAACCGGTGAAGATCGTAACGCCAGCAACTCCGACCAAGCCGCCCAAGTGGACGTCCTTTTTGGTTGGGTTACTTGACGCGATGTCGACGCCCGCAGCACCTGCAGTGGCAAAGAAACCGACCACGTTTGCGATCAGAATGAACATCAAGTCCAATGATGAAACATTTAGGTCTGCGGTGACGCCCAGCATACTCGGCTCAAAACTTCCGATACCCGAGAAGGTCTTGGCAAACAAAACCAAGAGGATGACTAGCGGGATGAGTGGCAAGTAGGTCGCTACTTTGGCAACATACGCGATTCCCTTCAAACCGACGAAGACCGCCAACAACGCCCACGCGATCGCAATTCCCATGTGGACCGCAGAACCACCGTCATGGCCTGCAAAACTGGCCACCAACATCGCAGAGAAGTATGCGTTAACGGCCAACCAACCGAATTGCAAGATACCCATAAAGAAGCCAGGCATGATAAAACCGCCTCTCACCCCGTAGGTGGACGTGCCGACCACGGCCAACGACAAGCCGGTCTTCATCCCCATCAAGCCGGGAGCTAGATAGCAGCAGAAGTGACAGACGAGGGCCGCAATGACGACTCCGAGCAAGGCGATCGCAAGCCCATGTCCAAGCACTCCGCCTGCTGTCGCCGCACCACTGGCGGGAACATTGTCCCAAAAAACAAACCACAACATAATTCCCGCGTAGGTTTGGGCCGTGCTTTTGAACCACGGCATTCGGCCTTCTTGTGGGACAGGTTTAGCTGACGCGACATAGTGCGGTAAGTTCGTTGCCATTGAGTTGTCTTTTGCGGGAAATTGGTGAGGGGGAAGGGAGTGCTCATGCCCATCGCAAGAGTATAGCCGCGATGAAGCACCGGTAAACCAGGCTAAGGTAAAGAGATCTGCCATCGTGGCGAATATCGTCAAGACCTTCGTGCGCGATCACTTAGCGGGCGAAAGGCTTGACGACTTCCGCTGCCCAAAGATTAAGCGGTGGCAAGCTGCGAGCGAGAATTGCTTCACAGAGGGCATCTCCGCGAGTAGAATCCGAATCAACGAATGATTTACACCCCAGAGCGAGGACTGAATGGATGGCAAGCGAATTAACTTATTCCGAAAGCGAAGTTCAAGGACTGAAGGCACAAGAGGCAAAGGACTATTGCATCGAACTGATGCGACAATTAGCCGCTCGTGAAGGAGGGCCAATTTCTCCAGGCGAAGTCCAGTTGCAAGAACTTCAATACGAACTGGAAGTGAAGGAGGCGGAAGCCGAGGACAATCGACAACGCGAAGCTCATCTGGAACGCATGAAAGAACTTGAGCTGGAGATAGAACGAGAGAAAGCAGAATGGGCTAAGGCGGAACGATTGGCCGATGATCGGCGCGAACGTTACGCCAAAGTGATCAGCCAAGTTGCCGAGTCACAAGAAAAACTGAGTGTTCAGTTGGATCGAGCGACGCGGGAACACAACGTCAAGCTGCAAATGATGCAGTCCGAACATGATGCTCGCCGCACGGCTCTGCAACAGGAACTCGAAGAGCTGACCAATCAGCGTGATACATTGGTCGAAGAAATTGGCAAGTTGGCCGACTTGAATACGGCTGCCGAGGATGTCGATCGTTTGCGATCGGAAATAGAAGAGAAACGTGCCGATGCAACACGGCATCAAAAACAATTGGATGATGACATCGAAGCGGCGGCATTTGAAAAAGAAAAAGAACTCAAACGTATCCGACGCGAACAGGACTTGACTTTGGCCGAACTCGAAGCGACCCATCGCAAACAACTTCTCGAAGCAAAATCGGATGCACTCGATGCAATGCTGAAGGACCTGGGGATGGCCAAAATCAATCCCATTGAACTGGAACAACTTCGCCAACAAGCGGCTGAACAACGATCACTTGCCGAGCAGGAAGTCGAATCGATTCGGCAAAGTGCAATCGACGAGTTCAAACGACAATTCAATGTCACGGCGGGTGAACCGTTGGACGTGACCGATTTGTTCTACCGCGAAAAAGCGTTGCAGGAAGACAATCAATCGTTGGAAAAACACGTCCAGAAATTGGAGTCCGAAATCGCTCGGATGCGGACGCATATCGAAAGCGAATCGTCACGAGTTGCATCCGCAATCGAGGCCGCTCGTACCAACATCCAAAATAACATTGAACCGGGTGTGAAACGCTAAGGCACGCCAAAAACACAAATGTGAATGGCGTGTGCTGCTTTGGTGTAGCGGGAAAGCCTCAAGGGTCTTCTTGTATCTGACGGATCTTTTCGGCACCAAAATGATTGTCCTTGTCCCAAAAACTGTACGAATCTCCGTTGTCCCAGCCGTGCCAATGGTAGGTTTCCTTGACGTGTTGTCCGCGTTTTTTCAAGTTCCGCAGTGCATCTTGGAGCCCTTGAAGTGCCAACACATTTCCGTTCCTCGTCGATGAGGCGTTGTAGACATCACCTCGATTGAGGGCTGCACCGAATTCGGTGATGTAAATGTCGTTGCTGACCCCCGATAGGCTGGTTTGAATGAGCTGCGAATAGTTCCCTAACGATTGCTGCCCACGCGGCAACCAATTGGGGTAAAAGTGGTACGCCAAGTCTCCGGTCCAGCCTGCCTTAGCGACCGACTGAATGTCTTCCGCGTAGCCAATTCCATTGAGGATGCAGCGTTCTTCGGGCAAACCAGCCTTAGCGATGAGAGTATTCATTGCCTGCAAATACTCTTCAGCAGACCGATAGCCAAACGGTTCATTAAAGACCTCAAATTTGACGTCTTGTAGATGCTTGACCCGTTCATAGACGATCTTCCATGCTGCCGCCATTTCGGCTAGATCGTTGACACGGCCATTGCCATGCTCGATTTCACCCGGTTGGTTCGTGTCGTTCATGCACACGATACCTCGACTGCCCAACTTCGCAAAAAGGGTCAACATCTCGGTGAGTGCCTCGGAGTCATGGCAGGTTTCGACGTTGACCAACATGCGGAAATGATCAAAGTGTGACTCTTGTATTCTGGCGATGTCTTTTTCGTCATAATCGTATTGGTAAACGCCTGGCAGAAACGCGCCTTGGTTCGACGAGCCATGGGTCCGCGGCAAATTCATTCCGCCAGCATGACTAAAACCCGTGAAGCTCAATACGATTCCGGTTGCCCAGAAAGACGTTAGCAAGGTGTTTTGGAAAATCATCGATTGAATCCTTCGGTAAGTTGCTGACCCCCTCAAGCGAGAGGATGTTTAAGAAACGTCGATTTTAGTGGCGGAAGCTTTTGAGTAAAGGCGAACGATAAACCAACCGAAGGGATTTCAGCCCTCAGGATGGCGGTCGAACGCAGCGAACACCGCTGAAATCCGGACGACGAAGGGACTATCGACATCCCAACAAGATCCACGACTGCTTTGTCACAACGAAGAATTGGGGTAAGAATCTATCGTGGCTGTGGCTTTCCGTTGTAACTTACTGGGGCAAGATCCCCCAGCCACTCTTTTGCCAAGCCTAAAATCAAGCGGCGACAAAGCACTTCATTAAAACGCTTCGTTGAACGGTAGGGTGGTTGAACGGAAAAAGAAACGAGTGTCTCAAAACAATGATTCACAGCGATGGCAAAATTTTCAGCGATGGTAAATAGGACGAAACATGGACGAGTCGATTCAAAACAAGCTACCACAAAACAAGCTACCAATCGTCTCTCTGCGTATCGGGGCGTTTCTTTGTTTTGCTGGTTGGACTTGGGCACACTTTTATTGGGAAGGACCCTACAATGCGTTGCTTTGGCATGAGAGGGCATTTGAACTTGCAGGCCGCTTGGGCCTCGATTGGGATCGATTTGTTGGATCCGGTGCAGATGACGGCTTTGTGCAAAAATGGATCGCCAGAATCGGTTGGCTGTACCTGGGATGTACCATTCTGACGCTGACTGTCAGAAAAAAATCCTGGGTACAGATGTCCGCCTTGGTGTTGGGTAGCGGGTTGCTGACGCTACTCAGTTACGCGGCCTACGTTTCATCGCAGTACCAGTTGCCGATGTTCGTTGAACAGGGCGGCCAGATATTGATGCCCATTCTGCTTGTCATGGCGTTAACCTTTGGGGTGACTCAGCGGGCGACCGTGGTCACCGCAATGATTGCCGTGATCACGACCTTTGCCGGTCATGGTTGTTATGCGCTTGGCCTTTGGCCGACACCCGGAAAATTTTGTGGCATGACAACCCTGATTCTCGGCGTTGAGTACCCTACTGCTCAAACGCTACTGCGAATCGCAGGCGTCCTCGATTTCTTGGTGTGCATTGGTATTTGCATTCCATGTACACGCCGGGTGAGTGCTTTGTATGCAACCCTCTGGGGGTTTTTGACCTCCATCGCGCGTCCGGTCGCCGGTATGTCGTGGGGACTCATTTATTGGGGAGCAGACCATTATCTTCACGAAGCAGTGTATCGAGCGCCACACTTTCTTGTTCCTTTTTATTTGTTTCTAATAGGGCGGCAGCCTTCCAAACCAAACAAACCCAATCGCCCAGTCCATGATCCAAAATAAACACCGTATAAATAAACACCGAATATTCGTACTCTTCTACTTGGCCATGCTCTTTGCCGACGCTTCGCTTTTCGCTCAGCAACAGAGCCAACGGCCCGCTCGAGCCGACCTATCGATCCCCGATGTCGAGCGGAGTGAGGTGATTTGTTTTGCGTTGTACACGGTCCACGACAAGACCCTTAAACTGACTGCCCAACTTTATCCTCTTGA
Source organism: Novipirellula aureliae (assembly GCF_007860185.1). Lineage (NCBI taxonomy): Bacteria > Pseudomonadati > Planctomycetota > Planctomycetia > Pirellulales > Pirellulaceae > Novipirellula > Novipirellula aureliae. Next base: position 978,358 of record NZ_SJPY01000001.1, read on the forward strand.
AAAAGGCGACCCCAAGACGGCTCGTTTGGAAATCCTCAAAGGTGTCCAGTGGTTGGAAGTTGCCAAGGCGGACGTAATCGAAGCAGGATGGACCGCACCCTTTCGCGTCGAAAACTGGGATGACACCCGCGCGTACCGCTATCGTGTGCGGCATGGTGCGGATGCGAAGTATGAAGGCGTTATCCGCAAAAACCCTGTGGACAAAGCTGAGATGATTGTCGCTGGATTTACCGGCAACTCGATTCAACCGGCTCACGGTGGCGATATTTCTCGTCAGGATCTCCTTGAAAACGTGAAGAAGATCGATGCCGACGTACTGTTCTTTTCCGGCGATCAAGTCTACGACCACCATCGCCATTATGCGGCATGGCTAAAATTCGGGCGAGACTTCGGAGATATCATCAAAGACCGTCCGACGATCTGTTTGCCCGATGACCACGATGTCGGACAACCCAACCTGTGGGGCGAAAGCGGAAAGATCTCGACGCTCGGCGGTGCCGCCGACGGAGGTTATTCTCAACCTGGCGTTTATGTCCAGGAAGTGGAACGAGCGCAAACGAGCCATCTGCCCGACCCGGTCGACCCGCAAAGGATTGGCCAAGGCATTGGCGTCTATTTCACCAATTTGAATTGGGGGAATGTCGACTTCGCGATTCTAGAAGACCGCAAGTTCAAGACCGGTCCAGCGGGGCGAGTTCCCAAACAAGGGCCGCGACCTGATCATATTCGCAATCCCGATTATGATCCCGCCAGTGTCGATGTGGAGGGTGCCATTTTGCTGGGCCAACGACAACTCGATTTCATTGATGACTGGGCCCAAGATTGGAAAAATGCAAAGATGAAAGTTGCATTGTCGCAAACGATCTTTTGTGGAGGTGCTCACATTCACGGCACCGCGAACGGTCGGCTGCATGCCGATATGGACTCCAACGGTTGGCCACAAAGCGGACGCAATCGTGCACTCCGATCGTTACGCAAAGCGTTCGCGTTCCACTATGCGGGTGATCAACACCTAGCCACGATCTTTCATCACGGCATTGACGAACACCGCGACGCGATCTGGTCGTTCTGTGTTCCCTCCATCGCCAACCTTTATTTGCGTTGGTGGAAACCGCTTGAACCGGGAACGAATCGTGAACCGGGCAGCTTCGAATACACGGGGGATCAAGTCGATGGATTCGACAACAAAGTCACCAACTACGCAGCCGCGAACCCTGAGGAAACACCGGCGGGCAACTTGTTGAACACGCGCGCGGCGGGTTTTGGCATTGTGCGTCTCAATACGAAAACACGCCAGATCACGATGGAATGTTGGCCACGAAACGTCGACATCACCGATCCCGCCGCCAGGCAATACCCGGGATGGCCCCGCACGATCTCGCAATTCGACAACTACAATCCACCATCGTGGGGAAAGCTTGACGCGTTGACGTTTGACGTCGATTCACCCGTTGTCCAACTAATCGATTCGGAGAACGCCGAAATTCTATATACGGTTCGTGTGAACGGGCGTCGTTTTGTGCCTCATGCGCCGCGCGGTCGAACGTTCGTCATCAAAGCGGGCAAAGACGCTCCGGAAACGATCGTGAAAGAAAAAGCTCGCGTGGGCGACGATGGGTAGCTACGACGATGGGTAGCTAATCGTAAGACGGCTTCGCCGAATGATTGCTAGCTTGAGTGATGTCCGCTGCGGATGCCAGCCCAGCGACGACAAGACTCCTTGACCGAGCCTACGATCAAGGGCGACAATCACAGTTGACCCATCTTCACTAAACTCGTAACTTGCCATACTTGAAGCACTTAGATGGCTCAAAATGCACCCAAATCAATCCCTGACCAGGGCGTTTGGTCAATGCATGGCCCCCTATTTGCCGTAGACTACCAAAACAGTAGGTGCAATGCCATTTTGACGCAGCTTGATGCTTGGCCGTCGCAATCGCGTGAGCCCATGTTTTTCCGCAACAAACTGTGTTTTTTAGGGCTATCCCTCTAAAAAACCGAAACCTTTATAAAATAGCTGGGCCGAATCGATGGCCAAACGGCTATCCGCATACGATTATTATTTATTTAACGACAGAAACTCATGTCAATCTTCGAACAACTGTTTGACGTTCTTGGCGTCATCTTCGGCGGCTTTGCCAAAGGTGCCAATCGCGTCGTGACCGGCATCTTCGGCTCCGCGAACGCTCGAACCGTCGCCCGCCTACAACAACGTGCCTCGCGTATCACCGAGCTCGAGCCGAAATATGAGGCGATGAGCGACGAGGAATTACGCGCTCAGACCGAGATTTTTCGCCAACGACTGCGGGATGGTGAAACCTTGGACGATATCCTCGACCAAGCCTTCGCGGTATGCCGTGAAGGTGGAAAACGGTTCCTGGGGATGAGGCATTATGACGTCCAACTAATCGGTGGAATGGTTTTGCATAATGGTGATATTGCCGAAATGGTCACCGGTGAAGGGAAAACGTTGGTCGCCACGCTACCGGCCTACCTAAATGCGCTTGAGGGCAAAGGCGTGCATGTCGTGACGGTCAACGATTACTTGGCACGTCGTGACATGGAATGGATGGCGCCGCTCTACATGAATTTGGGTCTGACCGTCAATGCTATCCAATCGGGTATGGCCACGGCCGATAAGCAAGCGGCTTACCTGTGCGACATTACTTATGGAACCAACAACGAATTTGGTTTCGATTACTTACGTGACAACATGCGTCCAGCGGCGAAGGGCGACGATCGATATCCGAAAGAAGCTCAGCAGTGCCAAGGGCCGCTCAATTTTGCGATCATTGACGAAGTCGACAACATTCTCATTGACGAAGCACGGACTCCGTTGATCATTAGTGGGCCTGCCGATTTGGATCTCGGGCGTTACGCCGAAGCGGATCGTGTTGCGCGGCAATTGCAAAACGAGACACACTTCAAAGTCGACGAAAAACAGCACAACGTTTCGCTGAACGATGAAGGGGTTCGCGAAGCCGAACGATTGGCGGGGGTCGAAAGTTTTTATACCGCTGGGAATATGGAATGGCCCCACTTGATCGACAATGCATTGAAGGCGCATTACTTGTACAAGCTTGACGTGAACTACGTCATCAAAGATCGCCAAATCATCATTGTCGACGAGTTCACCGGTCGCTTGATGGAAGGTCGCCAATGGAGTGATGGACTGCATCAAGCTGTCGAAGCAAAAGAGGGCGTGCCGATCAAACAAGAGACGCAAACGTTTGCCACCGCGTCGCTGCAGAATATCTTCAAGATGTACAAGAAGTTGTCGGGGATGACTGGTACGGCGATGACCGAAGCGACCGAATTCATGAAGATTTATGGGCTCGACGTCGTTGCGATTCCAACCAACCGTGAAATGGAACGGATCGAACATCCTGACTTGATCTACTTGACCGAAAAGGACAAGTACAAGGCATTGGCTGAAGAGGTCGAACGAAGCAACAAATGGGACGTCATCACCTTGAAGAACGGTGACGAGATTTGGGGCAAAATCCAAAGCGAAAATGATGAAGAGGTCACCTTCCTGCGGAAAGACGAAAAGAAAGCCGAAAAGATCTCCGATGCGAAGATCGTCCGTATCGAACGCGCCGGTCGACCGGTTCTGATCGGGACGGTTAGTATTGAAAAGAGCGAACGCTTGTCGGCCTTGCTCGAACGACGCGGCATCAAACACGACGTCTTGAACGCGAAGAATCACGGGCGTGAAGCAGAGATTGTCGCTCAAGCAGGCCGGGTCAACTCGGTCACAATCGCGACCAATATGGCGGGCCGTGGTACGGATATCGTCCTCGGGGGGAATCCCGAAACGATGGCTTGGGCTCAGCTCCAACACAAGTACCCAACGCGTTTGGAAGTGCCCGATGACGAATGGAATGCTCTCGTCCAAGAGATTGACGATCGTGAAAAGATGAGCGAAGAGGGCGACATCGTCCGAAAGCTTGGCGGTTTGTATGTGCTGGGGACCGAACGCCACGAATCTCGACGTATTGACTTGCAACTTCGCGGTCGCTGTGGACGTCAGGGCGACCCTGGTTCAAGCCGGTTCTATCTGTCTCTCGAAGACGACTTGATGCGGATTTTCGCTGGTGATTTCGTCAAGAGCATGATGGAACGATTGGGAATGCAAGAAGGCGAAGCGATCGAGTCCGCCATGGTGACCCGTCGTATCTCGGCAGCCCAAAAGAAAGTCGAAGAACGTAACTACGAAATCCGTAAAAGCTTGCTCGACTATGACGAAGTCATGGACGAACAGCGTAAACGGGTTTACCGCTACCGCCAAAACTTGCTCGATGGCCATTCCTCTCGCAACATGGTCTTGCAACTGATCCGTGGCCAAATCGATAAACACGTCAGTCTGTTCTTGGATCCCAAGTATGGTGTCGAATCGTTCGCTGCGTTTGCCGGTAACCAACTGAATTGCAAATTGGAAGCTCGCGATTTCGTGAATATGGATTTCGATATGGCCAAGTCCTATTCGGTCGATCAGGCCGAGCGGGCAGCGGAGGTGATGGTCGAAGAAATCGTCGAAGAGAATCTGCCGCAGTCGATGGAGGATGAATGGAATTGGAAAGCGTTGGTCAATTGGGCGAACACTCAATTGGGAACCAATTACCAAGAGCATCAACTCAAGGCATTGGAACGGGACGAATTGGTCAGCGAGTTGATCCTCAAAGCTCACGAACGAATCGCAAAGGTCGACTTGAGCGAAGGGGAACCGCTTCTCGATGCCGATTTTTCTCTCCGTACCCTGTGCGGCTGGATGCGGCACAAGTTTGGAATTGAAACGACGCCGGATGAGTTCCGCGATGCCGAAGATCTACGCAAGGTGTCCGATTCGTTGATGCAGCGAGCCGAACAGGCTTACAACCAGAAGGAAGCGGAATATCCGGTGATTGCCGGCATTTCACGCTTCACGGAAAAACAAGGGGCTCAAGTTTCGCTCGATCGCGAAGGCTTGGTTGCTTGGGTGAGAAGTCGATTCGAGGTCGATCTTAGCCCTGAAGATGTCCGACTCAATCGTGACGACCTGAAAGCCCAACTTGTTGAATTTAGCCGCAAAGCAGGGGATGCAGCCGAAACCAAACACAAATTGGCGGAGACGAAGATCGAAGAAGTCTTCGGTGACGCCGATAAAAACACGACGGCGATCGTTGCAAGTGGAAATAATGGCAACTTGGATGCGTTGGCTGTATGGCTTCAAAAAGAACTCAATCATCATGCCGACAAAAACGATTTGGCTCGAAAGGATCGCGAAGCGATTCGCCTAGTCGTCGATGGTGCTGTCGATGACCGCTTCTATCCCGAAATGCGACGAATGGAACGGCAAATTTTGCTCAGCATTGTCGATGAAGGCTGGAAGAACCATTTGCTGACAATGGACCACTTGCGGAGCAGCGTCGGCTTGAAGGGCTACGCCCAAATGGACCCCAAAGTGGAATACAAACGCGAAGGGATGCGGTTGTTCGATACGATGTGGGAATCGATCGGCGAACGTGTCACCGATCTGATTTTCCGTATGGAATCCTTTAACGAAGATTTCATCCGTAGCACTTGGGTCGAAGCAAAGACGCACCAAGATGATCCAAGATCGGCCAGCAATGCGGGAACGATGCGAGATGCCAATACACCCGCCCAGCAAGCGGCTGAACAGAGCAATCAAGAAGAAACGTCGCGGCCCGACCCGATTCGGCACGCCGAACCTCGAATCGGTCGCAATGACCCATGTCCATGCGGAAGCGGTAAAAAGTACAAATCGTGTTGTTTGAGAAAACGCGATCAAGTTATTTGATTTTATTAGAGATCCTTCGGAAAGGATTCCGATGTTCGCCAATTTGATTTATCTATTCGCGCTGCTGCTCGTTTCGCCGTTGGTTGCGTACCGCATGATTCGGTATGGCCGCTATCGTCGCGGATCACGAGAAAAGCTGTTCGGATTATCGAAAAATGCTGCGTTGTCGCTCAGCAACGGCAAACGCTGCGTTTGGTTGCACGCAGTTAGCGTTGGCGAAGTCAATTTGGCGAAAGGGATCGTCGGTCGTTTGCGAAGTCGCTATCCTGACGACACGATCGTGATTAGCAGCTCAACCGATACAGGGTACGACCTAGCGATCCAGCATTTTGGAGCCGATAAAGTCTTCTTTTGCCCGCTCGATTTTTCTTGGGCGGTTAGCCGGACGATCCAAAATCTGAACCCAAAACTTCTGTTGTTGGCCGAACTCGAACTTTGGCCCAACCTCATTCGAATCGCCAAAAATCACGATTGTCCCGTGATGGTTTTTAACGCGCGATTGAGTGAGAAGAGTGCATCGGGCTACCATCGGTTCGGGCCATTTACCCGGCGGACCTTTGCCCGCTTATCGTGGGTTGGGTGCCAGAACGAACACAATGCAGAACGATTTCGCCGTTGTGGAACTGTAGCGAATCGAATCACGATTACAGGCTCGATCAAATTCGATGATGCGCCCACCTCTCGCGAAACAATGGAAGTGCGTTCAAGAAAAGAATGGGCAAATATCGATCCGTGGCATCGAATTTGGGTCGTCGGCAGCACACAGCCTGGTGAAGAGAAGATGGCCTTGGATGTCTATCAAACGCTCCGCCATGAGCATACCGAATTGCGATTGATCCTGGTTCCAAGGCACCCGGAGCGTTTCGATGCGGTCGCAAAACTGGTCGAGTCGTCTGGGTTGAATGTGCGGCGAAGAAGTGCGGCCAAAATAAGCCACGAAAAAGACTGGAATACCGACACGGTGATCCTCGTTGATACCATCGGTGAGCTGCGACATTGGTGGGGGGTTAGTCAGATCGCGACGGTTGGCGGCAGCTTTGCCGATCGCGGTGGCCAAAACATGCTCGAACCGGCTGGCTACGGCAGTGCGGTTTCGTTCGGTCCCGACACCCGAAATTTTAAAGAAATCGCCAATCAACTAGTCGTCAACGATGCCGCCGTCCGCGTCGCCGATCAAGCCGAACTCACCCAGTTCGTTCGCCGCTGTTTGACCAACATCCCAGCAGCAGAGGAACTCGGCATGAATGCTCAACGACTGATCCACAGCCATCAGGGAGCGTCCAGCAAGACGATCGAGGCGATTGCTGCGGAATTAGATCAAGGCGGCGAAACGAAAATCGAGCAAACGAAAAAATGTGCTTAGTGGTGGGCTGATGGAGACGTCGGGTTGTTTCTCAATCCTCTCGGGGCTTGCAATCGCCCGTAAAAGATTGCCTACATTTCCCTTGGTGACAATCGGTTGCCCAATCGGTTAAGATACCCTTCGAGGCTCCTATTCCTTTCACGGTCGTTTTAGCGGCCCCGTCCTGCTCGTCAGGGCGGTCATTCTTGCGAAAGCGGGTCATGCTTGGGCACCAATCGAATGCACTCTACGACACGATTTGAACCGAATCCGACGATAACGCTACATGGTTCCCCGCATGGAAAAACCGATACGGAATTGGTGCGCCGATACGATGATTTGCTGCAAAAGCGCAAAATAAGCTGGACCGGTCACCACCATTTGCTGCGACTTCTTGGTCGTGGTGGACAGGGTGAAGTCTATTTGACCGAGTATCGCGGCACGGATGGATTTACGGTTCCCGTCGCCATGAAAGTATTTTCACCCGAGCGATATCCCGACAGCCGATCTTATGACGAAGCGATGGCCCGTGTCGCCTCCATCGCTGCTCGCGTGGCTCTGATCCAGCACGATAATTTGCTCGATGTCCAGAACTTTTTCGAGCGGCATCGAATTCGAATCATGATGATGGAATGGGTCGATGGCTACGATTTGCGGCAACTCGTCTCCCCACAATGCTTGGAGTTGCTTGGGCATCATGTTAGCCAACGACGTTGGTCTTATATCAACGAAGTGATTCTAACCGAGGGACCGGTGCAGTCGCGATTCAAAGCGGGGGTCGCGGTCGCGATCGTCCGCGAATGCTTGGCGTCGCTTGCGGCACTGCATCGCGAGAACATTGTTCACGGTGACGTAAAACCATCGAACATTATGCTTAAACGATCCGGCCATACCAAGTTGATCGACATGGGATCGGCATTCGACTACACCGATCCACCTCGCGACTGCGAATGCACACCGATTTACGCGGCTCCCGAAGTCCTCGAAAACAATCAAGTGACTCCCCGAAGTGACCTCGCCAGTGTTGGCTACGTGTTAATTGAACTGCTTAGTGGGACCAGCCCGTTTGCGGGCAAAGAGAGTTTGCGGCAACTTTTGCAAGCCAAACGCGAATTGCCTTCACGATTGCATACGGTCTTACCCGAAGATGTTCTGCGTAACGAATTGCTGATGAATTTTTTGCTTGGCTTGATTGCCCCCGACCCCAACCGTCGTTTCCCCAGCGCCGAAGCGGCAGAGCATGTCGAACAAGGTGCTGCAGCTTTTCATCGTCAATTGATTCGCAGCGACATGGCGACGGAGTACGATAACGATATTCGAGTTTGGCTCGAGGAATTACGACAGCTGGAAAGTTTCGAAGCTTAGGAAGTCAAACGAGATGGATCAACAACACTTGGATGTAGCGATTGCGGCTGCTCGAGCCGCCGCGGTTGAATTGATGGCCCGGCGAGATGACCGCATTGTCCGCGAAAAAGCCCCCAAAGATTTGGTGACCGACGCGGACTTGGCTGCTCAGCAGGCCATTCGCTCGATCCTCTTCGACCGTTTTCCCGAGTATGCTTTTGTTGGTGAAGAAGAAGGCGAGAACGAACCACCCCAAGCGGTTCGCCGCGGTGAAGTCGATGCGCCACCTTGCTGGGTCGTCGATCCGCTTGATGGAACGGTCAACTACGTTCATCGACTACAAAACTTTGCCGTGTCGATTGGTTTGTACGTCGCAGGCAAGATGCGGCTTGGCGTCATCTTTGATCCCGTCTACGACGAGTTGTTTACGGCAATTGATGGCGGCGGAGCGATGGTCAATGGACGCTCGATGAGACCTAGCGGCTGCCGGAAAATTGATGAATCCCTCTATTCCTGCAGTTTCTCCGCAGGCGTTCAGGGGGATGCACCCGAGGTGCAAAGGTTCTTGCGGGTGCTCGAACATTGCCGTGCGCTACGTCGACTTGGGTCCTGCGCGCTCAATATGTGCTACGTCGCCGATGGCCGACTCGATGGGTACTGGGCCACTAGTGTCCAGCCTTGGGACGCTGCGGCAGGAATCGTGATTGCTCGTGAAGCGGGTGCCATCTTGTCTCAGTACGATGGCGCACCGCTCGACGATTGGAACCCAATGTTCTGCCTGAGTGCCTCCGAGGAACTGCAACACTCGATGCTTGAGTTGTTGAAGTAGTTGCCTTTTTTTTAACCGCGCGTACCAAGCAGTTCGCGTTAGTATCGCGAATCTTTGTATCGCGAATCACGCGGTCTGATGAGCACGCGGTTGACCAGTAAAACAACACTTCCAGCAGAACCTCCTTTTGCCGTTCCGTAGGGCCTTTTGGCATGAATTCCATGCACGGTCACCGCCAGGTTTCTGAAGGAATCGATTTTTCATCCACATCGAAAGCCGTCCGGTCTCACCCTGAAATCAAAGATTGATAGGCACTCGTGGTGTATCAAAGCCTCGTTTTCGAGTAGTGGACGAGGTAACGAGTCCCTTTGGATCGCTTCCAACGTCCAAACGGCTAAGGTTGCGAAGCGGGGGCGACTGATTTCTCAAACGGTTTTCCGAGCGGTCCTGCCAAAATCGAGGGTAATAGAACCAAGTCGCCCACCAACGCGGAAAGCAACAAGGCCACCATCAGGCATGAAAAGTGCAAGATCGGCACGAACGAACTGACCGTAAACACCAGCAAGCCGCCCGCACAAATGAACGTCGTGTGCATCATGGCACCGGCACAACGTTCAAATGCATCCTCCAGGGCACTGGATCTCGGTAAACCGTTGTGCAACCCTCGACGGAACCATGTGAGAAAGTGAACGGTGTCGTCAACCGCAATGCCCAAAGCGGCGCTGGCCGTCATCACAGATCCAATTTGAATCGGTACGTTGATCCACTCGAGTCCGCCGAAGACCACGACAGCAGGAAAAAGGTTAGGGATCATCGCCAAAGCCGCTGCGGTGAAACTGCGCAGAACAAATACCAAGACGACCCCGATCACAGCGAATGCGGCTAAGAAGCTTCGAAACAAATCTTGCAACAGTTGACGCTGAGCCTTGTAGATCAGCGGGATCACTCCTGTATACATTCCTCGTGCATTTTCCTTTGCCAATAAGGGGTCAATCCTATTTTTTAGCCGCTCGGCAAAACGCCCATAATCCAAATCGCCAATCGCCTCGGCGCGTACTGTGATCCGCCAAAGCTGCTCCGTTTCAGTCCGTGCAAAAAAGTGAGCCTCCATCAATCGCTTAAGCGTTACAGGGCTATTGATTATTTTTCGCTCCAAAATATCTCGAATGCTACTTCCGCTTGGCAATGCAGATGAAAGATTCACAGCTGACATCGTCACAACCTGTTCTTCGGATGATTGGATCTCGGCTTGTACTTTGGCGACAACGTTCAACTGTTCGGACAATTCTCGTGGATCATCCTTGTCGAAACGGACAAGCACTTCGAGTGGAACCATGGGGCCGATGTTCGATTCAAGCCACTGGTAATCCTGAATGGCATCGCTATCGGGTAGGAATCGATCTTGTAGTTTTACCGTCGATTTGACGTACGGTAGCCCCCAACCGAAAAACGCCATTGCGGTTAAGCATACGATTAAAATCGGCAGGTGTCGCGAATTGACAAAAGCGATATAGCGTGAAGAAGCATTCAAGTGAGCAACGGTGGTTTTGGGATTCGCTTTCGTTGCTTCGTCCGGGTTGATCTTGGGTGGAAACAAATGAAGGGCTGCAGGAAGCATCGTAAACAACACCGTCAAGCTGCTGAGCACTCCGGCGGCGGCATAGAGCCCGAACTCTTGGATCGGTTCGATTTTGCTCATCACCAACGAGATCAAACCAATTGCCGTCGTCGTCGCCGCTAAAACGCAAGGCATGAAGCCATGCGAAATCGCTTTTCTTAAGGGGTCGTTACATTTCGAGTCCAATACGGAATCGCGGTAATAGTTCGCGAGGTGAACCGCCGACGAAATACTGAGGACATAGATCAATGGCGGTAGCATTGTCATCAGCAAATTCATCTTGCTGCCGCTGAGATACAAAATGGCAAGTGCGACGGCGGTGCTGTAGCCCGCGACAACCAAGACGATCATGGCGACGCGCAGACTCTTCATGCGAAGACTCGCAATGACAAACGAGATCAATGCGGAAAAACCTGCGAGTTGAAAGAGCAATCGCCGGCTTTCCCTATCGATCGCGGCTGCGTCGACCGTCGGACCACCAAGCCGCAATTCGCTTCGGTCTAAATCGGTCTCCGATACCGTGACCTGTTCGATTTGCTCAACGGCAGCGACTCGGTCCGCTTGTCCGGCAGCAGACGTTGACAGAACCAGACAAGTCGTTTCGAGGTCGGGACCGACTAAGATACCACGCAGTCGACGAAGTGCGGATGACCGCGACATGCCGTTCGGGGATTCCGTCATCTCCGCCAATACACTTGGCCCACTTAGCACCGTATCGAATAACGGAGACGCTTCAAGCTTTGCAGACACCTCGCTGACACGCGAGTCGTCAATCGTGCAGCCTGGCCAGCTAACAACTGCAATTTCATCGCTGCCAAATTGCTCGCCAAACCAATCGTAGTCGTCGGTTTCCGCAAATGACTTGGGTAACCATTGACGCGGATCGTTCGAGGTGCTGCGCAATGCTGACACCGCAGCGAAAACAATGAATGGCGATGCAAGTGCCAAGAGAAACAGAGTGAGTTGGGCAATCCTTGTCCGTCGCACGTTCACGCAAAGCAACTCGGCAAAAATTCTTCAAGTAACTCAGCGAACTCGGCTGGCTTTTCCCAATTCGGGGCGTGACCACACTGGTCAATGAACTTTAACTGTGACCCTCGGATGAGACGCTGGAATTCTTCGCCAGTCGCCGGAGGAGTGATCTCGTCTTCGCTTCCCCAAATAATAATGGTCGGCAAATCGAGCGACGCTAGCTCACGCTCGACACTACGGTCACGTGTCGCCCTCGATACCCGAAGCAGAAACCTTACATAGTCGCGATCCATCACCGCAGAGTGCCAATGGTCAATCAATGCCTCCGAAACCAAGCTGTGATCGTATAAGATGCCTGTCACCGTTTTTTTTACAAATTCGCGAGTTGGACGCGAACGCAAACCGCGAATGGGGCTGCGTTCAAACAACCCAGCACTACCAGCTAAAACCAAACCTTTTGCATGTCCAGGCTGGCGAAGACATAAATCGATCGCAATCAAGCCACCAAGCGAATTGCCGCACAGCACAAACTGGTCTAGCTCCAAGGTCTTAATCAAATCCTCGATCGTCTCGCTCAAGTCTGCAACGGTTTGCATCCCGTTAAGACGCCGACCCGGTTGCGGGTCAATGGGAAGCTGAGGTGCAATCACCCGGTAGTGGTCCGACAATCGGTCCATCACCTCCGCATAGTGCTCAGGCGTACCGAATAGACCGTGAAGAAACAAAACGGTGTTTGGCCCCGACCCCTGATCAACCAATCGATCAAGATCGACGGAGGGGCGAGAATCACGGTCGTTTTTAGGTTTAGAGCTGAAAATCACGGGCGAACTTTGAATAGAACTCAGTTGGACGAAAATCGCCCATCGAACACGGTCGGTCTAGAATCTTGTCTATGTATTAGCCCACCATTCTATCTACCGAGTCGTAGCCCGTCTAACACCCAAAGGGCAGAAAAATCCACTTTCACTCGCAAGTATCGCAAAAACCACCCATTCGGGCTATCGGTAATGCTATGGTTTTTGACAATGTTGATCGAGCCAATCAAAGAAGACGCGGCCCCAAACAACCCCATTTTGTGGGCTTAAAACCCAATGACCTTCGTCTGGGAAATACAGGAATCGGCTCTCGACGCCTTGCACCTGTGCCGCCGTGAACGCTTCCATGCCCTGAGTGACTGGGACGCGAAAATCTTTCTCGCCATGAATGACCAGGAGCGGCGTTTTCCAATTCCCTGCAAATTTGTGGGGTGAAAACCGCTCGTAATCAGCAGCAACTTGCTCACTCTTCCAATACGGGCCACCTAAATCGTGATTCACAAAGAACAGTTCTTCGGTCGATCCGTACATCGATTCCAAGTTGAAGACACCGCAATGAGCGATCATCGAACAGAAGCGATTTGCACTATTACCCATCAACCAATAAACCGTGTATCCCCCGAAACTGGCCCCGATCGCCGCGACGCGACTCGGGTCAATCTTCGGATCGGCGATCATCGCATCGGTCGACGCCAAGATATCCTGCATCGCCTGCCCGCCCCAGTCTCCGCTAATTTGGTCGTTCCACTCTTGCCCAAATCCTGGCATCCCGCGGCGGTTGACCGCTAACACGACGTACCCCTTGGCAGCCATCATGTGAAAGTTCCAACGGTAAGAGAACCATTGACCGATCTGTCCCTGCGGCCCCCCTTGGCAATACGTCAGCATCGGCCATTGCTTTGCTGGCTCCGACTTTGAATCCGATTCCCCTCGATAGCCTGGTGGCAAGATGACCCAGTTGTGAATCTGCTTTCCATCGGTGGCGGTGAAGAACCGTTCTTCAATCGTCGGCAATTCCAGTTTTGCAAAGATCGTTCCATTCACATCGGTAATCGTTGTGACCTGCTTGGATGTTGGTTCGATGATTCCTAACTCGGTCGGACGTAGCATATTTTCTTGCGCTACAATCACTCGCTCCGATGCAGCGTCTTGCTCGGAACCGCCCGTCGTTCCGATAACCTTAAAGTTGAACCGACCACTTGAAACCGGAGTCAATTGCCGATTGGTTAGGTCGATCGAGAAGACTTGGTGCGTGCCATGCGTTTCACTGTCAAAATAAACTCGCTTGGAATCGGCACTCCATGTCGCGCGGTGCGTGGTTTGGTCGATCCCTTTGGTTAACTCCTCCATCTCGCCACTGTTGCGATCGTAAAGCATGATACGATTCCGGTCCGCTTCGAAGCCGGCCCGCTCCATCGAATGGAAAGCGATAAACCGTCCGTCGGGTGAATAGGCCGGGTCCATATCGTAGCCCGCCATCCCAGGTGTGATGTTTCGGAGCGTCCCGCCATTCGTATCGACCAGAAAAATACTGCTGTCGGTACTTTCCGCTGGATTGTTCACAAGCTTAATTGTCAAAGCGACCTGTTTGCCATCGGGCGAAAAAGTGAACTGCTCGCGGCCGCCGAACGGAGGTAGCGGACAATCCGCCTTTAGCGATGGCATCAAATCAATCGGCTCGGATGCATTGCCCGAATCGTCGATCATCACCGTATGCAGATGGCTGTAGGCGTAATCATGCCAAGCGTTCCAGTGCCGAAACATTAAGGAATCGATAATCCGAGCATCCGCTTTCGGCAGATCTTCAAATATCTCCGTCACCTTTTTATCCATTTTGACGTCGACGGTAAAAGCGATGGCATCGCCGCTCGGCGAAGACTTCAAATTCGCGACCCCATTTTCAACCGATGTCAATTGCTTCGGCTCACCACCACTCGGATCGAGCATCCAAACTTGAGGCTTCGGTTTTTCGTCCTTCCCCTCCTCGGATTCGCCCGCTTTGGATTCGCTACCCTCAGCTTTCTCCGCCTCTTTCCCAGGTGCAATGTAAACCAGCTTGGCACCCGTCGTGTGATCAAGCCAAGCGAGTGACCCGAGTCCCTTGATGTCTTTTAGTAGCGTCTTGGCTTTCGCGGTTTGGAGCGGTGTGTCGAACGCGGTGGCTACCTTTCCGTCTGGCTTTGGCGGCGTTTGGGGAAGCGGTTGCAGCAACAAACTAACCGTGCCTTCGTTTTCCGCTAAATCGTATCGGGTCACCAAGTAGGCAATCGATTTCCCATCGGGCGAAACGGCGGCATCGCCGATCCGAGCTAAATCCCAAAGTCTTTCAGGAGTCAGTGTTTCAGCACGAGCGTTCGTCATGACGACGAGGATCGAAAGTAAAATTGGAAAAGCTCGCATGGGTAAGTTTCTCAGAGTTGTGGTAGGTTTTCTCAACATTCAGCCATTTTATACGCTTGTGACGATCGTTCCCAGTCTCCTACCTGGAAACGCAATGTTTCCAAGGTCCGCCACGGTGCGAGCGGCTCGAGCCAATCGGCGATCCCCAAAGACCCGGCCCAAGAAGTGGCCGCGGCGATGTCACGACTGTCAAAATCGCCCTCCAGCCGATCTTCGATCTTGGCAGCGTTCAGCCCCGCGCCCGGCGAGTCTTCCTGTTGGGACAGATCGCCGGGCTCCGTCACCGAATCGTCCAACCCAGGACTAGCGAATCCAACGGAAATTCCTAGCAGAATCAAGGCGATGCAGGCCAATCGTCGGGGCAGCGAATGGGGGACTCGCATGGTTGTATACCTCCTCAAGGTAGCATAGCCGCAATACCATGGGGCAGGTTTTTAACCCGTCCCCCCCAAAAAAAACAGACAAGATGCAACCCTGCTTCAAGAACAGCAACTGCGGCAATCGCCAATGGAGTGAACGGTAGGATATAGCCCACCGTGTACGAGAAAATACGGGCTTGCAAACAATGGCAAACTAATAGATACTCTGGCCCTGAAATTATCGGCCCGGTTGCTGCAAAGCGAGCGGGACCGTAAATTAGTGAAGAAGAGCCGAAGTGGCGGAATTGGCAGACGCGCTGGATTCAAAATCCAGTTCTCGCAAGGGAGTGAGGGTTCGAGTCCCTCCTTCGGTATCAGTGGTCAGAAATGGCCACGACTGGCCTGGAACGGACAAAATCCGTTCCAGGCTTTTTTTTCGCACTCTCCGATCGATCTGCACGGCGCTGTGTGAAATTGTTCGCGATGTCCACCCAAGGTCATCCGGGGACATGACCGGACACCCCGCGTTGCAACAAATCCTTGTCCTTCTCGGGCTGTCGCGGTGCTCTCTTGCCACTGTTGGCGTAGAGGAAAACACCTGGAACACAACTGTGTAAAGCAATTTTGGCAGCAAAGGGACATTGGCAGTCCAGGGACAGAGCATCATCTCAGGTGATACAGCAACACATCGAACAGAATTCATTGGTATTCTTGTTTGCCTATCGTGTTTGATTATCAACAATCAGGCATGCAAACTCGTGAGATAGGCTCCTTCCCCCGGAATGGCCGCAAGGGGTGCGTACCTTCCTGCTGAGTGCTTAAAGACACGGCTTCGAGAACATTGACTTGCATCTTTTTTTTCTCTACGCCAACGGCGTTACATTGCGCAGCCCAGGGTTAAAGCTGGCAATCGCTTTTGCGATTGACGCTGCAACCCTGGGGAGACTTGCATCGTTTTTTTTTCTACGCCAACGGCGTTACATTCCGCAGCCCAGGGTTAAAGCTGGCAATCGCCTTTGCGATTGACGCTGCAACCCTGGGTAGACACGAAACGCCCACCCCGTGCCCCACCCCGGTTTTGGCGGCGAAGCCGCCGAAACCGGGGTGGGGCACGGAGAGGGGGGGAAACCAAGCAACCCAGGGTTGCGGTTTGCTGCGCTTGCGCTGGCAAAGCCTTAACCCTGGGCTATGTTATGTAACGCCGTTGGCGTAGAGGAAAACACCTGGAACACAACTGCGTAAAGCAATTTTGGCAGCAACGTACGGCAGCAAAGGGACAGAGCATCATCTCAGGTGATACAGCAACACCCGAACAGGATTCATCGGTATTCTTGTTTGCCTATCGGGGGCAGTCCAGGGACAGAGCATCATCTCAGGTGATACAGCAACACCCGGACAGAATTCATTGGTATTCTTGTTTGCCTATTGTGTTTGATTATCAACAATCAGGCATGCAAACTAGTGAGATAGGCTCCTTCCCCCGGAATGGCTGCAATGAGTGCGTACGTTCCTGCTGAGTGCTTGAAAGACACGGTTTCGAGAACACTGACTTGCATCGTTTTTTTTCCTACGCCAACGGCGTTACATTCCGCAGCCCAGGGTTAAAGCTGGCAATCGCCTTTGCGATTGACGCTGCAACCCTGGGTAGACACGAAACGCCCACCCCGTGCCCCACCCCGGTTTTGGCGGCGAAGCCGCCGAAACCGGGGTGGGGCACGGAGAGGGGGGAAAACCAAGCAACCCAGGGTTGCGGTTTGCTGCGCTTGCGCTGGCAAAGCCTTAACCCTGGGCTATGTTATGTAACGCCGTTGGCGTAGAGGAAAACACCTGGAACACAACTGCGTAAAGTAATTTTGGGCAGCAACGTACAAGGTCACGCGCACCTGAATCTTTGCTCTGACACGCTCAATTTCGATCCATACAAAACGATGTGTTTGCGAGTGAGGTGCATCCCATGTTAAAATGCCCGCACTGATTCGAATTGCAGAACTCCCGGCGATCGTGGCATTCCTTGGCGTCACGCATCGCGCGTGCCGGAGGCGCAGCTAGGGGGAGCGTTAGGCCGTATGCTGTTGGATCTCGTCACCGGTTGACCGAGGTTGTGTGGGGCAAACCGCTTGATTCGGCAAGGACAGACCACGGGCCAAATCGTTTCAGGGCCAAATCGGACTCCGGATGTTTCGCATCGTTTGGTCCTGGGGCGACAATTGTCGGTAGGCCAGAAGGTGTCGAGCGGTCGGCAAGCAGTGGCGAAATCAAACCGGGATAGCGGCGAGCGGCTATGAAACATCATCTCGATAAGGCCAATCAGTATTCAACTCGATCAACCCAAATTAGCGAGACAACGAATGGTGAAGTGGAATTTTACTCTTGGTTTTGCGATCGCATCTGTATTTGCGATATCGTCGGCGACCGCTGCTGAGCCGAACCGCCCAATCGATTTGAGCCACTGGAAGTTGACGCTGCCTACCGATGCTTCCAATCAGTATGGCGGTCACGCGGCGGAGGTGTCAGCGGCAAAACTCACCGCCGGATTCCAAGATCCGCATTTTCAAACGGATGCAAAGGGGCATCTGGTTTTCTGGTGTCCCGTCAACGGTGCAACGACCGGAGGGACCAAGTACCCGCGATCCGAGCTTCGCGAAATGCTCGACGTGGACAGCTCGAGAGTGAATTGGCCGATGCCGGGAACTCACGTTCTAGACGCTCGTTGCCGGGTGACACAGGTCCCCAGCAACCCAAAAGTGATCATTGGCCAGATCCACAGCTACACGGGAATGTCCAAGCCGCTGATCAAGCTGCAATACGTCAAGGGCCGCATCGAAGCATTGATAAAGGAGAGCCCGACAAAGGACAAGGATCAAAAGCAAATTTTTGCCGGAGGCGATTTGAACACGGACATCGCTTATCAAATCAAACTTCAGGACGGAGTGCTGTCAATTACCGTCAACGGGGAGACGCAGTCGCAGAACGTTTTGGAGAATGATGCCGATTGGGCGAACCAGACATTCTACTTCAAAGCAGGCGCGTATCCTCAAGACAATGAAGGCGACGAAAGCGAAGGGGCGCGGGTTGCGTTTTCTTCGCTAAAGGTGAGTCACGTTCAAGTGATTGCACGTGATGGATCTAGCCAAGGCCGTTAGGATTACCCGTTTCGATTGGTGCCAACCCCGTGCCAATCCAAACGAGCCATTTTGCTAAAGCACTTGTCAATTTTACGCCAACGAGCCTAGTGGTTTGGAGTGTCTTTCGAGACGCTTCATGACACTGCTTTGTGACGCAGCACTTGACTTGCATCCGAAGAAACCACGGTCCTGAATCACTTCGGCAACCTCTTCTGGAACGTGCTCGGTCCAGCTCGAATCGCCAGCTTGGATCATTCGCAAAACCTCGCGTGAAAATGTTTCGAGATGCAAGGGATTGAAATTGTCCAATTGCTCAATGCATCCTTTTTCTACCAAGTACTGATACAGTTTGCGGATTTCGGGTGCAATTTGCAGATTGTCGACCATGGTCAATTCGCCCGTCTCGCGATTGAGCAGGGGATAGATGTAGAGTTTTAGATCGTTTTTGAACATCCTTCCAAAGGATTCAAGGATACCACCATCCAGCTGCGTGTAGTACTTTTCGTCAAACAATTCGCAAAGCGAACCGGCACCCATCGTGATGCCAATTTTCTTCTTGGTGTACCGTGCCAAGTAGGCTGCCAAGCGGTAGTACTCAAAGTAATCCGAAATCAGGACTGTCATTCCACACGCGGCAAGCGTATCGGCTCTCGCTAAAAAATCTCGCAGATCGATATCGCCGTTGGCTTGCAAATTACGCATCGTGATTTCCGCCAACGTGACAACTTCCTCTTCCTCGACATCCACTTCGTGGGTGAATTTCTCGTGAGCCGCCTCGAGCATATCGAGATTGACGTGGGTGATCGGTCGAAAGCTGCCTCGTTGGACGAGGATGGGCTTTTTGTAAAGAACTTCCGAAGGCTGCATCACTTCACCGCTAGCCGAAAACATCGCCGAATTGCTCAATCCTAATTGGACCAATCGCAAACTCATGACTCGATTGTCAACGTGTCGGAAGGCGATGCCTGAAAACTCGATCATATCGATTTCGATTCGCCGAGTGCTCAGGTCATCGAGTAGCGATTCGATCAACTGGTCCGGTTCGTGATTGAGGAAGAACGCACCGTAGAGCAAATTGACGCCGACAATCCCGAGGGCTTCTTGCTGGAGCGAGTTTTCGGTATCAAGCATTCGTACGTGGATAATGATTTGGCTGTCTTCGTCACGCGGGTGAGCTTGAAAACGAATGCCCATCCATCCATGGCAATCGTTGGTCCCATGAAAATTACGAGCCGAAACGGTGTCGGCGAAAGCAAAGAATGCGGTTGTGTCGCCACGCTTTTCTTTGAGTCGTTCTAGATTCAGGCGGTGCTCGTGGTCGAGCATGTCTTCCATTCGTTGCCGGCAAACGTAGCGCTCGCATTCGCCGTAGATGGCATCACTGACCGACATATCATAGGCCGACATGCTCTTGGCAATCGTCCCGGCTGCCCCCCCGGCACGAAAAAACCAACGCACAACTTCTTGTCCAGCACCAATTTCAGCAAACGAGCCATAACGCCGCGGATCGAGATTAACGGCGAGAGCTTTCTGTGCGGTATTGGCTTGGACGGATGTCATAGAAATTGCCCCAGAGGTCGTTACAAATGAAATGTCTCTGTTAGATATGAGTGACAGACCACTCCGAGGCGGGGAGAAAGACGCCAAGTCGTTCAGGTTTTCTGGATATAAGGCCCTGCAAGCATCATTGCCGGAATGATCGGCCATTTGCTCCGTCTATCCGAGACGTCGTCTCGGTTTCTTGCCGGGTCTGCCGTTGGTTGCCCCAGCCCATTCAAGACGCTGGCAACTCAAGAGGCTTTTACAAGCGGTCGGCCCAAGTGGCGACATCACTCCGGGTTGCTCCGTAGGGAACGCGGCCCAGAACAGGAACGTCGCTATATCTCGAGATCTCCGCTGCGTTTTCGTCAGCCGATGGGTCAAGCGAGTTGCTGACATCGCTCAACACGATTCCGATGGGTGTGATCCCGATCGCCTTTGCGGCGGTACAGGTCGCTAGCGTTTGATGGATCGTACCGAGTCGGTTTGCTGCGACGATGAGGACGTCGATCGTTCCCAGGGAGCGGGCCAATTGCTTGATGAGATCTGCATTGAGAAATCCATCCGCTAGGGGACTAAAGAGGCCACCGGCTCCCTCCACAATCAAGATATCGTACCCTTGCTTCCAAGGATCGACCCCGCTGACGAGCAGCTCCGCATCAACCGTCTTGCCCTCGGCTCGCGCGGCATTGGGTGGAGCAAGCGGTGCTAAAAATTTCTGGGGGCAGACATCTGCCAAAACGCCCGGTTTTCCTGCTGCATTCCAAAGTTTCCGTGCGTCATCGGCGATCCGTTCACCCGCTTCGGCATGGCAATCGCTCGCTACCGGCTTGTAGACTCCAACTTGGCTGCCAGAATATCGGAAGGATTCGGCAACTAAACATCCGACAAACGTTTTGCCGACATCGGTGTCGGTTCCGGCAATCATCAGTCGTTTTGGCGATCGATTCATTTCGTCCACTTTCTTACCATCAGGATTTTTTGTCGTGACACGCAGCGTAAAATTAGGCCTTGTGCAGATGAAAGATGCCGGCACAAAAGCGGCCATGATCGAGAATGCCTCCAAATGGATTCGCGATGCAGCGGGGCGTGGAGCCCAAGTTATCTGTCTACAAGAATTGTTCAACGGGCCTTACCCCTGTCAGAGTGAGGATCATCGCAATTTTGACCTAGCCGAACCGATCCCTGGCGAATCGACCGAAGCGATGTCCAAGTTGGCGGCGGAGCTTGGCGTGGTGATCGTCGTCCCGCTATTCGAACGCCGAGCAGCCGGTTTGTATCACAACACGGTTGTTGTCATGGACGCTGACGGATCGTTGGCAGGCGTTTACCGAAAGATGCATATCCCGGATGACCCATTGTTTTATGAGAAGTTTTACTTTGCGCCTGGCGATTTAGGTTTTCGCCCGATCCAAACGAAGTTCGCCAAACTCGGGGTGGGAATTTGTTGGGATCAATGGTACCCCGAAGCTGCTCGTTTGTTTGCCCTTTCCGGCGCTGAGATTTTGCTCTATCCGACCGCGATTGGTTGGATTGATGAAGAGAAGGACGAGTTCGGTGCGGGGCAGCTTGATGCTTGGCAAACGACAATGCGTGCTCACTCGATCGCGAACGGCTTGTGGTTGGGCGCACCCAACCGCGTCGGAGTCGAAGGTCAGTTAGAGTTTTGGGGGTCCAGTATAATCGTTTCGCCTCGCGGCGAAGTCGTTTGCGAAGGCAGTCAAGAGGAAGGCGTTTTTATCGCCGATTGCTGTCTCGACGAGATCGATCTGGTGCGGACCCATTGGCCGTTTTTACGCGATCGTCGAATCGATGCCTATGGTGGATTGCTCCATCGATACAACGATGAACCGATTCCGTTTCCGAAGCCCTGATCGCCGTAGTCGAAGTTGCCAGACTTTGGGCGGAATTGATTGCGCGGGTCCAGTCTTTGGCGAGATCGGCTACTTCCAAATCAAATGTCGCAGAGCCACTAACTATCGGAATCATCGAGGCCGTAGTCTTTGATTTTTTTGTGCAGCGTATTGCGGTTGATCCCCAGCATCACAGCTGCTTTGGTTTGGACGCCACCGCAAACGGTTAGCACTTGCGAGATCAGCTCCTTCTCGACTCGCTCGACGACTAAGCTGTGCACGCCCCCTTCTTCCAAATTCGCTTCGCCAATGCCGCGCATGACGACGTCGCGGGTCAACGAATCAATGTCTCCGGAAGATCTTTCGACACCGACAGGGACTTCGTTGTTGGTGACGCACAATGGCAATAAGCTAGGTGTCAACTCATCGGTCTCGGCCATCACAACGGAGCGTTCGATGTAGTTTTGCAACTCACGAACGTTACCGGGCCAATGGTAGTCTTGGAGAGCTTCGAGAGTTCCCGGCGCGATGTGCACAACATAACGATCGTTGATTTCGTTGTAGTATTCGAGAAAGAATGAAACGAGCGCGGGGATATCTTCACGGCGTCGGCGGAGCGGTGGGATTTCAATGGGTACGACATTTAATCGCCAATACAAGTCTTCACGAAATCGTTCTTCGTGAACTTCGTTCATCAGATCGCGGTTGCTTGCCGCGATGATGCGGACATCGGTGCTGAGTGTGGTCGTATCACCGACGCGCTCAAATTCTTTTTCTTGCAGCACGCGAAGTAGTTTCACCTGCAAGGTCAGCGTTGTGCTGTTGATTTCGTCCAAAAAAATGGTACCGCCCGCTGCGGCTTCGAAACGACCAGCCCGGTTGGCGACCGCACCGGTAAAAGCTCCGCGAACGTGTCCAAACAATTCGCTTTCCAGCAAACTTTCACTCAATGCACCGCAATTCACTCGCACAAACGGGCCGCCGCTACGGTGACTCAGGCGGTGGATCGCCCCGGCGATCAATTCCTTGCCGACTCCGGTTTCGCCAAGGACCAAGACGGACGCATTGCTGCCAGCGACGCGGCGGGTGATGCGATAAACCTCTTGCATCGCTGGCGAATTGCCGATGATCCCCGCAATGGGAGCGTCGCTGGTGCCGTTAGGGGAGTTACCGAGAATCGCCATGAAATATTCTTGCGTGTCTGCAAACCCTATCTTTCCTAATTAAATCGACTCATCCTCTGCGAACGTCTTGGATCGCCGAATCACTCACAAAAATAGTCTTTAATTACCCATTCGGGTACCCGCCAATGATTTGATTTCTGCTCGCTAATACCTTGCAGTCGTCGTCTAAACAGAAGATAACAAAATGAGCCGTACCAAATTTTGCGCCTCTTCAACAGAGAAATCAGATAATGAAGCCCACTCGCCCAAATGCGTCAAAAGACTCGGTCACCCACAAAGTCGCCTCACCCGAAGCAAAATCATCCGCTGGAAAATCGTCGGGCACCGCGAACGAGGCGAATTGCGAGGCCAAGAACGAACGTTATCATTGGCTTGGTGCCCATTTGGAAACTCGCGACGGCGTCGAAGGGGCTCGTTTCGCAGTATGGGCTCCAAATGCGACTGAGGTCAGTGTGTTGACCGACGGGAACGGTTGGCAGCACGGAAGTGATTGGCTTTCGGGCAGCGATTCGGGCGTCTGGTCCGGTTTTATTCCGGGTGTAGTGGAAGGCACTAGCTACAAATATGGTATCCGAACGAAGCAAGGCGAACTGCTTCACAAAGCAGACCCGTTCGCCTTTTCCGCCGAGCATCCGCCGGCGACCGCGTCGATCATCCACAGCCTTGACAATTATCAGTGGAATGACTCCTCGTGGATGAACGAACGAGCCGAATCCAACTGGCTGACCCGCCCGGTATCCATTTATGAAGTCCATCTCGCTTCATGGAAACGCCCTTGGGATGGACGTCCCTACCACACCTATCGAGAACTTGCTCCGATGCTTGTCGACCATGTCAAGTCGTTGGGGTTCACCCATATCGAATTGATGCCGATCGCCGAGTTTCCATTCGATGGCTCGTGGGGCTATCAAGTAACCGGCTACTTTGCTCCGACGAGCCGTTTTGGATCGCCCGACGATTTCCGTTACTTTGTCGATTATTGTCACCAGCATGGGATTGGTGTCATCATGGATTGGGTTCCCGCTCACTTCCCCTATGACGCGCACGGGCTAGCCCGATTCGACGGGACGGGGCTTTACGAGCATGATGATCCGAAACAAGGATTCCACCCCGATTGGAAAACGCATGTTTTCAATTATGGACGAAACGAGGTGTGTGATTTCTTGCACGCCAATGCGAGATTTTGGCTCAAGGAATACCACATTGATGGACTTCGTGTCGACGCCGTCGCATCGATGTTGTACTTGGACTATTCACGGAAAGATGGTGAGTGGATTCCGAATTGTTTTGGAGGGAACGAAAATTTCGAAGCGATCGACTTTATGAAACAACTCAATACCCATTTGCACGCCGACTTTCCTGGTGTGATGACTTTGGCCGAAGAATCGACCTCTTATGGCGGAGTTTCGCGGCCAGTCTATACCGGTGGCCTTGGCTTCGGTTTCAAATGGGACATGGGTTGGATGCATGACACACTGGAGTACATCAAGCGTGATCCAATCTACCGCAAGTACCATCAAAACGAATTGACATTCCGTTCGGTCTATGCCAACAGCGAAAACTTTGTGTTGCCGCTATCGCATGACGAGGTGGTTCACGGCAAAGGGTCGCTGCTTTCGCGTATGCCGGGTGACGATTGGCAAAAGTTCGCCAATATGCGACTGCTTTATGGATACCAATACACCGTGCCAGGCAAAAAGTTGTTATTTATGGGGTGTGAGTTTGGGCAGCGGGGTGAATGGAATCACCACAGCCAACTCGATTGGAAGCAGCAGGCGGAACCGCTCAACAATGGGCTACAGTTATTCCTCGGCGACTTGAACCGAGTTTATAAGGATTATCCTGCACTGCATGAACTCGATTGCACACCAGGCGGTTTTTCTTGGATCGCTGCGGATGATGCGGCCAAGAGCATCTATACCTACTGCCGCACGTCAAGCGATGGCCAGCAAGTCGTGGTCGTGGTCAACTTTACCCCATCGCCTCATTTTGATTATCGCATTGGGGTACCAGGCAAGGGATCGTACATCGAAATTGTCAATAGTGATTCCGAGCTCTACGGTGGTAGTAACATTGGCAATTTGGGGCTGCGCCAAACGGACGACCAGCCGAGTCACGGACGCCCCTACAGCCTCGAACTAAACATTCCACCCTTGTCAATCGTGATGCTAACGCTCGATTCGGCCGCCGCGACTGAAAAAGCAGACGCCAGCAAAGCGTAGCCAGAATCGACCAACGGAAGACCTAGCATCCACCGCGATGCAACTTGCAAAGATCGTTCCGCTTTCTTGCATCGTTGCTTATGAATGTAGGCTGCAGGAATTACATTGGCGGCTGGACATGGGAGCCAGGTTGAAAACAAACGGGCTTATCGTTAACGACCCCTAGGTAACCTAGATGCCCATTTGCTGGAGCATATCAGCGATCCGGCCAAGGGTGTTTGTCAACAAGGGGTGTGATTCTTCGAAACTTCGCGCTGACTCATGCACTTGTTTGCTAAGCTGAGTTCCCCCTTTCGCTTTGCTTTCAATGACTCGTTCAATTTCCTGCATCGTGTTTCGTAGTCGTTCAACTTGTTCGGGGTCGAGGTGTTCAGCTTCTTCGAGCTCTTGATGAACCGAGCGGAGCGCCTTTAGTAGATCGTCTTGGGGCATAGCTATTTCCTTTTGGTTTGGTTGTCGACAACAAGGCGGTCGGCAAATGTATTTGAGCAGATACTCTATCCTATATGGATTCTATCAGAAATCGGTTCGCCCACCATTTCTTTCAGGCGATCGGGAAGTCACTTCACGAGACCGATTCTTCGGTGTATCCTGACCCTTCAGGAACTGGAAAGAAACGAATAGTGACAAAGCGACGATGGTAAATACAAAATATGCTCGTGTTTTAGACCACCCGGAATCCTCTATTCGTTGGGATCAAGAGTCCCCGTTGACGATGACGGTTGAAACGCGTGAAGGCGAAATTGAAACGCGATATGGTCGATTCGTTGGTGGTCCAGCGGATGGGGTCGAAGTGGTCGAAATCGATACGGGTGTGATGCGAGTCGTGGTGTTGCCAACACGTGGCATGTCGATTTGGAAGATTGAATCAAAAGGAATTCGTTTTGGATTCGACTCCCCCATCGCTGGACCGATTCACCCATCGCTCGTGCCTATCGATGACCCGAGTGGGCTCGGGTTTTTGGAGGGTTTCGATGAGCTGGTCGTACGTTGCGGACTTGAAAGTAACGGAGCCCCGGAGCATGACGAGCATGGGAACTTGGTTTATCCCGTGCATGGACGGATTGCAAACTTGCCTGCCGACGCATTGTCGATCGAATACGATGAAGCGTCGGGACGTTTGGAATTGATCGGTGAAGTGATGGAGGCGCGATGGTTCGCCAAGCGACTTCGTCTAAAGAGCCGATTACGCGTGCGAGCAGGCAGTTACCGCGTCTACCTACTTGACGATGTCACCAATGAATTGTCGAAACCTGCCACGATGCAGCTCCTCTATCACATCAATATCGGTTCGCCCGTTTTAGACGATGGTGCGGTACTCGAAGCTCCCATTGAGGAGCTTGCTCCGAGAGACGAATTGTCAGCGGGCGAAATCGACGAGTGGAACCAATTTGGTGCACCGCAGGACAACTATGTAGAACGGGTCTACTTCACGAAGTTGTGTGTGGACGATTCGAATGAGACGACGACGATGGTTCGCAGTGGCGACGGATCATGCGGATTAGCCGTCACGCACAATGTCAATCATTTACCCTATTTCATTCTTTGGAAAAACACGGCTGCCAAGAGCGATGGGTATGTCGTCGGCATGGAGCCAGCAACGAACTTTCCCAACAAGCGGTCGTTTGAAACCGAGCAAGACCGATTGGTGACGATTGAACCAGGCGAGACAAAGTCGTTTCGATTGTCGTTGTTGCCGCTGATCAATGAGCAAGCGGTCAACAAGACCAGCGAGCGAATCAAGTCGCTCAGTGAAACCTTTGAAGCAACCGTTCACCGGCAACCCAAAGCGGGTTGGTCCGATATGTCTTAGGGCGGCGTGTCGCAATGTCGCTCGAGCATCACGCTACCTTTCGATAGCTCGCTTGATCGGTATCGATGCGATACAAGTGCTCTCGGGTTGGCGGCATCCCCGACAATCCTTTGGATGCCTTTTTCGTCGCGACGACTTGAAAAATCTTGATCGAACCTGCCGTGAAGCCGCCCGAGGCACCGGCCAGATAGGCGACCCATAGTCGGTAACGTTCTTGGCCCACGAGTTCGATCGCCTGTTCCTTATTCGCCGATAGGTTTTTGCACCAAAACCGGGTCGTCAATGCATAATGCTCACGCCATGATTCGACATCGTGGACTTCGAAACCACTTTGTTCCATAAAATCGGTGGTCATCCCGACGGGGGTCAATTCAGAACCTGGAAAAATGTACTTGAGCAAGAACTTTCGTTCGGGTCGGATTTTTGCCGCATGCCGCTTCGACTTTTTCGAACTTCTAGCGATCGCGTGATTGAGTACAACGCCTCGATCGCGAAGCATTGAATTGATCTTGTCGAAATAACGCGGGTAGTTTGCGACGCCGATATGCTCGGACATTCCAATACTGGATATCTTATCATAGGTACCGACATGGTCTGCGTAGTCACAGATCTCGACGCTAACTTGATCGGTTAGCCCGAGTTCGGCGATTTTGGCTTTGGCGTAATCATGTTGCTGCTGCGACAACGTGATGCCATGGGCTTTGACGCCAAAATGTTGGGCTGCATGACAGATCAACCCACCCCAACCGCAGCCGATGTCGAGCATCGTATCGCCGGGTTCCAGCCGCAGTTTACGGCAAATCATATCGAGTTTGTCATGCTGAGCTTGATCGAGCGAGTTGTTCCAGTCACGGAAATAGCCACACGTATAAATCATTTCTTTGCCCAGGAACAATTTATAGAAGTCGTTCCCGACATCGTAGTGAAATTGGATGTAGTCGGTGTTTTTGCGTTTCGATTCGTCGCGTCCGACCATATCGTCGCGGAAACCGGCGTCAAGATCGGCGACTTCCGTCTTCGCAAACAGGAAAGGCAACGTCCGTTTGGCAACCATCCATTTGCCAATTTCTTTTAGCCGTTTTCGGTTGGATCGTTTTGTTTTGAGAGCCTCGGAAAAATCGATCAAATCGCCGCCTTCGAAATCGATATGCCCGGTCGCATAGAGTCGTACGAGGGTTTCGAGCCCCGGTTTTCGCAATAATGCACCGATCACCCCCGGCCCGGATAGACTGATGATAAACTTTCCATCGGCTGCCGCACCTAGGGGAATAACGTCGCCATCCCAAAGTCGCACCGATGCATTCAGATCGAGTGGTTCGGCAACTTCACGGAGAATTTCTTTAATTGAACGAAGTTGCGTTTGCGCTGAAAATAGGTGTCCCATCCGTGGAACCTCCAGAGGTAGGAAAGGTAAGTTTTTCGGGAAGCGGGTCGATCCTACCAAAAACAGTGCAAAATCACTTAGACCAATTTTTTCCGGGCAATCACCACATCTTCGGCGATATTCCGACTTAATTTGAAATCGCGATGCGAAAAGATATCGATCATCCGTTGATTGGCTGGGGACATTTCCGCAACCACACTTTGGATTTTCCAACGTTTGCAGAGTTGTAAGCAATAGTCCGTCAAAATCGCACCGATTCCATGCCCCTGCCATTTGTCGCTGACCAAAACCGCAAACTCGGCTTCACGGTGATCGACGTCAGCGACGAGGCGACCGACGCCCACAAAAACGGGTTTGCCTTCGTGTTGAATCTCCGCTGCGATTGCCAATTCTCGGTCATAGTCGGTAAAGCAAAATCGGGTCGCCATTTCATGCGTGGTCGCTTTGAACATATAGCGAAACCGCATCCGCAGCGTTTCTGGCGAGCAAGACGCCACCAAATCACACCACTGTGGTTCGTCTTCCGGTGCGATCGGACGCAATAGGAGTGGCGTATGATCGGACAGCGTAAATTGCTCACGGAATTCGGACGGGTAAGGCCGTATCGCCAAGTGGGGGTAAAGCGATTGAGACTCTCTGGCCGATCCGTTTCGCGAATCGAGATTCCCTGGATCGCGACGATCGAGAATGATGCGGCAATCGAGAGCCACAGCGTCTTCGGGGGTCACCAGCAACGGGTTGATGTCAAGCTCTTTGATTTGAGGATGATTGGCAACCAAATAGCTAATTCTCATTAGCACTTCGACGAGCCGATCGAGATGGACTGCCGGTTTGCCTCGGAACTCACCGAGCATCGGCCACGCTCGTAGGGATTGAATCATACGGCGAGCGAGTGTTTCGCTCAGCGGAGGCAGTTCAAGCGAACTGTCTTGCATGATCTCAGCCATGGTACCGCCAGCACCGATGAGCAAGACGCTGCCGAAGACCGGGTCGCGCTTGGCTCCGACGATCAGTTCCCGCCCGTTGGGGGATGTGACCATGCTTTGCAGCGTCACTCCTTCGATACACGCATCTGGCCTTCGTTGCTTGGCTTGCAACGTGATCTGACCAAAGGCATCGGCAACGCCTTGAGGGTCGGTCAAATTCAAGATCACGCCACCCACTTCGCTCTTGTGTGTGATTTCTGGTGAAAAGATTTTCATCACGACGGGGTAGCCAATTCGTTTAGCCAATGTGACAGCATCATTGCTGGAACGAGCGACTAACGTTTTGGTGGTTGGCACGTTGTAAGCTTCGAGTAGCGTTTTCGATGCGACTTCGCTGAGTGTGTCGCTGCCTTCGCTGCGCAGTTTTTCGAAGACGGATCGCATTTTCGTTTGGTCCAAGTGAAAACGAACGGGGATCGAACGAGGCGTTTCATACAAAATCTCTCGCCTACGTGCGTACTCGACCAAATACATAAAGGCGGAGACGGCTTTTTCGGGAGTTCGATAGACAGGAAGACCCGCATCGCTCATTAGCTCCATACCCGGTCGAACACGGACGCCTCCCATCCATGCGGCAAGCACCGGTTTGGAAGTTTTCTTTGCTGACGTCAAAACCACTTTGGCTGTCTCTACTGGAGCGGTCATCGCTTGAGGCGAAAGGATGACCAAGAGGCCATCGACGTTGTCGTCCTGGAGTACGATTTCGATCGCGTCCTGGTATCGCTGTGGTGGCGCATCGCCGAGGATGTCGATAGGATTGCCATGGGACCAAGCCGATGGCAGGATCGCAACAAGTTTCTCAAGCGTTTGTTTGGACAGCGTTGCGAGTGTGCCCTGGCGTTGTAGCAGGGCATCGGTCGCCATCACGCCTGGGCCTCCTGCGTTGGTAACAATCGCCAAACGCGGGCCTTTCGTTTCGTTCTTTCGTGCTAGCAGTGCAGCACAATCAAAGAGATCCCCTACTTCAAAAACGCGGACAATCCCTGCTCTCGCAAAGGCGGCCTCATAGACGCTGTCGACTCCCATCATCGCCCCCGTGTGTGACGCGGCAGCTAGAGCCGATTCGGTGAACCGGCCAGCTTTATAGGCAATGATTGGTTTGCTTCGAGTGAATGCTCTCGCTGCGCTCATGAATCTGCGTGCATCCGTGATCGACTCGACGTACAAGATGATCGAATCGGTGTATTGGTCCATTGAGAAATAGTCGATTAAATCGGCCATTCCGACATCGAGCATATTGCCAACGGAGACAAAGTAAGAGAAGCCGATTTTCTTTTCGATTGCCCAATCGAGCACTGCAGTGCAGAGCGCCCCCGATTGAGAAATAAAAGCAATGCGGCCCTTGGGCGGCGAATCGCTGGCGAAGGAGGCGTTCAGTCCTCGATGCGGCGAGATGATTCCAAGACAATTTGGCCCGACGATCCGCATGTTGTCGTAGCGTTTTTTTACCGTCAAGATTTCCTGCTCGAGCTCTTGGCCCCGCTTACCGACTTCGCGGAACCCGGCGGACAGGACAACGATGCCACGAATCCCTGCTTGTCCGCAGCGGTCGATCGCATCGGGGACGTTCGCAGCCGCTATCGCAATTACCGCCAAATCGGGTGTTTGCGGCAAATCGTCAAACGACGAATAACAGCGTACACGCTCAATCTCTTCAAAGCGAGGATTGACCGGAAAAATTTCGCCTTGATAGCCGCCCGCGATTAAATTTTGAATGACCGTGCGTCCGACACTCGATTCACGCGGCGTTGCCCCCACGATTGCAACGTGCCGCGCAGCAAAAATCTTGTCGAGGTTACGAATCGACATAACTATCCTATCATCGCTAGTACAAAAGTGTTCGGTTGACCATTTGCCATTAGAGCGTATGAACCAAAGAAGAACCTAACCGATTCGCGATGGATCCTTCCATGCAGTAACGATCGCGACAGTATGCCGCATGTCTTCACCATGCGAAAAACGGCCACGGGCCCTCACCCGAATGACCAGGAGGGATTTCCACAAAGCCAATGCTTTGGCCTAACGATACGAGGTCGCCCGACCCGAGACTCGGAACCGCTGCGACCACCGCATTCTCCTTACCCTGTTCAAAACTGTTTTCAACATGGCGGACTAACCGCATGACGTGAAGCGGCAGTGACTTGCTTGCCGAATCATGTAGTCGAACTTGCGGTGGATGCTCTCGCCAATCGTTTTGACCCGACATCTTAGCCAGTAGAGGGCGTGCGAAGCGTCTCGCTCCGACCGTCGCGCTGACGGGGTTTCCAGGCAAACCTAGGATCAACTTTCCTGCTCTCGTTGCCGCACCTAGGATTGGCTTCCCCGGGCGGATCGGTAATCCATGAAAGACGATCTCGGCACCGAACCCGGGAATGATCTTTGGCACGTAGTCGTAGTCGCCTTGGGAGACCCCGCCGGTCAGAAACACCGCATCGGATTCAGACAAGCATTTTTCTAAACTTTCAGCAAGCGAGAAACGATCATCTCGGCAATGATGATGATCGATAAACCGGACCGAGGCGATCGATCGCAACATCGATTCGATCGCCGCTGCATTACTATTTCTTAGTTGCCACGGCCTAGGCGATTCCTGTTCGAAACGATCAACTTCGTTCCCCGTTGTAATGAGCGACACACGAACTTGGTCAAATACGTTTGCCGAATAGGATCCAAAATTGACCATTGTGGCGATCGAAGCAGGGGTGACAAGCGATCCAGCAGCCAAGACACAGTCATTCGTCTTGGCATTCTCGCCCGCTCGACGAATATGTTCTCCTGGTGAGGCATTCCTAGCCGAGGAGAGAAACTCGATCGAGTGCTCGTGTTCAATCGTATCTTCTCGTTTCACGACCGCTTCACAGCCGTCGGGTACGACGGCCCCGGTAAAGATCCGGAGCACGGCATTGGGAATCATTGGCGGAGGAGCCTCGCCCGCAACACATTCCCCGGCAATCGGAACGGCAGAGCGTGAACCGAAATCGCTCAGACGAATTGCGTAGCCATCCATTGCCGACACGTCCGCAGCTGGACTGTCTCGATCAGCCAACACGTCACTGGCTAATACACGACCTACCAGCTGGTCCGATTCAAGTTGATGAGTTTCACGGCGTAACAAGCGTTCTGCCAGCGCATCGATCGCACGATTGGGATGATTGAAATCCGTCACTTTTGAAGTGTCTCCGCTAAACGCCGGATAAGATCCTGTTTTTCATGCGCGTTTTTGGCCGCGTTTAGTTTCGCTCCCAGGTCGAGCATGAATTGGGCGTAGTCGTTATTCCAATCCCTGACACGTTGGCTGGCGTCGAGTCGCGGTTGTTGAGCGGCCACAGCGGTCGGTTTTGAGCCAGCGATTAACTTGAAGCGTTGGTCAAATTGAGGCAAGAAGATTTTTTCTTTATCGATACCACGTTCATGGAGTTTCTCTCGCATCACGCTACGAACATCGTCTTCCCCATGATTCAAGAACAGTGCGGTCTTGACGGGGCCACGTTCGACGACCCAATCGAGTAACTCTCCTTGATCGGCGTGAGCGGAATAGTTGCCCAGGCGTCGGATCGCCGCTTCGACCTTATATTCTTTGCCATAGATTCGAACCCGTTTCGCACCGCTCGTAATGATCTGCCCCAACGTTCCTGGAGCCTGGTATCCGACAAACAGAACCGTAGAGTTCTTTTTCCAGATATTGTTTTTGAGGTGATGCTTGATTCGACCCGCAGTACACATGCCGCTGGCCGAGATGATGATCGCTCCCTTGGCAACATGGTTGATCGCCTTGCTCTCTTCGACACTTTCGACGATATGGAAGCGTCGATGGCGAAAAATTTTTGCTTCATCAATCTCAATGTCCTCGAGTTCTTTGGAATGCTTGACAAAGACTTCGGTCACCTTTTTCGCCAATGGTGAATCGAGGTAAACATCGCATTCGGGGATAAGTCCTTGGCTGAGCAATACACCGATGTCGTGGAGTAATTCTTGGCTGCGTTCCACGGCGAAGGATGGGATGACAACATTCCCCCCTCGTTTCAGACCGGCTGTCAATTCCTCTTGCAGCATTTCCCGTCGTCGCTCCAGAGTGTAGTCATCGCGGTCTCGATTGCCGTAGGTGCTTTCGCAAACGACGTAATCAAACCCAGCCGGTGCATCGGGTTCAGGATGAAAAGCCTTCTCGTCTGGCCCAAGATCACCGGAGAACAGCATCCGAATTGCTTGGTCTGAATCGGCATCATCAAGACGCACTTCGATCGATGCCGAGCCGAGCAGGTGGCCAGCGTTCCAAAGCCGGCAGCGGATTGAGGGATCCGGCGCAAACCATTGTTCGTACCCAACTTGCTCCAATTGGGCAAGTGTTTGCTCGGCGTCCGCCAAGGTGTAGATCGGCTCGACTAGGTCTTCGCCCTTTTGTCGTAGCTTGCGATTAAGACGTTCCGTGTTGCTTTCTTGAATGTAAGCGGAATCGCGGAGCATGAATTCAAGCAGATCACAGGTGGCTTCCGTCGCATAGATTTTTCCTGAAAATCCAGACCGAACGAGCTTGGGAAGTAAGCCCGAATGATCGATGTGCGCGTGAGTCAGAAGCAAAAAATCGACTTTGGATGCATCGAATGGGAATGGTTGATAATTGAGCGATTGAGTCGTCTTGGTCCCTTGAAACAATCCGCAATCGACAAGAAACCGTTTATCGCCGCTCTCGATATGGGAGCAAGATCCTGTGACGGTGCCGGCAGCACCACAAAAAGTTAATGACGCCATCTTTTAGATTTGCTCTCACGAGGTCCGAGGAAAATGTATGCTAAATGTTGTATCATAATCGACAGCAGAAGTCGCCAAGACTATCGTCGATTCACCTTGTGGACCAAAACGCTTCTCGTTTTTCCGCTCCGAACACGGCACGCGGATTGCACCCGTCTGCTCAACTGGGTTATCTACCATACACAAGATTTTCGCCCCCATTACATCTCCGACTTTCCCAATGCAGCCCACTCACACCCGTTCTGAAAAACGCCACGCAAAACACCACGCACGAAACGATTCGACTCTTGGATTTGACGACACTGGAATGATGACTTCGAGGGTATTGCCGGAAGAACAGGAAGTTCGTCAAAATTTACCGGTCAACATGCGGGCGATCGTGTACCGAGACTACGGTGGTCCTGAAGTGTTGGAGCTTGCCGAAACCAAAACACCTTTTCCCGATCCAAAGAAAGTCATCATCCGAGTCGAAGCGGCGGGAGTCAATCCAATCGACTATCGACTTCGTGCCGGCCAAGCTCGTTATGTATTGCCAGGCGGCTTCCCGAGAATTCCTGGCTATGACGTCGCAGGAACGATCGTGTTTGCCCCCGGCGAAAGCGGTTTCTACCCCGGCGATCGTGTCATGGCATTCTTGGACAATAAGTATGGTGGCGGTTATGCAGAGTACGCACGGTGTCGATCCAATAGTGTCGCCAAAATCCCCGAAGACATGTCTATCGAACACGCGGCGGCAATTCCTTTGGCGGCCACCACGGCACTCCAATCGCTGCGCGATCACGGAAAACTAAAGGCAAAGGATCGAGTGCTGATCAACGGGGCAAGTGGTGGGGTCGGAGCCTTTGCCGTTCAGATTGCCAAAGCCTACGGAGCACTTGTTACAGGAGTCGCGAGCGGTGCCAATGAATCGTTTGTGATGTCACTCGGTGCCGATGAATTCATCGATTACGAAAAAGTCGATTTCACCCGGGCGGGTCAAGCCTGGGATCTGATCTTTGATGCCGCTGGTAAAAGTGGTTACCTCAAAGCTCGCAACGTGATGACCCAAAAGGGCCGCTTCGTTTCAACCGAGCCGAATTTGTCAGGTGCCATCATGACTATTTTAACCAAATTTTCGTCCAAAGGTGGTGTGATCATGTTGGCAACACCTTCACGTGATGATTTGCGCGAACTCGTGCAGCTGTATACTGACGAGAAGCTGACGGTGACGATCGATCATCTCTTCCCACTCGCGCAAGCAAGCGATGCACACAAGCGGATCGAAAAAGGTGTTGACCGAGGAAAAATTGTCCTGACAACCAAGTAGCAGCGTCTCTCCGAGCCGTTGAACGCACGCATCTTTCACACCACCAACAGTAGCAGCGTCTCTCCGAGCCGTTGAACGCACGCATCTTTCACACCACCAACAGTAGCAGCGTCTCTCCGAGCCGCTGAACGCAACGCATCTATCACACCACCAACAGTAGCAGCGTCTCTCCGAGACGTTGAACGCACGCATCTTTCACACCACCAACGGTAGCAGCGTCTCTCCGAGACGTTGAACGCAACGCATCTTTCACACCACCAACAGTAGCAGCGTCTCTCCGAGACGTTGAACGCTATCCCGGATGATTCATGTGATGGCTCGTCATTTGAGTAACTCATTAAAGCGAAAGGGTTTGTGTGAATCCTTGGAGAAACACTCTGCGAATTAGCCATTTTGGCGTTAGCCGACTGCTGATTTCGTCGCGAAACCCATTGCCACTCTTGCTCGACTCTCTCGATGCCTCGGAGCAAGAAGCAACGCAGATCGAACATCACCATGATGACCGCGAACGGTGTTTCGCCGAAATGATGGCGGCGGCTGTACGCGATACTGGACTCATTCTTCTGCATCTTTGCTCGGTGCCGATGACGGGTCGATTCGTGAATATCATCAAAATCACTTCTCGACCGACGTCGCATTGTTTTTAGGCTCGGAGGGCGATACATCATCGCTATGTGTCGCGCTCCGGGCTATTGGTTCGGTTGTCATCCATTCCGGTGGCTTACCGGCCTGTCGATTTAATCGTTTAACGCTTAGCCGAAGGCGTCAGCTTTTTCATAAGCGGTCGCCTATGGCTTGGCGTTAAACAATAAGTCGAGTCAAACCGATTAAATCGACAGGCCGTCACGCCACCGGCAGCGGATGTTTCGGCCTCCGGCCTCGTGCTTTGTCAATCTTTGATTTTGCCTCGTCAGAAGAATTTGTGGGTAAATTTGGGTTCGGGAAGATCGCCAAGGTTGTGATACAACGCAATTTCGTAGGCGTTTTGAGTCCGAAAGCCATAAGGTTTTCTGGTAATCGGTTTTAGTTTGTTGTTAAATCCCTCGACACCTCCTGATGACAAGGCCTCATCGGCTCGCCTTGCTCATCTTTTGCATCACATGAAAGCGGTCGAGAATGTGGGTCGCATTGGCACTTATTGGGCGATGACTTTCAGGTAAGCCTGCCACATATCACTGCAAACAAATTGAGTTTTCGAACAGCGATCTTTACCAAGGAAACGAAAGAAACGAAGCAACGGATTGGCTTCCAAGCGGACGACGGTTATGAGACGCGTCGGGTGAGCCACCTTTGGGCCAGGTCTTCGGATCAGCATACTGGCCATCATCAGTCCATTCTACTTGGAGCAATGCGTTTTCAGGTCTCGCGGAGGTATGCCCAATCTTGAGCTAAATTCTTGCTGAGTCGGCGCAGTCGGCGCATGGAGAATGCAACGACGCTTGCGGAGAGAGAGAGCAGCGGAATAGTAAAAGCGATCGCTGCTCCGAGAGGGCCATAGGCGGGGAACAGCCACGCCATAAAAGTAAACGTCGCCAAAATATGCAACCCCGCCAAAGTCACGAAGATTTGGTTTTTCCCTGTATACAAAAGGCAACTCGACGTGAACGAGCACACCGTCCAGGCACTCGAACCAATCCCGATGATCAGCATCCACCCATAGCCCACCGTATACCTCTCGCCATACAAATTCAATATTGCAGGCCCGCCCAGAAAGATTGTCAGCAGGTAGACCAGGACGACGGCCCAAACGATTCTCCCCCGGCGAGCCATCAGGACTCGCACATGCCGCCAACGGCACCGTTGAAGATGCTCAGCTAGAATCGGTTGGTAGTACTTGTCGGTCGCCTTGCCGATCAGGGAGACTAAACAGCCAAGCTCGAACGCAGGGGCAAGGTGTGCTACATCGCCTGCTGCGTGCGGCAAGTAACTGGCGATTACCAAAGGCGACCGCCAGATCACGATGATCAATAAGTAGTATTGTAAATAGGAAGAGCTGATTTTGATCCATGACCACCATTGTACGAAAAATCTTGCTATCGATTTCTTTTCGACATGCGATTTCGGTTCCGTTGAAGCTTGGTTTAGCACGTTGGATTGCCAAATGGCCAGGGCGGAAACGACGAGCACCGCTACGGAACCTGACAGGTAACAACCAACCGCACCCATAGGCGACAGCAGGTCTTGGTAGATGCAAGTAATCAACAAACCGAACGTTGTCGCAGGCATCACGATCCGAGCAAGAACGACACCGAACAGCGGATGAAGAAAGGCAAACCACATGTCAATCGCAACGGCAGCCAGAGCAATAAGTGGCATTCCCAAAAATGCCAATCGAAGGGTTAGTGGATGCGGCGAATCGAGTAGGCGAATTGCGATCGGGTATCCTACCGCCGCAATCAACGCACTGAAGATGATAACGCTAAATACGGACAAAGCCACGTAGAGACGAACATGATAGGCTTTGCCTTCGCCTCGGTACGCTGGAATGATTCTTAGAGCATACTTCCCAAAGCCGGTTTCACCGAGACTCGAGAGTAAGCTTAAGGTGGCAACCGCTGTAATGTAATGCTCGAATGCGACTGGCGCAAGCGAATTTGCGACGATCATGGTCGCGCCATAACCGAGCAAAACGCCAATGACATTGATCGAGATCAAAATCAAAGGTATGCGAATACCGATTCCGACATGCCGATTCATTCGGACAATTCATTTCTATTGTTGTTTTATGCGATTCAAAAGACGATGCAGGAACCAATATACTTGCAGCAGTGTCAACACAAGCTCAAAACTCGATGAGATAATCAACATAATGCTGTTCTCTGAATCGCAATCCGCACGGAGTGGGCGATGGTTGCAACGCGTATTGTTCATCGGCGACCGAGGAGGCTGGGGGGGATTTGATGTTGTGGACAATGCGCGTTTTACCCGACCCGCCTTTCCCCGAAACAGACGGACAAGCATCTGACGAAAGCGTAGCGAAGATGTCAGTCGTACGTCAAAATCGATCGGCTCGGTAGGGCTCGACGGCTAGATGCGTTGGTTTGCCCGAGATCATTTCACCGATCAGTTTGCCCGTGGCGGGAGCCATGCTGAGGCCTAGCATGTTATGTCCGGCAGCGATGTAGACGTTCGAGAAACTTGGGCACCGATCAATGACGGGAGTGCTATCGTAGGTCATTGGCCGCCATCCACACCAAGTTTCCGAAAACTCGGTCGGCAATTCGCTCTTCAAGTATCTTCGTGCAACTTCGGTGAGCAAGCGTAGGCGTTTCGGATCGATTCTCGAATCGAAACCGATGAACTCCATCATCGAGCCGAGCCTCAGTTCGGATTGCCAGGGGGTGACCGCCACCTTGTGTTCGGGAAAAATCATTGGCGTTTCAGGGCAAACCTGTGGTCGTGGCATCGTCACCGAATAGCCTTTGCCGGGTTGGATCGGAATCTGGTAACGCAAGATTTTTTCTAGCTGGGGCGTCCATGCACCGGTAGCAATGACGAATTCGTCGGCATCGATTGTTTGAGAGGAAAGCAAAACGCGATCAGCGGCACCATCCTGCTCATTGATTCCGGTCAACGCTTGTTGTTCAACAAATTCCACACCACGTTCGAGTAGTGAGTCCCGCCAAGACTCCAGTAATCGATCGGGACGCAAATGGGCATCGTGTTCAAAGTACCAAGCGCCAACGACGTGTTCCCGAAGCGAAGGTTCGAAGTCCAGCAATTCTGCTTTTGTGAATCGCTTCGCCGGTTCGTTGAAATCGCGTCTTAGCAGTTCGTCCGTTGAAGCGTAAGAATCGAATGCTGATTGGTTCTCGTACACGAACATCAATCCTTGGCGGGTCCATTCACAATTCAAATGGAACGAATCGACAAGCTCTTCGTAAAGCTGCATGGCGGAGGTCAGCAGCGGATGGATCGCACGCCCTGACTGGTTGCAATCGTTTGCATTGCAGCGGAGCGAAAACTTGAGTAACCATTTCCAGAGCGATACGTTCAGGCCAGGGCGAATTCGCATCGGCGAGTTCGGCTTCAGCATAGCCTTGAACGTTTTCGTTAGAGCGCCCGGTTCGGCAAGGGGCAATGCGTGGCTTGGGCTGATGTAGCCGCAATTGCCATGCGAGCATCCGCTTCCGATGCGGCTTTTGTCGACGACGGTGACCCTAAATCCACCAAGGTTCAAGTAGTGAGCACAAGCGATTCCGACCACTCCCCCGCCAATGACGACGACGTGCCGTGATTCGGCCAACGGCTCAGATTGCCGAACCGAATCATCCGAATCGGTCATACAGGGATTCCGTAGCAGAATGGGTCTTCAGGGTCAAGAATCAATTGTGCTTCGGCGGTGACCGAAGCGGTGCCGGTGATGCTAGGGACAATCACGCCGCCCGAGTCGGCGACATCGTCAGCTAACGCCGCGCCACCTTGCACTCCCGTATTACCGAGTTTCTTCAGTTCGGATTCCGTCGGCAGTCGATATCGAGCTTCGAAATGGGTGCCGATGATGCTCTCTTGGTGCCAGAGCTTTCCTGGAGCAAGGAGTCCATCGGCAGCCAAGCACGCCAACTTTGCACTCGTCCCGGTACCGCATGGGGACCGGTCCCATTGCCCGCCAGGGCAGAGCACAAAATTGCGTCCATCGGCAGTTGAGGTTTCGGCGAAGACTTCCACATGGTCAATCGTTTTGCCTTGGTGCCCGGTGATTTTCTGTTCGTCCAAGGCATTGCGAATTGCGCGGGTGTAAGTGAGTAAGTCCTCCAGGTGCTGAGGCCGGATTTGATCCGGCTCGCTGCGAACTAAGAAGAACCAGTTTCCGCCCCAGGCGATATCGCCGACCACGCTACCAAAACCAGGGACTTCAACCGCCACTTCTTTGCGATAGCGATAGCTTGGGACGTTTTGAAACGTCACCCGGCGCAAGTCTTCATCGAGCTTGAATCCAATGGTACCGACCGGCGTTTCGATCTTGTGCTGACCGGGATCGATACGACCAAGATGAGCCAAGGTGACTGCGACACCAATGACTCCATGACCACACATGCCTAGCGAGCCAACATTGTTAAAGAACATCACGCCAGCGACGCAATCGGCGACGGAAGGTTTGCAAAGCAACGCACCAACCATCACGTCATTGCCACGAGGTTCATTGACGATGGCGCTGCGAAAATAATCAAACTCATTCTCAAATCGCTGCTGCCGCTGCAACAGGCTCCCTTTACCCAAATCGGGACCGCCCGAAACGACCAGCCGAGTTGGCTCGCCACCAGTGTGAGAATCAAAAACCGAAATACGCTCGAGGCGTGGGGCTATATCTTTCATTTTCGACTAAAAAGGGAGGCAACCAAGTTGATAAAAACTCGCCCCGACCGCAGCCGCCTGCTACAAATCCAAGATGCGAATTGCACCAACAAAAATCAGCAAAAACGAAGCTTAATCGGCATCTGCTGCTCTGTAAATGGAGGTTTGGTTTGTTTCATGGTCGGCTCTTGTGTTTATATTCTGGCAATCGATGGCGGAAAGTTCAAAGATGCGGTGTGGACGAGTCGAGAACCAGGAAACCAAACCGCGTCGTTCGCTTTCTGCTAACGCACGAAGCGAATCGGCAAAACCGGCCGGATAGATCGCCACCAATGGCTGCAATTGCCCGTCCTCTGCACTCATCGCCACGATTAATTCGCCAGGCGATTTCAGCCACTCCTGACGCAGTCGCATCAGGTGTTTTGACGTCAGGTTTGGCATGTCGACGGGCGTTACCAAGCAACCCGCAAAATGCTCGTCCGCAGCACGGGCAACGGCCGCTGCGATACCAGTCGCAGGTCCTCGAAAGGCAACGGGATCGACAATCGTTGGGCAGGTTGCACCCGGCCGAGCGTAACCGGACAAATAGACATCCTGACTCACTTCCTTGGCTCGATCTACGGCATGGTGGAGGAACGTTTTGCCAGTTGGGTGAATCAGTTCCGCTTTGTCGGTGCCCATTCGCGA
The DNA here is from genome assembly GCF_007860185.1 of Novipirellula aureliae. NCBI lineage: Bacteria > Pseudomonadati > Planctomycetota > Planctomycetia > Pirellulales > Pirellulaceae > Novipirellula > Novipirellula aureliae. The sequence goes on from NZ_SJPY01000001.1 coordinate 1,019,920, forward strand.
TGAGCGACCGCCACACAGGACGACGCACAAAAGCTTCATGCGATCCCATTGTTCTGTAAAGGATTGGCTTGTCTTTAGCCTTCCCTTTTGCTCGCAATTGGCGGAGGAAGCGGAGTTGCTTTCGGGCGTTATCATGTCGATGGATGCTCCCGAACCGCCTTGATCAATTGGTCAATCGTATAGGGATCGGCTTCCGCATCGACTTGATAGCCCAGCCGTCGCAGTGCCGCTGACGTAATCGGGCTTAAACTCGCTAGCTTGCTCCGTTTCATCGCGGGCCCGAGCATGCGATGCAAACTCTCCGCCGTGGCACTGCTAGCAATCGTTATCCAATCGATTTGCCCCTCGTTGGCCATTTCGAGAATGTCCGGATCGGGATTGGTGACGTCCGAATGGGAATAGGCAATCGTTTCGTCAACGATCGCTCCGTCCTGCTTGAGCCGCTCTTTGAGCAGATCCCTCCCGCGGCTGGCACGGATCAACAGCGTCCGTTTTCCGCCGACCGAATCCGCCAAAGCATCTGCCAACGATTCTGCGCGGAAATCAGGGGGCGTGATATCCGACTGGAGCGAAAACTCTCTGAGCGCCTGTTCGGTTTGTTTTCCTACACATGCGATCGTGCAGTTACCAAGCCTTCGCATGTCGAAGCCCATTTGAAGAAGTCGCTGCAGAAAGAAGCGAACACCATTTTGGCTACTAAAAACGACGAAGTCTTGCTTGGGCAGGTCGATAATCGCCTGGTCCAAGTCGCGGCATTCGGCCAACGGGGCAATTTCAATCGCAGGCTGAATGAGTACGTTTGCACCCAGATCTCGTAGCGAAGCCGCCATCGTTTCAGCCTGATCGGCAGGCCGTGAAACCAGGATCGTTTTCCCGTAGAGAGGCTGTTGCTCCAACCAATTCGGAGTATCGGCCAGTTCGGCAACCGGTCCAATGATGACGATAACAGGGGGGCGGATTTTCGAAGCTGGGGTCATCCGATCGGCTACTTCGTCGAGCCGACATCGAAAAGTCTGCTGGTCTGGATAGCTGCAGCGTCGGACGATTGCCACGGGCGTGTCGGACGGTTTGCCTGCTTTGATCAGCGAATCGGTCCAGATTTTCGCCGTCGTAACCCCCATATAGATGACAAGAGTTCCAGGAAAACAAGCCAAGGCGTCCCAATCAAGCGCCGATTTCGTTTTGCCGGGCTCTTCGTGTCCTGTCACCAAAGCGACCGCCGAAGCGAGCTTTCGATGGGTGATCGGAATGCCCGCGTAGGAGCCTGCCGCCAACGCCGCCGTGATGCCTGGAACGATCTCGTAGGGGATTTTTGCTGCAGAAAGCGCGTCGACCTCTTCCGCAGTGCGAGCAAAAACCGCTGGATCGCCACCTTTTAACCGAGCAACCCGCCTGCCAACGCGAGCGTGGCGGAGCATTTCTTCAATGATCTCATCTTGGTGCCAAATCCTTTGTTGCCCATGCTTGCCAACGCAAATATGCTCTGCATTGGGGGCGTGTTTCAGTAGCTCAACGCTGCTTAACCCGTCATACAGCACCACGTCACTGCCGCTAAGAAGCTCGGCGCCACGCAACGTGATCAGCCCTGGAGCGCCGGGGCCAGCGCCAATCAGGTAGACTTTTCCGTCTTCGTTCCTTTTATTACCATTCATCTGCCCATTTTTGTCTGAAAAGTTGACTATGGACAGATGGCATCGATGTCGGCATAATGTGGGCCACTGAAAACTTTCTAGAACGACAGTTATTGCAGCCACACCGATCCGTACGAATATTCCGAAGCGAAATTAGAACCGAAGATGCCAAATACCCAAAGTGCCAAGAAACGTCTGCGTCAAAGTGAAAAGTTACGTCTACGCAACCGAGCAACGCGAAGCAACATGCGTTCAACACTGCGTAACGTTCGCGAAGCAGTCAAGGAAGGCGATACCGATAAAATGCAAGCGGCATTTCGTTTGGCAGTCAAGAAACTAGACAAAGCAGCCAGCAAAAACATCATTCATCGCAACGCAGCCGCACGGACCAAGAGCCGTTTGAGCAAATTGGTCAAAGCCGCAGGCTGCAAAGCCTAAGGCGAGGAGCGTCGCAGGTTCGCTCAGCTCTCCGAACGGATGGCTCATGCCGATCGGCTCAAACCCGCTTTCCGCTCAAAAAAACTGTGAGTTCGTAGCGAAACTCGGCGAGAGTTTCGGCGATAGGCGAGAGCCACGATTTAGCTTGTTTTTTTGAAAAACACACACGCACTCGGAGAACAGGGCGATCTGGTCGCCCGCAGGAGGGGCTGCGCACCTATTGGTCTCAACCCTCGGATGGGGGCCGCACTGGATTGTACAAGCAACAATCCACTGGACATACGTCATGTCCCGGCCCGAGTTCGCCGAGTGCCGCTCGCTCGCGGTCGCCATGCAACCGTTCTTCGACCAATAAGCGAATCATCTTAATGAACTTTGGCGATACGCCGGCCGTAGCCGCTCGCGCCATTTTGATATTCTTGGCTTTGCAAAGGTCGGCTGCTTCATGGTCGAGATCGTAGACGACCTCCATGTGATCGCTGACAAAGCCGATCGGCACGACAATCAGTGATTCAATCGACTGATTTTCGCTGGCGGCCTCAATGGAATCGCAAACATCTGGCTCGAGCCAAGGTTGATGAGGTGGTCCCGAACGGCTTTGGTAGACAAGGGACCAGTTCTCGATGCCAGCCATCCCGGCTACCAATCGGCAAGTCTCGGTAAGCTGTTTGACATAATCGGAATTATCGGCCATCAACATCGGGACGCTGTGGGCAGTGAACATCACCGTTGCGGAATTCAGGTCGGTATCAATCAACCTTGCGGCGGCTTTGACATTGTCTGACATCGTTTCGATGAACAGCGGGTGATTAAACCCCATCCGTAGTTTTTCGACCACGGGGGAGTCCTTGCCGACTTCCGCTTGGGCCTCGATCAGATTTTCGCGGTACTGGCGGCATCCACTGTTGCAGCTGAACATGCTGGTGAAAAATGCCAATGTTCGCTTGCATCCATCGTCACGCATTTGGCGAAGCGTATCGGCGAAGTAGGGGTCCCAGTTCCGGTTCCCCCAATAGACGGGCAAATCGACCCCGTTCGCTTTGAATTCCTCCTTGATCGCCGCTAGCAGTTGGCGGTTTTGTTCGTTAATCGGGCTGACGCCACCAAACGCCTGGTAGTGCTCTGCAACCTCCAACATCCGCTCGTGTGGAACCGGTTTTCCACGCAGAACGTTTTCCAAGAAGGGGATCACATCATCGGGGCCTTCTGGGCCGCCGAAGGAAACAAGCATGAATGAATCGTAGGCAGGGTCAGGGGATTGCATGAATACAGGCTGTTGAGGGAATAAATTCGAACGAAGACCGTATGGATCTTGTTAATGATCCTTTGCAGCAGGATCTTTAACAAGATCCACTACGGAAATGCTGTCGCGACAGTGTATCATTGCAGCAAGCGAATCGCATCTTCGCTACTCTCCCCAATCGAGACAAAAAACGATACATTCCTCTTTTCTCGACATCTTTGTCCTCTCCAAGTTCGTTCCCAAAAACTCGTTAAAGAAATCGCCATGAAGTCGATGGATAAAATTGTATCGTTGTGCAAACGACGAGGATTCTTGTTTCAATCAAGCGAAATCTACGGTGGTATTCAGGGTTTTTGGGATTACGGCCCGTTGGGTGTTGAGCTGAAGCGCAATTTAAAAGACGCTTGGTGGCACGATATGATTGGCGGGCACAATGAGTTGGTTGTCCCCGAATCTGCGCCAGGTGCCTTTGAAATGGTCGGTCTCGACTGCACGATCATCATGCATCCGCAAGTTTGGAAAGTCAGCGGCCATTACGACCTCTTTCACGACCACATGGTCGATTGTCGCGAAAGCAAGAAGCGGTACCGCTTCGATCAAGTTCGCGGGCGATATGTAACGTATGCCGATCGTGATCAAACCATTTTTGTCACGACGCTTGCTGATATCGAAACGGAGCTCGATGAGGTTCGTCGCCGCGGCATGAAATTCTTCAAACTACGGAACAAAGACGCTGATAAAATCACGATTGGCGATGAGTCGATCACAATCGACAAGCTCGATTCGACAAAAGAGGTTTTGGCGCCCGATGCAAAGAACCTTGACACGTTGACCGAGCCGCGTGAATTCAACTTAATGTTTAAGACGACGCTCGGGGCTTTGGGGGGCGACGAGGACACGACGTTTTTACGTCCTGAAACCGCGCAGGGGATTTTTGTCAATTTCAAAAATGTGGTTGACAGCAGTCGTGTGAAATTGCCGTTTGGTATTGGCCAAGTCGGAAAAAGCTTCCGCAACGAGATCACTCCACGGAACTTCACGTTCCGATCGCGTGAGTTCGAGCAGATGGAAATCGAATTCTTTTGCCATCCGGATCAATCCCAACAATGGTATCGATATTGGCGTGATCGCAGGTTGGATTGGTACACGAATCTTGGGCTATCGAGCGAGTCGCTGATCATGCGCGAGCATCATCAGGAGGAATTGGCTCACTACAGTGTCGGGACGGCGGACATTGAATATGCGTTTCCATTTTTGCCCGAAGGCGAATATGGCGAGCTTGAGGGGATCGCCCACCGAGGCGACTTTGATCTCCGCAGCCACATGGAAGGCAAACTCAATCCCGCGACCCAGCCGATGCAGGTCGAGCTTGGGGAAAATGGCAAGCCAAAGTATCGCGGCAGCGGTCGCGACATGAGCTACCGTGACGAGGCGACCAACGAAAAGTATATCCCACATGTCATCGAACCCTCTGCGGGGGCTGACCGGGCAGTCTTGGCGTTTCTTTGTGAAGCGTTTACCGAAGACGAAGCTCCCGATGAGAACGGTAAAATGCAAACGCGGACGGTGATGAAGCTGCATCCACGCCTTGCTCCGATCAAAGCGGCTGTCTTCCCGCTGGTCAAGAAGGACGGGATGCCCGAAATTGCTCAAGAAATCTACGGCGAGCTCAAGAAGCACATGAACGTCTTTTACGACGAAAAGGGAGCCGTCGGACGCCGTTATCGTCGCCAAGACGAAGCGGGAACTCCGTTTTGCATTACCGTCGACACCAATTCGTTGGAGGACAAGACGGTTACCATTCGTGACCGTGACACGCTCGAGCAATGGCGAGTCAAGATCGACGACGTCGTCAGCGATCTCTCCAGCCGGATCATGGCATGATGGGGCCAATGCCAATTGCAAAATGAAACAAAAGTGGCTCCCTTGATAGGCATATTTCAAGTTGATTGTTCCATCTGTCGATTGGCAATCTTTTTCAACCTCCCACTTACGACCTCCCGTAAACATGAATCCATTATCCCGTGGCCCGTTTCCCGCGACACGAATGCGGCGCGTCCGCCGAGTTGAATGGTCGCGGCGAATGGTGGCCGAACATCGCTTGAGTACCAATGACTTGATTTGGCCTGTCTTCGTTTTCGATGGCAACGGACGCACGCCGATCCCCAGTATGCCAGGTGTCGATCGGCTAGGAGGTGACCAAATCGAATCGATGGCGGAAATGGCCGTTAGCCTTGGTATCCCGGCGATCGCCTTGTTCCCTGCGACACCGTCTGAACTGAAAACAGAGGATGCCGCGGAAGCGATCAATCCTGGAAACTTGATTTGTCGAAGTGTCCGCAAAGTCAAGGAAGCGGTTGGCGATTCGCTCGGCGTCATATGCGATGTCGCCCTCGATCCTTATAGCAGCACCGGACATGATGGTTTGATACGTGATAACTATGTCGTTAACGATGAAACCGTCGAGGTATTGGCCAAGCAAGCGATCGTGCAAGCGGAAGCCGGATGTGACATTATCGCTCCGAGCGACATGATGGATGGGCGCATTGGCGTGATTCGCGATGCTCTCGACCGTGCCAATTTCAGTCATGTCCAAATCATGTCGTACGCGGCGAAATACGCCAGTGCATTTTATGGACCCTTTCGTGACGCAGTCGGTTCGTCGGGGAACCTTGGCGGTGCTTCGAAGAGTACCTATCAACAAGCTCCGAGCCAAAGTGACGAAGCGCTTCACGAAGTGGCTCTCGATTTGGCGGAGGGAGCCGACAGTGTGATGGTCAAACCGGGGATGCCATACCTCGATATCATCCAGCGGGTGAAGACGACGTTCGGTGTGCCCACATTCGCCTATCAAGTCAGCGGCGAGTACGCGATGCTGGCTGCTGCATCGGAGCAAGGTTGGCTCGACCGCGAACGCGTGGTGATGGAAAGTCTGCTGGGATTCAAGCGTGCTGGGGCGGATGGAATCCTCACCTATTTTGCTCCCGACGCGGCGAAGTGGTTAGGGCAATAGACCGATCTGGCGTGGCGTAGGCTTCCAGCCTGCGATCGTGATCAAACGCAGACTGGAAGCCTACGCCACTCGGGCCGTTTGGAAATCGAAATCGACAATCTCTTTGGCACGGCGCGTGCCAAGGCCCTACGCTGGCTTAAAAACCTCGATCTTTCGAGACGCGATGACTCCCGCTTGTGCCGCTCGCCGCGACAATTCATCGAGCGCTAATCGCCCTTCCGCCCCGAGATCGATTGTCCAATCGTTGACATAAAGATCAACGTGCTGCATCAGTACGCAATCGTCAAACTCTTGAGCGTACTCTCGCATCGTCGGCAACGCTGACTCCGGTGTTTGACGCGCGTATTCAATCGACGATTGAATTACCTGCTGTATTCTTGAAAGCACGTCGAAGGGAAGTGTCCTGCGAGCGACCATGCCACCGAGCGGCAGCGGAGCATGGGTCTTGGCTTCCCAAAGGACGCCGAGATCTTCGACAAGTCCAAGTCCTTGTTGCTGCCAGGTAAAGCGGCCTTCGTGAATACAGACTCCATAGTCGGCCTCGCCACGAAGTAGTTTCGGCATGATATCCGAAAACACACCGTGCTGAATTTCCGCCGTACCGCCATGGAAAATTTTGAACAATAGCGTCGCTGTTGTCTGTTCGCCTGGACATAAAACAACCTGCTTGTCTGCGGCCGAGCGCTCACAGCTCGGCGGCTTGGTATTGTCCGCTGATGCAGAAAGTAGCAATGGACCGACTCCGAAACCCAGCGCTGATCCGCTGGGCAGCACAACGGTTTGGTCCGCCAACAACAGCGCCGCGTGGAAACTGGTCTTGGCAACATCGAACTCGCCACGAAACAAGCCTTCGTTTAACTCTTGAATGTCGAGCAACCGAACTTCAAAATCGAGACCTCGCCAGCTTACAAGTCGATGCATCAGAGCATGGAAAGCGAACGTGTCATTGGGGCAAGTTGAAATCGCGAGTTGGATCTTGCAAGGATTTGATTTCATGTTTTCGCTGCCAGGGGGGCGATGGAATGAATCCCGTTGGCTATGTTTTGGGGCTTCGTCACTAAGGGAAACAGGCAGCAAACGACGAGCTGCCACAAACGCAAACTACCGGAGGTGTTCTAGCAGCATTGCCGCCACCGAATGAAGGGCCGCTTCGATTTGCCACATGGAATGGTCGCGGTTACCGGCTTGGTTTGATATTCCGCGAAAGATCTCCAGTGGCTTACCCGCAATCTGGCAGGCCGCGGCAACCGCAAACCCTTCCATATCCTCAGCGACCGCAGCTGAGTGACGGGTCGATCGGTAATGAGATTCTTCGAGTGAACTTGAGGCCGCTGCGACACTCAACAGTTGCCGATTTGTGTCGGTAGCGAATGTGATGCGGTCGGCAATCCATACGCCTGTGTCGTCGTCGTGATAGTGGTTCCATCCTGCGTCACCCGCCGATTGATGATCGCGTCCGATTCCAATGCCGATTCCGTCGCAAGCCACTTGCCCGAATCGATAGGCTGATCCGATCGCGCATTCGCTCGCCAAGGTTCCTGCGATACCAGCTAAGATCACTTGTTGGGGATCATGTTCAGCGATTAGCTGAGCCGTTCGAGCCGCTGCCGCGATAAGCCCAAACCCACACCGCTCCGTCCGATCGAGTGATCGGGAAACGGGTTCGACGAGTAGCGGATCAAGGATTCGATACTCGAGCTCACTGGGAATCAAGATGAGGTTACGCAAGTCTTTAAAACCCTCGTTGAAGTCCAGGCGTGATATCGAGGCTGAGCGATGCAAATTCACCACGGCGAATTTTCTCTAGTGCAATCGCGCCCATCACCGCATTGTCGGTACACAAATCGGGTGGTGCAACCGAAAGACGAAACCGATCTTCTGACGCAGCCTCTTGCAAACGTTCACGCAAATACAGGTTCGCTGCGACCCCGCCGCCCACGATCAATTGATCACATGCGTACTGTTTGACCGCACGCCTGCATTTCCGCACAATCACATCGACCACGGCTGCTTCGAAGGATGCACACACGTCCGCCTTCACCGTGTCGCTAAGCTCGAGCCTGGAAAAATCTTGTTGTCCTGGCCCGACGATCGCGTAGCGTACCGCAGTCTTCAATCCACTGAAGCTGAAATTGAAATGCTCCTCGTGGATCATCGATCGAGGAAAGGAGTAGGCATGACGGTTGCCCTGGGCTGCCATTTGGGAAACCGCCGGACCGCCCGGGAAGCCGAGGCTCAACATCGCTGCGACTTTATCAAACGCCTCGCCTGCGGCGTCATCAATCGTGCCCCCAAGGTAGTCTAGATCGAGGGGGCTGGTGCAATGATACAGCGACGTATGGCCGCCGCTGACGACCAAGCCGATACAGGGGTAGATCGAACCGGAATGTCCAGGTGATTGTCGGTCGGATGATTGCAGGGCACTTAATTGGCAGGCATACAAGTGAGCGTGCAAGTGATTGATCGCAACGAGCGGTTTTTGCCAAGCGATCGCCAGTGTCTTGGCGGCGATCACCCCGACGAGCAGCGAACCTGCCAAACCGGGGCGATCGGCAACGGCAATCGCATCCAATTCCGAGGGTGACACGCCCGATTCAGAAATGGCCGTATCGACAACCGGCAGGATCCGCTCCAAATGAGCGCGGGCGGCAATCTCGGGGACAACGCCTCCGAATCGCTCGTGCAACGCTTCTTGGGTCGCAATGCACTCGCCGAGCACTTGGCAGTCATCACCGATCACCGCTGCAGCGGTTTCGTCGCAAGTCGATTCGATTGTTAGAATGGGCAAAGGGAGTTGGGAGTTGGGAGTTGGGAGTTGGGAGTTGGGAGTTGGGAGTTGGGAGTTGGGAGTTGGGAGTTGGCTACCATACTGGTTAGCCTTGATTGCGGCAAATGGCCCCGAGCATTCTGTCCAACCGCGTGCCAAGAGGCCTCACGTCTCAATCCGCGATGATGAGGACCCAATGACGAGGAACAAACCCAAAACCGATGCCTTGAAATATATCGGGCGAGTCGCTATCCTGCGGAGCCTCGAAAACAACTCAAGCGGCAATATGCGGCGAAAATCTAGCAAAAAACTCATAAAGGGATCTTAAATGGCACATAAAAAAGGGCAAGGTTCGAGCCGTAATGGTCGCGATTCGAATGCACAACGCCGAGGCGTGAAGAAATTTGGTGGCGAAGCCGTTCGTGCTGGCAACATTCTCATCCGCCAGGTTGGCACTAAGTGGCACCCCGGAAAGGGGGTGGGTCAAGGCAACGACTACACCCTTTACGCACTCGTTGATGGCAAAGTCATGTTCGACCGCGAAGGGCGACGGATTAACGTCGTTTCAGCGTAACGATCGATCTCCCAGAGGATCTTTTACGAGATTCACGATAAAACCCCAGTTGCACCGTTCGTGCGATTGGGTTTTTTCATGCGCCCTACTCGAAATCGCCTCCCTCAGGCATAATTGTGCGCCACTTTTAAAAACGAATAACACGCCCAAAAATCGACTGGAAAATAGGTAAAGCGAAGATGGACAACAAAATTGAAACGCTCGGCGTCACGTTTGATGACGTCCTCCTGCTGCCGCGTTACAGCGAGGTTGTTCCCAACGAGGTCGATGTGACGTCCAATTTGACCAATCGCATCACACTGCAAATCCCCCTGCTTTCCTCGCCGATGGACACGGTCACCGAATCGGAGATGGCAATCGCGCTAGCAAAAGAGGGCGGAATTGGAATTGTTCATAAAAATTTATCGCCCAAGGCTCAGACGCAGCAGGTATTGAAAGTCAAGCGTTCGGCGAACGGCATTATCGTCGATCCGGTGACTTTGCCACCCGAGGAAAAAGTGGGCCGGGCTGCGGAATTAATGGACCAGGCCAACGTTTCGGGCATACCGATTGTCCAGCCTGACCGCACCTTAGCTGGGATCCTGACCCGCCGCGACCTGCGGTTCCTAGAGGACCCAAATCTCCCAGTTTCCGAGGTAATGACTCGCGAGAACTTAGTGACGGCGGTAGGAAATGTGACGCTTGAGGAAGCTGAGAAGATTTTAACGGCAAAAAGGATCGAGAAACTTCTCCTGATTGACGAAGATAGAAGACTGACGGGGTTAATAACGATTCGTGACATCGACATGATGAAACGATTTCCTCGTGCTTGCAAAGACCCGCAGGGTCGATTGCGAGTCGGAGCGGCCATCGGAGTTGGCGATTTTGATCGAGCGGAAAGCTTGATTCGTCAAGGCGTCGATTTGTTGGTTGTCGATTCGGCTCACGGGCACAGCAAGAATGTGATCGAAACCGTCCGAGAGATTAAGCATCAGAAAGGTTGGGACATTGACGTCGTGGCAGGGAATGTGGCCACGGGCGAAGCGACTCGCGAATTGATTGAAGCGGGTGCGGATGCAGTGAAAGTTGGCATCGGCCCTGGTTCGATTTGCACGACACGAGTCATTAGTGGCGTCGGCGTTCCACAGATAACAGCGATTTTGGAAGCGGTGAAAGTCGCCCAAGATCGAAACATTCCTATCATCGCAGACGGCGGCATTCGCTTCAGCGGTGATATTACCAAGGCGATCGCAGCGGGGGCGAGCACGGTGATGATCGGCAGTTTGTTTGCCGGTTTGACCGAAAGCCCTGGAAAGCTGATTTTGTACCAAGGCAGGACGTTCAAGTCGTACCGCGGTATGGGATCGGTCGGGGCGATGGGAGAAGGAAGTAGTGATCGGTATCGGCAAAAAGGCACCCCAACGGACAAGCTTGTCCCCGAAGGTGTCGAAGGCCGCGTGCCGTTCAAAGGTCCACTTAGCGATTACGTCTACCAGTTGGTCGGCGGATTGCGAGCGGGCATGGGTTACGTTGGAACACGGACGATTGAAGAGCTACGTCGGGACGCCCGTTTCATACGCGTTTCGGCTGCCACGGTTAGGGAGAACCATCCGCATGACATTGCGATCACTCAAGAGTCACCGAATTACAGTCCCGATGTACCATCGGGCGAAACGCTTTAGCTTGGTTTGTACGATCTTCGCTGCGAGCTCTGCTACCCTAGCGATGCCGACGGTTGCACCTGCTCAGCAGAGTTACGCTCAGCAGGGTTACGCTCAGCAGAGTTACGCTCAGCAGGGATTTTCCCAACCTCAGCCGGGAACCCTTCGTCCGGTTCCACAAATGGGGCACGAGCAACCAAGTCGAACCGCTGAAAATCGAACGCACGATCCTCAGCGGGACGGTTGGGACCTGAAGTGGCGTAAGAGTTCAAGCGTCACGCCACCGGCAAGTCGCGAATCGGTAGAGCAGCGGTTCGCTCAGGAGGACCCATTCGCAGAAGATTCCCGTCTGCGAGCACAGCCATCAACGGCTCCACAAATTGTCGCCCACGGAACCATGCAAGTCGGTCATCTCCAAGTCGCTGCATCGGAGCCCGACTTGGCTCGGTTGAATTCGCATGCCAGCAACCGTACCGCAAAGACGGCACTCGTCGCTTACCCTCAGGCGGATGGTGGCTTCCAGTTGCCTGCACCCAACCCATCGGCACCGCAGCAAGCTGCTCCCGTGCAAGCGGAAACGCCCGACTTTTTCGAAAATCCGTTTGGAAGTGTTGATCAAGCGACGCCATCGCAGCCTGCCGCACCTCGATCAACGGACGGTGGAGCGAATAATGGGCTTCGCAGCGTGGAGCCGATTGAGCCGTTGCCGCCCCCTTCTTCGCCTGCGTTAAACAGTCCACCCGATCATTCGTTTAGCAAACCTTACGACGGTCCTTCGCTTGGCGACATGCTGCGAGAAGACCCGCCAAAAGCCGAAGAGCCACCACGCCGAGATTTCGACGAGAGCGTCGAGTCGCTTCCCGATCCACGTGGCGAGCGAGTCGAATCGCCATCGGATCGCCCGGGGCCATTTGAAAACCCGTTCAACCGGGATCGCGATGCAGAGGTATCCGAACATGAACGTGTCGAATCGTTGAGTGAGGATTCGATCGGTGATTACCGTGGCGGTCAAGACGAGCTCAAAAAGGATCTTGGATTGACGTGCGAAGAATTTCGCAATCGGATCGCCAGCCAAACCATTGACAAAGTATCGCTTGACATTAGCCCACCGTTCCGGCCAGACGTGATTAGCGAAACCGAATACGAGAAGCTGAAAAGCAAATTCGATGAAAACCAAGACGATCGCCAATGGCGTTCGATCGAAGGTCGCCCGTTGGCAGCGGGCCGCTTGGTCGATTTGGCCTATGAAAAGGCTGTTATCGAAACCGCTTACGGAACGACCGAAGAATTGTCGATCAATCGCCTTAGCGAACCCGACTTGGCATACATTTCCGAAAATTGGGGACTCCCCAAAGAATGCTTGGTCGAACAAGTGGCCTACACGCCTCGCCGTTGGCAAAAGACAACGATGACTTGGAAGGCTTCGAACCTGTGTCACAAGCCGTTGTACTTCGAAGACGTCAATTTGGAACGCTACGGACACACTCGCGGTCCTCTGTGGCAGCCAGTTGTTTCGTCGGCTCACTTCTTTGCCAACATCGCTGTTCTGCCATACAAGATGGGCGTCCACACACCGGGTGAATGCCAGTATGCCCTCGGATATTACCGACCTGGCAATTGTGCTCCCTGGATCAAGCCACCTGTACCAATCAGTTTAAGAGGCGGCTTGACACAAGCCGCCGTGATGACCGGGGCGTTTTGGTTGATTCCGTAGTGCGACTTTGCTGCAAGGTCGCGATCCGCTCTCCGAGCTGATCGCGGCCACCGATTGACGCAGGTATAACTCTTGTGCTCTCGATCCCCTATCGAACATACTTTTCGCTCGCGGGGCGGAGCGACATTTGCCGCAAAACGCGACCTCGTACTTCGTCACGGCTTGATTTTAGGCTTGGCACAAGAGTGGCTGGGGCATCGTGCCCCCGTAAGCTGCGGCTGGTAGCCACAGCCACGAAAGATTCTTATCTTCATGCTTAGTGGCATTCTTAGTGGTGACAAACGGCTAATCCCCAAATCAAATCTGGTTGATGCACTCGTTTTAATCCTTTCAGGGTCAACTTTACCCTTCATCACTCCTGCAATTTTGGCGTATCCATGACGAAATCTCTTGAAAAGCTCCGCGGTCGTTTGTGTTTAGTCACGGGCGGGGCGGGGTTCATCGGCTCGCACCTGGTCGATCTGTTGCGTGGTGCAGGAGCTCGAGTCCGTGTACTCGACAACTTTAGCACCGGATTCGAGGACAATTTGAAGCACACTCAATTGGACAAGGACGTCGAATTGGTTCGCGGCGACGCATCGGATTCTGGCGATGTCTCCATTGCGATGAAGGGTGTCGATTATGTGTTTCACCATGCGGCGATGGCGAGTGTGCCACGAAGTATTCGCGAGCCGGGGTTGTGTCACGCATGGTGTGCAACCAGTACGGTGGAGCTCTTGCAAGCGGCAGCTTCGGGTGGTGCGAAACGATTCGTGTTGGCTTCGACCAGTGCCGCTTATGGTGATTCACCATTTGTTTCGAAACGAGAAACAGACCCGACCGATCCGTTATCGCCATACGCATCGGCAAAGTTAGCGGCGGAAGCCTACTGCAAAGCGTTTGGGCGTAGCTTTGATATCGAAACGGTTGTGCTCCGTTACTTTAACGTCTTCGGTCCTCGCCAAGATCCTCAAAGCGAATACAGCGCTGTGATTCCTCGGTTTGTCGCCAAGATTCTGGCGAATGAAAAGCCGATCATTTACGGGGATGGTCAACAATCGCGTGACTTTGTTTTTGTACGTGATGTTGCCACCGCCAATCTGTTGGCTGCAACCGTTCCTGAAGCAGCGGGTGGAACATTTAATATCGGACGGGGGCAACAAACAACCTTGCTTGAATTGCTAAGTACCCTGCGAGATATATTACAGCAGGGAATCGATCCGGTTCACGAACCCGCTCGCGTGGGCGACGTCCGCGATTCTCTTGCCGACATCAACGTTGCGCGAAACCGGTTGGGATTCGAGCCTGCCGTCGGGATAGAAGAAGGGCTACGGCTTAGTATCGACTATTACCGACAATTGGTCTCGAAAGCCAACTGACGGGCTTTTCGCCGCAATTCACTCTCTCTTTTCTCCGCCGCGAGCTGTTTTTCTTTCAGCTCAGCGGCGATCCCTTGCTGGGTCATTCGGAATTGTCTTTCGCGTTGATCTTGCATCGCAGCGCGATGGTTTAATTGGACTTCGCGAGCATCCAGGTCGGCGGCCCACGCTTGCAAACGTTCAATCAAATCGTCGCTGTGAAGCGAAAGCCATTCTGGGTGTGCTTCGACGTCACACGGTTGGTGGGCTGCTAAAGCCGCCAATTTGACGTTCAACGCTGGCGATCGCATCGCGTTTGCTTGGGTTTCAACGGGCGGCGCGTGGTGGTGAGCCGAATCGATTCGCTGATAGGTGCGGTTCTGGCCCGCCTTTTGCACCATTCTCGGTTTTTCGATGCGGCAAGATCGATAGGAGAGCATGACGACTTAAGGGTCCGAGGAAGAATCCGTAATCCAATGAGTGCGATACCTAATCCATTCGGGATTTTCTGGCTTGCCCCTGCATCGAACCATGACGACTAGGTAAAATGAAGTGCCATCTAGCGACAATGATGTCAATTAACCGGGTAGAGCCGATCACACCGTCTTTTGTTCCTCCAAAAATAGAGTTTTGAATATGAATTGCTTGGTAAAGGTCCCGTCTTGTTCGAGTCTTCTGTATTCGAGTGTTCTGTGTTCGATTTTCGTCTGTTCGAGTTCAGGATTGTCCGCCATTGCCGAGACGCCAATGGATGCGGAGCCCGACAATCGGGCGCTCGATACGCGGATTGATGAGGCGACGGCGAAAGGGATTGAGTTTCTGAAGAGTCGCGGCCAGGCGGATGATGGTTCGTTTAGCGGCGAAACGGGCGTGGCTGTCACGGCTTTGTGCGTCAATGCAATCTTGACGCATCGTCCACAAGCGATCAACGATCCCGCGATTCAAAAGGCCCTCGCCTACATCGAAAAGCGAATCCAAAGTGATGGCGGTATCTATGCGGAGGGGTCGTACTACCGAAATTACGAGACGTCGGTCTCCGTCAGTGCTTTAATTTCCGCCAATCGTGACGGAAAATACGACAGTGTGCTCAAGCGTGCCGAGAGTTTTCTGAAGGGATTGCAGTGGGATGAAAGTGAGGACATTGAACCGTCGGCCCCAGAATACGGGGGTGCTGGTTATGGTAGTCACAAGCGGCCCGACTTGTCCAATACATCGTTTTTTATCGAGGCACTGCATGAACTCGGCAACGGACCCGATGACGAAGCGATCCAAAAGGCGTTGAAGTTTGTTGTTCGCACGCAAAATTTGGCGGATGAGGGGAACGACACGGAATTTGCCAACAAAGTGAACGATGGAGGGTTTTACTACACACCGGCGGCGGGCGGGCAAAGTCAAGCGGGTGAAGCGGTCGGTGGTGGCTTGCGAAGCTACGGGTCGATGACGTACGCAGGGCTAAAGAGTATGATTTATGCTGGATTGACCCCCGATGATCCTCGCGTGCAAGCCGCCATGACGTTCATTCGTGATCACTACACGCTGGAAACGAATCCTGGCATGGGGCACGCGGGTTTGTATTATTATTACCACACCTTTGCGAAAGCACTGGATGCCGCCAACGTTGAAATCATCGACGATGCCGACGGCAATCCAAGAGTTTGGCGCAAAGATTTAGTCGATCAATTGCTTGGCGAACAATTGGCCGATGGGTCATGGGTAAACAATGAAAGTGATCGTTGGATGGAAGGCGATCGTCAACTTGTTACAGCTTATGTTTTATTAGCACTTGCACATTGTCGCCAATAGGTCTCCTCCATGCTCGATCTGATTGCCCAAGGCCCTGCCGCTTCTGATCGCTGGCGACGTCCGCTTCCGGAACCGACATCAGGACGAGAGATTAGTCTGGGGCGGTCCGAGAGCGATTGGATCGTTCCTTGGGATGGAATGATCTCGCGCAAACATGTCAAGCTGCGAACACTAGCCGATAAACAACTTGAAGTCGTTCGCAGTATGTCGGCACGCAATGCCGTTTTTTATCGTGGTCAGCAAAACCAGCGATTTAAGCTAAGCGTGGGCGAGCACTTTGTGATCGGTGAAACCACGTTCACGTTCGCCAATCGGCCTGGAGTGGTAACGCCGGATGGCATCGATCCGAATAACAATGATCCGGCATCGCGTTCACTTTCTGAACACGCCTACAATCATACGGAACTGCGTGAACGGAAGTTTCGTGATGGTGCATCGCGAATCGAGATGCTTACCTTTCTGCCCGACTTGATAACCAGCAGCGAAGCGGATGAGGAATTACTGGTCCGGATGACCAACGTGCTCCTTCAAGCGACACCCTCGGCCACGTCGGTTGCAATTGTTTCGCTCGGAGATTCGTCTCCTGGCGCTTTTGCAAACCGCTCGCCGAATCGTTCCGCTGTCGAGGTCCTGCACTATGACAGCCGCAATCTGAACTTGCGAGATGCTGCCGTCAGTACAAAGTTGGTACAAAACGCGATCACGAAGGGCGAGTCCATCTTGCAAATCTGGTCCCATCCATCCAAACCGATTGATTCGGCGCCCAAGCAGGAGCCCGATCAGGAGATGGGTCAGGAGACCGCTTGGCCAGCCTACACGACTCAGGAAGGTGTCGACTGGGCCTATTGTGTACCGCTTCGATCGGAGGCTTGCCGTGGATGGGGGATTTATGTCAGCGGCGAATTCTTGACAAACCCAGGTCCTGAAGAATTGCAAGACGACTTAAAGTTCGCGGAATTAGTTGGCTCAATGGTTGCCAATCTCCGCCAAAGTCATCGTCTTGAACGGCGCCAAGCCGCGATCCGCCAATTCTTTGCACCTGTCGTCATGGACGCGCTGGCCCGGCGTGTTCCCGACGAGGTTTTAGCTCCACGTGAAACGATGTTGACGGTGATGTTCAGTGATCTACGTGGATTTTCGCGGCGAAGCGAACAGCACGCCGACGCGCTTTTGGAATTGTTGGGGAGAGTCAGCGAATCATTGGGATTGATGACTCGAGCGATTCTCGAAACGGGCGGAGTGATTGGGGACTTTCACGGTGATGCTGCGATGGGATTCTGGGGATGGCCGCTTGAGCAATCTGATCGTGCCCTGAGAGCCGCACGGGCGGCGATGCAAATCCGCCATCAGCACGCATCGAAAGACAACGGCAGCGATTTGCTGCAATACGGCATCGGCATCGCAAGTGGTCCAGCGGTCGCAGGCCAAATCGGCACCGCCGATCAGGTCAAGGTGACCGCTTTTGGGCCAGTCGTAAACTTGGCGAGCCGTTTGGAAGGGTTGACGAAGAGCTTTGGAGTCAACGTGATCGTCGACCAAGCGACGGTCAACGCGTTGGCTGATTCCGCCGAAAGTGATTTCCAATTTCGCCGACTCGCACGCGTCAGGCCAGCGGGATTCTCTCAGGCATTTGACCTGTTTGAGCTCTTGACGCCGTTGGTTGCGAGTGCGGGTCAGAACCGGGCATTTTCCGCAAAGGAACGAATGGAATATGAAAAGTCGCTATTGCTCTTCATTAAGGGCGATTGGGCACAAGCCCAGGTTGGATTGGAGCCTTTGGCGGTTCATGATTCCGCGAGCCGACTATTGCTGCGATTCATTGAGGGACAAAATGCAATCGCCCCCGACGATTGGTCGGGGGCGATCGATATTGGAAAAAATTGATGCTCGTTCTACCGCGTGCCCATCAGGCTGCGGTCTTCACGACGCAAACACGCGGCCCGTTGGGCACGCGGTTTTGCGGAAGAAACTCGCTCTTATTCAGCAGCTTGACGGTTGCCGCGACCGCCACGGGTTTGTTGACCACCCTGGGCGTCAGCACCACGACCGCCACGGGTTTGTTGGCCACCCTGGGCGTCAGTGCCACGATTGCCACGTCCAGCACCTCGCGTTTGCTCAGGCATTTCAAAAGCCGTGCCTTTCATGTCACTAAAGGCCTTTTGTTGCTCGGAGGTCAAGACCTTCATCGCTGCCTCTTCCATCTCTTTGCGGACATTGGCAAACGCTTCTTGCATTGCAGCGCGGTCTCCACGATTCTGCATTGCTTCCTGCATTTTCGTTCGGACATCCGCGTTAACGGTTTCGAGCTTTGTTTTTTGAGCTTCGGTGATCCCGAGCTTGGCTTGGACTTCAGGATTCGACAATGCGGCAACGCCCTGAACTTGAATTGCGATTTGATCGAGACGGGTCATTTGCTCGGGCTGCAATATTTTTTCGAGTTCTCCTCGAATTTTCTTGGTTTGCTCAGCTTGCTGTGCTTGCATCTTTTCGACGTATGCTGCTCTTTCTTCTTCGGTTGCATTACGATCGGGACGTTCTGCCCGGTCACCGGTTTCGATTTCTTGAATTTTTGCGACGTTGTCAGGTGACAACTGGAGTTCTAATTGAACTTCTTCCACTGCCAGCAGGCTCAGCAACTGGTTGGCGCCGCCTCTGGTTCGGCCGCCCATCATCCCAGCAGCTCCGCCGCGACCACCAGTGGCCCCTTGTCCGCCTTGTCCGCCACGGCCGCCGCCGCCACCGCCTTGTGCGCTAGCATCGCTGACAATCAGTGCCATCGTCGCAACGACGAAAAGACTTGCTACGAAATGTGTGAGTTTCATCAACTTGTTTCCTGTTAAGAAGAGATGTGGTATTACCGTCGACATAGTACGGGAGTATTTTTATCAACGACGGCTTGTTGATATGTGACTAAACCTTGCAAATCACCAATGGTTTCGCAAAAGAACTTATATTTCACTTTTTGTTAAGAAACAATCATCTTGTTTCCCAATATGCGTTTCACTAGAAGTCGTGTAAAATAAACTCAAACGGACGAAACGAGGCGAAACGGGCCATGAGCAGTCATTTGAATGGCAAATCCGATCAAGATTCCGATCGGGAAGTGGATTCCGATCGGGAAGTGGATTCCGATCGGGAGAGTGAAGAAGAGCTTTCATTGGACGATCTTGGGGCTGCCTACGCTCGTGCCGCCGCCAAACATGATCCGGACGCATTTGCATCGATTGATCCGGCGAGCGAAGCGTCCGCTACCGACGATGAATTGGCCGACGAACTCGCCGCTCTACCAGATCCATCGTTCGAAGAAGACGAGTTGGTGACGCCCGAAGCGATCATCGAAGGTGCTCTTTTCGTCGGCCATCCTGAGAACAAATCACTCAGCGAGCAGCGACTTGCGTCGCTGATGCGGGAGGTCGCTCCCGAAGAGGTGGTTGCATTGATCGATCAACTCAATGAATCCTACCGTCAAGCGGACCAAGCGTTGCGAATCGTCCGCAGCGACGAGGGATACCGGATGACGATATCGCCCCAACAAGAGAAAATTCGTCGGTCTTTCCTAGGCAAAGTTCGCGAAACAAAATTAACTCAGGGCTTGATCGAGGTCTTGGCGTTGGTTGCCTACCAAAACGGGATCACTGCACAAAAGTTAATGGATCAACGAGGCCGAGATTGTGGGCCGCTGCTCAATCAACTAGTCCGTCGTCAACTGCTAAGCATCGAACGTAAAGCACCATCGGAAGGGGGGAAAGCAATTCCCCATTACTATACAACGGAACGTTTTCTCGTTCTCTTCGAGCTGGAGTCGCTTGACGATTTGCCGCAAGTAGAAGAAGGTCTTAGAGGTGTCACCTAGTTGACAGGGCTATCGCCAATCCTCCCCTGTGCGACGATCCCTGTGCGACGATCGAAAACCCTGTGCGACGATCGAAAGCCGCACTTCAAAACGCGTCTGCGGGGTACGGTCCTTGCTTACGCGTCGGGTTTAGGATGGGCAAATCCTTTGTCCGCAAACCATTTTTTCGAAATCCCCTTGCAGCTTCATGTCAAACAATCCCATTCTTCCGCCGATCCAAGGCGTTGCGCTCGATATGGATGGGCTTTTATTTGATACCGAACGTTTGTACTGGCAGGTAGGTGACGAGATACTCCGACGGCGAGGGTTCCGCTTTGATGAGGAACTGCAAACGCGGATGATGGGCCGCGTTGGCACCGCAGCGATGCAGCAGATGATCGACATGCACAAGCTCGATGACTCACCTGAACGTTTGCTTTTGGAATCGGAAGACCTGTTCGGAGCGCTGCTCGTCAAGGATCTTCAGCCGATGCCAGGTTTAGCCGAGTGGATCGATCTGCTCCAGCGGTCTAAATTGCCTTTTGGGTTGGCCACCAGTAGTCGGCGGATGTTTGTCGACGTGATTTTGGCCCGCTCCGATTGGAGGGGCTCGTTATCGTTTGTCTTGACCGGGGACGATGTCGTCAACGGAAAACCCCATCCCGAGATGTATCAATCGGCGGCTGCAAAGATGGAAATTGCCCCCGCGTCGATGCTGGTCTTAGAAGACAGCGGCAACGGGTGCCGCGCCGCCGTTGCAGCGGGGGCTCAGACCGTGGCGGTACCGAGCGAACATACGAAAACGCAGGACTTTGGTGGAGCGATCTTGATTGCCGAATCGCTACGTGACCCAAGATTACATGCTCTAATCAAGTAGACATTCGTTCTCAGACTTGTTGAACCGCGTGGGCATCGCCCCATGTGTGTCCGTGTCAAGCACTCAGCCCGATGGGCACGCGGTCATGCCACGAAAGGAATGGGGGGCGAGGCAGCGACCAGGGAGCCAGCAAGCACAAAATCAAACATGTTTTTCGAGCAACTTAGCCACTTTGGCTGGGTCGTCGTCCTCCTGCAGTTGCTGAATTTGCTTCGCGGAAATGCCTATTTTCTCCAGATGGCTGGCCAAACGCTTCCAGATTTGGACGCGTTTTTTTCCTTCACTCAAATACAGGTCGGTAACCGCCTCTTGAGCTTTCTGAAGCCCAATGACA
This sequence comes from Novipirellula aureliae, assembly GCF_007860185.1. Taxonomy (NCBI): domain Bacteria; kingdom Pseudomonadati; phylum Planctomycetota; class Planctomycetia; order Pirellulales; family Pirellulaceae; genus Novipirellula; species Novipirellula aureliae. The sequence continues at coordinate 1,041,123 of NZ_SJPY01000001.1, forward strand.
TCTCGGTTCTGATAGTAATTTTTGATGATTTTTTCTTGGTGACGGCTGTGTTCTGCCATTGCGGTCCTTAAATGGTTATGTTGTTGGGAAAGTTAGCCTCGAATTCATCATCTTAGCGTAACGCGGATGAATTCAAGCCCCGTTCATTTCTATTCTTTATCTCGAAAGTTCGTTGACAATGACCGCATGCCGTGGAGTTCGAGGAGCGACAACCGTTGATATCGATGACCGCCATGAAATTCTCAAGGCGACTCGACAACTACTTGCTCTGATGATTCGTCAAAATGGGATCGATTCGAGTGACCTTGCCAATGCCCAATTTACCGTCACCGAAGACCTGCGAGCCGAGTTCCCGGCACTGGCTGCGCGGCAACTCGGGTGGGTAGAAGTCCCGATGATCTGCGGCTATGAGATCTCCGTCGATGGTTCGCTTGAAAAATGTATACGAGTCATGTTGTTGTGGAATACCGACAAGGAGCAGTCCGAGATCCAGCACGTCTATCTACACAACGCGAAACGCCTGCGTCCTGATCTGGCCGAGTACCCCCCCATCGACTTCGCGGAACTCGAAGAGTGGATCCAAGACCATTTGCAGGAAAACCCCGCGCCGCCTTCGAGTTCGTGAACTGTGAACGTAAAACGGAATTCATTCCGTTCTGCAACCCTCCTTCGATTTTTGAAAGGTATCATTGATGGCATCGGTAGCACGAATTCGTTGGAAAACTGATTCGGCCCTTAGCACGCTTCATGCAGCCCGTTGCGTCGCGATGGGATTCTCGATTACAGAACGGAAACTCGAAGAATCGCTGATTCCTTTCGTTACGGCCATCAACGAGCGACTTCTGTCAGCTTCGGTCGACGTGCCGCAATTTTGGCAAGGTATGGTGCAGGAGACAGTGCGATCGCAATCGCTCGCCAACGATTCGCTTGTGGCTGCTGCCGAAATCGTGCTCACCCACTCGGGGTGCAACGAACTGCAAGTGGACCAAACCGGGCGTGCCATCGTACGCAAAATTGACGATTGCCGGCTGGTGATGACTCAACGGTTTCCTCGATTAGAAGACCAATTAGAACTACGAGCGAGACCGCTCCGAGACCATTGGGATTCGGTGGGGCCTGGCTTGCTCCATCAAATCGCGAAACAGATTTGGCAAGATACCGTTCCAAAAACATGGTGGCCACCGCGGGTCAATGCATTGCTGGTTCAGCCGATGCGCGGTGGTGATGGCGGATTCGATTCGGGCGGATCGAAAATTTGGATCGAAGCGATGTTAACGAATGCCGATCCAAGAATTCCCGAAGTGTTGAGAGTCGCTTGGCTCGTCACGCGTCTTGCCATCGAGCAGCATTTAAGTGAAAAGCCGGTCACGCAGGTTGGTTTGTGCGAGGCTTGGAGTTTTGCAGCCGTAGCGATCACACTCAATGCCGCTGCTGAATTGGAATTGATCGCCGCCAAACCGTTGTCTGGCAAACCGTTGTCTGGCAAACCATTGTCTGCCAGCCCGTTGCCGATTGCCGATGCCGTTTCGCTGTGGCGGATTTCCGATCATTCGAGTCTCGGAAACCTCATTGACCATTGGTGGCAACAATTCGCGTCAAACCCCACACCCTTGCCTGTGGCACTGAAATCACTTGCTCATTCAATCAATCAAGTAAATTAAATCGCAAAATTATTGCTTTTGACGCTGGAAACCTATCTTTCGAAGCTCGTCAATGAGGCCAGGATGTCTTATTATGAGACTTGCGTTTATTCAACCCTGTCGACCGGTCCATTTGAACGATGTCAGCTTTCTTGAAAATTTGCAGTGGCCCCGAAAAGGGACGCCAGTTCTCGCTCGACGAGAATCGACCCATGCATATCGGTCGCGGCAAAAGCTGCGAAATCATGTTGACCGATCCCATTAGCAGCCGCTTTCACGCCGTCGTCTATTTCGATGAAAGCGGTTGGCAATTACGCGATACAAGCAGCCGCAACGGGACGATGGTGAACGGTCAAAAGACGGACCACGCTCGTTTGATCCACACGAATACCGTCACGATTGGATCGACAGAACTTGAACTTATCGAAGAGGATAGCGGGCCGGGCGGCAGCGAGTCCGAAGAAACGAACTTGACGGAAACGTATAGCGTCGAAGATTTCAAGACTGAGAAGAGCTGGCTCGCCGAGGCCGAAGATCCAATCTCGACCGTCGCGGCGACCGGCCATCTGATCGACCTTTATAGCCTAAGCCTGAGTCTACTTCGTTGTCGCGATTCCGATGGAGTCATCGACACACTGCTTGAACTGTTGCGGGATCGAACGGAAGCGGACATCGTCGGTTTGACGTTTGATTCGGGAGACAATCAATTCAAACCGCGCAGAGTCCTGCCCGCTGGTTCCGAAGGATCGGTTATCATCGAAAAGTCTCTGGTGCGACGAATTGTTAGTGATGGTGAAGCAATTTGGATAGGCGATCGGACGTGTGGCCAGAAAAACAGGAGTCGTTCGAAGGGGATCGATTTCGAAGTCGATCGTATCGATGACAATTGGGCTGACATTATCTACGCTCCGCTCGTTTGTGACGGCTCCAACTTAGGTGTTCTACACCTTTACCGCCGAACACCCAAATTTACGCAAGCTCATTTCGAATTAGTCGTGGCTGCTTCAAGACTGTTGGCGGTAGGGCTAAGCCAAGCCTTTGAAAGAGACTCTCTCAAGGCAGAGCGGAAGCGTATCGCCGACCGCAATGCCGACTCCGATGAAATGATTGGTTCAAGTCCCATTATGGTGAAATTGAAGGAACGCATCGGTCGAGTGGCGGCGGCGAGTGGCTCCGTTTTAATTCGTGGCGAGAGCGGGTCCGGTAAAGAGTTGGTCGCCCGAGCCGTCCATCGAGCAAGCCGCCGGGCGAAACGCCCCATGTTGACGGTCAATTGCGCTGCGATTCCCCATGAGCTAATTGAAAGTCAACTGTTTGGGCATCGCAAAGGCTCCTTCACCGGTGCCGACAAAGATCATATTGGATGGTTCCAACAAGCCCACAGTGGCACATTGTTCCTCGATGAAATTGGTGAATTGACGCTGGAAGGGCAAGCGAAATTACTGCGGATTCTTGAAGGACATCCCTTTCTACCCGTCGGTGCGACCGAAGAGGTGTTGGTCGATGTTCGCGTCATCGCAGCAACGAATCGAGACCTGGCCGAGTTCGTGCGTGAGAAACGATTTCGCGAAGATTTGTTTTATCGATTGAGCGTCTTTGAATTATTCGTTCCTCCACTACGAGACCGAGGCGACGATATTGATTCTTTGGTTAGCCATTTTCTGGATCATTTTCGCCGTCAACATGGCCGACCCTCTTTGGCTTTGACCGAAGAGGCTCGCCATCGACTGCTGCAATATGCTTGGCCCGGGAACGTTCGCCAGCTTCGCAACGTGATCGATAGTGCCGTTGTGATGGCCGACGATCCCGCCATCGAAGCATCGGACCTTGGACTTCGTGACGCGGGGCTTAGCCGACTCGATACGCTGCGAATCGACGAATGGGAAAAACGACTTATTCGAAAAGCGATTGAGCGAACGAGTGGCAGTATCCCTGAAGCTGCGAAACTACTTGGTATTAGTCGTGCGACCGCCTATCGAAAGTTAGCCGAGTATGAAATTGAACGTTAATTTAGCGTTAGTCGCTCGCCGTCTCCGTTTGAACAACATGTTCTTTTCGTCTTGCGAAGATTGGGATTCTGTCGGTCGATCTTTGCCTACTCACCTGCCGAGTGGTCGGTAGACGCGGTTTCTGGGGATCCGTGTTTTTGGATGCGGGTAGGAAGATCGAGAACCCTTGCGTGTTGGCACAGCGGGTAATCGCTCAAAAGTTCTTTTAGGCTAGTTCGGTCCCATTCAAATAGATGGCGATCCCTTCCATTTTGCCAACAGGAACCTTTCGGTTCTTGTTGTATTGGGCCGTGAAAGATTGGAACGATCTCTTGGGATCGCCGGCGGACTCAAGAATAGACGTAATCAGGGGAACACCACGAACAAGGTCGAAGATATCTAAGTCGATGCAGCAATATTCGACCTCGTTTCCTCCCCGGCAACCGTTGCGAGCCACCGCCAACGATGTCCGCAATCACGCCGCCATCCAATGCATCAAGGAGCGGATCCTCGTAGCGTTCCCCTCGATCCATCGGGCGAAGCCTTGCGTTCAGTGTTGCGAATGCGGTTAGGGGCATCGATCGAGCTCCAGACGATGCCGCCTTCGTGGACTCCACAAACCCTTTGCAGAATCAATCCACTTTGCGTTCGGAAAACATGCCCCTCGTATAGCAACCGTGCCTTGGGACGTGCGGTGGATAACTTGCGTTTTTGTGTTTCAGAGGGGTTGGCTCAATCGAATAGCTTAGCCGCTGGCATGCTGATATTTTTCCAAACGGATGGGTGTCGGAGTCCAGCTAGTCGTTTGTCTCCCTTCGCTTGTTATTTTCTTTCGCTGTGCTGAAATCATCTACTCTGGGATCTTCTACCAATCGTTTTGTTTGGAGGAGTTCAATGGGGTGACAGGCTTCGCCTTTACCAACAACACAGCGAATCGATGTAAGCGGCGCTGCCGTCTCGCCGCCATGGATCAAGTTGGGCTTGAGCCTTCAGTTGTTGACCGCGTCTTAGCGGGACCGCAAAGAACGCGTTGCTGATTTCGGGCAGTGCGGTCATGTCACCCCAAAGCTTTTCAAACTGAGCCACCGGGAAAACATCTTCCTGGGCGTTGCCCCAGCGTTTTTTTACGTCTTTCAACGTGATGTAAGTCGGTAGCCGGAGAGCCATTTTTCGAACCGCTTGGTCGACTCGTGTTTGATTTGACAAATCCTTTCGCACCAACCCGAACGCTTGAAGCAATCCATCGACATCGATCCATGTATTCATCGAGTTATAGAATGGAAGATCGAACTCGATTTGTTCATTCGGCATCGCTAATCCTTCGACCAAACGGGGGCGACCGTTGACCACCGCAAGTCCACCGCCACGGTCTTCCAACCGTCGTGTAATGACTTCAAAGGTCAGCGTTTTTCTTGCATCGATAAACCGACCTAAGAAACCTGGGTCGATGTTCGCACCAAGTGTATCGATGTTATGAAGCAACAGGTAACGAAGATCCTTGTTGGCTTGTAGCAATTGGTTCAAGACACCGCTACGGAGTAAATTGGGAACTTCATACCAATGGCCGACCGGATGGATACACTGGCTTGGCACGTTGTCCGTATAGTCACTCGCCTCGCCAACGGACTTGGCCCAATCGATCAGCGCCGAACGAGCGCTCTCGCGAACCTTTTGCTGTTGTTCGTCAAGGATCTGCTGTGACGTTTCCTCCCATAAAAATCGCAAATCGCGAACGGTGGGAACCATTCGCAAACCGACACTTCGTCCTGTCGACACCACAAGTTCGTCCCCAAAGCCAAATGAGTCGTGTCGGTCCAAGTACTGCCTGATCGGTTGGTCCGTCAAATGGCTGGTGGTAAACACGTGTGGGATGTGACCACCGTATTTTCGTGTGATCGCTCGATTCTTTGCCAAGTGAACTTCGAGGAAACTACGGTGTCGCCCAGCAAACCGGCAAAAGGGGTGAAGGGCCTTGCAAACGCCTGCACCCTCGGTCCATCGACTACCGACGCCAGCAGCCAAGGTTACCACGGCCACCGAGCCGTTTTGAATCGCTTTTCGACCTAAGTCAATATACTTTTGCTCGACGCCGTCGCGCAAATCAACCACTTGTTTGGGGCGAACGTCCTCGATCATCGTATTGACTGGCAAACGATTTTGAGCCAAACCGATTCGTCCACTCAGCAAATCGGATCGAATTTGTTCGTGTTGGACACGATCAAAACCAATCTCTGATAGAACCATTTGCAACGACGATTCTTGGTGGGCATCGCTCGATACCGATGGCAGCACGCTAGCGAGCAGCAAACTAGCTGTCTGGCGGCCTGAATCGGCATCGCGGCATCGCTCGCTAATGCGTTCAAGTTCACTTCGCGTCCTCCGCGACAACTCACGCAGCGGTGTACGTAGCAGTTCTGGCAAAACCAATGCATAATACCGATCCGGCAACATCGCCGATTCGCCCGTCATCAGCTCCGCAAAGGTTCCTCGGTCGTTGATCGAAAAATCATAGACAACCGGGTCCATCGCAAAGGGAAGCGATGTTGACAGCGTCTTTTTGGTTTCGACCATTGCTTCGCCGAGCCACGCCTGTGCTTCAGGCTTCACTTCGGGGTCAAAAATGAATCCCATTCCGCCGCCGGCCATGCCGCCGAGCATCCAAAAGCCCCAGAACTTATCGCCGTAGCGGTCGCGGCATTGCTCGATCAAGAGATCGGTAAAGCGATTGGTCGCCCACGGAATGATCGTTTGCAGTGGCCCCTCGAAGTTGCGCGTCGTCACATCACCGACTCGCTTGAGGTCGCCGGCTTGGAGCGCGTCGACCACTTCGTCAAGAATCAGCATCGCTTCTTTTCGGCCTTGCCATTCCTTTTCGCTTCTTAAGAGGTAATGCTCCGTGACCATTTCCAAAATCGGGCCGACATTTTGTGCCATTCCGCCGTGAACCAAGACGAGACTTTGTTGGATTTTCTCTCGTGTTTGATCGCTGATCGTCTCGTGATCGAGAACTTGGTGGACCGGCATCAGTCGCCCGCGGCTAATACCGAACTCGGGGTCGCCATCTTCAGCCGTGGTCCCGCAAATCAATTTGATACCAGGCCACACACCGCCGGAATCTTGCCACCCACCACCGCTACCACCAATCCACTCACCCAAGATGGCCCGTGCTGCGACCATTCGTCGATCGTTCTCGTCGAGCGCTCCGACGAGCGCACCAACTTGTCCGGTCGCTCGCATCAAGATTGAAATCAGCGAACCGAGTAAATTGGTTGAAACCGCTAGCCGTGAACCTTTGGGAATGTCGTTGATCTTGCTAACCAATTCCAAGCCGCGACCGGGCCCGAGCATCACGCCAAGCAGATCGGAAATCGATTCGCGACACCCTTCGAGCCCAGGCGGAACGATACCCGAGGCAATCAATGCCGCTTTGAGTAGGCCCAAGTAGTCGCGAGCAAAGTCAAACGTGTCTGAGATCGAGTGCAGCGTCGTCGTCGCACCGAGGTCCACACTGACCAGCCGAATCACCGGTTCATCGATCACACGCAAATAGGTTTCAATCGGCGGTTTGGTTTCGTGGTCGCGACCGCGAACACCGAGATCGACCGAGACATTCAAAACCCGTGCCCCTTCAGGAAAATCCATTCCCAGGAAGAATATATCGCTCCATGCACTATGCGAAAAATCCATTCGCACGGCGGTTGTTTCTTTCAATAACGGCGTGGTCTGACTCGACAGATCGACGGCGGTTAATTCGGGCCGGATTCTCAGTGGATGGTCATCGGGATGACCCACGCGAAACATCCATTGATTTCCGCGTACCGTTCGCACGCTTCGCCGCACTTGATCCGCCAAGGTTTGAAAACCAAGTTGGTGATAAGCGTGCGACAAAGCACTCGCTAAGCCATCACTTGGTCCACCCGATTGCTGGGCTGCTAAGAAAAAATCGATCGCTTCTTTGAAACGGCGAGATAGCAGATGTTCGTAACCCTCAAACGGAATTTGCCCCGATGGGCGTACGGGCAATTGGTCAGGTACGTGATATCGATAGATTGCCGATAAAAAGAAAAGTGCGCGAACTCGCCAATACAGATTACTCTGTTCACGCCGAAAGGTATCAAGCTCCGCTGCATCGTTTAGTAATTCCGCCAGGGTCGCGTTTTTGCATACCGATTCAAGTGACTGGTCGCGTAGGGAGTCGTCTGACGTGATGATCTCGATAAGTCGGTTCACTCGGTGGGTACTCCTTCGGTCCGGCTCGCGAGCAGTTCCACAAGTTCCGTTAGAATTTGATCGCGATCCTTGCCTGACAATCCGATCGCCAACTGGGCATTTAGTAGCCCGTAAGTCAAGCCCAAGTTGTACCGCGATCCATGAACTTGATAGGCCAAGTATCGCTGGCGTGATGACAAAATCTCCATCGCATCGGACAGTGTCGCCTGTTCGGTAGACGGCACCGAAATCAATGATTCGATCGCCGCCATCACTTCACTGGTCAACACGTGCATCCCAAAGAAACCTAGATAATGTCCCGCCCGGAGTCCCGGCGTTACTAATTCTTGTTCGGCGAAAGTGGGGGTCGGCTTTTCGACGACCCGTTCGACTTCGTAAATGTCGCTGCGGCGAGGAACCAGCGGACCGCTGACAATCCCAAAGTAGGGCAATTTATTCTCGCGGGTTGATTGCACGGCGGATACCGAACACTCAAATTCGGCCGCAATTTGAATCAATTGCTTCGCGCAGGGCACCTCGGTCGAACTGAGGTACAAGTGATCGCCAACGAGATGCAAGAACGGATCGTCGCCGACGAAGCCCTTCGCCCGGTAAATCGCATCGGCGTAACCTTTGGGCTCGGGTTGTTCGACAAACAGGATGCTGCCCAGGTGGGTGCCCGCTGCTTGCTCATAAGCTTCTTGGTCACCCGGTCGAATGACCACACAAATCTCTTCGACTCCGGCTGCGAGCGTCTCCGCGACGATCAATTGCAACGCCGTTCTTACTTCGCCACCGCGATCGACGAGTTGTTGTAACGGCAGTGTATTTTGACTGGGGGCCGCCGCGGTAATGACTGCTTTTTGGACCTGCATATCAATTGATTACAAATGGGAAAGTTAGGGCCGGAACGTTCACTAGCTTAACAGAAAAGAACCATCCCGCCATCGGATTACCTGATCGGCATCCAGCAAGCCAGCGTTCGAGGTCCACGACCTTCACGACGACCCGCACAAAATTGACGAGATAGACGAGATAGACGAGATGATGGACACAAAGTATGCTGAGATCAACGAAAGCCACGAACAAAATCAACGGAAGATCAGGTCGTCATGAGTACATGTTAGATACGAGTTGCGACACTCTGTGTGTTACCGTGTGTCGCGTTTCCATCGGCAAGTGATGCCGAATCGCTGGAAGAGGCAGGATATGCGACGGGGCATTTTGGCAAATGGCATCTGGCCGGCAAGGACCGTTCGTTCCCGAGTCATCAGGGCTTTGACGAGACCTACGATTCGTTTGGCAACGGTGAACTTCAAGAAGGCGCGAAAGGCAATAAGAAAGGGCCGCAGGAAGATCCCAAGGGTGTGTTCACGCTTACTCGCAAAGCATGCGACTTCATTGAACGAAACCATTTGGCTGAAACAAACACCGTCAAGCGAGACGAACGGATCGACGATCTATTGGCCTGGTTTGACTCAGCCGATGCACTGCTGCCTGAAAAGGCGAATCCGAAAGATGGCGCAGAGGCTCGTCGGAAAGCGGACCAGAAAGCACGCCTCAAGAATTAGTCCCATCGTAAAGCGAATTCAGTCACCATGAAAACACACTTGCTCTTTCTCGTCCTGGCTCTCGCGACGATGCCGGTCACAAAACTTGTCGCCGCTAAACCCGCGCGTCCGAATATCCTCTATTTCTACGTTGATGATATGGGTTGGGGCTCAATCGGCCCAAATGGTCAAGCGGTGCGCAAGGCCAAAAACTTACCTTATGTGCGAACGCCTAACCTGGATCGACTCGCGAAGCAGGGTGTCAATTTCACTCGCGGCTACGCCTGTCACGTCTGCTCGCCCTCCCGCTCGTCGCAACAATCGGGCTTTCACCAGGGGCATACATTCGCGGATGACAATGATCCCAATAACGCCAGGAAAGCCATGCGTGCTGACGACGTCCTGATTGGCGACGCACTCTCGACTGCCGGTTACGTTACGGGCTATTGGGGCAAGTGGGGCTACGGTGGTTCCAGCGACCGTGTCAATCCAGTGATTCAAAATGTCCAGACTCTTCCAACCTCGCACGGTTACCAGCACGTCCTCGCCGAACTCCACCATGTCCGCGCTCATACGTTCTTTCAGCCGACACTTTGGAGTGCTCCAGCAGGGCCCCGAGCTGTAGGCGGATTGCAGCTCACGCCGAACTCGATGGCTCCCTATCAAAACAACACGGCTTATCCCAACCAGCCGGCTTTGCAAAACCACGCCGACTATCCCAAAACAGCGTACTGCGATGATGCCTACGCCTTTGCTGCTCTCGATTTTGTTCGCAACCAGGGGCAAAACTACAATCTGACCAATCAGCCTTTCTTTGGCTTACTCGCGGTACAGATACCTCATGCGCCTTTCGGAGAAATCTCGGAACTCCCGGACTGGGACAAAGTGTACGCGGCAGACCCGCTCTTCGCATCACTCTCCGATCAAACGCGTCAGTGGGCTGCGATGGTGACACGCATCGACGCTCACTTTGGCAATATTCTTGCCGCGCTCGAAGACCCAAACAACGACGGCGACAAGTCTGACTCCATCGCCGACAACACACTTGTCATCTTTCAGTCCGACAACGGTGGTCCCGGCGGAAAGAATAATGTCGAACTCGACGCAAACGGCGGACTGCGTGGCACCAAAGGCAAGATTCAAGAAGGCGGAATTCGCATCCCGCTTGTAATGCGATGGCCAGCTAGAATCACGGCGGATTCATCGCTGAAGGCAGGCACCGACTGCGACAGGGTCGTTGACATAACAGACTTGTTGCCCACTTTCTGCGAACTTGCCGGCACTGCCGCCCCGCTCGGAATCGACGGCGTGTCGATCGCTCCCACGCTTGTTGGTAGTGGCTACCAGCGGCCTCGCGACTTCATTATTCACGAGGCGAGTAATGGCGAATCGATCATCCGCGGAAAGTACAAGCTCGTTCGCTCGAAGAAATCCCCATACACACTCTACGACCTCGAATCAGATCATACAGAAGCGAACGATATCGCCACCGACCATCCGCAACTCGTCAGCGAGCTCGAATCGTTGCTGCTTGGAGAACGAGTTGCCGAGCCAAAAGGCTTTGCCAACACCTACCATCGCTGGACCGGAGTGGATGGTGCCGATACGTCTGACCCTGATCATTGGTCCGATTACAAGTACACCAATGCTGGGATCACGTACATGAACGACGACGGTGCTCCGCGACTGTCATGGGTCGCATCCATCGAAAACACGAGTCTCGAATCAAGAACCGCTCAGGCTGACACCGACCTGGAATTCCTTGGTCTTGAAATTCGAGGCAACGCCAGCCGAGATGCCAATCAGACGCTCGATCTGGGCCCAAGTGTGAACCTCATCGGTCGAAATGAAATCCGCTTGGCTGGTGGCGCGAGCCTAACGGTAGACAACGGAACCGTTTCGTCGCTCCGCTGGATCGACATTCAGCCCGGCGCCACACTTAGTGGCCATGGTACGATCAACGCCATCGTCTACAACAACGGATCCGTCGCTGTTGACGGCGGCGAGGATTTCGCTCTCCGCTTGAACAGCGACTACTATCAGTTCCCCAGCGCCGAGCTAAGCCTCACGATCACTGGCAAGATGCCCGCATTCAAAGTCGCCGACGAAGCGAAACTCGCCGGAGTACTTGCAGTCGTCAATGCCAGAGGGTTCAAGCCGAAGACCGGAGCGTCTTATACGGTGCTCATCGCCAATCAAGTAACGGGCGAATTCTCAAATCCAGATAGCGAAGTTGTGGCCAGCGATGGTTCTCGCTTCACCATCGGCTATTCGAAATCCAGTGTGACACTCACAGCGAAGTAGCAGAGCTCTTACCGACTTGATATCCCCTTAGCTTCATCGCCTCGACCTCGTAGGCAACGGGTCTGCTCACTCAGCTTTTGCCGAGAGATGCTTGTTGGACTCGAGAACGTAAACCGGCCCGAGTGTGATGAATTGCACCTTGATATCTGGTTTTTTCGAACCCTTGCTTGAGTCTGTGGTCACCGTGTTCGCGCCCTTGTTGACGGTGAACGACATCGTGTGTGCCGGTAGGGTGCGCAGCCTGTTCCAGTTGTTATCATAAACCTGAACGGCATCGCCCCCTTCAAACGTCATGTATTCGCCGGGTTGGATCTCCCCCTCAACGGACAGCATCCCTTTCTTGTTGATCGTTATTTGCGGATTTGCCAGAGTCGAGGAGGTTTCCTCGACGCGGATCACTACCTGCGGTTGCTGCGCGTCATAGGGATTCAACAACTCCATTGTCGTCCCGGCCTTAATCTGCTGGTAACGCGGTATCGCTCCCCATTCCTGGTCGATATGAATGAGAGGATCTTCCCCCGAAGTCCGGCCCATGACGCGGTGGGGCGTATAGATATAGCCGTCCCTAGGGTCCTTGCTGAGCACCACAACATCCTCGCCATGGTAATGATTGCTGCCGGGCCGTCTCTTCATCTTGGTTTGAATGTAGGCGACGTCGGCATCATCATACACCGGCGCAAGCTCGATCCAGTATTTGAAGAGCTCAAGCGCCTCATCGATCAAACCGTACTTCTCGAGAATGTTCATGGTCAGGATGCCGCCGCTCCGGCCCCCCGTAAAGTTGGGTCGGCGACCGCCGAGCACAATCCTGTCCGCCACATCAAAGTGAATATCCAGCATATTGGGTGAGAAATTCCGTTGCTCCTTCGCGGAGCCGCTCCCCATCCCGTGCAGGCGGGGACCAATCCGAATCCCCCAATACCCCGTGGCCATCTTCGCGCGTTCGGCGATACTGAACATCTTTTCAAAATTGGCTGGGATGCCTCCTCCCACTCTGCTGCCCGTCACCGGCTGGTCCACCCGGCTGTACACGTAGTCGGTGTAATCGCGGAGATACCACGGCGCTTCGACCTTTTGACCAGTGCCGTCGAAGTGCAAATGCCCTACGTTCACCTCGTTCAGAAAATCACCGTAGGCATTTAAAACCGCTTCGGCCAAACTGTTGGGTTGACCAAAGTCGTCCGCAAAATGAACGAAACCATAGGAGTGGACCACACCCGCTATCTCAGCTCCGGCACGGTGAGATTTGGGCGTGGTTGCGAATTGCCCGCGTTCACAATCGGAAAAGATCCACACACCGCGATCGGCGTCGATCGTTATCTTATTCGCTTTGATGAGCTCGTTCCCGATACGGAGAAATCCAGAATCTCTTTTCCATACGTAATCTGGACCGGGTTTGAAGAGAAGGGTGGTGTCAGTCGTATCGATCTCTTCCACCAGCGTACCAGTCCCCCAACTCAGCAACCGAGTCTCACAGTAGGTATCCGAAAAGTAGCGTTCGTCATCGTGCCCCAACTGAGGAACAAGACTCTTGAGCTGCAAATGGGCGCCATGCTCGGCCAGGTAGTTGGAGTATTTAAGCAGGTCTTTTTTTCCATTTGGAAAGGCGTCCGCTGCAACACTTTCGTTGGAGAGTTTTCTAAGGGTGTACTCGCCTCGCCAGTCGGTGGAAAACATATAAACCCGATTGGCTCCACAGGGGATGACTAATTTTTCCGTCATCTCGTAGAGCTCCTTCTCATTTTTTGGTGAAATCCCCACCACAACCATCGTTTCAAACTTCTCCACCCAATGCTCCACCCAGGCCATCACATCGGCTTCGGACCACGTCTCCTGACCAGCCGGGCGCACCATGTGGCCGGCCGTCCCCTGGGCCGACCAGATCTCAGCCAAAACCGCATCTCGCTCGGTCCCGCTCAGCCTGCCATCGAAGAGCACCACACTGCCACGCGTCCCGTTAGGGCGCGGCCACCCCCAGAGATAGGGCCAATTCAGTACGGTATTTTTTCTTCTTCGATTATCTGTATTGGCCGTCATTAAATCATTAAGCGTATAAGCTGCGACGTCTGTAGAATTGAGCGTCAAACTCAAACTATAATTTCGGCCCGTTCCGATGCCCTCAGCGTCCAGTAAATGTATCGCCAGATGATTGGGATAGGTGTCGATTTGAAAGATAAAACTCGGCTTCCCGTCCGGATGGGATACCTTGATTGTATTGCCCGAGGTTGCAATCTTACTGAGAATGGTCTTCGTCACGTCCTCGCCATCGGTATAGCTGAGGTTAAACCCGGCGGAAGAACCGGACCGAAGCACATTCTTACCGCCCAGCACCAGTTTCGAGGGTCGTCCGGAAGTATCGAATGTGAGCTCCGATGCGGATAAGACCATTCCCGGCAGAACCAAACACAACAGGCAACAAATCTTTTTCATCATTAAACTGCTATTTATATTCACTATTTGTGTAATGTCTCAAAATCGAATGTTTTTCTAAGCATCCACCAAAATAGGATTGGCAAACTGCTCAGAACGCATCCGCAGGACGTTAAATCTGGCGTGATAACTGATGCTAGAACGAATACCCTGTCGTAGCAATACTCGGCACCCATGAATGTAAAGCTGTTGGGCCAGTTGAGTCATCCAAACCGAGGGACTGCTATTTTGACCGCATCGGGATAACAAGTGGCATTTGACGGTCGCTGCGAAGTCGCATGCCAAACTGTGATGCGCCAGTCAGTTGATAACGAAATTGTGAAGCATCAATATCGAAACCGGGGGCATTCACGCTGACACGGTAAACCTCCGACGGCAAGCCGGTAAAGCTGAATTCACCACGGTTCAGAACACGCGTCTCGCACCAGTCCCAAGCCGGATCGCGGCTCAGCCGCACTTTTACTTCACTAGGTCGTTGTGCGTCCGCAGGGAACGTCACTCGACCGGTCAGCGATAGACCGGCAACCAGCGTCAATTCACCCAATTCTGTCAATCCGCCGGAGTCGGTTGTTTCCAGCGATAGAGTCTTGAGTACAGGTGGATTTTGGATTAACAAATCCTCGCTGCGCGCCTCTTGGTTTGGTTCGCATAGTGTGTAGAGCACGTACTTCTGATTCGGTTGCAAGTCATTGAACTGGAAACTGCCTGTGTGGTCCGTCACAACCACGCTCTCGCCAACGAAGGATTCAACATTTCGATATCGTTGCACGATCCCAACGGATCGGTTCGCGACCATCGAGATCAAAAAGTTGCGAAGGAAAGTCAGCAAAGCCTGGCGACGTAACTTCCAAATCAAGCCCAAGCTTAGCATCCTGGCTGGTGATAACGAAACGACCCTCTGCATCCGTCACGGAAGCTTCATCGACTCCCGGCAAACTTCCCCACCAGCGTTTTTCGCTGGTCTTCGCTCCAGAAGGAGAGACAACTGCACCGGCCAGCGGTTCGCCCTGGTCGTCTAGTACGCGTCCGTTGAGTATCCGGTCGATCGGGAGGTTTGTGGGGATTGGTTCGAGCTTGACATCGAGCTGCGTCGTTTGAGGATCAGTCAATCTTGTCAATTGTGGCCGTCGTCCTGGAGCCATCACCAGCACACGAAACAGCAGACCCGAATCGAGTTCGTTAAATGAAAACCGTCCCTCGGAGTCCGTCGTCGTCGACTTCGCGCAGTCACGGTAGCATGAAGGACAGGTGAGGGCGGCTCCCACTCGGGGCCGCGCCGTGTAGATGTCGACGATGGCGCCCGCAATGGGACTTCCATTCTCATCCTGAACTTTCCCTGTGAGCGCTGCGTTTCTAGGGGCAACGGCAGCGACAGCTAGCATAATTATCATCAAAGCGGACATGTTGTTACTCCTCATCTTCTTGTAGTGATGGATCCAGCACGATACGAATATCCTGCTGATGGAGGTCGACGTCAAGTTTCGCAGGAAAGCGAATGGGGCCGCCTTTGGGGTTCGCGAAATAGGCCATGATCGAGAGCGGTTCATCAGGAAGTTCTTTCAAACTGAATCGACCTTGATGATCGGACTTCGTCCACGGTGGCGGTCCCGATCGTGTCATGCGAGCGAGATGCTGACCACTACGAAGTTGAGCGGTCACCGAAGCACCTTCGACCGGATTGCCATCGGGATCGACAACAACGCCCGCGAACGGTTTTCACTTCCCTTTCATCAGCGGCTTGCTCGTCAATGCTGCTGATCGAGTCGCATCGTCATTTTGGATCGCCGCCGGTTTGTTGAACACTCCTTCATCGGCTCGAGCAGTACTTAGTCGAACAGTACCAACCAACAACGAAGCGATTAGCATAAAGAGCCCGGACAGCAATAAGAATACGCGTGGCGATCGTTCACGCAGGGATTGTTCTGAATTGAGCAACATCTTGATTCTCCGTGAAAGTTGGCTGGGGCGATCATAAAAACCGATGGCACCCGCGATATTTGGGCTGCTCGTGTTTTTGGCAATAGACAAAAGAAGCTCTGAATACTCAATGCGATCAAGAGGATCGCCGGTAACTCCAGCGGCTCGATCATCGGCAACCAAGTCCTGGCAAATTCGCAGTTCGCGGCGGAGTATCCAGAACAGCGGCTGATACCAAAGTAAATACTGCCTCCAACCGAAAACCATCGGGGCCGTAATCTGCGGAGTCACATGTAGGCGCACGGAGTCACCTAGATCACCCGAAATTTGAGTCCAAATATCCAACACCGATGAGCCCGGCGACGGTGCATTCCGACATAGCTTTCGCAAACGAATCGCTCCAACGATCCATTCAAAGATGAAGTAACTTATTGCGAGACCGTGGCTCATCAACAAAATCGTAGCGGTAATCAACCAGACATCGAGTCGGTTTGAAGTCAAACTATCCGGCGGAGCCGCGATTCTCGCAATCTCGTTCACTTCACTTAACGGTTGCGGTGAAATGGTCTCCTCAAGTTGCTCGGTGGGACGCCTCGCGGTGGTGCGTGGCACAGAGACCTGCGGCGGAATGGCCACGTCAGTCGTGCTCGCTACTTTAGTGGCAGCGAGGAGTTCTTGGTCAGTCGAAAAAAGTCCCAGATGCCAGCCTGGCAGCGACGCAAAACAGACCAGCAACGGCACGAAGGTGCTGACAACAAGACTCATCACGATAAAATTAACGCGGTCAACCGGTTGCCCCAGCCGTCCGAGGATCGTTTTGGTCGCGATCAGCAGGATTGTTCCCGCGGTGGCGCACTCGATCCATCCAATCACCAATGGTTGTGAAGAAATCATCGAACTAATCCTTTGCCTTCTTCTTTGCAGATCGGGCTTTCGCGATCAATCTTTCGAGTTCACGCATCTCGTCGGTGGAAACGTCCTCGGCTTGCAGCATATTGAGAACGAGTTTATCGAGCGAGCCATCGAAGACGCGATTCAAAAACCGCGAGCTAACTTGCTCGATCGTGTGTTTGGGAGAATAGTACAGCACTCGCCCCACCGCTCGGTGCTTCACCAATCCCTTTTCGGCCATGATCCGCAGCAGGGTTTGCACGGTGGTAAACGCCGTTTTTTGTTGAGCATTCAATGCCTCATGGACATCTCGCACTTTCGATTCGCCAAGTTCCCAAAGCACCTTCAGGACGTCGAGTTCTCGCTCACTAGGATTCACATCTGCCGATTTCATTTTGCCCTCCCCTTTTGTATAACTAAACTAATAGTTCAGGTGTTTGGCGATGACTGTTAATGCTGGTAGTGAAATTCCCGCGTAAAAGGACCCGTCAGCAGTTGATGTTTTGAAACCTGTGAACAATCACAACTTCTTCTGTATCGATTCCTTGCCCCGCCGTCGACGCGGCTCTTCATACGACATATGCAAGCTTAGGGCGTTAAAAAAACAACTTCCGTATCTGACTTACTTGATAGAGGAAAGTTGTTCGTGAGGGACGCATCGAGAAAAGCCAATTCTTTCAGTTAACGTTATTTCGCGTCCGTCTCGAACAGCCTTCTTCGATCAATGCGGCAGGGGGCTCCTCAGCACATTGAACTACAGAGCCAACTTGACAAAATCTTCATTATTGCACTGTTTTGACCAAAACCAGAATTGACGCGAAAGGAATTGCCAGCCACGCCAGACGTCGGCACCAGCTGGCTAACCTTGGTGGCGATTAGCGAGAAGTGTCAAATTTCGCTCGTTTTTTATCCAAGCAATCCCCGCCGGCAGAGTCTAAGGTAACAAATACGAGAGTTTTCCTAATAGCTAATAGCTCCTGATCCGCTTTCACCCTGCCAGGTTTCCAAGTTTGACCTCGACAGACGAACCACCCGCACTCGAACAGGCAAATTCGGCGCACGATCCGTGCGCCGATGAACTGGTGCGCCGATGTTTGCCTCGAGTGCGAAGAATCGTCTTTTCGATGGTTTTGCACCACCAGGAAGCCGACGATTTGACGCAAGAGATCATGCTCAAGGCGATTCGTAGCCTTGGCGGATTCAAGGGCCAAGCAAGCCTTGCGACTTGGACGACTCGAATTGCACTGAACACGACTTACACGTTTTTGCAGAGACGCCAGCGACGATCGGTTGAACCGCTGCTGAGCGACCCGGCGGACCGATCGACAATTCGTTCGCCTGTCAATGTGATCATCGGGAAAGAACTCGATTACGAGATTCAAAAGTCGCTTAACCAACTGACACCCAAACTAAGAGCCGCGATGGTGTTGACGGCCATCGACGGTTTAACGCCCAATGAAGCGGCCGAAATCGAGCAGTGTTCCGCCTCAGCCATGCACAGCCGAATTCATGAAGCGAGAAAGCATTTGCGAAACGATCTTAAAGAGTATCTGCCCAGCGGTGACAAAAAATGAACGAGAACCAAGTTGATGATGTCGACGTGCTTCTTAACCAATGGGCGGAATTGCAACAGCCATCGGCGGAGCATTTGGAAGCTGTAAGGCAGCGAATCGAGGACGCCTTAAAAAATGATCCGGCGCATGCCATCGTCCTGCCTGCTGCAGAGCCGTCTCGCTGGCGTTCTGCGGCACCGTTGCTTTTGGCGACCGCTGCTGCATTGGTTGCGTTGATTTCGGCAGCCGTTTGGATCGGCCGTGATATCGATTCCAATGTGGGATCTAACCGCACAAAAATAGCGGCTGCCCCCGAGACGGACTCAATCGCCGAACCGATCGAGCGGTTCTCTGACGAACAACGCGAGCAGAAGTGGATTCTGCTTTGTGAGCTGGACCGCCTGTTCGACGGAAAACGTGTTTGGTTTGCTGAAACAGAATCCGATGTCGTGCTCGGGGGTGACGACAGGCCGCTCGCCAGCGATGTGGCGGCGGAGACGACGGTTGCGATGCGCATGGTGTTGGCGAAACGAACCTCCGCGACGAATCCGTGGGAACGAGTTTGGGCTGCGGACGTGATCTCACGATCCGATCAGGTGGTGCGATTTTTGACAGACGATCCGCAGCAACCGACGGCGTCGTTTACGGCATGGGCACACTTGTTGCCGGACGGACTCGTCGCTTGCGACGTGGATTTGAAGTGGGACAACGGAATTTCCGCACAGTTGAGCGACAGCTTATTGCTTTCGCCCAACGACACAACGCCCGGAGCATCCTTAAGCATCGATGGTGTGGAATACCGATTGTTTCATGCGGTTTCATTGTTAAAGGAGCCCCAAACGTGAGAGATTTGTTGCGTTCGATCCACCAACCAATCTGCGTTGCTCTGTTGTCGCTCTCGGCCTTTTGGTGCAATATTGGATGGACCGAAGAGTCGCTCGTGGCGAATCCGAATTCGGACCAAACCAGTTTCTTTTCGGACGAGAATGTCTCGTACCAAATTGATTTCGGAACGGAACAACCGATTGAGGGCGTTATTCAGTGGCAGCTAACGGTTCTGCATCGCACGTTTGGTCGCGGCGACATTCAAATTGATCTGAAGCCAGAGCAACGGAAAAGCGTGACGCTGAACTTCCAGATGCCGCACGTTAAAACGCATGTCATCCAAGAGTCAACGCTGTCACTCCGTCTCGCTCAAGCTGGCAACGGCGATGCGGTCACGATCTTTCAACGCGGTCTATGGGCTTTTCCTCGCGATGCATTCGCGGATCGCAACGCATGGCTCAACCAACTTGACCTGAGGCTTTATGATCCCGTTGGCGATACAGCCAAGGTTCTCGATGAAGCAGAAATCCCGTTCCAAGAGATCCGTTCGATAGCTGCTTTGGCCACGATCGAAAATGGGATCGTGATCATCGGCGAAGGCATCGAGGTGCAAAGTAACTCGGGATTGGCGGAAACACTCTTTTCGCTCTGTGCCGATGGCCAACGAATTCTGTGGTTTAGCCCAGCCAATGGCCACTTTGGAATTCCGGGTATCGGCGACGATTCTGAAAAAAAAAGACCGGACCATTTATTGTTAATGGGGTCTGACAGATTGTGGCAGTTAGACAAGCGGCTCGATACGTTTGCATGGACCGCAGAGGATCATCAAGGGGTTGGTTTGCAACTTGCCGACGAGGGTGGCCGGATCGTGATCAAGTTTGTAGAACCGCCCGATGGTTGGACGTGGCTGGAAGCCACATTCCGTGACACCGATGGACAGCTGATTCTATGCGGGCTGCAGCTGGCTGAAGTTTGGAATGTATCTCCGACGCCACGATACATGCTCGCACGACTGCTCGAGCAATTGGACAACTCTCAAAAACCCGAAGAACAGGAAACGGAAAAATGATCTCCCGGAAATCGATTGTGAAGTCAATATGGACTAGAGGTCTGCTGGGTCTCTTCTCGCTCGTTTGTTTATTGCCAGCCACTGCGCAGGACAAACCGGCAAAAAAGGCTGCGACGCCTATTTACCCCGTTGCTGTGTTTCCGTTTCAGGAACGAGGTCGCGAGGTTAGCGAGGTGGGGAAGCAGGTGACGGATTTGCTATTTGCGAACTTGGTCGTCAACCCCGAACTGTATCTCGTTGAACGCGAGGATTTGGCGAAAATTCTCCAAGAACAAGAATTGAGTGTTTCCGGCGTTGTCAATCCGGCATCCGCGAACAAGGTTGGACAATTGACGGGGGCGAAAATTCTAGTGACTGGCTCGGTACTGGAAGTGAACGGAAAACTTTACCTGGTCGCCAAAGTGATCGGAACAGAAACCAGCCGTGTATTGGGCGCATCGGTAAAAGGAAACGTTGGCGACGACTTGGATAGGCTCGCTGAACAACTCGGCGCCGAAGTAGGTAAGACGATTGTCGACCGAGCGAGCGACTTGGTTGCCCAGACCGTTTCGCGTGAGGATCGAGTCGCTGCTCTTAAGAAAGCGATGGGTGGTGCAAAGTTGCCTTCGGTCTTTATCCGTATCGATGAGCGGCATGTCGGGCAATCGACGATCGATCCGGCTGCGGAAACCGAGATCGCATGGTTCTGTCGAGAACTTGGCTTCGACGTGATCGATTCGGATCGAGGCAGCAAGGCGGATGCAGACGTGCTGATTGTTGGTGAGGGAGTGAGCGAATTTGCGGCGAGCAACGGGAACCTAAAATCAGTGAAGTCGCGATTAGAGGTGAAGGCTCTTGATCGAGAAACGGGTGCCGTCATCGCAATTGATCGTGACGTTGCGATTGCGATTGACCTGACCGAGCAGATCGCGGGCAAAGCGGCACTTCAAGACGCCGCCGCGAGTATCGCGTCACGTCTGCTGCCAAAACTTGCCAGCGACAAAAAGGATGTTCCTAAGCAAAATAGACGGAAATAACTAAAACTCCGACGCGGATACTTTAGAAACACAACGATCATGAACCGTCTTCCGTTTATCTATTTGATCTTCATTGGTGCATTGTTGTGCGGTCGCTTGCCAACGCTGCATGCACAGGACAATGAAACGCAAACGTATCGGTGGGCGATAATTGCTGCGGATGATGAATCACAATCGGTCGCCGACCTCTTGACCGTTCCCCTGTCGACGACCGACCGCGTGCAACTGGTCGAGCGTGATCAAATCCGCAAGGTATTGGACGAGCTAGCTTTGAACGCCAGCGGACTTGTTGCCAGTGGAACTGTTGATCGTGACCATGCGACTCAATTCGGCAAACTCATTCAAGCCGACGCACTGGTGATCATCAATTCGCCACCGGACCCGACCGCAAGTCGGCAAGATCTGCGAGTCAGGCTGATCGACACGCGTACGTCAATTCGTCTGTGGGATGCCCTGTTGCCTCGCCGCAGTATCGACGAAGAGATTCCGGCCATTATGACCGAGTTGCAGTCAGCGAGCGTGAAACTTTCTATTCCTCCCGAATCGATACGAGCCATTGGCATCACACCCATCATTAGTGGTGAGGCAGGGCATTTTTTGAAACCGTATTGTCGAACGCTTACGGCATTGATTGCGGCGGAGTTGTTTCGTGTACCGGAGGTGGTCGTACTCGAGCGAAGCGACCTGCAACGACTCACTGCCGAAAGCCAGCTCAGTGGAATGGAGCTGCAAATGCGAGGAGCGACACAGTTGCTGGAAATCAGTGTGCATCGCAACACAAACGGCGATGGCATCGTCGCTTCGTGTCGAATCTCAACGCCTGGGCACGGAGAATCGGTGGGCACCGAGATCGACATCGCAACTCGCGAAGCCGTCGATGCTCGAAAACCGATCGTCGATTGGGCGATTGAGAACCTAGACGTTGACAAAGGTAATCGCCAATCAGCTTCACCCGAGCAGGAGGCTCTCCGTTTTGATCACCGTGTACGCTGGACTCGCGGCGAGGATGCGGTTGCGTTTGCCGATGCCGCATTGGCGTTGGCACCGAGTCGAAAGCGGTTCGAGACAGCCGTCAACGGTAGAATGAAGCTCGCTGGTGAACATCGAGTCGCAAAACGGACTCTGCCGACGTTAATCGCCTACCAAGACTGGGCGGAACGACGACTGCAGTACCTGCAACAGTATCAACATGAATTTCGAGAGCCGACATATCGACCAATCTATTGGAACTTCGGCAGTCCAAACAAAGCCAGCACCGATGAGGAAAAGCGAATACTGGTTGAGAATAGCGATCTTGTAAAACGCATTCGACGATCCGAATATCAGCATGCTGCCGACAATCCTAGGGCGCGACTACTTGCCGTGCTGCAGTTAATCTATGTCGAACTAGAATGGACGCCTTCCGCATCCGACGGAGCAATGCAGGTACGCGATTTGCTAAATGAGGCGTTTCAATTGCGAGAGTCGGCAGGTGTGCCGCAGGATTTACACGACCCCTATTTCAATGAAATGATCCGCGTTTTGATGGTCGCGATTGCCCGTGTGCATGATCATACGATGAAAAAGAGCGGTCATTTACAAACAAGAGACTTCGACAGCTGGGCAAATGATTTGCTCAGCCTGAATGAAACCTTCGCAAAGGCAGCCATCCTGCGAACACGGACGTTTCACCCCGGCTCCGACGGGAAAAACGCAGCTCGCGAACTCGTGGCGTATCTGGACGAAATTCCGCTGGTCGACACCAAGCATGTTGACCTACCTTTACGTATCGCCGCACTTTCGAAAATTTCAGACGAGGAACTCTTTGCGTTTTTCAAGCGAATGCTTGACCAATCCGAAGCACTTGAGAACCCCAATCGAGTACTGGTGTTCCAAACCAACATCAGCGACCTACTAACGCGATTGACAACCGACCAAGCCACGACGATCGCACGCCGGATGATAGGATTGCTAAAGTTGGAACACGAATCAAACACCATGTTCACGACAACACAGATGCTAGCGTCACTCACTAAGTTTGTGCCAAGAGAAGAATCGCCATTCCAGCCGCTACCAGTGTTTCGTTTAGCCGAGGAGTCGGCGCCATGGCAAAACTATCGAACCGTGCCAATACAACTTGGTCGCTTTGGCAGATTGCCAGCGGCAATTGCGATCGATGGTTCTGCTAGTTCGAATCAAAAAAATGTTTATCTTGTTTGGTCGACGGCTGACAATATGGCGTCAATTCAACGTGTCGGCATTGACACCGGACTAGCCGAACCGTTTGGCCAGGATGTCCCCGGTTTTCGTCGTCACAAGCCGATAAAGATGGTGATCGGAAATGGTGCGGCTTTCTTGGTCGGCAATCGACCGGGGGTGACGATGGTTACGGCCAACTCAGTCAAACATTTCACGGAAGCTGACGGCGCTGCATCCGATCAAATCAAGGAGATCGCTTGGTGCAAAGACAGACTGTTCATTGTTTATGAAGCAGCGTTGGGAAGCTACGATCCGAAAACAGAACGGTTCGAACTACATGTTTCGTCCTCTTCCGTCGCCGCTGGCAACCCACTCGATTCACGCGGCTATTTTCAAATTCGACGAATGCTCACTGACCAAGACGCTGTTTGGCTATCGATCCATGATCGCACTGAACCGAAAGATCGCACTGAACCGAAAGATCGCACTGGCGTTTGGCGGTGCGAACCGTGGAACAACCAATATGAACAAGTCACCCACTATCCGGGCGATCTATCGTTGGGTGACGGCGGGATTTTGATTCACAGCAGCGCTGAGCCGCGTGTTTCTTGGGTCGACGGAGAGTCGTTGAAAGTCACAGCCATGCCCGATTTTGGATTTGCCAGCGCAACGAAGGGGCCTGGTCCGCCGAATTTTGTCAGCCCTTACGTCGGGCAGCCGATGCCGGAATACTCGTATCCCGGACCCCATTTGATCAAGGTTGGCGATCACCTGATCGGCATGAACTGTACTCTGTTCACTCGTGACGGCGAATCGCACAGGCTGGACTGTATGCCATCTTGGATGCATTGGCTTGGGTTGCAACGATTGGGCAAGGGCTTCATCACTCACTACGATTCATCCCGACGAGTTCTTTGGTACGTCGAACCGAAATAGTGATGCCGAGCGACGAACGTAGGCACCCCCTCTGGGCTATCTTCAATCGTCTTTCTTCATTCCATGAACGGTTACCGTTTGTCCCGGATGTTGCTGTATCACTCGAGATGATGGTCTGTCCCTTGTCTCATGTCCCTTGTCTCATGTCCCTTGTCTCATGTCCCTTGTCTCATGTCCCTTGTCTCATGTCCCTTGTCTCATGTCCCTTGTCTCACCCGTTCCTTGGCTCAACTGTTCCTTGGCTCCCCCCTCTGTCCCTTGGCTTCCCCCCTCATAGACATTATTTAAGTATTCATCAAGAGCTATCTCAATAGCCGTTGACAGCGGGTTTGCTCATTTGATAAACCGAGAGCTAGTCAAACCGAGCTTGGTGAGCCGAGCTCGGAAATCTGAGCATGGCGTCTAAATGCGTTTCGAATTCCCGCAAACGAGTTCTTTCGCCGTTCCCGCCGTGTTCTCCTTACCTCACAAGCTCAACCATGGAAGGTTGCTCTTATGGCCGATCCTAGCTCCGGCGTCCCTTTGTTGGACGTCAATCGTGATAACCGTCCTCTTCGGGATGAATTTGTCGAAGCGTTAACTGGAGTTGTCGACAGTGGTCGATTCCTTTTCGGTCCCGACGTGACGTCACTTGAAAGTGAAATTGCTGCCTATTGCCAAGTCGAAAACGCCATCGGATGTGCTTCTGGCAGCGACGCGCTGCTACTGCCTCTGATGGCACTCGGCATCGGGCCTGGCGACGAGGTAATCGTGCCAAGTTTTACCTTTTTCGCTTCGGTAAGCTGCATCACTCGACTCGGTGCAACACCGATTTTTGCCGATATTTGTCCTGATACGTTCAATGTTGATCCCGAATCGATTCGCGGATTGATCACAGACCGCACTCGCGCGATTATCCCCGTTCACCTGTTCGGTCAATGTGCCCAGATCGATCGGATCTGTCAAATTGCGGGCGATGACGATATACCTGTGATTGAAGATGCCGCCCAAGCGATTGGTGCAGCTTATCATTCTCGCCCCGCCGGAAGCTGGGGGGACGTTGGCTGTTTTAGCTTTTATCCAACCAAGAACCTTGGCGGGATGGGCGACGGTGGCATGATGACGACCACCAGCGCGGGCATGGCCGATCGGCTCCGCTTGTTCGCAGGACACGGCATGCGACCTCGCTACTACCATCAAGTCGTTGGTATCAACAGTCGTCTGGATACCTTTCAAGCTGCGGTACTTCGTGTCAAGCTACGTCATCTTGCCGACGCGGTTCACAACCGTCAAGCCAATGCCGATCGTTACACCCGGTTGCTGATGGAAGCAAACTTGGTGGCTGCCGATCAGGTGGTCGTACCAGCGGTCGACAAGAATGCGTTCCACGTTTGGAACCAGTATTCGATTCGAATTGGCGAAGGTCGCCGAGATGCCCTCAAGGCTTATCTGTCCGAGCGTGGGATCGGAAGTGAAATCTATTATCCGGTTCCGATGCACCAACAAGAGTGTTTTAATTACTTAGGGGTCGATCCGTCGACAATGGTTGAAACCGAACGGGCAAGTCGCGAGATTTTGAACCTGCCGATCTTTCCCTCCTTGACCGAATCGGAACAACACCAGGTCGTCAAAGCGATCAAAGGTTTTTATGCGGCTGGTGCGAAAGCCGCCGCATAGTCGCGGCACGCTTCGCGAATGCAACCGATATTCCCGATGGGGGAACTCTCTGCGAGTTCCTCTAGTGGACGGATCTGGCATCGCCCCCCTCGAGGTACATCAAGGTCTCGTTTTCGGGTCGTGGACGAGATAGAGTAGCCGCGTCTCTCCGAGACGCGAGGTACGTCAAGGTCCCGTTTTCGGGTCGTGGACGAGGTAGAGTAGCCGCGTCTCTCCGAGACGCGAGGTGCATCAAGGTCCCGTTTCGGGTCGTGGACGAGATAGAGTAGCCGCGTCTCTCCGAGACGCGAGGTGCATCAAGGTCCCGTTTTTGGGTCGTGGACGAGATAGAGTAGCCGCGTCTCTCCGAGACGCGAGGTGCATCAAGGTCCCGTTTCGGGTCGTGGACGAGGTGCCGAATCCTCTTGGACCGCTGTGCAGTCAGGGACTCGTAACCTCGTCCCCTACGACCAACGCTGATTTTTTATCTGACAAAGCACTAGCCGATCCAACGCTGCTCGGCGGTCACTCGGAAACGCGATCCGAAATAGATCGTTGTGGCACTGAGGCAGACGACTCCGACCGTCGCGAAGAGGGCAGGAAACCCATAGCGTTGGCCAAGCATCCCGAGCACCGGTGCTCCGATAATCGTTCCAAGGTCCAACATCATGAGTGCCAGAGTCGATCCGGTACCATGTGCGGAGGACGGAAAGCGAGCGAGCGTTAGCGAGACCATCGTATGGAACATCATCGAATGCCCCACGCCTCCGAGTAATGCGGGAACAACCAACATGGTCGCCCGCTGGGGTGTCACCAGGGCAAAGGCAAACATCCCAAGCGACATAAACAGGGAACCGACAATCAATACTTTTGCGGGTCCAATCAAGTCGGGTAGTCGGCGAAAACCAACGCGAACGGTAATTGCGACTCCCGCATAACACCAAAAATACAATCCGATCACCGAAACGCCGTCAATGCGCAGCGCTGCGGTATCAATAAAACTAGCGACAAAGATCATCGGTGCAGTGACGCAGATTCCAAAGGCAAAGTCGACAAGCAGAATGGTACCGGGCCAATAGCGAAATACGGTCGTAGCAAACTCACTCAACCGCGCCGGTCGCCGGTCACCCACACTGTTGGGAGCATGCAAAAAGAACAGCATTCCGGCGGGGATCAGATTGGCGACCGTTGCTGCGGAGAACAGCATTACGAAGTCAAAACGAACCCGATGATCGCTGCCAAGAAACAGATCCCCGAGAGCGGGCCCGAGCAGCATCCCCATAAACCCCCCAACGCCCAGAATGCCGATCGCTTCGGTTCGCCGATTCGCAGGCGCGGTCTGTGATACGAAAGTCAATCCACTGGCAAACACGATCGCGGCCCCCAATACGACGCCGCCTCGTAAAAGATAAATGGCTGGGCCGATTTCATCGACCAACAAGTTGCCGAGCGAGCTGAGAGCAAACACCAGATAGCCGACCGCCCACATTGCTCGAGCCCCAATCCGATTGATCCACTGAGCCATCCACGGGCGCAGAATCAACCCCATCAACGCCGCGGTTCCCATGATCAATCCCACTTGGCGAAGATCGCCGCCGAGAAATTCGATCCAGCGGGCGTAGTGGGCCATCAACGTGTTTGCCAGTACAAAACTCGTTTGACTGGCGACCGCCAGCAAAAAATCGCGGTCATAGAGACGCGTTTGCCCGGCAACGGAGACCCCGGCAACGGAGCCCCCGGCAACGGAGGGGGGGGCTGGAGGGCTAACCGCAGCTTGACACGGCGACTGTGAGCACAAGGGCTGCGAACGACGGGATAAAGTGGATGACATAAGAGCCAGGGACGATCAATCGAGGGGTTCAAGGGGGACGAAAAGAATAGCGGCAAATTGGCCGACTTGCACGATGGCTACTCGGCAGCTACCAAATAGTGGAAGGGGCGGGGGGAGTGGATCTTGTGAAAGATCCCCGTCCCTCAAGATCGTTAGCAAGATCCACTACCCCAAAACGGCACTCTAACCAACCCCCCTTTTTCGCTTCGCTTGTCTTCGACCGCAAACGCTTTGAGCTTCATGACATCGCCTTCTCCTCTTGATCTCCTTCGTCGCCATTTCGGCCACGATTCCTTTCGCCCTGACCAGCAAGCGATCATCGAACACGTGCTTTGTGGGAGGCATGCGATGGTGGTGATGCCGACCGGGATGGGGAAGTCACTCTGTTACCAAATCCCTGCTTTAACGATTCCTCCTGACAACCCTCATCGCGAGCTGGTATTGGTCTTGTCGCCATTGGTGGCCTTGATGCACGACCAAGTTTCGTCGCTTCAGAGAAAGGGGGTCGATGCGGCCTACATCAATTCGTCCCTCGACCGCTCAAGCCGCAACGACCGCTACCGTGAAGTCGCTGAGGGAAAGTACCGACTGCTTTATGTAACCCCCGAGCGTTTTCGCAAGGCGGAGTTTCGTGAAGCAATCGGCAAACGGTGCGTCAAGTTGTTGGCGATCGACGAAGCTCATTGCATCAGCCAATGGGGGCATGATTTTCGGCCCGATTATTCTCGCGTGATGGAGATCCGCGATAGGGTTGAGCATCCTCCGACGATCGCGTTAACCGCCACAGCGACGGCGGATTGCCGAAGTGATATCTATCGCCAAATTGGGATCGATGAATCCGACATTCGATTGTTTTATCAAGGTATTGAACGGCCGAATCTGACACTTGACGTGCAAAGCGTCCTCGGCGATTCCGAAAAACTTGAAGCGATGATGGAGTGTTTAAATGACCCCGCTTACTCCGGCGGCAGCGTCATCGTTTACTTTTGCTTGATCAAGACATTAGGCCGGTTTAGCGACGACCTAAGACGACTCGGCATCGATCATGATTGTTATCACGGCGATTTGTCGAGCCAAGACCGCAGACGAGTTCAAAATCGATTCCTGTTCGAAGACGGCGACATCGTCTTGGCAACGAATGCGTTTGGCATGGGGATAGACAAAGGGGACATTCGGATTGTCATTCATGCCGAAACCCCAGGATCGATCGAATCGTACTACCAGGAAGTCGGACGTGCCGGACGCGACAATCAACCGAGTCGTTGTTTGTGGCTCTATGACCAACAGGATTTGATGACTCAGATGCAGTTTATTGAATGGTCGAATCCAGACGCCGCGTTTTACGGTCGTTTGTACGACACCCTGGTTGAGCACAATGAATCGTGCCGAGCGTTCGGGTTGGAATGGCTTCGCGGTCGTCTTCAGCGACTTAGTCGTCACGATCACCGGCTCGCCACCGCGATGGCAATCCTTGATCGTCTGGACGTGGTCGCCGGTCCCCAGCCGCCCGAGTGCTTTGAGGTTACAGGGGCGTTACCGAACCAGCTAAAAAGTGACGAGGTACTTTCCGAGAAGAAACGCCGAGACCAGCAGCGGCTCTATGCGATGGTGCAATTTGCTGCAGCAAGCGGAGACCGGAAGGCGTTTTTGGCACGGTACTTCGAAGGAACGCACTAGCCCGGCGGATCGATCTGATACAACACGACGAGCAAAATGTCGCTGGCGGCAAACGTATTGAGCGGGCCTGCCGATGCATGGGGCGAAGACGCGAGGTTGCCCGTGATCGAGATGACCTTGGCACCGCTTTTTCGCATCCAGCGATTGATTTGCTGCTCCAAGTCGGCTAACTCGGTGTCAACGCTTTTGAAGATTTTTACTTGTTGCATTTTATTCCGCAGGGATGTTTTTCAGGGACAAAGGAGGCTCGAAACCCGTTTTATTGGCCAGCCCGTTCATCATACCGCCGGTCAATCAGGCTGCCAAACACGAAGTTCTACTTCGTCAATCATCGCTTCACCATCGCCCATCAGTTCGAACATCACACTGACTTCCGTCTCATCGATCGCCTGCCGGTACAAGCGAATCGGTGTCCAGGTTGGTCGGCCGCGAACGAGCACGCCCATCTCTTGGCCGCCTACGGTATCGTAAACGAGGACACCTTGATGAGCCCCGCCGAAGCCGATGGTACGAACGAGAGCATCAATACGAATGGCGGTATTCGCAGCCACTCGCACGGCGGGGCTGCGGACCTGCAGCACGGTTCCTTCAAATCCGCCGGAAAGCGGTTCATCGACGAGTGATACCGTGCGAGCGGTCAATGCCCCTGGTCCCTCATACGAACCTCGGTCAGCGAACAAAACTTCGCTACGGGCTTTGTCTTCGAATCGTTTTCCAAACGTCCAGCGATCTGCGGCAATCATATCACGGCTATCGAGCGATCCGGTCGTCAAATAATTGTGGCTCCATCCACGGTCACGCATCAATGGATACCAAACCGCTTGGACCTCGGCAGCCCCACAATCAATTGGTGGACAACTCGTCGGGCGGGGCCAATCGGGCATTAGTATTTCGCTCAATTGCCATTCACTACGAAGCGCCCAGGCGTCGGCACGGCGAGCCATTCGAATGCTCGCGTCGGCATCGCCTGCTCGGTAGAGCGGTTCCGCATCGGCAAGCGTCTTTTGGGCGACCGCGATCAAATCGCTTGGCGGCGGACGACTGGTTACCCTCGAAACGACCGTCGTTTGCCATTGGTCTTTCGTGCGGCGGACCAAATCGCCAGCCAGCTGCCAGCGATCAAGGGCTGCTTGTTTTGCGAACCGCGATGCGGATCGACTTAGATTTGCTCCGATGGCCGGATCGCTGCTAACGACAATCACCTCCGCCGCATCGGGCGAAACGATTTCAATCCGCGTTCCGGTGGTCGTTGTTTCAGGTGTTAACCGCTCGGCAGAGAAATGAGTCATGCGCCAAAACGTTTTGGTTGCATCACTTGGCGAAAGCTTCAATTCGATCGATTGACCATCTCCCGCTAGGACCTCGCTGCCGCGCATCGTTGATGATGTCAGAACCAGCACCTCCACACCATTCTTGGTCAATCGTGAACAGTGATAAGAGGCACCAGAGATTGCGATGGGTGGCGATGACGTTGCACCGGCAATCCACGGTTCGAGCATTGCAATCATGCGGTTGACGTAGCTGAGAGCCATCGAACGTTGGTTCTCAATTTCGGAGCCCGCGACCAGGGAACGTGTGGATCGATAGAGGATTGCGGAAGGAGCGGATTGTAGACTTCGCATCGCTTGCAGCCACATCGAGTGCCAGCGAAATCCGTTTGGCCGCGGTGCTCCGATCGAATCGGCAATCGACTCGGTTTGCCGCATCACAACTTCGGGTGACATGCTCATCACAGCGGCTGCGATCTGCATCTGGTCTCCCACCCGCTTTCGAAGACTTGCAAACTGTTCGACTTCTTCCGCGTCGGTGACCCCGCGCAATCGGATGGGCAGGTCATAAACGATGCCGTCAAGTGATTTTGCATAGCGAGGAAAGCTTTCCGACGGTGCGGCGATAAGCGGCCTCCGCCAAGCTGCCGGGAAAGCTCGCAGTCGCTGCGTCGCCGCCTCCACGTTTTCGACTTGTAACGAATCCAAGGCTTCGCCATGACCGAGATACCAGCCAGCAATCGGTTGCAGTAGCGGCGTTAACGCCGGATCGGGGGCCGTCGGTGGCGGACAATAGAGCGCAACGCGAGCATGAATTGCTTCGCTGAGGATCTCGGAGTTGGGCGGACGCGACAACAAGACCGCATCAAAGCCGAGCGAGCGGACCCATGACAATGGTTCGCCGTTGTGTTGGAGGATGCGTGTTACACGGCCAAACGGAAACGCGTTGCTTGGTCCGTCGCCAATCGAGGAATCGAGATTGCTAGAAAGGTCATCGATTCCGTTTTCCAATTGTCGGCGGGTTTGAATTCGATCCGATGCCGATACAATTTTTGTGGGCGATACTTCGCTCACGCTGACCAATCCGTCGACTCGCAATTCGTCGATCCGCAGCGACCGCAAACCGGCACCCATGTAGGCGTCAACAATCACCGCATCGACGTAAGGATCTTTCAAATTGGCGGCTGAGCCATATTTTTGGCGGAGCGAGAACTCCTTTGTCATCAGCGGAGCCTCGATCATGCCGACACCGATCGAAGCGAAACGACCGGGATCTTTGTAACTCGTGCCAAACACCACCACGGAAACCGCTTGGCGAGAATGATCTTCACGCAAATATGGAAAACGGACACGGAATCCAATTCGTGCTCCGGCCATGGCACTCATCACGGAAACGTTTGCCGTCAATCCATCGATCGGTAGGACAGGTTCAATCGGATAAGCAAGCAAAATCTCGCTACCGTGCTTGGCATCCACTGTCAGAATTTCACAAGGGCGTCCGTCCACTCCGCCATCCACCAGATGCTTGTGTTCGACGACGCGTGCGTCGCAATCGGAACTGTCCAAGTGCCAACGGGGGGGATAAGCATCAAGCGAATCGTAGATTTGGGCCGACGTTGTTGCGGGCTGGAAAAACGAGAGGCAAAGCAGCGTTATGATCGTAAAAAGCGTACTCGAGGCCGTAGAACGTACCGCTTGCCAAGTCCGAGCGACCGGCGGTATTTCGGTTAGGCTTTGATTCGCAGCAGACATTTATCGTTGACCTAGGGGATCGATTACGAAACAATCACATGCTCAGTCGTTGCTCGTGGAGTGAATCGCTCCTACACTGGCAAACTGCAGCGAGCGTGCGGTAAATGCGACGTTGTGTTGAAAAAAATCCACAACCGGTCGCCAGCCGCCTCAGTAGCACGTAACACCTTTGCATACCAAGATTTAGATCGCCAAAGCTAGGCGAATTTGTGTTCTTTTTTGCAACATTGCCTTTTGACAATCTCGATAAGGTTTCTGTCGTAACGTCTTGTCTGCAAACAGTTTGCGTTATCTACAACCAACTCCGCCAAGGAATCGGCACCTCAAATGCAATGGATGGCAAACAACGAAAATCGAACAACTTGCTGTTTTTTCCTCGGAGTAGACCCACGATGCCAAAGACCATCAAAAACGCTGACACGACCAACGAGCAAACCCCGGTTGAGCTTCAAGAAATGGCCGAAGCAATCAACGCGTTGCCCGCACGTTACCGCGACGCCGTCACGCCAGCTTTGACGCGGGTGATTGAGTGCAGCACTCGTCGTCGCCGAATTTTGAATTTGGTTCAAGAAGCATTGTCGCAATTGCGACTCGACATGAAGTACTTGATTTTTGATCTCGAAGCGACACGCCGCGAACGAGACAGCTATCGCGAGCAGCTTGAAGAACAAGGTGAGTAAAAGCGTGGGACAGGCTTCTAGCCTGTCGTCCCTCACAACCAGGCTGGAAGCCTGTTCCACAACAAACAGACGTGGGACAGGCTTCTAGCCTGTCGTCCCTCACAAACAGGCTGGAAGCCTGTTCCACAGTCAACAGACGTGGGACAGGCTTCTAGCCTGTCGTCCATCACAAACAGGCTGGAAGCCTGTTCCACAGTCAACAGGCTGGAAGCCTGTTCTACGGCCAACAGGCTGGAAGCCTGTTCCACAGTCAACAGGCTGGAAGCCTGTTCCACGGCCAACAGGCTGGAAGCCTGTTCCACAGTCAACAGGCTGGAAGCCTGTTCCACAGTCAACAGGCTGGAAGCCTGTTCCACAGTCAACAGGCTGGAAGCCTGTTCCACGGCCAACAGGCTGGAAGCCTGTTCCACAGTCAACAGGCTGGAAGCCTGTTCTACGGCTAACAGGCTGGAAGCCTGTTCCACGGCTAACAGGCTGGAAGCCTGTTCTATGGCAAGCCGTCTTAGGACCAATCGAGCCCGTAGGGCAAGCGATTTAAATTCTTGGACTCGGTTTCGCCGGCGACCAGCATATCCTCGACACGGACTCCGCCGTCGATTCGTCCGTAGAGGCCTGGTTCGATTGTAAAGACTTCTCCCTCTAGCATTTCACCACCTCCCTCATCGAGCAGGATCGGTTCGTGTACATCGAGCCCGATGCCGTGTCCGGTACCATGTTGGATGCTCGGCGCGTCGGTCAACGTACCACGTGATATCGGGTAGCCATGTTCGATCAGTACCGCTTCGGACGCTTGATGCACTTCGCTGGCTAGATTGCCAGCGACCAACTTTTTGTCGGCAGCTTGTTTTGCCGCGATGACGGCGGCATGCATCGCCTTGACTGTGTCGGAAGCTTCGCCATGCACAACCGTCCGCGTGCAGTCTCCGTTGTAACGAGTCGAATCGTCTCGCGGGTACAAGTCGACAATGACCGGGTGGCCTGTCGAAAGCGGCCCGGTACCGGAGTGATGGCAGTCGGCAACATGGGGAGCCGTGGCGATGATCGCACCGTGAGTCATGCTAAATCCACGCTGTAGAAATTCGATCGCGGCAAATCGCTTCATGTTTTCACTGGTCAGTACTTCACCATCGACGGTTAGAAAACCGTCGGCATTTGCATTTGCTCGAGCGATACGGCGAAGCATTATCTCCATCACCTCTTCGGTCGTCGCCTGAGCTTTGGCTAACGCCTCGATTTCCTGGTCGCTTTTTGATCGCCGATCGATCACGCCGAGCTCTTCGTCGTAAGCCAGTTCCATCTCGGCTTGTTGTAGGTGCCAAGCAAACAGGTAGGGCAACGACCGATCGGTCACGACTCGCTCAATTTTCTTGGACCGTAGCAGTTGGACGACCGCCTGAGCGGTTGCGGTTTCGCGATCGGCACTTAGGCCCAGTGGCGCGGGATGTTCGGCTGGACAAGTCACGTGGTCGGTATGGCCGGCTTGGCGAACTCGGTCCATTTCCAAGTCACGGACCAACGCCGTGGTATGCCCCTGAATGTCAACCCAAGCCGCGGGATCGCCAAGCGGAACTTGGATACGCCGAAACAGAGATGCGTTTTTGTCAGGATAGCCAGCGAGCAATATCGCAGTCGTGTTCATCAAAGCCTCAGGGTCGATCGTTAAATGGAGTAAGTGTTGGAGTCAAGTCTTTAACCGATTCGCACGTCGCAAGGAATCGTCTGAAGGCTGCACTCCAAGCTTTGTGACGATTGATGATGTCGGAACCATCTTAGCAGAATATCCCCATCAGGGCATAGATCCCGCGCAAACGGACGAAAGCTGCAAATGGGTAAAGAGCTATCGCAGTCAATCAGAATGTCGCCATCTAGCCAATTTTGCGGAGCTCCTTTTTAGGCGTCTTGCCTTGTCCTATACTAAGGTGCTGAAAAATAAGTGGCGTAAGCTTCCTGCTTGCGAATTATCAGAACCCACGACTTGCGAATATTAGGTCACGCAAACGGAAAGCTAGCGCCACATGACGCGGGAGACACCAGGAAAAGTGAGTGCAATTACAAATCCACCCATGTTCAACGGCGGAGACGCTCCGGTCAAATGGGACCAGGAATGGGCCAATGCGTTTACACACGGACTTGCAGCAATCGTGTCGATCGTGGGCCTGTTTTTCTTGGTGGCAAAAGCGGGAAGCGTCGATGTCGGATTGGCGATCGCCTGTACCGCTTACATGTCAGGTGTGATAGGAACATTTATTTGCTCCACATTGTCGCACACGATTCTTCGGCAACCGCTGCTCGATACGCTTCGGGCATGGGATCAAGCGATGATCTATGTGATGATTTCGGGAACCTACACACCGATCGTTTACGTTTGTGCCGCCGATAGCGTCCGGATTCCGCTGTTGGTCGCGATTTGGATTGCCGCAGGAGTAGGTTTTTTCCACAAGGTTCTGGCTCGCCACCGAGTCAACTCGATTGGGACGTTATCCTATCTTATGTTAGGATGGCTGCCGGCAATCCCGCTTATCGGTCAAGTTCCCGGCGCAGTCATTGCGGCGATGTTTTTGGGCGGCGTGCTATACTCGCTGGGTACCATCCTGCTGGTCAACGATGGCAGAATCCGTTATCTGCACGCTGGATGGCACATCAGCGTGATGTTGGCCGCAGCGGTTCATTTCTTCGGCATCTATCTTTATCTAATCTGAATGATTGGCGGCAAATTGATGAACAAAAGCAAGGCGGACCGATCCGTCAAACGCAATCTCGTTCGCTGGCTCATCGCAATGCTTTGCTTTTTGCTGCTGCTGCCTGATGCGGTCGAAACCCGCTCCGCTTGCGCCGACATTTTGACCGACATGCCTGCCGACGGCGGCTTGGCGGTCGATCAGGCATTCTTGAAGGAAGCTCAAATCTATGTCCGCGAAAACGAGATCGAAAAAGCTCGTGAATCGCTCAAACGGTACGCCGAAAAGAAACCTGATTCGCCGCATCCTGAAATCATCTTAAGCCAATTGCTTGCGGGGGCCGGTCGCGGTGCGGAAGCGGGTGAGGTGATCGAGTCGTTAGCAGCTGAAAATCCAGACCGGATGGATGTCCGGCTATTCTTTGCTCGAAATGCCATCGCTCAATCGCGGTGGTACGACGGTTGGACCCATTTGCAAATGGCGGCGGCAGCCAAGAAATCAGAGCGATGGAGCGAGGAGTACAAGTCGCAATTAGACGACGACCGAATGCGGTTGCTGGCGGCCTATCACGAGGATCGCGGCCAATTGGAAAAAGCGGATGCAATCTACGAATCGCTTGCTCGAAAACCTGACGTTTCCGCTGATGCGCTAACGGCATTCGGTCGCGTTCGTTTCCGCTTGGACGACAAGGTAATGGCAAGAAAAGCGTTCGATAGAGCATTCGAGCTCGACCCGACTCGCGAGGTCCCCGCCTTGTCGATGGCCCTGCTCTACGATCTAGAAAAAAAGTCAAATGAAGCCGAAAGACAGTTTCGCTCCGCAATCAATCATCCCAATCAAAAAGGAGCCGAAAGAGCAAAAATCGGTTTCGCACGGTGGTTGCTCTGGAACAACCGACCCGCTGATATTCTCGACGTGCTCGCCGGTCCGTTTGAGAGCGCCGAAGCCAACGGGGAGCGGCTCGTGCTACAAGCGATGGCGAAAAGAATGAATGGCGATTTTTCGGGAGCGATTGAAATCCTCTCGCCTATTCACCAGCAAAACCCGACACAACTCACGGTGGGCAACGAAATGGCGCTTGCGATGATTGAGTCGAAAGACGAACGGCTGCGAAGTCGAGCTCTTCAAATCGCCCAGCTCATGGTCCGAAACAACCCGAACCGTACCGATTGCTGGGCAACCCTTGGCTGGGTCCAATTTCGACTCGGCGACATCACGTCAGCCAAGGATAGCTTTTCACGAGCGGTTTCCGGCGGCGGGATCTCTCGTGATACCGCCTGGCATTTGTCCCAGCTTCAAAGCCAGCTTGGAAACCAAGAACAAGCTGAACAACTACTCGAAAGTGCCAAGGTATCCAAGGGCCCCTTCTTTTCGGAGGCCCTCATCAAGGACTAGCTTGCGGTTTCATTATGAAAGACATGTGACATCATAATGACGTCACCCTGGGTTTCCTTCTGGTTGCGTGATAGTGTCGGAAATACCGTGAAACACGTCGTAAAACAGAGGCGGCTTGCTGTCATTGCCGTATTGGCACACCCGATGCAATTACTGACGAGGTAGAGATGGCTCATTCTCAGAGCCCTCCAATCAACCTCCTCCTGCAGTAAAAAGAAGAGCAGCCATGAAACGACGATTCACAAAGAGCCTTGCATTCGGATTCGCCACCATATTTGCTGGCGTGATGTTCACGAGCACCGCGAGTGCAAGTTCTCGCGGCCCGCTCTACGAAGCATCAGACAATTATCGCGATGCGGTATGCGACTTTGAGGGGCACGTGCTTCGCCTGCGGTATATCGAGCGAGAAGACCGGCGATTGGTCGATCAATTAGAGGATGCAACGAGTCGATTGCGGTCGGATGCAAGGCGTGCGAGTGATTTGGACCTGCGAGCTCTTGAGCGTTTGAACGGCACCTGGGCAGAAATCGAAAGTCTGCACCACACGGTCGAGATCGCATTGTTCGACCAGCCCAGCTATCCGTGCAACCCAACGCTCGAAGCATGTTGGGCTCGCGTCGACATGGCCCACCGTCAATTCGGCTTGGTTCTCGGAAGGGCCAACGCGATTGCGGCGGAGCAGCAGGCATCGATGCACAATCACGCCATTTCACGTTTATCGATTTCGCCGCCAGTCGCCGCTCCGATTCATTATGAAAGTTATCGTCAAAGAGTGGCTCCGATTCCCAGCTATCGTAGCCCATCGTCTCCAACGCCCACTGATCGTTTTCGTAGCACACCAATTCGTAGCACACCGAGCTCTGGGTTCGACCATTCACGCAACCAAGTGTCTCCCTATGGTGAAGCAAGTTTGGGCCAAGAACGCTACATTGGGCGGCAAACCTATCGCCAACCGGGTCTCCAGCGAATCGAATCGCGAGACGTGGGCGCGGCATTGGTTGGAGCGTTATTATCGCGAGTGTTGCAGTAGTCCGAAAGAAATCTTGGAAAAAGTGGGGTGAAAAGGCGTGTTTGCCGTTGACGATTCGGGATCAATTCGCGACATTTCCGCTTCGCAATCGAATTGATTGCGACCAACAAGTGGGAGAGCTTGCCGCTGAACATCAGCAAAACGCCTATACTTCTTCATTCGACGGTTGAATGGAAGAGAATTGGGTGTGATGTTTCGGGCCAGGTGAGTCTCGCCAAACCACCCGACAACACATTAAGTCGTGACAAAAAATGGGAAAAAAATCTAAGCGCTATCGCGCCGCACTTGAGAAGCAACCATCGAAAGCATTGCCTTTGGGCGAAGCGGTCGAAGTCCTCAAGAAATACGATTCAACAAAATTTGACCAAACCGTCGAAGTTCACATGCGTTTGGGTGTCGATCCAAACCAGGCGGACCAGATCATTCGCGGTAGTTTGGTATTGCCAAACGGTATCGGCAAGACTCAGCGAGTCGTTGTTTTCGCTAAGGGCGATGCAGCCAAGGTTGCTGAGGAAGCGGGTGCGGACGAAGTTGGCCAAGAGGATCTGGCAAAAAAGATCAAAGATGGTTGGACCGATTTCGATGTCTGTATTGCTGCCCCCGACATGATGGGCTTGGTCGGACCGCTCGGTCGCGTCCTCGGACCTCGCGGGTTGATGCCTAGTCCTCGAGCCGGCACCGTCACGCCAGACGTTGGCAAAGTTGTCGGCGAGTACAAAGCGGGGAAGGTCGAATTCCGAAACGACAAGGGTGGTAATGTCCACGCCATGGTCGGTAAGATGAGCTTCGATTCAACCAAGCTAACCGAGAACATCTCTGCATTCCTTGAGTTTGTCAACGGAATGAAACCACAATCGGTCAAGGGTACCTATGTTAAAGGCGTTGCGATTTGTGCAACGATGAGCCCCAGTGTGAGGATCGCGTTCTAAGTCGGCTTGCGGATGACGCAAGTTGTTTGTTTTCACCGCATGTCTACAAGTTAGAATGCTCACAATCGCAATCGACCGCACCAAAGTGAACCAAAACGATGAGTAAATTTGTAAAAGAGTTGGTAACTCGCGATATCAAACGTCAACTCGACGGTGTCGAAGACGCTGTGGTTGTCAGTTATGTCGGGATGGATGCCAACACCACCAACGAACTTCGTGGCGAGCTTGATGCGAAGAACATTCGCATGATGATTGTCAAAAATTCGCTCGCACGTCGAGCAACTGAAGGATCTTCACTGCATCCGGCTTTCGAAGGGTCATCGGGTCAAACGGCTGTTTGCTGGGGAGCAAGTGACTTTGTTTCCCTCGTCAAAGAGTTGGTTCGACTTGACAAGGACAGTGAGAAGTATGAAAAATTCATCGCCGCTGGCGGTGTCATGGATGGCGAACGGCTAGACGCTGACAAGTTGAAGGAAGTCAGCAAGTGGCCAAGCCGTGAAGAGCAAATCTCGATGCTTGTGGGTCAAATCCTGGCACCGGGAGCCAACTTGTCGGCTGCACTACTTGGGCCTGGTAAGAAGCTTAACAGTCAAATTAAGAAAATTTCAGAAGGCGACGAGTAGTTGCTCTTTTGTTAGTCGTTCCGTAACAAATCACCAACTGTTTTTGAGGTATTAGAAATGTCCGAAGAAGGCACTGCAGTCGCAGAATTTAGCGCCGAAGCGAAAGAAATGGGCGATAAGATCGCCGAAATGACCCTAAAGCAAGCCAAAGAGCTTAGCGATTACTTGAAGGACGTGCACGGCATCGAGCCTGCCGCAGGCGGGGGCGTGATGGTCGCTGCTGCTGGTGGTGATGGTGGCGCAGCAGCAGTCGAAGAGCAAACCGAATTCGATGTCGTTTTGACTGGCTTCGGCGACAAGAAGCTGAACGTCGTCAAGGTCGTCAAGAATTTGACCGGTGCTTCACTGATGGAAGCCAAGAAGATGGTCGAAAGCTGCCCAGCTACCTTGAAGGAAGGCGTTTCCAAAGAAGATGCCGAAAAGGTCAAGGCCGAAGTCGAAGAAGCCGGCGGTTCGGTAGAACTCAAGTAGTTCCGCTTTCAAGCTTATTGATATATCAATCGAAAAAACCTTGCTACCGTTGTAGCAAGGTTTTTTTGTGGGCGCAGGATAGGTTTGTAGCGACGAAACGTCGAGTCGCCTCACGCCCGGCGGCATGCGGCTTTTTAACTCCTGCTAAGTCAATAACTTAACAACCTCTCCCAAACGCAGAGGTCGTGCCGCTTTTCAGTGCAACATGGCTAACAACATACAACCTCCCTCGCGAACGCCTGAAGGGCGTCCCTTGACCTCCCCCGGCTGTGCCGGGAGAGGTATAACTAGCATAAACACTTGTGAAACAAACACTTCATTGCCGCACGACCTCTTCGCCGGGAGAGGTAAACCAATGAAAATGCTCCTTTAACACTAGCTGCAATTCGCTTTGTCCGCTTAAATCTGAGTACAAGTCACTCGTTTATTTCGCATTTTTTCCTGTTTCACGAATCCTCTTTTCTCACAGCATCACCCAACCTTATGCAGCTTCCCATTATCTCGGACACTCCGACCCGTTCGCCTTCGCATTCGATTGGTAATGATCCGAACGCTCGAGGCCGGTACGCCGTCATTAGCCTTGGATGCCCAAAAAACCTGGTCGATACCGAGCAAATGCTTGGACGACTTGACGAGGATGGCTACAACATGGTCGGTTCAGTCGACGATGCTGACTTTGTCGTCATCAATACTTGCGGGTTCATTGATTCGGCTCGCGAGGAATCGCTTGGGGCGATCGACGAGATGTTGGACCTTAAGCGTCAGGGCAAGATTCGCAACGTGATTGTCACTGGATGTTTGGCCGAGCGCCAGCAGGGCAAGCTACTTGAAGCCCGTCCCGAAATCGACGCAATGATCGGCGTGTTTGGACGCAACGAGATCGTCTCGGTCATCGATCGATTGCAATCGGGTATCGAAGAACAGCAGAAAGTGTTCCGCCCCGCCCCGATCAAGCCGCTCAGTGATGCCGTCCGCAGTGCCGTTACGCCTCGACACTTTGCTTACTTAAAAATCAGTGAGGGCTGCGATCGGTTGTGCACCTTTTGTGCGATCCCCAAGATGCGAGGCAAGCACTACAGCAAACCGATCGAGCAGGTCATCGACGAAGCAAAGCGGCTAGGCGACAGTGGTGTGAAAGAGATTGTCGTCGTTGCTCAAGACACGACCTATTATGGAAAAGATCTCTATGGCGAACCTCGCTTGACGCAGTTGCTTACCGAACTCGATAAGATCGATTCGGTGGGTTGGATTCGTTTGATGTACTTTTATCCGATGTATATCGACGATGCCTTGGTCGACACCTTGGCAGGCGCCGAGCGGATATTGCCCTATATCGACATGCCACTGCAGCACGCCAGCGATAAGATGCTCAAGCGGATGGCCCGCAAGACGACTCGTTCGTTACAGGAGGATATCCTTGGTCAATTCCGATCGCGGATCAAGAACGCTGTCATGCGAACGACCATGATTGCCGGTTTCCCTGGAGAAACGGAAGAGGATTTTGCCGAACTGATGGACTTTGCTGAGCAACAGCGGTTTGAACACTTGGGCGTCTTTACTTATTCGATTGAAGAGGACACCCCGGCGGCGAAGTTACCCGATCGCGTCCCCAAGGAGGTTGCCGATCGCCGGCAAGGTGAATTAATGGCCTTGCAACAAGGGATTGCCTTTGAGTGGAACCAAAGCCGTGTGGGGACAATAGAAGATGTGATCATCGATTCGCCGTTGCCGGATGAGCCAGGTGTATGGATCGGACGCACCCGAGCCGAGGCTCCCGATATCGATGGTATTGTCTACGTGACCGCATCGGATGAAGAGCAATCGATCAAAGTTGGCGATATGTTGAAGTCGGAAATCGTTGCTGCCGAAGGGTATGACTTGGTTGCCGTGGCGCTATAGTTCCGTTCCCAGGGTTGGCGGCGTGGTCTGACGGCTGACGCCACGCCCATGGCGAAGACACCTTGCGGAAAAAAAAGCATGATTTCGACGAAGCTCCCTATCCTTTCTTGACCAGAGAGCGGTTGTGGTCGATGTAGGAAGTCCCGATCGCTATACAGCGGTGGCGTCACGACAGGTCG
The DNA here is from genome assembly GCF_007860185.1 of Novipirellula aureliae. NCBI lineage: Bacteria > Pseudomonadati > Planctomycetota > Planctomycetia > Pirellulales > Pirellulaceae > Novipirellula > Novipirellula aureliae. The sequence continues at coordinate 1,083,676 of NZ_SJPY01000001.1, forward strand.
TGTGGAAGATGCGTTATGAGCCGCACAGGGCAATCTTGATGGCGACGGCGGGCTAGCGTTGTTCGCGATAAGTCTTCCAGCTCATATAGACCATGATCCCACCTACGATTGCGAAGGTAATGTCCATCAGTAGACTGGCAGCGCCAAGTGGAGCGAAGTCCTGCATCCCCAAAATGCCCATCGCGGCATCGGCTAAAAACAGGACTAGGACCAAAATCGACGCAACAAGGCTGGTCAAACAGAGAGCCTTGGGCATCGAAAACCTCGCGTTTTAGAATAAGAAGTGAAAGTCAACGGTGTAAATCTAACGTGAAGAACTTGAGAGTATAGTTGCTAGGCGTCTCGTTCCCCAGACCCAGCCGTGATAGCTTTTGACAACTTTTCGTAACAAATTCCGGTTGTAGGGGTCGGGACGAAGCAATAGTCTATTCGGATTGAGTCGCAAGAGCAAAACGAGCTTATGGAAAATATCAAAAATTGGCAAAATGGTGTTGAAAACGATCCTTGGCAGTGGTGGCGAGGACTGATGCCGATCACCGAATCGTTCGCCTATTTCGACCATGGTGCGGTCGGAGCGTTGAGTTTTCCAGCGGTTTTGGCAATCGAAAACTACGCTCGGCAAGCGTCGACGCTTGGCGATACCGTGTGGCCCGAGTGGGCTGCAGCAAATGAGGGGCTGCGAAAAAATACCGCATCTTTAATGAATTGTCACGAAGATGCGGTCTGTTTGATCCCCAATACGTCGACCGGTATCAACTATGTCGCCGAGGGTTGGGATTGGAAACCGGGAGACAACGTGGTCATCCCCGAAGGCGAATTCCCCAGCAACCTGTTCCCCTGGAAAAACCAAGAAGCAAAAGGGGTTGAACTTCGCATCGTTCCGCGGCGAAAATTGCCCAGTGGCGAAGCGGGGGAAGTGCGGATTGCCGACTTGGTCGAGGCGATGGATGAATCAACAAAGATGGTGGCCGCGAGCTGGGTGGGTTATGCGACCGGTTACCGATTGGATATCGACGAGTTGGTTCGTGCAGCCCACAATCGCGGTGTATTGGTGTTCCTCGATGCAATTCAAGGATTAGGAGTCTACCCGCTCGATTTAGCAAAAACGCCCGTCGATTTCCTCGCGGCTGATGGCCATAAGTGGCTGCTCGGCCCCGAGGGCGCAGGCGTCGCGATGATTCGCACGGAGCATTTGCCGAAGCTTCGCCTTCGCAATATTGGATGGGGAAGCGTTCGGAATTCGTGCGATTTTTCCGCCCCTACGATGGACTTGAAAGACGAAGCCGCACGCTACGAATCCGGGTCTGCCAACATGGTCGGGCTCGCCGCGCTTTCGGCAAGCATGCAGATCTTCTTGCTAGTCCAAAAGCATCACGGACGTGACGCAATCGAAAAGCGTGTCGTTTCGCTTACCGATGAGTTAGACCAAATGCTAAAGGCGTTGGGAGTGACCACATCGATTGCCGATCAACGATCCAACCGAAGCGGTATATTGAATTTCAGCTTGGCGGGGGTCGAGCCGACCACGATTCGCAGTCGCGGTCTCGAGCGAAACGTGGTCCTGAGTTGCCGAGGCACGGGAGTGAGGGCAAGCGTCCATGCGTACAATAACCGAGACGATATGAACCGTCTCGTCGATCTGGTCAAGGCATGCCTGCCTAGGTAGCGGAAAAGTGTGATAGGTTCATTGCAGAAGATTGGGGGGAGGCTGAATCGATTTCCCCAACGAGAAATTGTCATCTGCCGCTTGCCGAAGAATCTTGGCTAACGGCCTGCTGATTTAATCGGTTTGACTCGACTTATCGTTTAACGCCAAGCCGTAGGCGACCGCTTATGGAAAAGCTGACGCCTTCGGCTAAGCGTTAAACGATTAAATCAGCAGGCCGCTAACGGCCAAACGGCCAACAGGAGACTATTTGTTATGCGGGCGTTCTCATAGTAGAATCAACGCTCCTCCGTTCTTTCGCTCTCCCTGCCATGCAATCAAAACCAATGAACACCCTTCTTCGCTTCGCTATATTGCCCGTCGGCCTCATCGTGTTTGGGTTGACGGCGTTTGCTCAATCGCCTGACCGAAGCCAATCTGTTGCCGCATCGCAGCCGACTGGAGAGTGGATATCGTTATTCAATGGCAAAGACCTCAGCGGTTGGATTCCGAAAATTCGCTTTTTCAAACTTGGCGAGAATCATGCGAATACTTTCCGCGTCGAAGATGGGCTGCTAAAAGTTCGCTATGACGGCTACGAAGCGTTCGACCAAAAGTTCGGGCATCTCTTTTATGAAAAACCCTTTTCGAACTATCGGTTTCGAGTCGAATATCGGTTTGTCGGAGACCAATGCAAAGATGGCCCAGGCTGGGCGACTCGCAACAGCGGGGTAATGATTCATGGCGAAGCACCTGAAAAGATGGAGATCGATCAACGTTTTCCTGTTTCGATCGAAGTCCAGCTGCTTGGCGGCAACGGAACCGATGATCGAACGACCGCGAACCTTTGCACTCCTGGAACCAACGTTGTCAAAGATGGGAAGCTTTATAAACCCCATATATTTAATTCGACTTCAAAAACCTACCATGGCGAGCAATGGGTGACGGTTGAAATCGAAGTTCATGGAAACCGTTTGATTAAACACCTCATCGATGGTGAGACCGTTCTCGAGTACACTCAGCCTCAACTCGATCCCAGCGATCCGATGTTCGAACACTTGAAAAACGATCCGCAAACTCCGAAAGACTTGATGCTTCATGGTGGCTCCATCTCGCTGCAATCCGAAAGCCATCCCATTGACTTTCGCAAAGTCGAAATCATGATTCTCGACGAAGTTGATTCGGCTGCTGACAGTACGGTCGCTGAATGAGCTTATTCAAATCGTTTGTCCTGATTTGGCTTGCCATTCTGAGCAGCTTCTGTCTCGGATGCTCAGGTGCAAGCTCTGACAAAACACTTGTTCCTGTTTCGGGGGTTGTCCATGTCGACGATGAACCGGCAAGCGGGGTCACGGTAACGGTGCATCCCCTGTCCGGCAGCGGTGCGGTGTCATCGGCAACGACACTCGATGACGGCAGCTTTCAAATCTCCACTTACGAACTGAATGACGGGGTACCACCGGGCGTCTACAAGGCGACGTTTGCATGGGGGCAATTTGACCTCATGTCCCGAACGCAAGTGGGGGATCGACTGGACGGTCGCTACGCTTCTGCAGACGATTCCACCATTGAGTGGACGATCGATGGAGGGTCCCCTGTCGATGTCGGTATCATCAAATTAAGGAAATAGAGTTGGCAAAGAAACATTCGAAAGCGAAGAAGGAAACGGACAAGTGGTACCAAGACGGACTGCGATTCGAATGCACTCAGTGCGGCGATTGTTGCAGCGGAGCACCTGGTTTCGTTTGGGTCGAGGAAGACGAGATCGATGCGATGGCCGATTCGATGGATCTCGACATCGATTCGTTTGAGTATCGGTTTGTCCGCCAAGTTGGCCGCAACAAAAGCCTGAAAGAGTACCCTGATGGCGATTGCATTCTGCTCGATCCCGATACCCGAAAATGCAGTGTCTATGACGCTCGCCCCACTCAATGTCGAACGTGGCCGTTTTGGGATAGCAACCTAGCGACTAAGCAGGAGTGGAAAGAGACCTGCAAGGTGTGCCCGGGATCAGGAACAGGCAAATTGATTTCGTTCGAGGAAATTGAGATCCAAAGGAAAAAGAAATCCGTGTGATTTTGGAACCGTTGGAGAGATTGGTTCGGCGTCGCAATGCTGGCGTGGGCTGGGACAAGTAAGAGTCCAGCAAAGGCACTTAAAACGACAATCCACATCCGTCCATCATCAACCTTTGGCCCCGCCGAGGCAACACAGATGCTACCACCAGCAAACACGAGGGTTGCAAGCAAAAGCAAGCGTCTCGATCGCTGGAGTCGCATCCGTTTGCCGCTGTTGATCATGGTTGCTCGTTGGGTGCCGAGTCTTCGCTGCACCCTAATGAATTTAACGAGGATTATGCTAAACGTCAGGGGCTTGCCGAACGATGCGAAGACGGGACAATTGGCCTTGAGAAAGATCCTCTTCCACCTGGATCTTTAACAAGATCCACTACCAAGGCAGACTTTCTCGCTCCTTCCTCCGTAACCATACTGACCCGCTAAATCCACCTTGTCAAAGTCGAAACTCCGCAGAATCGCCGGCCCCACTTTGGCAGTGGTACTATTCGCTTTGGCGATGAAGTTGTTGTGGCGGGAGGCACAAGAGGTTACTTGGGATCAATTTGTTTCCGGCTTCACGGGTGTGCCCGCGGTTTATTTAGCAATTGCCGCTTTTCTGATTGCCCTCAATTACGGGTTGTTGATCACCTATGACTTGTTGGCACTTCGTTACGTGTGTCGTTCGTTGCCGCTCAGGCGAGTCGCGTTGGTGTCGTTTCTTGGTTTTACGCTAGGCAATAATCTAGGGACCTTTATGGCGGGTGCTCCGATCCGGTTTCGCTTCTACACCCGTTGGGGGCTGACACCGCGACAAATCGTGGTATTGATTTCGATTTGTGGGCTGACGTTTTGGAGCGGTTTATGGATTTTGGGCGGCACCGTGCTAGCGTTTGTTCCGATCGAATTGCCCGTCGAATTGGCTGAGAAGTTGCCTTTGGGCACGAGGACGTTAGGCGTTGTGTTGCTAATGTTGGCGTTTGGTTATGCGGCCGTTTGCGGATTGTGGCGAAAACCTTGGCCGATTGGTGAACTTCATCTTCGGCCCCCTGAACTTGGTTTGATGTCAGTGCAAACTTCGGTCGCGGCAGTCGATCTGCTGATTTCGGCAACCGCACTTTACTTGGTGTTACCGGTGGATGCGAACGTTCCGTTTGCCCAGGTCTTGGCAGCCTACTTGTGCGCCATTGCGGTCTCTTTGTTGACGCAGGTCCCCGGCGGATTGGGGGTCTTGGAGGTGATCCTCGTCAAGCTACTCAAGGGGACCGTCGGCGATTCCGTGCTGGCGTCCGTCTTGATCTTTCGCATTCTTTATTACGTTTTGCCGCTGCTGATTGGCATGATCGCGTTGGTTGCCCACGAAATCTACGGTGGTGCTGTCGAAGCCCGCGAAGCGAAGAAGGAACCTTAGGGCGGCTTTGCCACCTTCACCCCCCACAAACTTCGGAGGTCGTGCCGTTTTCAAATGCTCCCTCGCTCCGTTTGAAGCTGCTGAAGTAGTCGCATTGTTTTCAGGTCGGAGGCGGTTCATAGAACGGTCGAAAGTCTTGACGACCGCTACCTTGAGCTTGCTTACCAATTCAGTGGCGTCAGCCATGCTTGCTTGGCTTCGGCTAAATCAGCATCGAGGATGGCCTGTCCTTCCGATTGAACGACTAACCGCTCGGATTGGTCGATGGTGCCCAAGCGAGCGACGTGGACGGAGGCGTCGGCAAAGGCCGTTTCAAACTTCTCCGCAAACTCGGCGGGGACTTCGCAGAGGAATCGGGTATTCGATTCGCTAAACAGCGCTTCGGTCGCCGACAATCCCGTTTGAATCAGCGTCTCAATATTCAAGTTCATTCCCAAACCGCCCGCCATGGCCATCTCGGTCGCAGCGACCGCTAAGCCGCCTTCACTTAGATCGTGACACGATCGGACGAGTCGTTGTTTGATCACATCGTGCATCGTCTCAAACGTTTTCTTCGCTAGCGGTTGATCGACGGTGGGAACTTGGCCGCCACGAATACCGAGTGTCATCAATAGGTGCGAACCGCCTAGTTCCGACTTCGTTTCGCCCACTAAGAACACAATATTTCCTGCCGCCTTGGCGTCCATCGTAACGGCCGTCGAAACGTCCTCCATTTGCCCCATGGCGCTGATCAGCAAACTGGGCGGAATGGCAATCGTTTGACGGTTTCCATCGGCATCGTTGAAGCTAAATTCGTTATTCAAACTATCTTTCCCGCTGACGAATGGTGTCCCTAAAACGGTCGCCATGTCTTGGCAAGCGATGGCAGCGCGGACGAGTGAACCGAGTGTTTCGCTGCGGTCGGTGTAGCCCCAGCAGAAATTATCGAGAATCGCGATCTTGCGAGGATCGGCACCGACGGCAACCGCGTTTCGCATCGCTTCATCGATCGCCGACGTTGCCATATGGTAAGTATCGAAATCGCCGTAGTGCGGATTCATACCGCATGACATGACCAATCCACGGCGACTTTCGTGCCTTGGCTTCACAACGGCTGCATCGCTCGGGCCGTCACAAAGAGGGCCGACGAGCGGTTTGACGACGCTGCCGCCTTGGACCTCATGATCGTATTGGCGGATGATCCAATGCTTGCTCGCAACGTTCCACTCGGCCATGATCTTTAGCAGCACCTCGCCGTGGCCTTGCGCATCCAAATCCGGCAAAGTCACTGGCTCGGTCGCGGCCGGATGATAGACCGCATCGCGGATGATGGGCGGACGGCCGTCATGCATGAACTCCATCGACAAATCGCCAACGACGTTGCCATGGTAGGTTAATTGCAAACGTCCGGTTGGTGTAAAGCGACCTAAAACCGCCGCTTCCACTCCTTCGCTTTCGCATAGCTGACGCAGTTCATCCCACGATTCGGGTGGCACTGAAAAGACCATTCGCTCTTGAGCTTCGGAGATCCAAATTTCGGTATAGGACAAACCTTCGTACTTCAGCGGTGCCTTATCGAGCCAAACTTCGGCACCAATCTTTTCACCCATCTCGCCAACCGCACTCGAAAAACCGCCTGCTCCACAATCCGTAACCGCCGTAAACAATCCTCGGTCGCGAGCTTGGATGAGAACGTCGAGCACCATCTTCTCGGTGATCGCGTTGCCGATCTGCACGGCACCGCCAGACAGCGATTCGGATTCGCTCGTTAATTCGGCGCTACTAAACGTTGCACCATGAATTCCATCCCGGCCCGTTCGTCCGCCAATCGTGACAATCAAATCGTTTGGCATTACCTCTTTCTCTTCCATGCCGACCGGAATCATTCCGACGTTGCCGCAGTAGACCAGGGGGTTGCCGAGATAGCGAGGATCGAAATAGACCGCTCCGTTTACCGTTGGAATCCCCATTCGGTTTCCGTAATCACGAACACCCGACACGACTCCCTTCATCACGCGACGAGGATGCAGAACTCCGGGTGGTAGCGTGGTGGGATCGGTATCGGGTGGTGCGAAGCAAAACACATCCGTGTTGCAAACGGGCTTGGCCCCCATTCCTGTTCCCATCGGGTCACGAATCACGCCACCGAGACCCGTGTTCGCTCCGCCGTAAGGCTCCAGTGCAGACGGATGATTATGCGTTTCGACTTTGAAGCAAACATGGTAGTCCTCGTCGAAGGTGACCACACCCGCGTTATCTTTAAAAACACTGACGCACCAATCATCGCCGCCGAGCGTTTTACGGATCGTTTGCGTTGCGGCAAAGATCGTTTCCTTTAGCATGTTGTCGTATTGCCGCTCGTCCGCTTCCGGTGTGCCGTCGGTACCAGGGCCTCGGTAGTGAATGCGGCCAGCCAACGTTTTGTGGCTACAATGTTCGGACCAGGTCTGGGCAATCGTCTCAAGTTCGATGTCGGTGGGATCGCGACCGATCGAAACAAAGTGATCGCGAATCGTTTCCATTTCGACTAGCGTTAGGTAGAGTTGCCCTTCACGCGAAAGCCGCTCAAGCTCGTCACCCATGAGCTCTCGAATGGGAACGGTAATGAGATCGAAATCGTGCGTTTGACCAACATCCAATTGGTCCATTTCGAGGGGGCCGACGACGACTTGCTCGATCGAGTCGTTTGACAATGCGCGGCGACAAATGGAATCGAGTACCGGTTCGTCGACATCGCTGAGCCAGTACTTTCGCAGGGTTCGGACGGCATGAACGTTGAAGCCGATATCCTTTGCAGCCGCAATCGTACTCTCGGCAACCGGGTCCATCACGCCTGGCTTTGGCAGGACATTGACAAGCGTCATGTTTTCGCCAGGTGGTTCACAAAGCGTGTCTTCGCCAGCGATTGCGACGACCGACCGCTCGGTCACATCATCGGCCAACAAGCTTGTCGCCAATTCGACCGCTTGTTCGTAATCAAGATCGCCTTGCACCAGAAAACCACGTGCGAAGTCGATCTTCAACGTATCGTGTAAACCAAGCTCGTGAATCTCTTCTTGCGTTCGCAACGCTTCGCGATCGAGTTGTCCGTCAGCGGGGTATATATCAATTTGCCAGAGGGGCATCGTTGTCATTCCTAGAAGAGTTAAATGTTATCGCGAATCGTTTTTGCTTCATCGAGCCAACGCAGGAGCGCTGCGTCATCATTTTCAATCAGCATTCGTCTGCAATCGTTGATTGAGTCCACCAATTTCGCAAGCTGTTGTTCGATCGCCGAGCGATTCTCTTTGCAAATGGCCAACCACATACCGGGGTCACCCGCAGCAACACGTGTGATGTCGCACCAACCGCTGCCGATGAAGTCGGCTGAATCCTGATTCACCAACCTCGCAACCGCAGACGAAGCCAAGTGGGGCACATGACTGACTGCCGCCATGACGAGGTCATGTTCGTCAGGTCGAAGCAGCGAGGTGCGGCTACCGGTGAGCTGCCAGAACGTTTCGGCTTTTTTGACAAATTCAGCTGGAGTTTTTTCGCTCGGTGTCAGAATGGTGACCTTGCCATCAAACAGTGTCTCGATGGCATGATCGGCCCCCGTTTTTTCGCTGCCCGCGACCGGGTGGGCGGCGACAAACTTACCGGTTGCCAAAGCATTATTGATGACCGCATCGACAATCCCCTGCTTGGTACTGCCGACATCGGTAATCAAGCACTCGGGGGGCGAGTCGGCGGCTGCACCCTGAACGAAGTCAGCAATGCGGTCGACCGGGGTCGCTACGACGACCACATCGGCATCGCGGCAACCTTCCGAGAGCGAATCGGTGGCCGAGTCGAGAATGCCGGAATCGACCAGCCAATGCCGTTTTTCGGGGTTGCGAACGACGCCAACGACATGCATGTCTGCAACACGACGGCGAATCGATTTTGCCACGCTCGCCCCCAGCAGACCGACGCCCACGATCGCGATTCGAGATGGCCAAACTTGCATGGCGGAATTAGTCGTCAAGGAAAATGGAAATCGGTTGTTTATAGAGCGAGAGTGTAGCCTTTGTACCGCTTTTAGGAAACGTGGTGAGAGTCCAGGCTTTAGCCGATTCAAGCGGCACAGCAAATCGCCTCAAGGTTGGGCGGCAACGATACCCTACCACCCAGGCTCTTCGCCGCGTTCCTCGCCGCGAGGATCGCTGCACCAGCGGGTCAAGGCTTGGACGACTTCGTCGCGTTCGATCGCGTTGGTCCACAAGGAATCGTCAACATCGAGCCGGATTTCATAATCGCCTTCGTGCATGCAATCGGGCTCACCGCAGAAATGTGGTACATCACTGGCCCAAACAATGCGGTAAAGGGGCACGTATTTGTCGTCTACTTTAACGATAGGTGAATCCATCAATTTATCGGGATTAGAGTAAAAAAGTCGCCACGGACCACAGGCTGGGAAGCCTACGCCACGCCCCTAATGTAGCTCTTTGCTGCGGCGTGCGGCAGTAGCGACGGCATCGATCAAGGCGGCCCTTAGTCCATTTTGTTCAAGGACTTGCAAAGCGGCAATGGTTGTCCCCGCAGGACTGGCCACTGCGTCTTTCAGCTCGGCCGGGTGACGTCCCGTTTCCGCGATCATTTTCGCGGTGCCCAATACCGTTTGGGTTGCTAATTTCAAGGCCAAATCGCGAGGCAGCCCGGCCAAAACGCCTCCGTCTGCCATCGCTTCGACGATCAAGCAAACGTACGCCGGGCCGGAGCCACTCACCGCCGTTAACGCATCCATTTGCGAATCCTCGATCTCGACCGCTAAACCGACGCTGCCAAGCGCGGTCTCGATCCACTGTTTATCGCTGGGTAAAACGTCTTTTGCGGCGCAAAAACCAGCGGCACCCGCACCGACGAGACTCGGCGTATTGGGCATGACGCGTACAACTCTTTGATGCCCAACCAATCCACAGAGCTTTTCAAGCGTAATCCCGGCGGCAATTGAAACGACCAATTTGCCGTCCCAAAAGCCGGCTGGCTGCTTAGCGACCTTTGCCACCAAGTACGGTTTGACGGCAAATAGCACGATGTCGCTGTCGACCGACGCTGCTTCCAAAGTATCGCGAACGGCAACCGCAGGCCGGTTTTCTTGCCACCACGCTTGGCTCGCCTGCCCAGGATCAATGACTCGAATGTCATTTTCCTGGATGACGTCCCTGTCGAGCATCCCACCGATCAGCGCTCGGCCCATTTGTCCGCCGCCGATGAGTGTCAAAGTCGACAACGACTGATTACGGGTTGGTTTTTCTTGCATTAGTTTTCCTGATAGTAGCGTGATGTCAATTGACCCTCTAGCGTACCGCCTCTAAATTGATCGGTTTTTCCGTTCCCCATTTCTGGAGATTTTCGCATGGAAGAAGCGATTGCCAAGGCGAATACCCTCATCGAAGCGATGGGGTGGATCCGTCAATTCCGAGGCACGACAACGGTCATCAAGATCGGTGGCAGTGTTTTGGACGACGAACTAGCGCTCATGCACATTCTACTCGACGTCATCTTCATGGAGTCAGTAGGGATGCGTCCCGTGTTGTTACACGGTGGCGGCAAAGCGATCAACCGTGCTTTGGCAGAATCAGGGATCGAGCCAAACTTCAAACGAGGGCGCCGCGTCACCGACGAACCAACCCTCCAAGTCGTCGAGAAGGTACTGGCGGGCGATTTGAACATCGCGATCACCAAAGAAATTGAACGTCTCGGTGGCCGAGCGATCAACTTGTCGTTCCTCACCACCAATGTCCTGTTTGGCCAGAAATTGCCAACGCCCGAAGACGAAGACCTCGGCTATGTCGGCGAAGTCACTCGCGTCGACCGCAATGTGATTGAAGGCTTGACGTACACGGACCAGGTCCCCGTCATGCCCTCGATGTGCGAAGGGGAGGATGGCCAGCACTACAATGTCAACGCGGATACCGCGGCGATGGCTGTCGCTCAAGCACTCGGAGCCGAGAAACTTATCTTTTTGTCAGACGTCAATGGGGTTCGCCGCGATAAAGAGGATCCCGATACCATCATCCATTCGCTGTCCTCGGACGAGGCCAGGAACTTAATCAAGACGGGCGTGATCGATTCAGGAATGATTCCCAAAGTCGAAGCCTGCTTAGAGACACTCGGTCGTGGTGTCAAAAAAGTGCATATCATCGACGGGCGTCTACGCCATTCCTTGCTTTTGGAAATTTATACCACGAGTGGAGTGGGCACCGAGATCCACCAATAGCGTGGCACAGGCTTCTTGCCTGTGCTGCCGGAAAAGACACAAACTAGAAGTTTTCCTGAAACCCACAGGCTAGAAGGTTGCCAGAACCACAGGCTAAGAAGCCTGTGCCACTGTTCAAGATGCCCTCAACCAGAAAGTATGTCATGCAAGAATTACCGAAGGGTCTACATCGAACCTTGCGGGACGGTTCGCGGATCACCGACGCCGTCGCGGGTCGCGCTTCGGTGCTTGGCTTTGGCAACGAAACAATCAGCGAAGCAATTCGTCAAACGGCGTCGGGGTACCTCGGCGATGCATGCGATCTTTCGTTGCTCGAAGGCGTCCACCGAGAGATCGACGGTGAAGATCTGCGTTTGCTCGAATCCGTTCAATCGCTGCTCGAAACAAGCGGCGAATCGTCTGCCTTCCAGCCCGAGTCGGTTTCGCTATATCCATCTGCCGACGAAGGGGTCGAATCGATGATCACGATCGCCCGAACCCAATCGGACGATTCACGCTATCGCACGATCACGCTGGCTCGAAGCGATCATGGCCGTACGGGGATGTGTCGATCGGCCAGCGGTCGCCCTGAACTGCAAGCGAAGTTTGGCCCGATGATGGCAGGCTTTGACCATGTCGAACCTGGCGACGTGGCGGGCTTGAAATCAGTGATCGACGAATCCACAGCCGCAATCATGTTGTCACCAATCGATTTCACGGATGCTGCGAAACCAATCGATGCGGATTATTTGCTCGAAGTTCGCCAATTGTGTGACGAGTATGATTTGATGCTATTATTCGACGAATCAAGATTATGCATCGGAGCGAGCGGTTGGCTGTTAACTTTCCAATCGATCGCCAACATTGCTGCCGATGCCGTTGCCCTCTCCGCTGGCCTGTTCGGGGGGTTGCCAGGTGGGATGCTATTGGCGTCGCCTCGTTTTACAATGGAACGTCTGAACGGTGTAAACCGATATCCGCTGCAAGCCAATGTCGCCGCCGCCACGCTGTCAGCATTGAACGAGCATTTGTCGGCCGTCTCAACGAAGGAAGAAGCCGCCGCCTTGGCTGTAGCGATTGCCGAAAAGGTGGCTCCGTACGAGTTCATTCGTGACATCAACGCATCAGGGATGACGATTGGAATCGAAACCGATTTGCCTGCCGAATCGCTCGTCGATGCCGCTGCAAAGAACCAATTGCGGTTCGTGGCTGCGGGTGAAACTTCGGTGATGCTACAATTACCTTTACGAATCGAGCCGAGTGAGCGCGACGCCCTGCTCGATCGACTTGCTGAAACCATGAACACAATGGAGCAAAGCCATGCAACATCTACTGACTCTGTTTGAACTCGAACCGCACGACTTGGTTCGCATTCTCGACACATCGCTCTCGTTGAAAAACCGTCTACAAGTTGGCGACCGACCACCGATCTTGGAACGGCGTGTTCTTGCTTTGCTGTTTCAGAAACCAAGTTTGCGAACAAGGGTTAGCTTCGAAACGGGCATGGCTCAGCTCGGCGGTTCAAGTTTGTTCCTAGGTGAAGAAGTTGGCTGGGGGAAACGGGAATCAACCTCCGATTTTACTCAAGTGCTCGGCCAATTCGTCGATGCAGTGGTCTGTCGAGCTAAGCGACATGAGCACGTTGAAGCTCTCGCGAAGTTCAACGCGATGCCGATCATCAATGGCTTGACCGATCTTTGTCATCCTTGCCAAGCAATGGCCGACGTGCTGACCATGAAAGAAGCCTTTGGTGAGACCAAGGGAAGGCACTTGGTCTTCGTGGGTGATGGCAACAATGTGGCCCAGTCGTTGGCGCTGATTTCCGCAATGCTGGAAATGCGATTCACATTGGCATGTCCGGAGGGCTACGAAATGGATTCGGATTGGCTCGGTCAAGTAGCCAAGCGTTATCCAAATGCGCAAATCGAAACGGTCAACGATCCGAACAAGGCGGTTGCCGATGCCGATGCAATCTACACCGACGTTTGGACGAGTATGGGCCAGGAGGCCGAGATGGCAGCACGCCGAGAAGCGTTTGCGCCCTATCAAGTCAACAAGTCATTAATGGCCGACGCACCGTCGCACACGCGAGTGCTACACTGTTTGCCAGCGGTCCGAGGCGAAGAGATTACCAACGACGTGATTGATTCGGAGCAAAGCGTCGTCATCAACCAAGCCGGCAATCGCATGCACGCCCAAAAGGGTTTGTTGGTATGGCTATTGAATCGCGAATGGATCGACCTCAACGTCGGCTAAGATGTCGGTTCGTTTCACTTCGTGCCCAGCGGGATTCACACAAACAAACGCAACAATCGGAGATCGGAAATTGCAAAACACAAAGTAGCTCCGTTATCCGTAATCGCCGCTACAGCCGTTTTTGCTTTTGCCGCCGGATGGTTTGCACGAGGAGCATACTTCGAGTCCGCAGTTGACGCCGAAGCACGTAAGATTGTTCGCGAAGTCGAGGGGACTTTCGTTCCTGAACTTGACGCAATTGTTGGCGGAGCCGATGCCAAGGCGAGATAGGACGAAATCGAAGGTGAAAGCGAGCATGACACCCAGCGCCGAATTGACTTCTTTCGCCGCTTGCGTGATGATCCAAATAGTGCAAATCGATGGCCGGCGGACGACAACGCTAGAAGCAAAATGGAATAGTCATTGACATTGGCTGGGGTGCTCAGAATTCGGTTTTGTTACTGTCGCCGTGAGCATTCGTTTTGTTCCACAGTTGCCTCTCTCCCTATTTAGAATTCGTGCAACTATTACGTTTAGCTGAACAACTTCACCACCGCTCCCAAGCGAAGAGATCGTACCGCTTTTAAGTCCAACATGGCTAACAACATACAACCTCCCTCAAGCGAAGCTTGGGGGAGGTCGAACGGGCGTATGCCTCGTTCGGGAGGGGGGGGTACGCGATCTGCTTCGTGCAAGTGCCGCACCGGCCCCCTCCCTCGCGAACGCCTTAAGGGCGTCGCTCGACCTCCCCCGGGCTGCGCCGGGGGAGGTGTAAAACCGCCCAAGCTATGATCGCCTCAACACCAAGCTTTTGAGCACCCTAGGCTGGATCGACGGACGGAAGACCCGGCATCCGCAGTTCAGCCAATCGCAAACATCTTTACGGTTTCTTGCCGGGTCGGCGACGCTTCTGCGACTTGAAGACAGCCTACCACTAACCTGCTAAAATGTTTTTCTACGGAGGCTGCTGAAGTGAAGAAACGTTTTGCTTTAACTCGGGTCGAACTGCTCGTCCTGCTTGGCTCGGGTATCATCATCTTGGGGTTGTTGATTCCAGCGGTGTCTACTGACCACCACGGTACTCACAGGCGCAACCAATGCAGCACCCAACTCAAGAACTTTGCGTTGGCTGCGATTCAGTATGAGAATACGAAAGGGCAGCTTCCTGGCTACTTGGAAGATTTTGGTACGTTCACTGGTTCGACCGATCCAGTGTATCCAGACGTTGCACCCGAGTCACTTCACCCCCATCGAAAGATTGGCACGGTGTTTGTTGCCTTACTACCTTGGCTTGATGCCCAACCAACTTACGAACGTTGGACCGAAGATCGATATCCGGTCGTGCATTATGGCGATGGTTCGTGGTTGAGTACCCCGAGTGGTTTTGTAGCTGAAGCGGCTCCCAATCTTGCGATTCTCCAATGCCCAAGCGATCCACTTAATGACGAAGATTACGGTCGCAACAGTTACATTTCCAACAATGGAATGCATCACCGATCAAAGGATGGAGCAGACCAATGGACGCTGCGACGCAGTGATGGTAGCGAAGTGACAATCGACTTTGCTCGCTCGATGTCAATTGCCAATGGCGTTTTCAATAACAAATTCGCTGGCTTAGATGCGGACGGCAAGCCAGTCGCGATTGGACCAGCGGTCCGGCTTGATGACTTTAAGGATGGTATGAGCAACACGATCCTGTTTAGTGAAAGCTTGCAAGCAGGGCCTTGGCATCAAGCAGGGTTTGCAACTGCGGATGATTTGCGAGTCGAGGTCCCTGAGTCAGAAGTCCGCTATCCACCCGAGGCCCGATTTACCCAGGGCATGGTGTGGCATTATGAAGACGACGAAAAAATTGACGGGGCTAGTGCTCTTCTGCCAATTCACCGAATCGATGGCGGCGATCCGTTCACGACCACAATGAATCGCCAAAACGCAGGCGACTTGGCCCGCCCCTCATCCGCTCATGTGGACGGAGTCAATGCCTCAATGGCCGATGGTGGCACACGATTCATTTCAAACTCGATCGACTACCGAGTCTACCAAGCCTTGCTGACGCCACGAGGAATCAAGAGCGACGTACCCAAGCAAGATTATGTTTTGGATGGGGAAGATATGTAGAGGTCTATTCGTTGCCAATGGATCGGATTAGCCTATGATGGAGGTGCGTCGAAGACCGCATATTGGACGCGTGAGCGTGGTGTCAAACGATAATGCCGGAGAAATGCATGAGTATTCAATTACCGCCAAGTGAGCAGAGTGCCGCAGAGCAATTAGTGGCCCTTGGAAAATTCGCGTCGGTTGAAGAAGTGGTTGTTGAAGGCGTTCGTCGATTGGTCAGCAGCGAACAGTTGCGAGAGCAGGTGCAAGCAGGAATTGAACAAGCGAACCAGGGGGACTTGGTCGACCACGACACGTTATTCGCAAAACTACGCGACCTAGCGACTGCAAGTAATGCTGATGCCGAATGAGAAAGCCGTTCTATACCACGTCTGCATCGGAAGACTTGGCAGGAATTCTTGCATTCATCGCCCGTGACAAGCCGCAGGCAGCGGTTGATTGGGTTGCTAAAATTGAGGCAAAGTGTAGAGCGATTGCGAATGCTCCCTGACCCAACCTACGACTGCGACCCTACGACTTCAATTTTTCGACGAAGGCTTCTACTTCTTCTTCTGTCATCCGTTGGCGTGTTTCATTTATCATCTTGAAAAAGTGTTTTTGACCTGATTCGCTTGATGGGTAGCCAACGTTGTCGCCAGATTCGGACTCATTGGACGTGATCAATTTTTCGCCCTCGGTGTCAAGAATCGCAAGCCAGGGGATACCGCCCTCGGCACCGTCACGAATCTCTTTCATCAATTCACGTGCTCCCCCCAAGCGATGGTCCATTTTGACCAAGATGTAGTCTTTCTCCCACTCTCGGTTGGCATTCAAAAACCGGGTCAGCAATTGACAAGGTCCACACCATGTCGCGGTTTCTTGGACAATCAATCGCTTGTCCTCTTCGCCCGCTTTCCGCAGCGCATCCTTTAAAACCGTACGAGCATCTGGCATTTCGGGTTTGTGATTGCGAAGTGATTCGAGCAACTTTTCTTTGGATAACTCACCGTCGATGCACAGAGCATGTGAGTCCAGAACGTCGACCTTCTTGCCATCTGCATCCAAGACCACCAACAAAAAGTTAGCTCGCTCGTCATCGATTGATTCTTCAATTTCTTCGGCCAATGCGTTTGCCGACTCTTTTCGTTCTTCGTCCGTTGGAATTGCCATGACTCGGAACTCGTCGCGAAGATCGCGAAAATCGCTATCTTCAAAACGGATTTCCATCAAACGATTGATCCTCGGATCTTCAGGTTTACCGAAGACGATTAACAGGTGTTGATTCACCAGCTTGATCGATTTTTCAGACCGCTGAAGTCGTTCGATCGGTGTGCCTTTGACCTCAAACGCTTGAGTCGTCCGCTGCTCGAGCGTTAATGGGACGTAAGGCTTCGGTGCGGGTGGCGTTTGTACGTCACCGAGGTCTTTCGACTCGCCCGCCTCCACCGAGAAATCGGGCAACGCCCAATAATAGCCGTCGTCCGTTCGGCCGAGGTTGACCGAATAATCGCGTCCACCGACGAGGCCATCGATTTCGAAATTGCCATCGACATCCGTTATCACCCTGCCACCGAATCGAGTGCTCCAAGTATTTCCTTTCACACTCGGCACATCGATGCCGTAGTTGATTTCCTGGTTCGGCCAAGGCTCCTTCGTCTCATCAGTGAACAATTGGCCTGTCACCGATCCGGTGGGTTTCAATTGGACATCAAGCTGCATTTGGTCGGGTGTGACAATGCTGATCGCCCCAAGATCCTGATCGCGATTGGTCACATGGACGTAGGTTGAGTCGCTGGAGCGCAGAACGCGGAACTTGCCTTCGTCGTTCGTCGTCGCAGTCCAATCTTTACCGCTGAAATTCTGTGACACACCCGCCAGCTTTGCATTCGCGATTGGTTCGCCAGTTTCCTCCTCGGTCACCATCCCTGTCAATTCGACCGTTTTCTGAATGACTGTCGTTATGTTGATTTTCAATTCAGACTGACCCGCGATTTCAAAAGTTTTGCTTTCCCCTCTGTGTGGCGGACGAATGTCGAATTGGCCATCGCCGAGCGAAACTTCGAATTGGCCATCCGCATTCGTCATTTCACTAAACACGGTCATCGGCCTAACCCAACGTCGTGAATTCTCGGGATTGGCGAGTTCGACACCATCAAGTGAATGTAAGTCCGTGCCATATTGGTAGACGACTACTCTTTCGTTCGGAAGCAACTCGCCACTCTGTTCTTCGGTTAACGTTCCGAAAACTCTGGTCGCATCACGCAGCACGAAATCCTTGTTCTCGATCGATTCATTAGCACGAACGGCGAAACCGGTATGCGGAGCGGAAGCGAATTGGTCATCTTTCGCAACGACCAAATAGACCTGCTCGGGAGCAACCTTTAGTTCGTAGCTGCCCTCCTCGTCGGTTGATGTCGTTGCACGACAGTCGTCCATCGTGTACCCAGCTCCTGTTGCGACGATGTTGATACCCTTGACAGGATTGCCGTCGGTATCGGTAACTTGGCCACGAATGGGCACGAGACGCTCGAGTTTGATTGTTGTTGTTCCATCGCCGGCCGACGGATCGTAAGTGCCTCGCGAACGAACAAAGTCATCGGTATTCGGCCAGATTTGCAGGATTGATTCTTGCCACGATGGAATCCAGTTGAAAACGACCTCACCATCATCGTCGGTATCTTGGGCAAAGTTTTCGGTGAAATAGCTAAGGTTCAAGTAATTCGCTTCGCTCTTTTTTTGTAGCAGCCAAACGTAAGTCGAAACGTTAGCGATCGGCTCCCCACTGTCATCGACCACTCGAACTTTCAGAGGCGACGTTCCTTCGAGCGTGAGTGTTTCGCTAGCGTCACTCGGAAACTCTGGAATTTCTGCCAAAGCATCCGCTTGCTGCAATCGCGAAAGCGAATAGACGCGGTAGTCCAGGCCAACATTATCTTTCCAAGCGACAATGGATTCGATTCGCTCGGTCTCGGGATAGCGAAACTCGGCGACGCCCGATTCGTCGCTACGGATGTCCGACAATGTACTGGGCCAATTCAATTGGACTGCGACCGATGCGTCCTCGATCGGTTTGCCGCTGGCGTCAACTACCTGAACGCGTCCTGTTCTCGCTTGGATAAGTTGTATTTCGATGCCTTCCGTCTTTACCGTTTCTTCGGCACCGCTGAAGCGATCGACCGATAGTTGTTCACCGTCAGCACTTTGGCTGCGGATGACAACTGCTGGCAGAGCCGCTTTGATCACTTCGATCGACGTGCTGAAGTTGCCATCGTCTTCCGTACTGACCTTTGTATCCAGTTTCCCAAACGGCAAGCCAAAATGAACGTTGGCATTGGCTGCGGGTGTCCCGTCGACGGAAACGACCGTCCCTGAAACGGGAACTAAGATCGTTGCAGGCTGTTTCGCAGACGAGTCAGCCGTGACGTTGGATGCGACAATGAAGCTGAGGGAAATGTTCGCGACCAGAATTGCCAGCGTTTGAATTGGCGTTTTCATGTTCTTGACCAAGTAACGATGTTGGGATGGTATCGAGCCCGTAAGTGTAACACTCGACTTATTGTAACGCAGGGTCGGGGTCGGTAGGCAACCCGCGTACAATGTCTTTCAGCAGCAGAATTTGATAGACTGACGGGCTGTCCAAAGAAGAGAACGATGAGTGAAACGATCTCCAGCTCCAGCGAAGGAGATCTGGTCTTGTACGGAGTTAGAGCGCAGTTTTCGTCCCGATAGCGACGACAGGAAAACACCGATATCCCTGAAGCATGCCGGAAACCGCGATGACAACCGGTCCTCCTGCCATCCCTTCAGGACTTCAATGGCAACGGATTTCTCGCCCCCCGGACTTGCGTCCGGGGCTTGACCCTAGCCTGGCTTCGCCACTGCCCGACTTGACCGCTACTACGTTAGCGTTTACACCAACGAGGTTGATTTTGTGCCTTTGCCTGAGACCTCATTGATGCTGAACGATTCTTCCACGAACAACTCTTTCATGGGCGATGTTGACATCACAATTGGTTTCTTGGTTTGGCGACGAGGTTATCGATTGGCGGCGTCTAAACGTTTATCATGTTCCTTCTGGGTTACCGAAGTTATCGCTTGATCCGGTTGAGCAAGAGAAGCGGAAAGCCGCAAGCTGGAAGCTAACGCTGCATCCGAATGTTTGGGTGTGTGGGGACCATTGTGAAACGGCTAGCACCCAAGGGGCGATGCATAGCGGTTTGAGGGTGGCCGAGAAAATTCAAGAATCAGTATCTCGTACTTAGAGTAAATAGATGAACGGAATCCGAACTCAGTTAAGATCGTGGTCCAGGCGTTATTGGAACTCCTTTTCATTCGTCGGCCTCGTTTTTGCAACGTTGTTTTTCGCTGGCTCGGTGACCCCTTCGCTGTTGCCACGCCCGTACGTGGTGCAAGGCATCCTGTCAGGGTTTTCGCTAGCGATTGGCTATGGGGTCGGCGTTTTCTTTGTCTGGCTTTGGCAATTTCTAGAGCTTCGTCAACCTACGAACAAGTTGAATACATGGTCGAAGCGAGTGACGACGGTGATCGTGTCGATCGTGTTTGTCTTGTTCATTCGCCAGAGCACTGCGTGGCAGAACTCGATCCGCGAGTTGATGGAGATGCCGCCCGTGGAAACGGCGGATCCCTATCGGTTCTTTGTCATTGCACTTGTTGTTGCTGTTTTGCTCGTCGCCGTTGCGAGATCGTTGATACTGGCTGGCCAGGTGTTGTCTCGACGTCTCGGGCGTTACATCCCACGTCGAATCTCGATCGCGCTCAGCACACTGGTGGTTTTGACGATCGCCATTCTGGTCTCGAACGGTTTAATTGCGAAAGGTTTACTAAGGTCCGCCGATCAATTCTTTTCGAAGCTTGACGAGGTGACCGATGACGGGATCGAACAACCGTCGGATTCGCTGATCTGCGGTAGTCCCGATTCTTTGGTTTCTTGGGATATCATTGGTCGTCGCGGAAAGGAATTCATTGTCGCTGGACCGACCCAGGAATCGATCTCCGAATTCACGGGGAAAGACGCCAAACGTCCCGTTCGAGTTTATGTCGGCATGAGCACGGGCTTAGAGGATGCGGACAAAGCGAAAATGGCATTGGCCGAGTTGAAACGTGTTGGCGGTTTTGATCGCCAGGTGTTAATCATTGCGACGCCAACCGGTACGGGGTGGCTCGATGAAGGTGCGGTTGATCCGATTGAGTATTTGCATAATGGGGATACCGCGATCGTCGCGACTCAGTATTCTTACCTGCCGAGTTGGATGACGATTTTGGTCGAACCGATGCGGGCACGCCGTTCAGCAACGCTGTTGTTTAACGAGATCTATGACTATTGGACAACGCTCCCCGCAGAGGAACGACCTGAATTGTACCTGTTCGGTTTGTCGCTGGGGTCGTTCGGTAGCGAAGGATCGGCTGAGTTAATCTCAACGTTCGAGGACCCGATACAGGGTGCGGTCCGCAGTGGTCCACCGTTCCCGAGCGGTGAATGGGCATCGATTGTTGCAGCACGCCAAGAAGGCACGCCGATTTGGATGCCGAAGTATCGCGATTCCTCGATGATTCGCTTTACGGCACAACAGAATCATTTGGAAACCGACGATCGTTGGGGGCCGATTCGAGACGTCTATATCCAATATGCAAGTGATCCGATGGTCTGGTTCTCGCCCCGCTTGGCTTGGCAACGCCCGGAATGGTTAGATCATCCGCGCGGTCCCGATGTGTCCCCAGACCTACGTTGGTATCCGATCGTCACTTTTTTGCAGGTAGGTTTTGACCTACCGATGGCGACGAGTGTGCCGATTGGCTATGGCCATAACTACAGCCCATCAAATTACATTGATGCTTGGTTCGCTGTGACGCAGCCCGATGATTGGACCGATCAAGAACTAATGCGTCTGAAAAAGCATTTCATGCCTGAATAAGCCGTCTTTGTTAGCCACGGTTCGCATGGAAAATTACAGAACCTTGGCGAGTTCCAGAAACCTTAAGTTCCGTCCCTTTTTCTTCACCCTCCCAAACGCAGTGGTCGTGCGGTTGTTTGTTCAGCCAAGTCAATAGCTCAATCACCTCCCCCCAAACGGAGTTTGAGGGAGGTCGAACGCGGCCTAAAGCCGCCGTTCGCGAGGGGGCCTACCCGATATGAATCCTGCAGGCCCCCTCCCTCGCGAATGCCTAAATGGCATCGCTCGACCTCCCCCGGCTGCGCCGGGAGAGGTACAACATACGGAGACACTTTTGAAACAAGCACCTCTTTCAACCGGACGCAACAATGGCTTGAAGTCGCGAAAACCCGAAAGTCTTGACGATTCCCCCTATGGCAATAAACTGGGGCAAGAAGGGATGAACCGTAACTCGATTCAAAGCAGGGCAGATGGAATTTATTTGGAACGATGGAGGCCGCTCGAGTTCGGGGTATGTCGGGTTGGCGGGCGATTGTGTCACGCGATCGATCGCCATCGCGACGGGACTTAGCTATCGGGATGTTTATCGCGATCTTGGAGTCGTTTCCAATAAAACGCCTCGCAATGGAGTCGTCACCGTTCACTCGTCGGAGTACTTGGCAAAGCTGGGATGGAATTACACGCCGGCTGACGGACGAGAGTTTTCGAGTTCTTGGTTGCCCAAGGGGGTGGTTATCGTTCATTTAGCAATGCCGAAGCAGCGAGCGTCGGGTCACTTTTGCACAATGGTCGATCACATCATTTACGATACGTGGAACCCCAGCGAAGAGGAGGAGTATTGCGTGGTCGGCTATTGGATGCACCCGAGCCACGATCGCGAGACAACGGCGCCGATACGGTCATCGAATCGGAAGCCTGACGCCGAACAAGAGATGACGCAAAAAGAGTTCGATAAAGTTCTTCACCGTTTGCGAGCTCTCGACAATACCGCCAACAACAATGCAAGCACCGACGGCGAAAAGCGCAACGCGTTGCGAATGATGCAAAACTTGATGCTTCGACACAACTTGTCGCGTGAAGATATCACAGACGAGGATAATATCGATAGCGTTTGCTTTACTCGGATGGCATGTCCAGTAAACGGGCGGCGTGCTTGCCAATGGGAAAAAAGTTTGGCTTGTTATCTGACGCGCGAGATCTTTCCGATGGCGATGTGCTACTACGGGACAAAAGGCCATCGGACGATGCTGTGGTTCTACGGGCCTCGCGATGACGTCCAAAACTGCATCGCGTTATACCGTGAATTGCTGTTGACGATTGCGACGTCAGCCAGACTGCGATACGGCGGGCATTCTCGTGGGAGCGGAGCGTCGTATGCGGAAGGCTATGTACATGGTTTACCAGGCTATGAGTCACCATCGGACCCCGCCGAGGAACAAGTGGTTAGCGAAACGGCACTCATTCATGCCCGTACGTTAGCGGTTCACAAAGCGGCTCGCGATTGGTTGAAACTTGAATGCGGCGTCTCCCTAGCGAGTGGTCGTGGCTACGGCCGCAGCCAACACGATCCCGCTGCCGCCAGTGTCGGGAAGCAACACGGCTCGAAACATGATATTACAGCAAACGGCACGAGAAAGCGAATTGCGAATTAAAATCGGTTTCGTTGTGAAGATTGACTCTATCCGAAAAACGCAGGTATCGTAGGGGATCGCGCAGAACCCCTTGCGTTAGGATCTTTAACAAGATCCACTACCCGATACGTTAAACCACGTTGAGCCACGAGTGTTTCATCTTTAGACCTGCCTTTGCTTGAGAATAGGGAGTTAATTGACGTGCATCATTCGACGAATCCAGCTGATCCGTCGCACCTAGGGCAATCGGTAATCGGTTGGAGGGAGTGGGTTTCACTACCTGATTTGGCGATTCGACACGTGAAAGCAAAGATTGACACGGGCGCCAGGTCGTCATGTTTGCACGCATTCAATATCGAGGCATTTACTCGTGGTGGGATTTCGATGGTCCGTTTCGAAGTTCATCCGAACCAGCGATCGGAATTGCCTGTTATCGCTTGTGAAGCCCCCATTCACGATATCCGCCGGGTACGCAGCAGTAGCGGGATTGCGACGAAACGATTTGTCATTTTAACGAAAGTTCATTGGCTTGACGCGACTTGGGAAGTCGACTTGACTTTGGCCGATCGATCATTAATGGGATTCCGCATGTTGATTGGACGTGAAGCGGTTCGCGGACGCGTGTTGGTAGACCCCAGCCAATCGTATATTGGCGGACGACCTCGAAAGAAAAAAAAGAAAAACTGATGAAGCTTGGAATCCTCTCCTGCAGCCCCAATTGCTATAGCACACGCCGTTTGAGAGAGGCGGCCGAAGGACGGGGGCATGATGTCAAGGTGCTCAACACGTTGCGTTTTTCGATCGATCTGAAACAAGGCGAACCCGATCTCTATTTTCGATCCAAACTGCTGAGCGATTACGATGCGGTAATTCCCCGGATCGGTGCGTCGATTACCTATTATGGCACCGCAGTGGTCCGCCAATTCGAGCAAATGGACGTGTTTACGACCAATTCGTCTGCTGGAATTACCAATTCACGAGACAAACTTCGTTGTTTGCAAATATTGAGTCGGCATCATATCGGGATTCCTCAAACGGCCTTCGTTCGCGAAAAACGTGACGTGCTGCCAGCGATTGAGCGAGTTGGCGGGACGCCGATCATCATCAAATTGCTCGAAGGCACGCAAGGCGTTGGCGTCATTTTGGCTGAATCGGTAAAGACCGCCGAAGCGATTATCGAAACCTTGCAAAGCACACGGCAAAACGTACTGGTGCAAAAATTTGTTGCCGAAAGTCGTGGCCGCGATATTCGTGCCTTTGTCGTCGGTGATCGTGTGATCGCGGCGATGAGGCGTGTTGCCGAAGGTGGCGAATTTCGCAGTAACGTGCACCGTGGTGGACGAACCGAATCCGTGATTCTCGACGAAGAATACTGCGAGACCGCCGTTCGCTCCGCGCAAATCATGGGACTACGCGTTGCTGGCGTCGATATGCTCGAGGGCAAAGATGGACCGCAGGTGATGGAGGTCAATTCCTCGCCCGGACTTGAGGGCATTGAGAACTGTACCCAGCTCGATATCGCGGGAGCGATCGTGGATTATATTGCTGCTCAAGTTGATTTTTCGGAAATCGACGTGAGACAACGGTTGACGGTTAGCCGCGGTTATGGAGTGACCGAAATCCATATTCCCGAAGGCTCCGAAATTATCGGTAAAACGATTGATGAATCAGGATTGCACGAACGCGACATCAATGTGTTGACACTTTACCGTGGCACCACCGTGATCCCCAATCCACGCTTGAAACGGACGCTCGAACCAGGTGACCGACTGCTTTGCTTTGGAAAACTCGAGGCAATGCGGGGCATGATTCCCGAAAAAACACGACGCAAACGACGTCCAAAAGTCAAACAACTCGATACCGAAATTGGTGCGGAAGGAGTCGATCTTTGATCGGCCTCTCCCCCCCCCAGGATGACAACGAATGGCCAAACGTGAAAAAGCAACGATCGATCATTGGCAAGGACAAGAGGTTCCGATTGGGCAAAGTACCGATGTGAAGTTGGCCGTCAGCGAGAGCTATACCGGTATTTCACTGAAAATCCCAATCCGAATCATTCGCTCGCAAAACGAAGGACCGACCGTCTTTATCACCGCGGCATTGCATGGTGACGAACTAAACGGCACCGGCGCGATCCGGCAATTGCTTTGCGACGAAACGTTGTCGCTAAAGTGTGGCAATCTGATCCTGGTCCCCATTTTGAACCTATTGGCATTTGATCGCCATAGCCGCTATCTGCCCGATCGACGTGATTTGAATCGCTGCTTCCCCGGCTCTGAGTCAGGTTCGTTGGCATCTCGAATTGCTAGCCAGATATTTTCCGAGATCATTGGTCGTTCCGATTACGGCATCGATCTTCATACCGCGTCGGTACGACGGACCAACTATCCGAACGTGCGCGCCGACTTGAGAAACCCTGAAGCGAAACGGTTGGCGTTCAGCTTTGGCACCGAGGTGATCCTCGATGCTTCGGGACCGCTCGGCTCACTGCGCCGTGAAGCCTGTCATGTCGGTTGCCCGACAATCGTGCTCGAGGGTGGCGAAGTCTGGAAGGTCGAACCACGAATCGTCGAAACCGCCGTTCGAGGAATCAAGAACGTGCTGGTGAAACTGGAAATGATCGACGGCGAAATGGATCGACCCGAACGACAAGTTGTCATCACTCGGTCTCAATGGATTCGCGCCGATCGAGGTGGCTTTCTACAATTCCATGTGCACCCGGGGCAAATCGTCGAAACCAACCAACCGCTCGCAACCAATACCGATCTACTTGGACGCGAACAAAGTGTCTTGCTGGCACCCTATGAAGGGGTTGTGATAGGAATGACCACGCTGCCCGCGATTAGCCCCGGGGAACCGGTTTGTCACATCGGGAAATTCCAAAAATCGACCGCTGGAGAAGAATTGTTGGAATCACGTTCCGATTCCGACAATAGTCTCGAAGAACGATTGGTGGAACACTTGGCCTCCAACGTGATGGTTACCGAGCGAGAGCCGGAAGGCGACTCCCCCGCACAACCGTAGGACAGCGGGTTGTCGCTTCGCTCGACAAGCGAATAGCGCCTTCAGCCGGAAAACGCCTTCCGTCTGAGCAGGGGGGGGGAAATTGCTCCAAGCCAATCGATGGACGCGCTCAGCTCCGAGAGCTGAGCGACATCGCGGCGTTCACAACGTTAAGCCTTATTCATGTACGCTGCGACTTGGTCCCAATTGACCAACTTCCAAAACGCTTCGATGTATTCAGTGCGACGGTTTTGGTACTTCAAATAGTAAGCATGCTCCCACACATCCAATCCCAAAAGGGGAGTCATGCCCATCGAGAGGGGGCTATCTTGGTTGGGAGTGCTAAGCACTTTCAATCCCTCGCCGTCTTTGGCCAACCAAGCCCAACCGCTACCGAACTGAGTTGCCCCGGCGGTGCTAAACGCTGTCTTGAAGTTATCGAACGAGCCGAACGCCGAATCGATTGCTTCCGCTAATGCACCACTCGGCTTTGATTCGTCCGCGGATGGTTTCATGATCGTCCAAAATAGAGAGTGGTTTGCATGCCCACCGCCGTTGTTCCGGACCGATGTACGAGCCGATTCGGGTAATTGGTCCAAATTGGATAAAAGCTGATCAAGGGTCATCTTCGACAAAGTCGGGTCCGATTCGACGGCTGCATTCAATTTGTTAACGTAACCTTGATGATGCTTGGTATGGTGAATCGTCATCGTTTCGGTGTCGATGACCGGATTGAGAGCATCGTAAGCATACGGCAATGGGGGGAGCGAAAACGGAGCACTCGTGCCAAGCGCTTCCTGACCTACCGCTGTTTTCTCGGTCGATAATCCGAACGAAGCACTGGCGGCGATCGCCGACGAGGTCGCCAAAAAACCGCGGCGAGTAAAGAAGTTGTTCATCGTTGCCTTATCTTGTGTGAAAATGTCTTTTTTGGACATGGTTAAGCCTTAATCAGGTTGGTAATGGAAGCATACGAACTGTTGACATTGTAGCAAATCGTCAATCCGGCTGTAGGGCTATTCGCATTGTAAGACAATGGGTGTGATCAATAGGATGACACTCTGTGTGGTGTCGGGAGCGATGTTCCCCTCTACCAAACGGCGTCCCCAATTTCCTGTTTTTCGCGTAAGTTGTTTTCAGGAAAGACTTTAAGGTGATATATGTGCCGCGATTCTTGTTGGGGGCGAGCCCAAAGTTTCATGCGTTGTTTCATGGTATGGACTTAGCAACTTAGAACACCTGTCGCCAGCAAAGGCGACCTTCTGATCGGCAAGCATGCTGGTCGGAATGCACGTTTTCGCTTTCCAAGCACACACTCTACTCGAAGGACAATTCACGATGTTTAAGCTAGTAAAATGGGTCGCTGCTCCGGCGGTCGTTGCTGCCATGACGTTTGTATCCGATGCGCCAACCGCTGAAGCGGGTTACGGTAGCTTTGGTCGCGGCGGTGGCATCTCGATCAGCGTTGGGGGAGTCAGGGGAGTCAGCAGTTACCGCGGCGGCTACGGTTATGGCAGTGGTTACAGCAGCCCGTACAACCGATACCGAGCGGGACTTCATAGCGGGCAGGGGTATCACGGAGGGGGACACTATGGTGGTGGACAATTCCGCTATCACCCAACCGAGGTGATTCGGCACCGCAACCACTTCCATGTGCAACCGGGGCACTACGATTATTACCGCAGCCCAGGTTGTCGGTACTAGCACGTGCCCGCTCCGGTGGCGACTTGCACTCTAAAACACGGGTATGAAGAAGTCAGGCATGAAGTTGCTCGCGGAGCGACTTCATGCCACGGTGTAGCAATCCGGCGACCGCACCGGTTGATTTGTCAAGCGAAGCGGCAACTTCGCTGAGTTTCAAACCTTCGAGATAGTGCATTCGAACAGCATCGCGCTGTGTCTCGGGCAGCCGCTCGATCGCGGCTGCGATTTGCAGAAGATTTTCACCGAGTGCGACATTTTGACTCGGCGTTGGAACATCCCCAGCCAGAATCCCTTCGAGACGCATCGATGACTTCGCCAATCGCTGCTCGATCGACTGTTCTCTGCGAACGTCTCGTTTGTCGCGATGCATATCGCGATCAAGATGGGAAAGACATCTGGCCAATATCTGTCTCAGCCAGCCTCGGAATTCCGCATCACTTGATCCGCGAAACTGGTCAATGGCTTGGACCGCCTGCATCATGGTTTGCTGGACAATATCGGAAGCCCCGACTTTGGCTTGCAAGGCTCGTCGCATTTGAACGCGAGCCAACATTCGTAGATAGGGTTCATATTTGGCAATGATTGCGGGATCGCTAACGTCAATTGGATCGTTGTTGGAAATTGAATCGCTCATTTCGTCTCGTCACCTTGCTCCGAGTTTATTCCGAAAGGGGGCTGCCCCCCTGGACCACTACCCCTCTTATCCCTTTTCCGTCACGTCGGCAATCGCTTGACAAACGATCTTTCCCACATGCTCTAATTCTTCGTCGGTTGCAGCCAACGGCGGCATCACGATCACCACATCACCGAGCGGCCGAATCCAAACGCCCAAGTCGGTTGCCCGTTTGCACACTCTAGCTCCGACTAATTCCGCGGCGTCAAACGGCGTTTTCTTATCGCGGTCTTGGACGAGTTCGATGCCGACCATCATTCCGCGTCCGCGAATATCACCGACGTGTTGATTCTGATGGAGATTCGTAAACTCGCCACGAAGTTGCTGCGTCTTTGCTGCTAGAGCATGGATCAGATTGGTTTCTTCGAACAAGTCGATCGATGCAATTGCGGCGGCGGCGGCTAAGGGGTTGCCACCAAAGGTGTGGCCATGAAAAAACTGCTTCGATTCAGAAGTCTTTGCCAAGAAGGCTTCAAAAAGATGAGGGCGGGCAACCGTCGCTGCCATCGGCAGATAGCCGCCCGTTAAACCCTTCCCTAAGCACAAGATATCAGGCGTTACCGATTCATGCTCACAAGCAAATAATTTTCCCGTACGTCCAAACCCAGTCGCAACCTCGTCACAAATCAAAAGCACGTCGTAATCGTCGCAGAGCTTTCTCACTCGAGACAAGAAGCCGTGCGGATGCGTGATCATTCCCGCCGCACCTTGGACGAGCGGCTCCATGACAACGGCGGCGATTGTTTCGTGATGCCGTTTCAACAGCTGCTCGACTTCATCCGCATAGGCATCGCAAGCGGTTTCGGGTGTCACGCCGGGGGGCAAGCGATAACTGCATGGCAACGGCCCTCGAATCGGACGAAACACAATCGGAGCGAACAGTTGATGAAAATACTTAATGCCTCCGAGCGAAACCGCACCGGTTGTATCTCCATGATAGGCGAGTGACAGCGCCAAGTACTGAGTTTTATTCGGCCTCGGATGCTGTCGCTGATGCCAGTACTGGAGTGCCATTTTCAAGGCCGCTTCGACCGACGACGATCCATCACTACTAAAAAAGACGTGCCCCAGATCGCCGGGCGTGATCTCGACAATTTTCTCGGCCAATTTTTCGGTCACATCGGCGGACATGCCCAACGTGGTGATATGAGCGACGCGGTGCAACTGTTCTTCAATCGCAGCATTGATTTTGGGATGGCGGTGCCCGTGGACGTTGCACCACAAACTCGACACGCCATCAAATACTCGGTCGCCTGACGTCGTCGTTAACCAACACCCTTCCGCTTCGGCAATCACCAATTTTTCGTACTCCGACATTTGGGTGAAGCCCTGCCAATGAGCTGAACCGGTCAGTGTGTCGAATCGTGAGACATTCTTTTCGGGGTAGGCGGTTTGCGGAGACATAGTCCTAAGTGGGGTTTGCAGTGAAAGTCGCAATTTAGACGGTCGCTAGTACGTGCTTAGCCAGTTAGCTTATAAACGATTGCTGAATTTTCTTCTAGTGCTTTGTCACCGTATGATTTTAGGCTTGGCCGAATCGTGGCCGGGGCATCATGCCCCAGTATGCGGCGGCTGGAAGCCACAGCCACGAAAGATTCTTACCCTGATTCTTCGTTGAGACAAAGCTCGTCGGCGTCCCTTGAAAGAAACGCTTTGGCTCATTTACATTTCCTACTTTGACGCTCGCTTGGCCCACTGTTCGACGGTTCCTCTTAGCGAATTGCCATGGTTCTTCGCATCAAGGGCGGCACCGTTGGCGAAATATCTTTGTTGCAGCGCATCAATATCGGCGCGCAGTTTCGACAGATCGCTGGCGGGCCATTCAGAGGCTTGCGATTGTTCGATCCGCCGCAGCATCCACGCCGCTCCGGTCGGAGTCAATGTCTCTGGGATTGAGAATCCATTTGTTTCAGACGAAATCTGCGAGCCATCGCGTCGCGACCACCATGCAACCATTGCTGCAAGCAGCAGCAGCGTCAAGAAACCAACGCCCCACGCGAAACCCGATACGCCAGACGACTGGAAGCTCAGAGTCCGTTCGTCGACGGAAACAAGATCGTAATCGTCATAGGTGAAACGCGTGATGGAGGCTGGCTTGATCGATGCCGTTTCACCCTCTGGGACTGCCGAGGAAACCAACGTTGGAGCTGCGTTCTCTTGGAGGATGGGAAAGTCGAAGCGATCAGGTTTCGGGGTCGCAACGGAATTCTCTGGCTCAAAGGTCACCACCCATTTTCGCATTGTGCCGAGCCGAAACAAACCATCGGAATCAGGGTCCAAATTGGGCATCGATTCCTGATTGAATGCGTAACGGCTCTTTGCCGAGGCTGTTTTCTGCTCGGGTTGAGAACGGTAGGACTGATTGACAAGCATGGGTTCCGCAACCAATTGGGCAGCATCTGGTTTATAGCCAGGCAACGCGGTTTCTAATCCATCCAGTAACCGATCGACATCAGGCAACACGCCAGTTGCTCGAGCGACAATCTCGAGTTGGACCGGCTTCTCTTTGTTGCCTTCGGCAATCGCTCTAGCATCAAGTGTTTGCTCGATCACCAGATCGGCAACCGGACGTGCGACGGGCTCACTCGACGCATCGACCAGGACCGTATTCGATAAAATTGGCAACACAATCGGTCCGGTGGAATCGTTGAAGTGCATATCCATTTGGATCGCTGGCAAGCGGTCGACACTGGGGTCGGTGGCCCGCAAAACGATGTAGGCCATCGGTTTTTCCTGCCATCCTGTTTCGCCTTCCATTCGGATCGGCACCGCTGGATTCATCGGTTGAAAAAAGCCGATACCGAGCAGTTCGACTTTGCCGCCAAACGATTCTTCGATGCTTTTGCGCAATCGTTCTTGATAGTTGATTCTCTTGTATTGACCGGCACTGAACTCGGCAAAGCTGTCCATCAAATAGCGTGCAAAACCGCCTGACGAACGATCGATCGATGCCGTGTGTTGCAAGGTTAGAATGGCCCCAAATGGCTCGGTCCCGACACAGTCGCTACCATCGATCGCCAGCCGAAGATGAATCTCATCTTTGACCAATTCGTTGTATAGATTGAGCGTCCGTTGGATGGGGGCACCCGCTGGGTGATCGCCAACGACACGAGCTGCTGCTTGCAGGAGTCGCGGCTTAACCTCGGGTTTGGTTTGCGGCAATCCGGCCATGACGTTGCGAGCGAACTCGCCGATGTGATAATTCGATTGCTGAGGTGACATTTTCAAAAAGTCAGCACGAATACGATCGATTTGGTCAGCATTCTCAAGTCCCTCGGTCATCAAGTCTTCAAGGGTTAAGGCTCCCAAATCACTCGCTCCGAGGGCCAGGCTGAACCAGACGTTGTAGATTTGCATATTGGGACGAACGCGGCCATCGGCAAGCGCATTTCGGTAGCGTGACGTGGCATCGGCAAATGACCCAAAAACCAATTTCCGTGCTGCATGATACGCCGCCGCATCTTGTTCTCGCTCACCACGGAATTGCATCCGGTCAAAGCGAAGGGCCGCCTTCAGAATTGCAGATTGCCAAGCGTCCTGTTCATTTTCGCTGTTGGCGACCGCGGTATCGGCTAACGCCGTGGCGAGGTCGTATCCATCTTCGACAATCTTTCTTAATTCGGACTCCGTGCGTTCGAAACCTGCGTCTTCCTGAGCTTTGCGACTCCGCCAATCGCCGCTGAGTCCTTGCTGCATCGTCGACGCAAGCCGTACAGCAACGGGGGCGCTGATTTGGTCAATTGGCCCAAGGATCTTTTGGATGGTTTCACGTTCATAGGCTTGTGTGGGTCCATAGCAAGCCGTCAGCGCCGTCACGACACCTGGAAGTCGCCGACCATCGATACCGATGGAAGCAAGCACATCAAGCAGCTCTGACAAGCGGTCCAAGTTGCGTTGTTGCCAACCGCGAGTGACTGGCGTCGAAGGTCGTACCGAGCGACTGTAGGAATAGAAGAACGCATTGTTCGTTGGCCGTCGGCTCATCCTAGCTTGCATCCGCTTGACCCACAGATCCAAAAAGCTATTGGCCAACTCTTCACTCATCGCTGGCTGACGTTTAACGCCTTGTTCTAACAGTTCGATCGCAAGATCGGTTTCGTCTGCAATCAATGCGACTCCGATGAATGCGTTGTAGGCGCGTCCAACCAAACTAGGCTCAATTTTTTGCCGCCACGCTTCATTGGGCATCGACCGCAGGAGTAGCGCCGCCACTTCGGAAACACCATTCTTTTGGGCATCTGTCTTGATCGCGTCTTCGGCGCGAGAAAGCAGACCGATTGTTAGCATCCGTAACGGAATGGTAAGCTGATCTAGTTGTAGATTGCGTTGTTCGAGCAACGTATCGACGGCTTCTTTCATTGTTAAAATTGCTTGAGCACGTACCGCTTCCGACAACTTTTCGTCTTCCAGTTTTAGGGCTTTCAGCGCAACCGCTTGCAACCCGGCAGGAGCGAGCGATGGGTTGGCAAACAAACTGCGCAGCCAGGTTAGTCCAGGTCCCGGAGGCACACGTGGTAACAGGTCGACCGCTTGATTGAGGCACTCGCTTCGAACGGACGATTCGGCTTCCTCGAGCAGTGCGATTTCGCCCAATAACGACCAAGCGGTTTCGACCATCCGGTCACTTTCGGCACCAGTTGTTTCGCTTGAGCGGGCCATTTGGTATTCGGCGTGGCCAAGCATCACGGCTGCGTTCTTTTCATTTCGGGCGGTTTCCAGCGATGGCATAAATTCGAATGCCTCGATCGGCAATCCCGCCGCCAACAACAACCGCACGGTACGATCACGCTGAGCATCCGTTTTTGTTCCAAACCAAGTCGTTCCTTCGCGAAATCGCTCGACCAATGGACGGGTGCTCGTCTTTTTTGCCGACGCCTTCAAGAGACCAGCCAACGCATCAACCTGCCAATCGGTTGGCTCGGCGGGCGCGGCTTCGGACAGCCCCAAAACGTCTTCGGGGATCAGTTCTGACTCAAGGTGATTTGTGCCTTGGATCAGAGCCGAATACATGCCTTCGGCCTCGCTGCCAGCGCGCAAAATCAAGAGGGCTTTGACGGCATCCCACTCGCCCGCCATCGCGTGCCGGTGAAACCAATTGACGATTTCCGCGTCATCCGCATCCTCCGCAGGTAATGATGCCATCTCCAAGCCAATCTCCGCGCGAGCACGAAGGACCGCTTCGGGGCGTCTGACAAAATTGAACCCTCGCATCGCTCGGACAAGTTGTCGGCGACGGGTGCTTGACGACTGCGGTTTGACACCGTCCAGCATCCAAGGGTTCAAGTCAATGCCGAGATCTTTGTAGTAGGCGACCATCGCACGTCGTTCATTTTCCGGAAGCGTTTTAAGCGTGTCAATGATCTGCTGCGTGTCGGCATCCGGTTTGGAAACGGGCTTACTTCCAGCGGGACTCGATGTCGCTGGATTCGTTTGTACCGTCTCCGTCTCCGCCTCCTTGGACTCCTCGGACGACGCAGCCATTCCCGCCTCCTTCACGACGATTTGTTCCGCCTTGATCGTCTGCGTCGCCCCATTTTGCACAACGACACGAATGCCTTTGGGCATTGGTGGGTTTTGAGCGGTGGCCGCAGATTGAGACACAATGCACATCGACAAACATGCCGCCGCCAATAGCGTAGCGGTGCGGTTGGTAGTCACTGAATGGATAGATTGATTCATAATTAAGCGGTTGGTGGCAATTGGGTTTTGACTGCGAACGTTCCTGACGAATGAATGGAATGGAATGGGCGTCACCATCCGGATCCCATAGGGCCAGCCATTCCGGCTCCATTCATGGGGGGGCCTTCTGTATTGGGTGGACCTTTTCCAGGGTTGTTTCCTGGCTTGCCCTCCCCGGGGGCACCGTCACCGGGACGACGAGCAAGCGGTGCGGTTCGAGGCAGCGGGACTCCTTCGAGTTGATCAGAAACACTTTGTTCAAGGTTAAGGACCTGTTCGAGATTGCGTTGCATTTGCGAACCGCGATCGAGCGAAGGCAATGCGACCAAATTCGCATCCGACGGCGAGGCTTCGGATGACGCCAGGTATCGGTAGTGCTGGCGTGCCGCATCGGAAACCGGCCGCCATACCTCGGGCGGCCGACCTTCTTCACGAAGCAATCTTGCGCCGACGTACTGAGCTGCCGCCAACTCCTCGCGAATTGCATCGGTCGGCAACGTATGCCCAGTCGG
Organism: Novipirellula aureliae; assembly: GCF_007860185.1. Taxonomy (NCBI): domain Bacteria; kingdom Pseudomonadati; phylum Planctomycetota; class Planctomycetia; order Pirellulales; family Pirellulaceae; genus Novipirellula; species Novipirellula aureliae. The sequence continues at coordinate 1,118,431 of NZ_SJPY01000001.1, forward strand.
GGACGTATGCCCAGTCGGCTTCGTTCGACCGTTCATCGTCCGTTCCACCATGCGAAGCTCTAGCAGTGCTTGGAGTTGCTCGATACCGTTAAACACTTGGCCCGCACGAACCATCGCCCGCGCTTCGGCCCAACGAAGTGACTCCAGTAGCTGTCGGTCCGTCGCGGGTATTTCGATTCCACGACTGCTCGTTGAGGAGGCTTCTTTCAAAAGCGTTTCGGTTGCCTGTCCATATAGGTCGGCTGCTTGTTGCCAAAGATCGCCCGCTCGGTCGTAGGCCGCATCTTGCCGAGCGGTCGCATCCACCACGGATCGAGCCAGTGGATGGTCGCTCTGGGTCTGCCAATCGATACCTGCGGCAAACGACGCACGCCGAGCATCAAGCAAATCCAAGTGCAGCTCATAGGCCGCTTCTTGAGCAGCGGTCGCCGATGCCGATTGCGCTTGCGCCTTTCGGATCAACGTAGCTGCTTTGTCTCGAGCCAACCAGGTTTGGCCAGGACCATAATGGTAGGCCAACACAAACACCGGCAGAACAAGCCATAGTAACCAAAGTAGCGAGCGACGCATTAAATTGCCTCTCCTGGAAATTCGACTCGTCCATGACTCGGATGGCGACTGGATTTTGACAAACCCCACAAAGAGAGTGCTGGCAACAACATCGCTAACAACAGAGCTCCGAAACAAAACGCGACAACCGCCGCTTCACGGAGCCCCACACGATCGGACACTCGTGGTTGGATGATCGACAACCGACTCAATAATTCACTTGGCAAATGTCGAGTATTGGCATCAAAGTAGGTTCCTCTCAGTTGGCTGGCCAACTCCCGCAGCGACTGCGAATCCTGTCGTGACGGATGCCCCGCAATCGTTATGGCCTGGGCGGTTTGACCAAGACCAATCACCAAGCAATCGGAAATGGATGGTGGGATCGCACGAATGGGGGTCTTATCGGTACTGTCGCCATCGCTAAGCACGACCAACAACGTCGAGCCGGCAGGCCATTGGCGGGCATAGTCGATCGCCTCGGCAATACTCGTCGATAGCTGGGTAGGCCCCGGTTCAAAAGCGCTAAACACCGGCAAACCATCAAACAAATTCTGCACGACCGCTTTGTCGAAGGTCTGCTCGACAATTGGAACGGCTCTTGTGTAGACGCCGAATACCGTAATGCGTGTGTTTTCGGCGTCCAAACGATCCAGTACCGCTTGCATGACTTCACCACCGCGCACAATACGCTGCTGCTGTTGATTCGAATCGATTTTTCGCACCCCCGCATCCTTTAGAAACATGCTCGGTGAGGAGTCCAGGCAAACCAATACATGTTTGGAGGCCTCCGGTGCTGGTTCGAGATCCGCAAAGCTTGAAGGCAGCAGCAACAGAATCATCGATCCCCAAGCCATCATTCCCATCGACAGGACTCGCAAGAGTGGCACAACACGAGCCCAGGCAGCAGGACGCCGTGTTGGCCCGAATGCCAATCGTGCCACACGTTCGATCCGCCGCAACTGCAACCATTCAGCCATCGAGACGACAGCGACAACGACCAATGCGGCTACCGCTGCGGTCGTTAAGGGATTGTCTACCATGGTGTGTACCTCCACTTCAACAAGCTTATGGCATAAAGCAACAACCCGATTGCGGCGATGAAAACGAACGGTTCAAAGTAGTCGACCGGCACCGATGCGGTCGGTTGAAAACGTGCTGGCTGCATTTGGTCAATGTGGCTGAAGATCATCCGCAAACCATCCGAATTCGTCGCCAAAAAAGCGTCGCCGCCCGTTTCGCGGGCAATGGTAGACACTGCCGATGGGATCGCGTCGTTACCGATATGAATGTGATACATCGTGATCCCAACGTCATTCAATTGCCGAGAAACGTCGTCAATCTGCTCTTGGCCATTTAAGTCGCTACTCATTCCGTCCGACACCAAGATCAACAGCCGATCGGTCGGCGCGGGCTTGGCAAAACCAGTCGTGGCTCCACTGCTTTTCATCGAAGCTGGTCGAAACAATTGCTCTGCCGCTTGTTGTTGCTTCCATTGGTCAGCGTTTTGTGGGCCTTCATTGACGCCGTCGAGACGCATCCCCTCGCGTTGCATATTTCCCGCGCAGTACTGAAGTGCCGAGCCGATCATCGTTCCTCCCATCCCTGTTGGTTGGTTCCTAGGATTGGCAAAGGATAGTGCATTGCGAATCGCCTGAAGATCTTTTGTCAAAGGAACCCATCGCATTGGCCATGACCCAAAAAGTGTCAAGCCCATTGCGTCACCTTCTCGGGCATGGGTAAACGACTCGATCGCATCGGCTGCGACCTCGTACCGACTCTGACCTTCGAGGCTGATCCCCATGCTACCCGAAACATCCATGCAAACGGTGATGTGGGTTGCCACTCGATCTTGCTCCGGTACTCGCAGCACTTGTGGTCGCGCAATCAACACCACCGCAACCGCCATCAACAATGCCGGAAACAACTCGGATCCACGAAGTAGCATCGCCAACCAAGGACGTGAGGTATGCGTTTGATGATCAAACGGCATCCGCAATCCTAAGCTTTGACGACGGATCGACCAAAAGCCGAGTGCAAGCGGGATGGCCAAGAGCATCAAATAATTTGGATGGGCAAACGTCAAACCGCACCTCCAAGAGCTTCGCTCTCTTGATAAGGAGCTAACAAACTTTCGATCGCATCCGCATCCAAATCGATACGAGCCGATTCGTCCGCATGGAGCCATCCCTCTAAGGTTCTCAGCAAGTGCCCCGCTTCGTGGTGACGACGCAGTACGGGCAAAGCACCGACAACCGAATCAGAAAGTCCCAACCGCTGCCGCCAATACGCATACAACAATAGTTCCAACTGACCTTGCTGCTGAACGGTCAATTCACCTCGGCTAGCCTGTTGGATAAGCGGGCGAAGTCGATCGGAGAGGGTCGGTTTGTATTGCACGATCGATGGCGACTCCGGTCGACGTGACCACCATCGGGAAAGAACCCATACGACAGGAACGCAAGCCCACAAGAGAGCGAACGTCAGCAAGATCGCGCGGTAGCCACGGGGTGCCCGCAAAATAGGATCGTCGATCTCATACAGACTCGTCCCACGATCAGGCGGCAAATCAGATACCACCTTCACCGGCATCGTGGGCAAAGCGTCGGCGTCAGTCAGTGGCGAGCCGTCGTGTTTTACGACCAAGCGTGACAAATCGTAGTCGCCTGCCACAGTCCCGAAAAACCAAAGTGTGTAATCATGTGGTTGATCAGGTTGACGATCGCGATTGAGTGGATCCACTCGTTCAACGCGAACGAGGACTTCCGCGTCCATTTTTTGATTCGGCATCGCTTGCAACGTGCCACTAGGATGCGAAAACGCCAGTCGTCCTGTTAGCCCACGCTTGACGGTCAGGAGTGCATCGTCAGCCGCGATTGCATCCGCAGGGGGAATCGTCAATAGAATCGCCAACAGGATGTGCAATCGAACGAACCAACGAATTAGCAAACGGCATCTCATCGTTGGCCTCGCATTCGCGTCGCGCGAGTCGATAAGAATTGTCTAAGTGGCGAGATCATCGGTCGGTTTGTCAGCAGTTTTAGATAGCTAACATCTGCACCTGCTAAGTCTCGTTCGATCGTGCAATCTTGACGCCATCGTTGTCGCCCGTCACCCAAGAAACCTTGTCCCGATTCCGCTTCGCCGCCACGGAAGTATCCGCCGTCCAGGCCGCCACGTTCTGCGGGATCTTCCAAATGCAGTACCACAACGTCATGTTGATGGCCCAGTTGCCGCAGCGCAAAAATCGCATCGGGATCATGCAAATCACTAAACACAAACAACAAACTGCGCCGGCTCAATTGGGCTGACAAGGCATTCAAACGCTCGCCAAGTTCGGTGGATTCATGGATGTCGTGGGCTCGCAGTGGTTCGAGATCTCGCCACAACTTGTCAGGAGATAAACTAGGGGAACGATCTTGTTGGGAACGGCCGTGACGTGCTCCCGCGCTCAGCACGCAAACAGGACTCAAACGCCGCACGGCGACCAATCCAATCGCTGCTGCCGCCCAAACCGCCAAAGCGTGTTTGCTCAAAGAGGTAGAAGAAACGCTCATCGAACCTGACGTATCGACGATCAAATAGATGGCGACTCGCTTGAGTGTCTCGTGTTGTTTGATGTATGCCACGGGCATTCGGGCGCTTAGCTTCCAATCAATTTGGCGAACCGGGTCACCCGGTTCATACGGTCGCGATTGAGCATACTCTAACCCCGACCCAACAAACAGCGAATCGTCTGTCCCAAACGCAATGTCATCCGCGATTCGACGCACCACCAACTCGAAGTTAGCTCGCGACAAAATGTCAGGGTTAGGAAGCGATTGGTTCAAGTAATTCGATGAATTCATGCAATTGGCATTCGAGTATTATCCGTGGCACAGGCTTCTAGCCTGTGATTTTCTCCTTCCAGGCTTCAAGCCTATGATTTTCTCCATCCAGGCTTCAATCCTATGATTTTCTCCATCCAGGCTTCAAACCTGTGATTTTCTCCATCCAGGCTTCAAGCCTATGATTTTCTCCATCCAGGCTTCAAGCCTATGATTTTCTCCATCCAGGCTTTAAGCCTATGATTTTCTCTTCACAGGCTAGAAGCCTGTGCCACGTGTTTCTACAGCATCTCGCCGAGTAATTGATCGAGCACGGATTGTGGCGTTCGCCCGTCGGCGATTGCTTCATAGCTAAGTCTTACCCGGTGTAAAATCACATCTTCCGCTAACGTGAACAGATCCTCTGGAATCACATAGCTGCGACCGTAGATAAACGCTCGTGCTCTGGAAGCGTTCACGAGACTCAGTGCGGCCCTCGGGCTACAGCCGAGCACAATGTCTTTGTGAGACCGCGTTGCGCCCACTAACTTGATGCAATCGTCAACAAAAACGTCGCTGACGTGAACCGTTTGAACCTCGGTCATCGCTTCGGTCAAATCCCTGACACTTAGCGTATGCTCGTCTCCAATCGCATCAAACATTGACTGCGGAACCGCACCGTCACCTTGCCGCTCGAGCTTTAGTTTTAACGCCCGCTTGACCACTTCGGTTTCTTCGCTCGGCGTTGGATATCGCAAGCGGTGGCACATCATGAATCGATCCAATTGTGCTTCAGGTAACTCAAACGTCCCTGCCTGCTCGACCGGATTTTGGGTAGCGATGACTAAAAAGGGCGCAGGCAATGCGTGCGTCTCATCCCCGATTGACACTCGACGTTCCTGCATCGCTTCGAGCAAAGCGGACTGTACTTTTGGTGAGGCACGGTTGATTTCATCGGCCAATAACAAGTTGGTAAAAACCGGTCCCTTATGGATATGGAACTGGCCCGATTTCTGGTCCAAAATCTCGGAACCCAAAATGTCGGATGGCAACAAGTCGATCGTGAATTGAACGCGTTTAAACTGTAAATCGATCGCTTTGCCGACCGCTTGCACCAACAAGGTCTTGGCAATTCCCGGAACGCCTTCGAGCAACAGGTGGCCACCTGTTAATAACGCAATCAAAACGCGTTCAACCACTTCACTTTGTCCGACCACCGTATGGCCCACTTGCTCGATCACTGAGCGTGCGAACGGCGCACTCGCGGGCGATTCGTCTGGTGCCCATTCACTTGATACACGTTCGTTCGATAGAGCAGGGCTAGAATTAGGTGCTGGCTTGGCGGAGGTGTCTGTCATGTTGGAAACTGTTATTAGGAATAGAAGGCGATGCTAGATTGCTGTCTTTGTGAGTGCTACTGTGATCTTTCCGCCAACAATCGATCCAATGCGTTGCTGAGTTTTTCTATCTTCAAACCTGTCGCTCGGATGCGACCATCGCGATCGATCACCAAGGTTACCGGTGCAACTCGGACGTGGTAACTCTGTGCCGTTTTACCAGCTTCGCGTGGTTTCGTGATCGACTCTGGCTTCGCCTGATCAAGAACGGAAGCCTCATCGCCCCCCGCTTCCTCTATTGGTTGATCGAGCACCAACGGGACGGACAAGTCAATCTCCGCGGCAAACGCTCTCACTGAATCCCAATCGCTTTCTTGGTCACAAACAACGGCAAAGTCGACTCCTTGCGGAGCATACTTGCCTGCTGTGTCGTTTAGTGATTTCAATTGTGCATCTGTGATCGCCAATCCAGGCCGGGTAAAGTGCAAGACTCGAACAACTCCCGTCGGCCGTTCTTCTTCAAACGCCTCCAACTCGTCCGATTGCTCGACATCGTCGGGATTCCACCATGAACGTCCTCGAATGGGTTTGGCAGGTTGCCCGAGTTGATCTTGCCAAGTCGGCATCCGCAGCGACCCGTTGTAAAACCAATCGCTGTCCAAACCAGGCAGCGATGTTGCCCAAGAAGTCGGCCCCGACTCTTCCACCAACTTCGAGACGATCGATTTGACGTGGGACGGTTGAACCCCTGCGGCACGAACGGTGCCACTGCGGTCAATGATCACATAGGTGGGGTAGGCATTGACCCCATAGGCATCGGTGGTTTCGCCACTATCTAAGGCCACGGCGTAATTGATCTGGCGATCCTTGACCATTTGATCCGCTTTGTTCCAACCCGATGCTGCCGAATGCATTCCGATAAAGACAAGCTCGTCTGGATAGGATTCAACCAATTCAATGTTTTTGGGAATCGATGCCACGCAAGGGCCGCACCAAGTCGCCCAGAAATCGATGACGACCACCTTGCCGCGGCAATCACTTAGCGTCGTTTCGTCACCAATCCAGGTATCGGTCGACCACTCAATCGCCGCAGAACCTTCCAAGTTGGATCGCAAGGTTTCTTGACCACTAAAATACCAATCGTCAGGAAACTCCGCTTCCGCCGCTTTGCCTGGCGTGGTATTCGCGATGAATAAAAACGAAAGCAACAAGCAAAGACCAGCAGGTATTCGACATTGGATCAGCATTATAAGAACCGCGAGTTGTGGGCAGAGAGGAACAGAATGGAAATACAGGCAGGCCAACCGCGTCAACCTGCCCATCGTAATAGTAGGCTCGACAGCAAACAAGGCTTTTAAAATTTCGTTTGCCAAAGGAGGCAGGGACGACCAACGGTAGTCCCGGAATCCACCCCTTACCAAATTGTAAACGGCGTCTTGGCTTCTTGCCGGGGCTACGTCGCCAAAGGACAGCCCACTCCATCGATATCAAGCTTTCTGCACGAGCTCTTCGACATGTTGGCCGACGCACTCCGCAAGGACAAGTGGATTGTAGCCACCTTCGAGAACACTGACGACTCGACCTTCCGCGTACTTTTGTGCAATCCGTATGACCTCATCGGTGATCGTGGCGAAATCCTCGCTTTCGAGCCCCAGCGACCCAACGGGATCGAGTCGGTGGCTGTCAAACCCAGCGCTGACCAGAACCAGTTGTGGCGACATGCGTTTCGCAAATCCGCCGAGTGACAAAGCAAACGTTTCCAATTGCTCCTTTCGCGAGGTCCCGAACTCGATCGGCACATTCCGGGTCGCCCCCCCACCTGCACCTGCGCCGATTTCGTCCTTCAAGCCTGTATGCGGGTAGAATGGGGAACGATGAATCGAAAAGAAGCCGACGCGGGGGTCTTCCCAAAAAATGGCTTGTGTGCCGTTTCCATGATGGACGTCAAAATCAACGATCAAAACGCGTTCAAGCCCCAAAATCTCGGTCGCCACTTTGGCAGCGACGGCAACATGGTTGAACAAACAAAAACCCATGCCTTTGTCAGCTAACGCGTGATGTCCGGGTGGTCGCGACAGGCAAAACGCGCTCGTATCTTCGCCTCGAACGACCCGCTCCACCGCATCGACGACCGCCCCGGTCGCTTGCAACGCCACGTCATAGGAGCGACTCGAAACGATGGTGTCGGGATCGACTTGTCCACCACCCGCAAGAGCCAGTTGGCGTATCGATTCGATATATTCGACGTGGTGAACCCGTTCCAGACGCTCCGATGTCACCGGCTGCCAAGAGGGACGTTTACAGAGTTGGTCGAGTGAAACGAAGTGCAGGTAGCGAATGACCGGCATCAACCGTGCCGCACATTCAGGGTGATCGCCGGTTTCATGTTCTTGGAAAACCGGATCCGAATAGAGGAGTGTCACGAGCGGATTCCTGTTCAAATTGGCGAATGAAAGTCGACAGGACGAATGCCGTTTCCAACGCCGGAACCACTTTGAATCGCGGTGCTAATGAAACGTTTTGCGGATTCAATGGCTTTGGTAAGCGTCAACCCGTTGGCCAGGTTTGCGGTAATGGCGGCCGATAGGACACAGCCGGTTCCATGCGTATGTACCGTGTCGATCCGCTCAGCTTCAAAAAGTGAAAAACGCTTGCCATCATACAACACATCCACCGCCTGGTCATTCATTCCGCCTCCCTTGACGAGAACATTTCTTGCTCCCATTGCGAAAATCGTCGAGGCAGCTTGCATCATTTGGTCAATCGTCACAACGTTTTGATCGGTTAATCGAGCCGCTTCCAACCGATTCGGCGTTAGCAAAAAAGCTTTGGGAATGAGCTGGTCTCGAAGGGAGGAGATTGCCTTTTTATCGATCAAGGATGCGCCGTGCTTACTAATCATGACGGGATCGACGACCAGCGGAAACACAAAGTCAGCAGCCCGAGCGGCGACCGCATCAATGATTGCCGCACTGCCAAGAGCCCCTGTTTTCGCCGCGGTTGGCGGCAGATCCGAGACGACCGCATCGAGCTGTGCGGTTACGAAATCGATGTCGATCGTTTGCACTGCGGAAACCGCGTGCGTGTTCTGCACCGTCAACAGCGTAACAATGCTGGTTCCATAGACACCGTGCTGATGAAACGTCTTCAGGTCGGCTTGTAATCCCGCACCGCCGGATGGATCCGATCCGGCGATCGTCATAGCGATTGGCAAAACTTGGCCTCAGACGTTTCGTGTTGTAAACTAAGAAACCAGCAAATGATTCCCGCTGTCACCCTCTTCCCATTCGCGGCGGACCTCTCGAAGACCGTAGGCACACAATTCAAATTGCTCACTCAATCGCATCAGTAAATCGGACGAAGGGCGATCATCGCCTCCTTCGATCTGCGCTGCGATTTGATAAGCGCGTTTGCCTTGTTTGCAGTAGTCAACAAAACCGTCACGCGACTGGTCGGGTTTTATCCGCCGCAGACTTTCAGGGTACATACCGGACCAGAACAATGTAAAGTCCCCGATATGACGATGGACTTCACGGCGAGCGAGTCCAACACGACGATCCGCTTCGACAACCATTTGGAAGACTTCGGTTGCGGGTGTGCCGTTCGGTTTGCGAACGCGGTGCAAAGCTTCCGTTCGTACAAAGCGAAGCATTAGCTCGCTCAGATAGTCGACGAGCTGGACGTCGGCAACGCCCAACTTGGACAAGAAAATACACTCGTTCAAACCGGCCAAGAAACGCTCGATCGTCGAGCGTTCCTGAGGCGATCTCTCGTTTGAATCTTGCTTCATCACTGCCTCCACAACAAAGGGTTACTATCCACAACTACTGTGAATCGACGGCAGAGTCAATAGAAATTTTTAACAAACGTTATTTTTGCCGAAGCAGTGTCATCGCAGCCCGTTCATGTTTTAACGGTCGGTCGGCGATGTTCCGGCGAATGGCCGCCAGCGGATTTGTGTCGCCCATCGTCATGCTCGTCCGTAGCGAATCCCCCAGCAACGATTGCGTTGCACCGTCCAATAGCATGCCGCGATTGACGCACAGCAATGTTTCCGAAGGTAGTACCGAAAAACGACCACACATTGGATGCGCATCGATCGATGTCCCCAGCGGTTCGCTCGATCCATCAACGAGCGGACGGTATCCATACCGGCTACTAATCATCGCGGTGAGGTTGCCCGCCGACGCATAGCTACCGTCCCCTGATTCTGGGTCGAAGTGAAAGTAGATCATCGACATCAATTGATCACCGCTATTGGTCTGCCAAAGCGTATCGGCGATTCGGCTGAGCATTTGCTTTGGATTGTGACGATAGTTGCTATGGGCCGTTAGTGCGGAACGAGCAACGACGCTGCCGATCGAACCACGTAAATCCGACTCGATGGCTTCCGCCATCGCCAACATGATCGTACCATCGGGTAAAATGTCCCAAGAGTGCCAACCCGTTGCAACGGAGTTTGGTGATTCCAGCATCCCGTCGACCTTCCAACCGTCGGCGATTCGATTCCCTACTGGCAAACTGAGGTGCTGCCACTCGGCCAGATCTTGAATCGAGTTCGTTGCCAACTGGGCCGCTTTGGGACTGGCAAATTCGCTTGCTGCAGCGGTCGAGATTTCGGTTGCGATTGCCTTGGCAGCCAATCGTGCGACCGCGGATTCCGCCGCTGTGAAGGTCACGCCTTCTTCACTGAACAACCAAAGCGTGCCGATCGGAACGGAGTCATTGAGGATGGCTGCACAGATACCACCAACAAAGCTCTCCGGACGATTCCATGTGTCGATGTCACCAGCCAAAAAGTCGTCGACTGTGACAACGCCCTGCACCATCGCTTCCAAATCGCCGCGGCTCCCTTGCAAAGGTCTTGCCAGCTGCTCTAAACGCTCGAGCGTGATTCCGCAACTGGCTCGAGCGGTCAGGCGTTCCGTGTTGTCGTCGAGCAGATAGATGACGGCGACATCGCAGCGTGTCGCTGCGATAGCGTCAAGCAGAATCCCTTCCATCCGATCGGCCAACGCACCACGTCCTGCGACAGTCGGTAGAATCGCAGCGCGGGCAGCCAACTCCATCTCTTGGTTGCGAAGCGTTTCCCGAAGACGGATGAGCTCCTCCGACATTCGCATGGCAGCTTCGGCTAAACGTTTTGCATCCGGTTTTGCGATCGAAGCGGTTCGATCGTTGGGATAGGTGAGGCAGTCGGAATTGACGCTGGGCAACAAGCTAATGGTAGCGTCAATTTTTCGCTTTGACCTATCGATTCGCCAACCGGTCGAGTCGCCGAAGACCTGCCAAAACCTCTCGATCGGTTCCGACCGATTGGCATGCTCGGCGAGCCGAGTTTTCGCAGGGTTGCCGCCCCGCTGCTTGACAGCCTGATCGGATTGGCCAGTACGCGTCGTCGCTGGCCCATGATGAATACGCAGATAGCTTGGGTTGTTTTTAGTCACGCTCGTTCAATGCTCGTGTTTCAAGGAAAGGATCGCTAGTTCGCTTTTTGCCTAAAGCCGGGAGGGGGGGAGAGGCGATCCGTGCCAGAGCAAGCGGTCGTGGGCGGACCAAGCGGGCTATTGCATCCGAATCCATCGTCGATGCTAAGAACGTCATCGGCGGCTCCGTACGCTTTCGCTAACAGGAATGAGCGACAAAGTCACGGAATTTTACCACGGTGCTAGAATGTCGATTACAATCGGTGCTGTCCGCACGACCACACCATTTGCCAGTCTCGACTGCAGCGAAAGTCGTCAAGACTTTCGGTCTTCAACCGACGGAGCTCTTGACGTGTCTTCGCGACGGGGAAGTCACTTTTTTGAGTAACAAAATGAAAGACAAAAAAAAGAAGAAAGAGATCTGCAAATGGGATCGCGATGAAATTGAATCCTCGATCGATTTCCTGCTCGAGCAAGCTCGAAATGCGAACTATGCGTGCAAGAAATGCGGCCGCGTCGCCGAGACAAAGGCGCTGCTCTGCAAACCTCTTAGCGAAAACAAGGCATAGCGATTTTTTACGAGCAAGGTATAAATAGTTATTCAACAAGCCCATTCTACTTTCTCCAACTTGACTTACACCCATGTCATTGATCATTCCCCTTTCAGCCCGGCGCCGTAAAAAACTGCAAGCCAAACTCGACCAGGATTACGACTACCGGAATTATGAAGATGACGACATCATCGTCAAAAGCGGCGGTCCCGCTGGCCGCGGCGTGTTTGCTCAGAGGCAATTCACGCCAGGCGAGTTGATCGTCGAAATCAAGGGCCAAGTGCATCGAAAGTCCGCTTATGAAGGCTCCACCTATGTGATGGACCTCAGCGAAAAATGGCTTTTGGAACCGGCGATTCCGGGTGCGTTCGTCAACCATTCCTGCAACCCGAATGCCGAGCTGATCGTCGCGACGAAGAAGTCGATGGCTCTGATCGCGATTTGCAACATTGAAGAAGGTTCGCAAATCACGTTTGATTATGGATGGATGGCCGCCGATTGGATCCCAAAATGCCATTGCGGTGCCCCCAATTGCCGTGGCTGGGTCGTCGATCAAGATGAGGTCGAGAAAATGAAAAAGTTCGAGAAGAAAAAAAAGAAGAAAAAGAAATCTCGCTAGTCGTTGCCGATCCCACCCTCCCGGCAATGCTGGGGAGGCTAAAGTGCCGGTGCGATCAGCCAAACGTGCCAGCAAATTAACAGCAAATAAACTCTTGCTAGATCGAAAGAAGAAGAGGGACAATGAATTCGAAGGATCTTCCCGAACCACTCGATTTGATAGCGGTCGGCGCTCATCCCGATGATGTCGAAATCGCTTGCGGTGGCACGCTGGCGAAATTGGTCAGCAAAGGCTACCGGGTCGGAATCATCGACTTGACCGATGGTGAACCAACCCCAAATTCCCCTGGCCCGGATGTGCGGTTGCGCGAAGCGGATGAGGCGGCTAAAACGCTAGGTGTTCACAAACGAATCCAGCTCGATTTGCCCAATCGCCGGCTATTTGATTGCTTTGAAACTCGCGTTGCATTGGCGGCCGAGTTCCGTCGCTATCGACCAAAGTTAGTGATCGGTTTCGGTGAAAAAACACCGATGGCATCGCCTGATCATTGGCAAGCGATGCAGATTACCGATGCCGCCGTCTTCTATAGCCGCTTGTCGAAATGGGATGACCACTTCCCAAACTTGCCCGTGCATTTGATTCGACGCCAATTGTACTATCGACTCGCCGTCGATCCGGACACGATTACAGGCAACCCGTATCACCAAATTGTTGACATTAGCGATACGATCGAACAAAAGATTGAATCCATATTGTGCTACAAAACCCAATTCGAGCACAAACCGAATATCGTCACGCGGGTACGTGCTGCTGCGACGGTAACAGGTGCCGCAGCTGGCGTGACAGCTGGCGAATCGTTCGCAGCTGCGAAACCGTTCGCCGTTGACGATTTGATGATCACACTGGCGATCGGCAAAGCGGGCATCAACCAAGGCATTTGCTGATCTGCCGAACCGCTTGCCGAAGTCGTTGTTCGTTTTCTACCAAGGACATTCGCAGAAAACCCTCGCCACCTTGCCCAAAGCCGCTACCGGGACTGACCGCGACGTTACCTTCTTCGAGTAGTTTTAAGGCAAAATCCATCGTGCTCATTGAACTGGCCCACGGTTCAGGGACTTTGGCCCAAACGAACATGCCTGCTTTGGGCGGTGTCACATCCCAGCCCAATCGCCTTAGGCCACTGACCAAAACGTCTCGACGCCCTTGGTAAATCCTCGATTGTTTTTCAACGTTCGTATCGGTTTCTCGAAGCGCCACGATCGCTGCAATTTGAACCGCTGCGAACATTCCGTAATCGTAGTAGCCTTTGACCGTCCCAAGACCTCGAATCATTTCGGAATTGCCAGCACAGAAACCGACTCGCCAACCGGCCATATTGTACCCTTTGCTCATCGTCGTAAATTCGACACCGACATCCTTCGCCCCTTTGGCTGCTAAGAAACTCGGTGGACGATAGCCATCAAACGCAACGTCCGCGTACGCGAAGTCGTGAATCACCATGAACCCGTACTTCTTTGCCAGCCGGACGACCTCGACAAAAAACTCAGGTTCAATCACCGCCGAAGATGGGTTGTGGGGATAATTGACAATCAACACCTTGGGGGTCGGCGCCATGTGTTCACACGTGTAGGCCACATTGCGCAAGAACATTTCAGAATCGGCGACATCGAGCGCAACGACGTTACCAGCGGCCAGAATGACGCCGTACATATGAACGGGAAAGTAGGGCGACGGGATGATTGCCGTATCGCCTGGCCCCATCAAAGCCAAACACATGTGCGAAAACCCCTCCTTACTGCCCAAGCATGACATCACTTCGGTATCGGGGTCGAGCCGCACTCCATACAACCGGTAATATTTGCTAGCAACCTCTCGTCGCAGATTTGAAATGCCATTCGATTTGCTGTAGCCATGGTTACCAGGATCAGCAGCTGCGTCAGCCAATTTTTGAATGACGGAAGGATCAGGTGGATCGGACGGGTTGCCCATGCCCAAATCGATCACATCATCCCCGGCTCGTCGTTTTTGATAAAGCGAATTGTTGATTCGACCAAACATATAGGGAGGCAAACGATCGACCCGCGTTGCAAATTTGACTTCAAAAGGCTGCGGGACAGGGTCCGTTGTCGGCGGCCCGATCGCAGGAGCATCAATATTGGGAAGATCGGAATCAAAAGGTTGATTCATGGCAAAACCGCAAGAGAAAGGATAGAAAGGTCTTTAGTTTTCGTTTTCGAATGTGTGACCATTGTCGACCAGAGACCGACAATCGCCCAGGGGGTTATCCGAGACAATTCTTCTGCCTACGTGAACAAATCTTTGGGTGGATTTTTGGCGAATCGCTTTAAATACTCGTCCATTCGTAATTTGCGTTTAGCACTTTTGCTCGTCATGTAGCGGACGTTTCCGAAAACCGGTCTCTCTGGTCCCCAGGCTCGGTCAAAGCGGCCCAGGACCCAGAAAATGCCGTTGTAGGAATTTGGGTCGCGTCCGTCGAGTCCATACTTATTGTTTATCTCGATCATGATTCGCAATGCATCGCTCGGTGATTCCGACCAGTGCAGAATTTTTTTGCCCCACAGCATTCGCATGTAATTGTGCATCACCCCAGTGCGAACGATCTCACGCTGAGCGGCATTCCAAATGGGATCGTCCGTCTCGGCACGCTCAAATTGTTCGAGACGGTAGATCACAGGCCGCTTATCGGGTTTGTGTTTCATTAACGAATTGAATGCCCACTCCGGTAGCGTTTCCAACCTGTCGTATCCGTCTGGATCACGAAAGGTTCGATTGAACCCCATTTCACGCCAAGTCAACACTTGATCCAAGAACGCTTCCGCCGGTTCACTGGTGTTCCAAAACCCGTGGTTTTTGCCATTTGCGGCCGATGCTTTGTCGGGGGTCCAGTCTTGATTCTCTAACGTTTCGAGAACGATCTCATGGGCCGAGATGTGCCCAAAATGCAAGTGGGGACTGAGGCCGCTCGTCACATTTTCATTAGGATGGTTTCGATCGACGTCGTAGCGTTGCATATCGTGTTTGATAAAGTGCGTTAACCGTTTGGCGGCTGCTTTCGAGCCGCCTTCGATTTTATCGCATGGTGATACCGAATGATCGATCGGTATCGAATCAAGTCCGCCCACGCTGAGCAGCTTTTCGAGATCGGCAGCGGGCCAACGTTTCAAAATCGATGCTGGCAGCGATTGGAGAACGGGAAGCTTGCTCCGAAGCAGCGGATCGGTTTTCGGTATTTCCAGCAGCGCGTCAAAGATGTTTTTTTGCATCCAGCGGCGGTAGCTGTGAGCGACGGTGAACGTACGGTCGGGTCGGCGAAGCGGCATGACGCAGTTGCCGTCGATCAGTTCCAACCTGGCAGGAATCTGGTCTTTGACGGCATCGATCATTGTCGGCAGGAAAAAGCAGGGGTACTCATCTGCAATGACGCTACACGCCTTTTTGGCCAACTGGTGTAGCAGCGGAGTCCCTGCACCTGGCTTGGGCTCGACATAGGGATAGTAGGTCACCGGTTTGTCCGCCAGTGCTTCGGCATTGGCTCGCATCCCTGCAATGGCGAAATGATGCATTCGATCATTCGCCCATTTGTAGCGCACACGAAGCGGTTCGAAAATCAATAGTGGCTTATTGAGTTGTTTTGCGAGGTCCACCGCGTGCTGGAGTGCAAAATTGTATCGCGTTCGCCTGGCAGCGATCATCCAATACAAGACGTAATCACCCTCGATGCGAACTGGATGTTGGTTTGCAAGGGAATGGCGAATTGGAGGAATAAACATGCGACGGTGAAATTTGGAGGTTTGCCAGAAATATCGGATCTTGTGGTACAATGAGTGCGTTCGATCGAATCTCCATCTTCGACTTCCTTTTCTGGAAGACCCATTACCTAAAGGTATGCGAAATGATGATGACAGCAACGCGGCATTGGCTACTTGGTCCCTTGCTTTGTACGGGACTGGCAAGCGCTGGCTGGACTCAGACGTTTGAAGCGGTGATGCCCGACGGAAATGTCACCGCGAAGATGGAGGTTCACGAGGGGAGATTGTTGATTCGACAGCAAAACGGCCCATCGTTTCTCTACGAGCGGGAACCGCAGTTCGATTCGGTTGACGGAAGTTTCATCGGCTACTTCCATCCAAAACTCAATCGAGTGCTGCGAATGCCGAGGTCCGGCAACGGTTCGATGATGATGGCAGACTTGGACGACGTGCATCCACGTTACCAAGCATCCAACTTTGTGACGAGGCCGGTTGCAGTCGCAAGTCCGCCCGATCGTCTACGCGAAGAGGGGGCCGCACATCTCGGGCAAGCTCTCCAGCGTCGACCAAATCAAGGTTTCCGCCCCGGTGCCGGGAATCGGCCCAACAATCAGCCTAGGCAAGGTGACGGAAAATGGCACGCCCAACCTCCCCACTTTGCACGCGGACAGGGTCGAGCGTATCGACATCAAAACGGGTACGGTCATCACGGCTTTGTTCCGATTTACACACCCAATGTCTATTGGCTGAATCCGTTACCAGGGTTTTGGCCCGGCGGTAGTTTTTACAGCAGCAACGTTTACGGTCATGGGTACTACGGTGGCTTCTTTTCAGGAACCGTGCTGAATGTTGGCAATGTGTACGCCAATCCGTCCCCGATGTTCTCACCACGATTCGCCCCTCAGTCGGTTGTCGTGGACACTCGCGTTGTTCCTGGGACGCCACTTCCGCCAGTCAAGCTGGGGCTTCGCAACGGCAGTGACCGTGAGTTGATCGTCACCATTCTCGACACCAAAGCAGGGGGGCAGCCGCATCAAATCCGCATCCCTGCGGGGGGAGTCTCGGAGCAAACCTTTGAAAGAGATTCCACCGATAAGCGGATTCAAACCTATGAAACGATTTTGCCAAATGGTGAGTACGACGAGCATCAAGTGACGACTCTCTTGCCGCCCGCCGTTCGCTATGAACTCGTCGTCCACACTCGCCAAATCCAATCGATCGCCATCGATCGAACTGGCAAGAGTCCAAACGTG
This sequence comes from Novipirellula aureliae, assembly GCF_007860185.1. NCBI lineage: Bacteria > Pseudomonadati > Planctomycetota > Planctomycetia > Pirellulales > Pirellulaceae > Novipirellula > Novipirellula aureliae. The sequence continues at coordinate 1,135,679 of NZ_SJPY01000001.1, forward strand.
ATCGAGGACGTTAACTACCAAGGCAAAGGGGTCGGGCGATTCACGTTGCCGCCCGGCGATCAGTTACGATCCGCAACGATTGACGTTTATCGAGTGGCTCGAAGCCGCAACCAACCACCGGGAATGATCGAACCGCTTCTCGACCCAACCATGTTTGACTAGCCATCGATATACTCCACCACGATTGGCTTTCTCAAATAACGGTAAGCCCAAGTGATTAATCCAACCTTGACCAAAGCCCATGCCAAGAAGAAAACGATCCCAACCACGGCGGCGATGGAAGTAAATTGGGCCACCATTTCGCCACCGCCTTGTTTTTCTGCAAGCTTTCGCATGTAGGCTTCGTTGATCGGAGCGATCTGTAATTGCATCAACCCATAGACGGCGTTTCGCAAACACTCAAACACGATCGCGAAGAGCAATGTTCGTCTCATCAACACACGGCTCCATCGCTTCCGCAAAATCAGCCCCACGCCACCCGAAAGGTACAGAACTGCGAGCAAGAGTCCTGTCACACCTATTAGCACGCTGGGAATCAAGAACCTTGCCATCACCGCGTTGATGTCTTGCTGCATTTCAGCCTGCGCTTCTTCGAATGGCCCACCTTGATTCATCATCGTCATCAGCTTGTCACCGACTAAAAGCTGTATGCCGATCATCAACGAACCGAACAAGCCAACGACTCCGGCCAAGATTGCCAATACCGAAATGACGGTCACACCCGTTGGGCGGACGACTGCGGTGTCAGGTGATCCAGCCATCCGTGCTTGAACGTAAGGATTGCCCGAGGGTGATGCGTTTGCAGGATCGTTCATGGTACGATTTCACTTGGTGGATCGTTCGATTTAGGGTATCGAATAAAAGGCTCGTTGAATCTCATGTGGCGAATGGCCTTCTTCGGCAAAGCCGAATGCAATCACCACGGGGCGATTGAATAGGACAATCATACCGTAAATCGAAAGTGCGATTTGCGTTGGTAGACAATAACAAGTCAACATCGTCACCATTCCGACGCAAAGCATCACGATACTCATCACTCGACCGCGAAAACGCAAGGTCCGCACTCCGCAGATGATCGTGAAAACCGCGATTGCGATCATCACCAAACCAGCGATCACGCCAAGTACCAGGAACCAAGTATCCGCTTCAGGTGGCATCGCATTCGCGTTTCCACTCTGTGCCGCGTCGGCTCGTATTTCACGAAACACCATTGGCATTAGCGATGCATAAAACGTGATCGCCCCGCCCATTAGCAGAATAAAAACCCCTTGAACGATCATGAGCACGCCGAGGATTTGGACTTGCCCCACCAGTCCCCGCGAATGCAAATTCGCTATATCGATCGTCCCATCGCCAGGGATTCTCGGTGGTTGCACCGTCGGCGAGTACGGATTCGTAGGCATGGAATCTGAAAAAGGATTATCCGATGACATGTTGGTGACTCGCGGTTTAGTCGACGTATTGCTAAAGTTTGTGACGAGTGCTTCGTCAAAATATAACTTTAGCGTTGCTTTTTTTGTGGCTGTGGCTGTGGCTGTGGCTGTGGCTGTGGCTTCCAGTCGCAGAATGGGGGCTGGAGGCCCCCGTCACGTTGTACCGCACCCTAAAGTTAAATCTGGACAAAGGACGAGTCGTTTTGTGTTTTTTTGTTAAACCGTGTGCCCATCGTGCCGCACGCGGCCTGCTGATTTAATCGGTTTGACTCGACTTATTGTTTAACGCCAAGCCATAGGCGACCGCTTATGGAAAAGCTGACGCCTTCGGCTAAGCGTTAAACGATTAAATCAGCAGGCCGCACGCGGAGTATTGCAAAACGTGTGGGCGTTGCCCACACGACTCAATGGCTAATCCTACCGTAAAGATCTATCACCTACCATCAACAGGACACCCCATCTTTGTCTAAGGTCGCCAGCAACCGGAAACAGCGAAAGTCGGCGAGAGCGAAAACTCGCTCTGCCGCTAACACGATCCAAATTCGCGGCGCACGTGAGCATAACCTGCAAAATGTTGATGTCGACATCGCTCACGACAAGTTGACCGTTATCACTGGCGTTTCAGGGAGCGGCAAAAGCTCATTGGCTTTTGACACGCTCTTTGCTGAGGGACAACGGCAATACATCGACAGTTTATCCGCTTACGCTCGGCAATTTCTCGATCAGATCCCACGTCCTGATGTCGATTCGATTAGCGGTTTGGCTCCGACTTTGGCGATTGATCAAAAACCCGGCTCCTCACACGGACGCAGCACCGTCGCCACGATCAGTGAAATCTACGACTTTCTACGTCTCCTTTACGCTCGTGTCGGCACACCGCATTGTAGCCATTGTCAATCGACCATTGCTCGGCAATCCCCCGACGCCGTCGTCGAATCATTGGCATCGCTGCCCGATGGAACCAAAGTCGTCATGATGGCACCGATGGTACGCGGGCGCCGTGGAGTTCACCGCGAAGTGTTCGATTCGATACGCCAAGCGGGTCTACTAAGAGTGCGAACCGACGGAGAGACCTACTTGCTCGATGATGTCCCCGATCTCGCACCTCGCAAAAATCATACAATCGAAGCGGTCGTCGATCGGTTGGTGATCCGCCACCCCCAATCGATCCGTTCCTCTGAAACGACGACTGCCGAGTCCAAGCAACTTGACTCCAAACGCATTGACTCCAAACGCATTGACTCCAAACGCATTGACCCACGACTGCGTGAAAGTGTCCTCTTGGCTCTGCGACTCGGCAACGGATTGGCCTCTTCCTTAATCCAAAAGCCCGCAAGCACAGGCGAACCGAGCGAGTGGACCGAATCCATTTTCAGCACGGCGATGGCGTGTATTGAATGCGGGGCAAGCTTTGAGGAAATCGAACCGCGAACCTTCAGTTTTAACAGCCCCTACGGAGCTTGTCCAACGTGCGACGGACTCGGGCGAATCGATCAATCCGACCAGACGATTGTTTGTCCTGATTGTCATGGTGGACGCCTGCGTAAAGAAGCCTTGAGCGTCACCATTGACGGCGTCCCGATCAACGAACTCGCCTCGATGCCCCTACACGACGCAGCCGATTGGTTCGCAAAAATCGGTGACTCACTCAGCGAAGTTCAATCCGCAATCGCAGCTCCGATCACCAGGGAAGTTCTCAAGCGTTTGTCATTTTTGAGCCGCGTCGGTGTCGATTATCTAACGCTCGATCGGTCCGCCAGTTCACTCAGTGGTGGTGAGTTGCAGCGGGTTCGCTTGGCGACCAGTATCGGCAGCGGATTGGTTGGCGTGTGTTATGTATTGGACGAACCATCGATTGGCCTTCACCCCGCCGACCACGATCGGCTAATCGATTGCATCCTCGATTTGCGAGATCAGGGCAACACGGTGATTGTCGTCGAGCACGATGAAGCGACCATGCGGGCGGCGGACGACTTGATCGACATGGGAGAAGGAGCGGGAAAGAACGGCGGTAAGATTATCAGTCATGGAAAACCAAAGCGGGTTGAAAAAGACCCGAATAGTTTAACCGGACACTATCTCGCCGGACGGAAACGCATTCCGATCCCAGCTGAACGACGCAAGCCAAAACGATCGCAATGGCTGACGCTATCCGATGTGCAAACCCATAATCTAAAAAAAGTGACCGCAAGATTTCCGCTCGGGTTATTGGTCGGTATTAGCGGTGTATCGGGCAGTGGTAAAAGTTCGCTCGTCAACGATACACTCGCTCCTGCCCTGGCAGCTCATCTTGGTTTGCAAGCGGATGCACCGGGGCCGTTTACGAAAATGACAGGCGCCGAACAGATCGATAAGATGATCGTGATCGATCAGTCACCTATCGGCCGAAGCCCACGAAGTTGTCCCGCAACCTACAGTGGCGTTCTCGACGAAATCCGCAAGGTTTTCGCAAAGACTCGCGAGGCAAAAACTCGCGGGTTTACCACCAGCCGGTTCTCGTTCAATGCGGCGGCAGGTCGCTGCGAGCTTTGTAAAGGCCTGGGGGTCGAACGAATCGAAATGAACTTTTTGAGTGACTTGTTTGTTACTTGCACACGCTGTGGTGGCAAACGATTCAATCGACAAACGCTGCAAGTCCGCTTTAAGGGAGCTTCGATTGCAGACGTGTTGGCGATGAGCATTGACGATGCCGCATCGTTCTTTGAGAACGTGCCACGAATCGAGCGGCAACTTCACTCGCTACAATCGGTTGGACTTGGCTACGTCCATCTGGGACAATCGAGCACAACGCTTAGTGGTGGCGAAGCCCAGCGGATCAAACTGGGGACCGAACTCGCGCGAGTATCCACGGGGCGAACATTGTACTTGCTCGATGAACCAACGACGGGACTTCATTTTCAAGACATCGAGCGATTGGTAAATGTACTCAATCAACTCGTCGATGCGGGCAACACGGTCCTCGTTATCGAGCACCAATTCGACTTGCTGGCAGCCTGTGATTGGATCATCGACCTGGGACCTACCGGTGGAGTGGAAGGAGGCCAGATTGTTGGCACGGGATCGCCGGAGCAACTCGCCAATGATCCGACCACGGCCACTGGCAAATACCTCCAACAAACGCTTGGTCGATTTTCTCACACTTCGTCCTGATCGTCCGCTGGTCGACTTCCGATCGACTCGGACTCACTGTCAATCTTGGGCGGATCAATGACGGATTCGATGCCTTGAGAGAAGCCTTGATAGATTTCGCGGACAAATCCAATGTCCGTATGCGGATACGCCGGCGCGGATACGTCGGCGCGGATACGCGGGCGCGGATACCAAGGTGGCTTATCTTCGTAGCATGGAGATGCTAGATTGCAATTCATGAGTGCCTCCAATCTCGAACCGAAACCCGAACGCGCTCTGATCGAGATTGGGGTCATCGTTGCCGGGCCCCTCGACTTCGTCGATTCACGAGCAATCAAGTTGGCGGTGGAACAAGCCGACGATCGGCTGAGCGAACTGTTTCCCGAATTTCACTTTGATTTCTTTGAAAACCGACGTCCTGAATTGATGGGAGCTGGACGAGTCGAACCGAGCTTGCTGCTACGTCAAGCGGTGGAGGAGCGTGATGCCAAGCATTGGGATTTTGCGTTTGTATTGACAGCCGCCGAGTTGATCGGCAACTACTCACCCTATTGTTTCGCCGCCCTCAGTCGTCCACTTGATGCGGCGGTGATCTCGATGTCGTTGATTGATCCACAAGCCTTGGGGGTCGAAGTCAATTCGACGGAACGAATTGAGCGAATTGCCCGCCGCTTGAGCCGGCTGATGCTACATAGCCTTGGCCATTTATCAGGGCTTCCCAAAAGCGATCATCCAAATGATTTACTATACCACCCGCCCAATGCAGCCGCTCTCGATTTGATGGCGGGTCTCGATTCAGAGAACTTGGAGCGGCAACGCAGCGCATTGGCTGAAATCGCTGACCAGCGTCTCGAAGAACGTTTTGGCAAACGGAAGCTAGGTGCGGTCAACTTTATCCTGCGAGCCGTTTGGATTAATCGACGCGAAATCTACCAAGCCGTCTTTGCGGCGCGTCCATGGGAATTTCCAAAACGACTGAGCCGTTTAACGATCGCGTCGTTTTCAACGCTGGCAATTTTGCTGCTAACCGCGGAGGCCTGGGATTTGGCATTGGCCCAAGGAACGGTCCGTGTCATGGCGTTGGTCGCCGTTTCACTGGTCGCGACCACGGCCTACGTCGTCGCCCGCCAACAATTGCTCATTCGCCGTGGCACTCGCCGTACCGAACAATCCGTGATGACCAGTGCATCGGCAATCGGCACCGTTTTCGTCGGCATGTTGACAACTTGGTTGACGTTGGTTGTCGTTGGTTTGTGCTTGGCACACTTGCTCTTTCCGTCTCAGTTAATTGCGACCTGGGCCGCGTCAAGTTTTGAACAACCGCGAGAACTTGGTTCGACGACCCGCCCCCAAATGGCATTCTTCTGTTCCTCGCTGGCCCTTCTTATTGGTTCGCTCGGTGCCAGTTTCGAATCGCAATATTACTTTCGCCATATCATCTTCGTCGATGAAGAGATTTAGGTCGGGCCGTAGCCAACCTCGCCAGAGATGGGACGCCATCCAATACACCGACCCAATCTCTGCGAGATCGGCCTCTGGCGAGATCGGCAGACGATAGAGCATGGCACGAGGTTTGCACCTCAGCACCCGCGTCGCTGAACCATCAAACGCTTTCCCCACTCGAGGATCGAATGACTCCAACCAATCCCCAAATCGAAAAACAGCTCAATGAACTGGCCAATCTATGTTGTGAAACGCTCGATGGAGACGAGGCGGGACTGAACGCACGTAGCAAGCCGATCCTCAAGGCTTTGCTGATGAGCGGCTACGTTCGCAAACAAGGAAATAACCTGCGATCCGAAGTCGAATCGAGAGCGAAATCTCGATGCCGTGATGCCGCGATGCACCGCGGCGGTGCCCTGTCGGGAATTACCAGGAAACTACAACAACAATTCGATGACTTGGTGCGATTCGAATCTCAACAGCCAACCGATCAGACCGACGCAAAGGCTGCCAATATCAGTTCAGCGACCGACGCATAAGGTCGTCAAGAAAACAGCTGCACCTTTTTGACTTCTTCGATCAATGCAATGGAAACCGAAACTACTGTTTCGAATACTTCCGATTGAACAATTCAGGGTCAAACGGGTTGCCAACTTGAGGTAGTCGTGCGGGCTGTCGTTGCGGAGCGTCCAGGGAGTTTCCGACCGCGCCTTCAGTTTCCTCCTCCCGCTGCATCTGCGACCCTTCCCGCTGTATCTGCGAATTGTCTTCACCCGATGCGTCAACTCGAGAGGTGTCGAGTTCCATGGTATTGCCAAGATCTGCGAATTGGCCTAACGACTGAGCATCCATCTCGGCAATCTCTTGAACTTCACTGCGCAAATGCTGGGTCGTCCTTCCGACGGACGCGATCCATTTTTGCAGGGCATCTGCGGTCGTCTTGCGGCGATTCGCTGCGGCGTGAGGATCGATCTCCGTTTGCTCGTCGCCATGAGCGACCGCAGCTTTTGTCAATATCGTACTCTCCGATGGCGAAGCCAGGTCAACCTGTGCAAGCGTCGCTTTCAGGTTCTCCTTGGTCATGCGGGCGGTCGCACGTTGCCCCGTCGCAGGCGTCGTCAGACGCCAAGTTCCACCGGATGACGCGTTCCAATGGTTGTGGCATTGACCACAATGGCTGATCAGTAAAGGTTGTACGTAGCGAGCAAAATCCGATAGTCCAGTCGATGATTCAACCACGGCATCGTACACGTTTGAAGCATGCGTCGATGTGGATCTCTCGGCCGCAGGTTGTTGAATTTCAGCCGGGACCACTTCCTTGGCGTTGGTTACCGCGTTCTGCGTTTGCTTGGCCGTGTCACGCAAGCGTTTCTCTAAACGCTGAGCTTCCCGATGCTCTGGCGCAACGGCGTACACTTCGATGAGTTCAAGTGCTGCGAGATCAAATAATTCGTATCGCAGACACCAGCGAATGTCTTCGATGCGAGCCTGTAGCAGCGTTTGCTGATCATACTTTGATCGTTGGTTCACACGATACGTGTAGAGATCGCGAACGGAAGCGGCCCAACAGGCGACATCGGTTCGAGACAACCTGATCTCGGAGTGGTCCTCGCGAGCGATGACAACAAACTCGCCGAGCTGACTCGCGGTTCCGAAAAGAACATTTCCGTTCTTCAGCAGTACGCACGGTTGAGGCCGATTCGGCTCGGGTGTTTCAGGTTCCGTCGCTTCGGTCTGGCCCGACTTCGAAATACCCTGCTGCGAAATTTGCGGCCCTTGCAACTTTTGCTTTTCTTCCGGCTCGAAATTCGTCTTCGCGTTGACAATACGCAGCACCGACGGTTCGCCACAAAAGGCGACGCCGAAAAGGCATATCATTATCAGCAATCCAAAAGGAATGGTTGCTCGTCGAAAAAGTCGGTTGCACATAGCACTGGACATACCAGCAATCGATCGAGCAAGTCAACCTCGTTCGCCAACACTCAATCACCGGTCGCCGGGCTAGCTTGATCGAAGTTTCTCGATCATTAACGCCAATGCCGCGCTAACCATTTGTGTGCTCATGCTAGCCAATTTTCCGCTATCTTTTGCCGCTTGGGACGGCGCCAGCGGTAGATGAACAAATACGCTTTTTGTCTTCATCCCGAAGGTGGACGCGTAATGCTGGCTCAAATACAAGGCAGCATTACAGAGATAAGTTCCGGCATGATGTGAAACTTCGCACGGAATGCCAGCATCGACGAGCGTTTTTTGGCTCTCGTCCAGTGGCAGCGCCGATCGGTAGGCGGCAGGTGAATTGGCTAGCAATTCGGTACCATCACTACGGATATTCAAACCGATCGCTTCGAGTTTAATGAGAGTTGATCCGGGCGATTGGCCAAGATGGATCGCTAAATCGTAGTTTTCCTGCAGATCCGCTCGAAGTTTTTGGCTCATCTCCGTCAACTCGACTGGATAGCGGCGTGTGACCAATTCAGCTGACCCGTCGTACCAACGTGTCAATTCGATCAAGGCCATCCAACTACTGTTTTCAGGCCATCGATCGTAAGGTTCAAATGCCGTTAGCAGTACGCGAGTCACAAATAGAATCCAATGGGAAGCCTAACGGCAAGAAATGAGAAGTTTCCCAAGCATAGCTCAAAAAAAAGGGAAGGCTAGATTTTTGTTGCACGCTCGCCTTTGGCTCATTTGGTTTTGAGCTCGGTGGCCGTTTTCGATTTCTCCACTACTGCTTTTGCTGGATTGACGATCATCGGTGGCAGCTCCTTCCCTTCGGGAACAAACCGCATCGAAATCGAGTTGACGCAGTGCCGAGTGTTTTTCGGGGTGAACCGTTCTCCTTCGAACACGTGGCCCAGGTGGCCCTCACAATTGTGGCATACGATCTCAATTCGACGTCCATCCGCGTCCAAATGTCGATCGACTCGGCCATCGATTTCATCGTCAAAACTAGGCCAACCACAATGACTCTCAAATTTGGTATCCGATGTGTACAGCGGTGCATTGCATTGTCGGCAAATATAGGTTCCCGGATCCTTTTGGGTTGTATATTCACCGATCCCCGGTCGCTCGGTACCTTTACCGAGGATGACGCGAGCTTCCGCCCTGGTCAAAGTGTTGTATTTAGGTTTCTTTGCAGTGCTCATTCGGGAACCTTGTCGTTGGGTTACTGTTACTGATCGTTGGGTTGTTTGTTGTCGCACCGTATTTTTAGCGGGTGCCTGTGACGTTTGATCCGTGGCAACGCTAGCATTCTCGCCAGCTGGTAAAACCGTATCGGGCGAATCGGCAAACGAGAAGTTACTCAGCAGCATCGATGGGCTGCACAGCAGAGCCAAAAGGAAGTTGTGATATCGCAATAGATTGCTCCTGTTTCGGGTTTTCAAGTGATGGGATCAGCCGGCAAGAGATTGTCGGCTTGAGCCGCTCTGATATATTCTAGCGGCTTCATCAAGTCCCATGCCAATGGATGCACAAATTCAGGTAGAATTGGAGGGGACAAAGCTATTATTTTCTCGACTCTTAGGAAATTTAATCAATGACGGACGCGAATTCCGGACAAATGGGTGCTGGTCAAACGGATTCTGGCCAAATCGACAACGTACTCATCGAAGATCGATTGTTCCTGCCGCCTGCCGAGTTTACCAAAAAAGCAGTCTTTTCGACACAACAGCAGTACGAGGAGATGTACGAGCGGGCGAAGAACGAGCCAGATGGGTTCTGGAAGGAAGAGGCGGAGGAGCATTTGCATTGGTTTGAACCCTTTGGCGAAGTGTGCCAATGGAACGCACGGCATGTCCAGTGGTTCGTTGGCGGAAAAACAAATGCGAGCTACAATTGTTTGGACCGAAACATTGATGCGGGGCGTGGCGATCGAACGGCGATCATCTGGGAAGGCGAGCCCGGCGATGAGCGAACCTTGACCTACAACGAGCTTCGCCACGAGGTCTGCAAATGCGCCGCTGGCCTCAAGCAACTTGGCGTTTCGGCTGGCGATGTCGTTAGTATCTACATGCCGATGACGCCTGAGTTGGCGATTGCCATGTTGGCGTGTGCCCGGATCGGTGCCATTCACTCCGTTATCTTCGCTGGATTTAGTGCGGAATCGATTGCAGACCGCAACAACGATGCCAATGCCAAGCTGATGATTACCGCCGACGGACTGTACCGACGCGGTAAGGTTTTGCCGCTCAAGCAAACCGTCGATGAAGCCCTGGCAAAGTCGCCTACCGTTGAGCACTGTTTAGTCCTCCGCCGTGTCAACGACGAGAGCGTCTCCATGACCGAACCACGGGACGTTTGGTGGCACGATGTCGTCGATCCCCAGTCGGGTGAGCTGGCCGCGACCCCGCTCGACAGCGAAGCACCGCTGTTCATCCTCTACACCTCGGGTAGTACCGGAAAACCGAAAGGCATTCTACACACCACCGCTGGCTACAACCTATGGGCTAAGCGAACGTTCGAATGGGTCTTCGATCATCGCGACGACGATATCTATTGGTGTACCGCCGATTGCGGGTGGATTACTGGCCATAGCTATATCGTGTACGGACCCTTGTCCGCAGGAGCGACCTGCCTGATGTACGAGGGAGCACCCAACTATCCTGCCGAGGATCGATTCTGGGATCTAGTCGAAAAGCACAAAGTCACGATTCTTTACACAGCGCCAACGGCCGTTCGAGCGTTCATCAAGTGGGGGGACCAACATGTCGATAAGCATGACCTGTCGAGTCTGCGGTTACTCGGCAGCGTTGGCGAGGGTATCAACCCCGAGGCGTGGATGTGGTATCACAAGAAGATCGGTGCCGAGCGGTGTCCAATCGTCGACACTTGGTGGCAAACGGAAACGGGCGGTATCATGATGAGTCCGCTGCCTGGGATCACGGCAACCAAGCCCGGCTCCTGCACCCGTCCGCTACCAGGTGTCGTGCCGATCATCGTGGATGAAACGGGCTCCGAGGTACACGACCATCACGGTGGCATGCTGTGTATCGACAAACCTTGGCCAGGAATGCTGCGAGGAATCTGGGGCGACGAACAACGCTTCATCCAGCAGTACTGGGCCAGTGTTCCGGGCAAGTACCTGACAGGCGACAATGCGCGGCGAGACAAGGATGGGTACTACTGGATCATGGGCCGCATCGACGATGTGATCAATGTCTCGGGGCATCGGCTTAGCACGATCGAGGTCGAAAGCGCCTTGGTCAGTCATGAAGCGGTTTGTGAAGCGGCCGTCGTCGGACGCCCGGACGAGTTGAAAGGACAAGCGATTGCAGCATTCGTCAGTGTCCGCGACCGGGAACCGAACGACGAACTGCGCCAGGAGCTATTGATGCACGTCCGCAAACAGATTGGAGCACTAGCTCAACCCGATGATTTGCGGTTTACGGCAACACTTCCGAAAACACGAAGTGGTAAAATCATGCGGCGTCTTTTAAGAGACATCGCCTCAGGCAAAGAGATCGCAGGGGATACATCAACACTCGAGGATTTATCGGTCCTCGCAAAGCTTCGCGAAGAAGAGAGCTAAGCAAAATCGTTCCATGCAGTTTGGGACTCTGTGGCGAAACCACGGTGGGTTTTGCCCCAGACACCCGTCCGAATGGCGTGAATGCTTTCGTGGTGAAAGTCGTGAAGGGACGACCGAAATGCTGGTCTTACTCGCTAGCAACAAACCGTCCAAGATCGATCTCGGGATAGCCGTCGTAAAAACGGCGTATCCAATGGCGGCCAGCCCAATCTTCGAGATGCGGTTGCCAACCACATCGACGCAGAAACCGGTCGCTAATCGAACCGTTGCTGATGTGTGCGACAATTGCCAATGCGCCACGAAGCCGAGCGATTTCGCTGAGAATCTCTAGCGATCCGATAAACGATTGGTATCCAGCACTCTTGCCCGCATGCACATAATCGAGAGTCAAAAAGGCAGGCATCCCGAGCGGCTGATGATAGTCAAGATAACATGTGTCATTGCGCATGCGGCCATGCTTTGCCTGCCACCAAACCTTGGCGATCGAAGGACGTGATGCCATCAAACGATGCTCGACACTCACCAATCGTCCGGATTGCATACGAATACGCCCACAACGCCAACGGCGAAGTTGGTTTGCACCGGTTGTCAGGTTCGTAACGGTTCCAATAGTTAGCATCAGAGAACAGACAGTATCTTGCGGTAGGTATCAGACGATTCATCTAAAACCTAGCACACAGAAATCCCCGTAGCGAAACTCGCCAAGCGTTTCAGAGTCACCGAGAGTTGGACCTGAACTCCGGTTGTCCGGCTTTCCGGCGGATCCAATTCATGGATGCCATGACTGGTTTTTGGCGTACGATCAAACGTTCAATTTGATACTTGCCGGGAAAGTCCATGAGCGATAGGCCGATCAGAATGCTCAAGATTCCTTGGCCGGGTAGAACGAGCATTGCGATTCCCATAAACACAAACACGATGCCACTAAAATTTTTCAATATCATCCAGCCATAGTAGAGTCCAGGCCCATGAGGGGCGAATCGTGACCGATGACGCCTTGAATGCAGAAAATAGTCCACTGGCAAGCGAACGATGATTGCCGGAATGGCCATTAGTGACGCAAGGAACATCACGACCGAAACCGCGACCATCCACCAAACCCATTGGTCATGAAGCAGTGCTATGGAGGCGGTCATCGTCAGCCAATAAAGAGGAAGTGGATCTACCGACCACCCAAGAAAATCAAACGCTATAGCGAAGTCTAATCAACAATCCGCAACCCGAGTTCAAAAAAATGCGATCGGCTTTTCTTGAGTGTTGCGGTTGTCATTGTGGGACGACATTTCGCGTCTCGGAGAGACACGGTAGCTGTTTGAGGAAGGGATTTCGCGTCTCGGAGAGACGCGGCTACTGTTTGTAGAAGGGGGTTCGCGTCTCGGAGAGACGCGGTGGCTGTTTGAGGAAGGGATTTCGCGTCTCGGAGAGACGCGGCTACTAGAATAATCGGTTCATTCCGTTGAGGGCGGCAACTCGGTACGCTTCCGCCATCGTGGGATAGTTGAACGTTGTCTCGGTGAAGTACTCTAATGTGTTTCGGCCGTTGGGCTGATTCATGACCGCTTGACCAATATGAATGATCTCCGATGCGTTGACACCAAAACAATGCACGCCAAGAATTTCCAGGGTATCGCGGTGGAACAGGATCTTGAGCATCCCTGTGGTCTCGCCCGTAATCTGGGCCCGGGCGAGTGAGCGGAATAGGCTGTGCCCAACCTCGTATGGCACTTTCGCTGCCGTCAACTCACGCTCGGTCTTGCCAACGGAACTAATCTCGGGACTGGTGTAGATCCCTGTGGGAATATCGTCGACTCGCAAATTGCCATCGACTTGACCGAGCATGTGCATTGCTGCCGCACGGCCTTGCGTATACGCGGCGCTGGCGAGCGATGGGAAACCAATCACATCGCCAACGGCATAGATATGAGGCACCGAGGTTTGGAATTGTTCGTCAACCTCGATTTGGCCGCGAGAATTCGCTTCGAGCGGAATGTTATCGAGCCCGAGCTTGTCGGTGTTGCCCGTCCGTCCATTGGCCCAAAGAAAGACATCGGTTTTCACTCGTTTGCCACTTTCGAGATGCAACACAACACCATCCTCACAGCCTTCCACTCGTCGCATCGTTTCGTTGTGTCGAATGATCACGCCTTGATCGCGAAGGTGATACGAAAGGGCATCGGTGATCTCATCGTCGAGAAACTCCAGTAACTTCTCGCGAGTATTGACCAAGTTGACCTTGATCCCCAAATTGCGAAACATCGAGGCGTATTCGGTACCAATCACCCCCGCGCCATAGACCGCCATGCTCTGTGGTCGTTCCTTGAGCATGAGTACCGAGTCACTGTCGAAAATGCGAGGATGATTGAAGTCGACCCCGTCAGGATGAAAAGGACGCGACCCCGTGGCGATGACAAAATGCTTTGCCCTGAGCGGTTCGCAACCGTCGACCGAGATCGTTTGCTTGTCCAAAAAGCGGGCTTCGCCACGTAATACCGGCACCCCATTGCGTTCGTAAAACGATTGACGCATCGAGACTTGTTTGCCGATGATGGTTTGCGTACCCTGGCGCAATTGTTCGAGCGTAGGGCTGACGTTCACGCCCATTTGGCGGAATGTCGGATTCTGCAGCGCCTTCATCGTCGATGTGATACAGTAGCGAAGAGCTTTGCTGGGAATGGTCCCCCAGTGAGTGCAACCGCCGCCGATTTGCGTATAACGTTCAGCGATGGCGACTCGCATTCCACCTTTGGCGGCTTGCATCGCGGCGCCTTCGCCTCCTGGGCCCGATCCCAGGACGATCAAGTCGAAATCGAACTTTTTGGGCCTCGATGCGTTTTGGAGCGTCTCGTTTTGGCTAGCCCCGTTTTCATTGTCTTCCAATTGTTTATCTTTCTTTTGCGAATCGTTCATTTGCAGAGGACTATCCCTTTAACCTGTCCGGTTTTACTTCCTATCATCAGGCTTGTTTTACGATGTTGATCGCTTGTGTCCAGACGGATATCGCATTTGCCGATTTTGATGAAAACAAAAAACGAGTTTTTCGTGCGATCGAAGAGGCTGGGAAACAGAACGCCGATTTAGTGGTAATGCCTGAGTGTATGCTGTGCGGCTATGCCTATGAAAGCCGTCGATCGGCATTGGAGCAGGCAATCACGGACGAAAACGATGCATTCAAGCAGATCGCCGAGGCAGCCCAAAAAGCGAATCTGCACATCACACTCGGTTTTCTAGAGAAACAAGGCGACCAACTTTTCAATGCATCGGTATTGGTCGGGGCAAGCGGTGTGGTCGGCAAATACCGCAAGATCCATCTGCCACATCTCGGTGTCGACCGCTTCGTCGATCGCGGCGATATCCCCTATACCGTTTACCAAGCCGACGATGTGAGAATCGGCATGGCGATTTGCTACGACAGTTCTTTCCCAGAACCGATGCGGGTGCTCGGCTTGGCCGGCGCCGACGTGATTGCGCTGGGGACCAATTGGCCGGTGACGGCCATGCGGACCGCTGAAGTCGTTCCGCCTGCCCGTAGTATGGAGAACCATTTGTTCTTTGTTGCCGCCAATCGAATCGGTAGCGAGGGCGGATTCGATTTTTGTGGACTTAGCACTATCTGCGGCCCCGATGGTGTCGTGCTCGCTCGCAGCGATAACGATCGCCCAGTGATTTTGTATGCCGACATCGATCCCGAGGAAGCGAGAAACAAGACGATCGAGCGGACGGCCGGAACACACGTGATCGACCGCTTCAAAGATCGACGACCCGAATTCTACGGTCCCATTGGCAAGTAGGCCCAATGGAGAGAAGGCTGAGCCGGGGGGCTCAAAATCGGGTTTTCAGTGCAAATCCGTTATGCATTTTGATGCTGGCTTCCTCGCGATAGCGACGACAGAGTCTGATGGGCAGGCAAAACCCGGAGCGATGAACACCAGTCGTCGCTTTGCGACTCACCGGCCCAACCGAATTTTGAAACCTGGGAACTGCGCCCCAGTCTTGTGCCCATCGTCCCTGTCGGGACGAAAGCTTGCTGTCTAGGTGAAAATGGATTGACGCAGATTTTGTTCCAGATCTCTTTTCTGCGCCAAAGGCGTATTTGACGAATGCAGGAACGGAAAGGAGATAGCCTCAAGCGGCTCAAAAGCGGCGTTTTTGAGCCGCTTGAGAACCAGCTTATCAACGCTAGCGGTTGCGACCGAGGCGGCGGCGGGCCGATTCGGTTAAGACGATCTTTCTCAAGCGAATGCTTTCTGGCGTAACCTCGACGATTTCGTCTTCTTCGATATACTCGAGAGCCGCTTCGAGCGACAGATCTCGCGGGGGTTTCAGGATCACGTTGTCGTCGCTACCGGCAGCACGAATGTTGGTTAGCTTCTTCTCTCGGCAAGCATTGACGATCATATCGTTGTCTCGAGCGTTCTCGCCGACGATCATGCCCTCGTAAACTTCGACACCAGGGGGCACAAACATTTCGCTGCGGTCTTGCAGTAAGAACATTGCATGCGGCATCGTTTTGCCGGAGGTCATCGAAACCAAAACCCCGTTGGCTCGCTTGGGCAAGTCACCTTCCACTTCTCGATAGCTTTCGAAGCGATGGTGAATGATCGCGGTTCCTCGCGTGGCATTGAGCAGTCGCGTCCTCAACCCGATTAAACCTCGAGAGGGGATCAGGAATCGCAACAAACTGTACTCGCCACGTTGGGCGATTTCTTCAATTTGCCCTCGGCGGTTACCGACCAATTCCATCACGGGACCCATCGACTCGGTTGGTACTTCGACTCGCAGGGTCTCAAACGGCTCGTGTTGCTTGCCATCGATTTCGCGAAAGATCACGCGAGGTTTCCCGACACTCAGCTCGAAACCTTCACGGCGCATCGTTTCAATGAGGATGGCTAAGTGCAGTACGCCTCGCCCTTTGACCGCGTACGCCTCGGTGCCTTCGACCATCTCGACCCGTAGAGCGACGTTTCGTTCGAGCTCCTTTTCGAGTCGCCCTTTGAGTTGACGCGTCGTCACGTATTTGCCTTCGCGGCCAACCATCGGTGATGTGTTGACGCTAAAAACCATTTCCAGGGTCGGCTCGTCGACCGTTAGACGCGGCAACGCTTCGCCGACATCGACGGCGGTGATCGTGTCACCGATCTCTACCTTTGCCAATCCTTCGATGGCAACAATGTCACCGGCACCTGCTGATTCGGCAGCGGTCCGTCCCAGTTTATCAAACACGTAAAGGTTCGCAATCTTTTGTTTCGTGACGCCCGATTTTTGATGCAAATCGATTGTTTGCCCCGCCTTGATGCTGCCGCCCGAAATCCGGCCGATCGCGATTCGCCCGACATACTCACTCCAATCAAGCGTCGTAACCATCATTTGTAGCGGTGAATCCGTATCCACTTCTGGCCCTGGAAGGGCATCGACCAGCAAATCCAATAGAGGGCGCATGTCGGTCGTCGGCTTGGCTGGATCGAGCGTCGCGTAGCCTTCCTTGCTGCTAGCGAAAACGAAAGCGGCCTGGTCGAGTTGCTCTTCGCCGCCGAGTTCAGCGAGCAGCTCCAACGCCTCGTCGAGCGCCTCGTGAGGCCGCCCGTCGGGACGATCGACTTTATTGACAACCACGATCGGACGACAGCCTGCTTGCAGTGCTTTTTCAAGGACGAAGCGAGTCTGAGGCATTGGCCCCTCGGCAGCATCGACAAGCACGAGTGCTCCGTCAGCCATTTTGACGACCCGCTCGACCTCGCCACCAAAATCAGCGTGACCGGGCGTGTCGATTAAATTGATTTTCACACCGCGATACTCAATTGCGATGTTCTTGGACAAAATCGTGATCCCTCGTTCACGCTCGAGATCGTTCGAATCGAGAATCTGCTCTCCTCGCAATTCCGTATCGCGAAATTGTCCACTTTGTCGAAGCAGGCAATCGACGGTGGTGGTTTTGCCATGATCGACGTGGGCGATGATGACCACGTTGCGAATATCGTTTCGTCGCACAGGTTCTTGCAGTGAGTGATTGGTTTCGTCGGCGGCCGCGAGAATAGATGATGTCATCGAGAAGGTGGGTGGTTTGTATTTGGTATGAAAGAATGGTTACCCACCTATCAAACCCGCTAGGCACGATTTAGTCGAGATGAAAAGTTCGCGTTTTAATGTCACGCCCCCTTGCAACCGGCTACGGGGGCGACGATCATCTTTACCCTAATTCAAAAATAGAATTTTTTGAAGCTCCCTACTTCGCCGTTGCCAGCGTTGCTATGGTATGCCATAGTTTGGCGAAGCAGAAAACGGCCCTATTTGAATCTCCATCTTGTAACCACCCCCGCTTCAAGTCGTTTTTAGTGGGGTCTTTAGACCATCTCAGTTTGTGAATTTTTTCACAATCTCGAGTGTGCGGTCGGTTGCGGAGGAGCGTTTTTGTTTCCGACGGATGATGCTTTCGACAAAGGCATTCGAACTTTTTCAAATCGATCTTCAATACCTATGACAACGATTAAACAAGGGCTGGATCTGCCGATTGCAGGTGCTCCCGAGCAGCATATTGACGGGGCCAAGCACGTCAGCCGAGTTGCACTTTTGGGCGACGATTACATCGGCATGAAACCCACCATGCTGGTCGCCGAAGGGGACACGGTCCGGCAAGGCCAAGCAGTCTTTGAAGACAAGAAGAACCCTGGTGTTTTGTTCACGGCTCCTGCGTCGGGTAAGGTTGCCGCGGTCAATCGTGGAGCCAAGCGACGTTTTGAGTCGTTGGTGATCGATGTTGAGGGCGATGAGCGGACCGAATTCAACGATGCGAAGGGTGTCGACCCGCTGAGCCTTGATCGCGAAGCGGTCGAGAAGCATTTGTTGGCGAGCGGCCTTTGGACTGCGATTCGTACTCGGCCATTTGGCAGGGTTCCAGCCCCCGGTAGTTTGCCCCACTCGATTTTCGTTCAAGCGATTGACACCTCGCCACTTTCAGCTGACCCTGCCGTTGCGATCGCAAATCGCAAAGACCCGTTCACGCTTGGTTTGGCAGCGTTGACGAAGCTAACCGAAGGAAAGGTTTTTTTGTGTAAGGCCGAAGGTGCAGAGATTCCTGGTTCGGGCATCGATCGCGTCCAGGTCGAATCCTTTGCTGGCCCGCATCCTGCTGGTTTGGTTGGCACACACATTCATTTTCTTGACCCCGTCGGACCGAACAAGACGGTTTGGTATATCAATTACCAGGACGTTTGTGCAATCGGCAGCCTGTTTCAAACTGGTTTGCTCGACACCAGGCGTGTCATTTCGATCGCGGGACCGATGGTCAAGCAGCCAAGGCTTTTGGAGACTCAGTTGGGCGTCGAAATTGCCCCGCTAATCGAAGGCGAATTGAGTTCGGACGATCCTTCGCGAGTGATTTCCGGTTCGGTGCTATACGGACGCAAGTGCGAAGGGAACGTTGGCTTCTTGGGGCGATACCACAATCAAATCTCGGTGATTGCCGAAGGGTATGAGCGAGAGTTTTTAGGTTGGCAAATGCCAGGATTTGACAAGTTTTCGACGACTCGCGTCTACGCGTCAGCCGCCACGCCACATAAAAAATTCAAGCTTACGTCATCCACTCACGGCAGCGTGCGTGCGATGGTGCCGCTGGGGACTTACGAAAAAGTAATGCCCCTCGACATTTTGGCGACTCAATTGTTGCGTTCACTTATCTACCGCGACACCGATGAAGCTCAGCAATTGGGCGTCTTGGAACTAGAGGAGGAAGATTTATCGCTCTGCACGTTCGTGTGTCCCGGGAAGTACGACTACGGCTCACTCATCCGTGAAAGTTTGGCAACGATTGAGCGAGAAGGATAGTATCGGCATCTCCTCCAAGACGCTCAGGAAAAAACAGTAGCAGCGTCTCTCCGAGACGCTGAAGACACAGAAACAGTACCAGCATCTCTCCGAGACGCTAAAGACACAGAAACAGCAGCAGCATCTCACCGAGACGCTAAACACAGAAACGGTAGCAGCATCTCTCCGAGACGCTGGAGGCATAGAAGCAGTAGCAGCGTCTCTCCGAGACGCTGAAGACATAGAAACAGCAGCAGCATCTCTCCGAGACGCTGAAGACACAGAAACAGTAGCAGCGTCTCTCCGAGACGCTGAAGACATAGAAACAGCAGCAGCGTCTCTCCGAGACGCTGGAAACCCCGCGTCTCGGAGAGACGCGTCTACGAGACACTAAGCAAGACGCGGCTACGATACGCGGTTGACTATCACAATGTTTACTACGAACAATCCCATTGGTGGGAAAAACTTATGAAAGCACTTCGCTACGCTCTCGACAAAGTCCATCCTTGGTTCGCCAAAGGGGCTCCGTTAGAAAAGGCGTATCCTGTCTTTGAAGCACTCGACACGTTCTTGTACACGCCAGGCGACGTTACGACTGGGTCCACACACGTTCGCGACGCGATTGACCTGAAGCGAATGATGACGACCGTCGTTGTGGCTCTGATTCCGGTCACGCTCTTTGGTATGTGGAACGTTGGTTATCTGGCCAACAGTGCCTATCAGGAAATGACAGCGGTCGGGATGGACGCTTCGGGTTCTTGGCAGTACTGGGTACACGAAACTCTCGGTTTTGGGCACGATCCAGGCAACTTTCTCGATAATTTCCTACTGGGGGCGATCCATTTTATACCCGTCTATGCCGTTTGCATGTTTGTCGGCGGGCATATCGAAATGGTATTTAGCGTGCTTCGCGGTCACGAGATCAACGAAGGGTTTCTCGTGACTGGATTACTGTTTCCGCTGATCCTTCCACCGACGATTCCGCTTTGGCAAGTCGCCTTGGGAATCGCCTTTGGCGTTATTGTAGCCAAGGAGGTATTTGGCGGCACGGGCCGAAACTTCTTGAATGTTGCCCTCACTGCTAGAGCGTTTTTGTATTTCGCTTATGCCGCTGAAATCAGTGGTGAGAAGGTTTGGACCGCCGTCGATGGATTCAGTGGTGCGACAGCTCTGGGGCAAATGGCAAGTGCGGCGCCGAGCGATACAATCGCCAATCCCGCCGTGGCTTCGCTCGGATCAATCTCCTACGTTTGGGGTGAGACAGGTGCGATCACTTGGATGGATGCATTTTTGGGGACGGTTCAAGGCTGCTTTGGTGAAACGAGCACTTTGCTTTGCATCGTCGGTGCCGCCATTTTGATTGCAGCAGGAGTCGGGTCATGGAAGGTGATGTCAGGTGTTGTGCTAGGTGCGATCGGAACGTCGCTTTTGTTCAATGCAATCGGTTCGGAAACCAATCCCATGTTAGGCGTCCCATTCTATTGGCACTTGGTTGTCGGTGGCTTGGCGTTCGGTTTGGTCTTTATGGCAACCGATCCGGTAAGTGCTTCGATGACAGAGAAGGGCAAATGGATCTACGGTGTTTTGATCGGGTTCATGACGATTCTAATTCGAGTCATCAATCCAGCGTTCCCCGAAGGGATTATGTTGGCGATCTTGTTTGGTAATGTGTTCGCCCCCTTGATTGATTATTCAGTTGTTTACTTCAACGTTCGTCGGAGGAACCTACGCTATGCTACAACGTAATTCGACTCTTTACACAATTGTCGTTGCCACCATTCTATGCGTGGTTTGTTCGTTCATGGTCAGTGCCGCTGCCGTTGTGCTGCGACCCTACCAGGAAGCCAACAAGCGGCTCGATCGTCAGCGAAACATTCTCGATGCGGCCGGGTTGGCGATCGGTGAGTTTGGCTTGCCTGCGAGTGAATTGACCCGAAAGCAAGTTGACGAACTGTATGATCGCGTCAGCGAAAAGCTGGTTGACTTGGAAACGGGTGAATACAACACCGACTTGGATCCGAAGACCTACGACCCGCGTGAAGCGATCGACAATAAAGATCAAAGCATCGCGATCGAAGACGTCAAATACAACCCTGGCGAGCGACGTCGTGAAAAGGTCGCTCGCGTTTACTTCGTGAAGAAACCTGGCAGTGAAAAGATCGATCAGGTTGTTTTGCCAATCTATGGCAAAGGTTTGTGGTCGACCCTTTATGGATTCATGGCACTCAAGAGCGACCTAACAACGATTAGTGGATTGACATTCTACGAGCATGGTGAAACGCCTGGTCTTGGTGGCGAGGTGGATAACCAAAACTGGAAACAGCAATGGAATGGTCAAAAGTTGTACAACGAAAAAGGGGAGCCTGCGGCATTTGTCTACAAGGGTGCGGCTCCTCCCGACAACCCCTACGCCGTCGATGGGCTTTCGGGGGCAACGATTACATCTAACGGCGTCACGAATTTGATGCGTTATTGGGCGAGTGACGATGGGTATGGTCATTTCCTTGACAAGTTGGCTGGTGAACTTTCGAGTGAGTCCGATTCGGATCAAGTGGATTCCTCGACTTCCGCTCAAGTGGACAACGACATTCCAAACGGAGACGCATAACGATGGCAACAATCAAAGCGAAAGAGGCCCTGTTTGGGCCGGTGATCGACAACAATCCGATCGCTCTTCAAATTCTGGGAATCTGTAGTGCACTTGCGGTCACGACGAAGATGGAAACATCGGTCGTCATGGCGATTGCCGTGATTGCGGTAACCGCGTTTAGCAATTTAGCTGTCAGCGCGATTCGGCATTACATTCCCAGCAGCATCCGAATCATCGTCCAAATGACCGTGATTGCATCGTTGGTGATCGTCGTTGATCAAATACTCAAAGCATTCTTGTTTGACATTAGCAAACAGCTTTCCGTTTTTGTCGGGTTGATCATTACGAACTGCATCGTGATGGGACGAGCCGAAGGGTTTGCGATGAAGAACGGCCCCGGGATCAGTTTCCTCGATGGGATTGGCAATGGTTTGGGGTATGGTTTTGTTCTTTTGTTCGTCGCTTTCTTTCGAGAACTCTTCGGTGCCGGATCGCTATTTGGTGTTCGGATCATGCCCGAGTTTTACGAACCCAACAATTTGATGTTACTGCCGCCTAGCGCGTTTTTCTTGATCGGCTTTTTGATTTGGGCGATTCGCACCATCAAGCCAGAACAAATTGAAGAGGCTTAATTCGATGGAACATTACTTTAGCATTTTGATGAAGGCGATCTTTGTCGAGAATCTTGCGTTGGCCTTCTTTCTCGGCATGTGTACCTTCTTGGCGGTAAGCAAGAATGTTAAAACCGCGCTTGGACTTGGAGTCGCGGTCGTTGCGATCTTAACGATTACGGTTCCGGCAAACCAATTGATCTACTCGCTACTGCTCAAAAAGGGAGCGCTCGGCTGGGTCAATGAAACGTTTGGCGTTGCCACTGCGACCATGGACTTTTCCACCGTCGACTTGACGTTTTTAGGGTTTATTAGCTACATCGGCGTGATCGCGGCAATGGTTCAAATCCTAGAAATGACGCTCGATAAATTTTTTCCACCACTCTACAACGCACTCGGGATCTTCCTGCCATTGATCACCGTCAATTGTGCAATCCTCGGTGCTTCGTTGTTCATGGAACAGCGAAAGTACGACTTTGTTGATAGTTGTGTCTATGGATTCGGTTGTGGAATCGGTTGGGCGATCGCGATCGCCGCATTGGCAGGGATTCGCGAGAAGATGAAGTACAGTGATGTGCCACCACCCCTGCGTGGACTAGGGATCACGTTTATTACCGTCGGCTTGATGGCGTTGGCCTTCATGTCGTTTGGCGGGATTCAATTGTAGAGAAGCGATGCAGCGATGTGGTGCAAACCCTGCTGAGAATTAACCATTACCTTTTTGTTTTCGGACGAATTTAACAAAGATGAATACCATCTTACTTGGCGTCGCGATGTTCACAGTCGTCGTGCTCGCGTTAGTTTTGATTATCCTTGCGGCGAAGAGCCAATTAGTCGCTTCGGGACCCGTCAAGATCTTGATCAATCATGAGAAAGAGATAGAAGTGCCGGCGGGTGGGAAATTGCTCGGAGCGCTTGCAGATGCAGGCGTCTTCGTCTCGAGCGCTTGCGGCGGCGGCGGTACTTGCGCCCAATGTAAAGTAAAGGTCGAATCGGGCGGCGGCGATATCCTGGCCACCGAAAAAGGTCATATCAACAAGAAGGAAGCCGCCGAAGGCGAACGACTCAGTTGCCAAGTGGCGGTCAAACAAGACATGGTCGTCGAGGTGCCTGCCGAAGCGTTTGATACCAAAAAATGGGAATGCACCGTCCGTAGCAACAATAACGTTGCAACGTTCATCAAGGAGTTCGTGCTAGAACTTCCCGAAGGTGAAGAGGTTGATTTCCGAGCGGGCGGTTATATTCAAATCGAGTGCCCACCACACGAAGTCCACTATAAAGATTTTGTCATCGAAGATCGCTTTCGCGAAGATTGGGACAAATTCGATGTCTGGCGTTACGTGTCGAAGGTCGATGAACCCGTCGTACGTGCGTACTCGATGGCCAACTACCCCGGCGAAAAAGGCATCATTATGCTCAATGTGCGTGTGGCATCACCACCGCCTCGAGCACCCGAAGGTACTCCACCTGGAAAAATGAGTAGTTGGATCTTTAGTTTGAAGCCTGGCGACAAGGCTACCATTAGCGGGCCCTACGGAGAGTTCTTTATCAAGGATACCGACGCCGAAATGGTTTACATCGGTGGGGGTGCCGGAATGGCTCCGCTGCGAAGTCACATCTTTGAACTGTTCAAGCGAAAGAAGACCAACCGAAAGGTCTCGTATTGGTACGGTGGTCGATCTAGCCGCGAACTGTTTTATGTCGATCATTTCCGTGAAATTGAGAAAGAGTTCCCGAACTTCCAATTCAATATCGCCCTTTCCGAACCCCTTCCGGAAGACAATTGGTCGGGGTATCAAGGCTTCATTCACCAAGTCTTGCTTGAAAACTACTTGTCCAAACATCCGGCTCCCGAAGACATCGAGTACTACATTTGTGGACCGCCGATGATGAACCAAGCGGTCTTCAAAATGCTTGATGACCTTGGTGTGGAACCTGAAAACATCGCCTATGACGATTTCGGCGGCTAAACATGTTATGCAAAACCATTCGCCAAACGGTCCTGGTAACGCTTTGTCTTTGTAGCGTCGCGGTCCCGATTGGCGAATTGCATGCCGGTGATGCGGAGATACTTGAACTTCGCGGACCGACGATGGGGACGACCTACATGGTCAAAATCTACGATCCCCCGGCGTTCAAAGAACCGATCGCTGAAGAAATCGATGCGGAACTCCGTCTGGTCAATGACCAGATGTCGACCTACTTGAAGTCGTCCGAGCTGAGTCGTTTTAACGACTCCGATTCAACGGATTGGTTTGAGGTCAGCCGCGACACGGCGCTCGTGGTGCAGATGGCTTTGGAAGTTGCCGAAGCGACTGGCGGAGCGTTCGATCCGACGGTCGGACCACTTGTCAATGCGTGGAGTTTTGGGCCAGACCCCAAGACACAGGAGGTTCCATCGGAACAAAAGCTTGCCGAGCTGCGCAAATTGGTCGGTTACAAGAACCTCTCCGTGCGAACCGATCCGCCCGCTCTAAAGAAGTTGATCCCGAGTTTGCGAGTCGATTTGTCAGCAATCGCCAAGGGGCATGGCGTCGACCGTGTTGTCGAACTGCTCGCACAAGCGGACGCGAAAAATGTCTTTGTCGAAATCGGGGGAGAAGTCCGCACGGTCGGCAGGAAGGGGGATGATCGATGGAAAGTTGGTATCCAGAATCCTGAAACCCGCTTTGTAACGACTGGACAAACATCTGCGATGCCTCCATCGATCGCTGCAGCTCATCCGCTAACCAATCAAGCGATGGCGACCTCGGGCGATTACCAGAACTACTTTGAAGTGGATGGAAAACGTTATTCTCATACAATCGACCCCAGAACGGGTCGACCTGTCGAACATGGTCTAGCGTCCGTCTCCGTCATCTCGGATACTTGTATGAAAGCGGATGCTTGGGCAACCGCGATCGATGTCCTCGGCATGAAGGACGGACTTCGCGCAGCCCAAGAACAATCACTCGACGTTTTTTTGATTTCACGAAACGAATCGGGAATTGTGAAAGTTGGTACGGGGGCGCTCAAGCAGTATGCGGAAGGAAAATCGCTAGATGAAGTGACTGTCACGCAGCAAGACATTCCTTGGCTGACCCGGTTCATGCCAACCTTGGTGGTTACGATAATAGGCTTCACGGTCTTCTTGATCGCCATGGCGATCGGCGTGCTGCTCGGCGGAAAGCGAATCAGCGGATCGTGTGGCGGTTTGGCGGGGAAAGAGAATCCGGACGGCAGTATCCGTTGCTCGATGTGCGGAACTCCATCCGAGGGCTGCAAAGAATTACGCGAAAAAATGCAGAACAGTACATCCAAATAATGGTTTCGTCGCGAGAGTTGCCAAGACTTTCGGCAGCAAGCAGGAACGGAAGTACAGGCAGAACATCACAACACGGAATTCCAGAAAGCGAATATGGGTACGGCGATGAAAGTAAACGAATACTTCGACGGCAACGTCAAATCGATTGGTTTTGAAAACAGGGAAGGCCGAGCCACGAGCGGCGTGATGGCGGTTGGGCAGTATGAGTTTGGCACCAGCGAGAACGAGCGAGTAAAAGTCGTTTCGGGTGAGTTGATTGTCAAACTGCCGGGCCAAAGTGAGTATGTGGCCTATCCATCGGGAAGTGAATTCCAGGTAGCCGCGGATGAGAAATTCCAATTAAAGGTCGAACAGCCGACCGCGTATTTGTGTTTTTATAGCTAGTGCTTCAACCAGATTAAAATTTAGGGTTGGTCGTAGTGGACGAGGCTACGAGTCCCTTACGGCACAGCGGTCCAAAAGGACTCGTTACCTCGTCCACCACCTTTGATTTCAAGGCAGACAATTTCTATCCCTCTCCATTCGATTTGTACAACATGAGCATCATTAAATCCGTCCGTGGTTTTACCCCTCAATTTGGTGACAATTGTTTTCTTGCCGACAATGCGGTCGTTGTCGGGGATGTCGTCATGGGCAATGAGTGCTCGGTTTGGTTCGGGGCGGTCGTTCGCGGCGATGTCAATTCGATTCGAATTGGCAACAAAGTCAACATTCAAGATGGGGCGGTTCTACATACGTTGTATCAAAAGTCGGTCATCGAGATTGATGATAATGTTTCGATCGGGCACAACGTCTGTGTTCATGGTGCGAAGATCGAAAAGAATTGTTTGATTGGAATCGGTTCCGTGGTTCTCGATCATGTCGTCGTCGGTGAAGGCTCCATCATTGGTGCAGGATCGGTCGTGTTGCAAGGCACTCAGATTGAGCCTGGCAGTTTGTATGCGGGTACCCCGGCGAAACGCATCAAGGATGTCGATCCTGAACAGGCGAAAGAGATGATCGAACGAATTGCAAACAACTATGTCTTTTATTCAAGTTGGTACAAAGAATCGTAAAACGTCTTCGCCGGTAGTGGATCTTGTTAAAGATGCCCCAGCGCCGGGACCTTTGGCCCGATCAACGACGCATGGATGAGAATGCAAATAGAGTCAAAAGACTCAAGGTTCCGAGCGTCCGACAATTAAGACTTATCGACCTGGACCGGGATTTGGCACTGAGTTAAAAAAGCTTCGAGCCTATCGTTCCCAAACAATCTCCATCCGCCCGGTGATTGGTTACACTGGAGCAGAATGGTTTCACACGGTTCGGCGATCTCCGCAGCAAACTCTGGTTTGCCATTGTTCAAAACCGTATCGAGAACGCTTGGCCAACAGAGGCCGACAAAAGAACTCGATTTTCCCGTGTCCGTCTTGGCGGTTCCCATCAATCGTTGATAGTGCTCGAGAAGAGGGAACACGGGGACTTGGGAAAACAGGACGATCATCCCGTTGGATCCCCATCCATTTTGAACCCATTCGACTCGCTGCTGAGGATCGACAATGGGTACCATCCGTGGCGAAACCTCGGCGGCAACAGCAGGCGGGATGTTCGCCAACAAGTAATCGGGCATCGTCTCGTCGACGGCTTCGGTAGCAGCAAGCTGAGTGCGTCCAAAGTCGACGATGAACGTCGTCGGGCATGCGAACGCTAATCGTTCGACGATCATTGACGGATCAGCCCATGCCGAAAGTTGGGTGGCACACATCAATCCCGACGGGCAACGGTGAAGTTGCAGTTCCAAGTGCCCCAGCGGGGGAGATGGCTTCTTTTTTATTTTTGGAATTTCAGGGACGTTCGTATCTGAAATGTCCGTTCTCGGAACCTCAAACGCGGGTGGTGACGTAGCGGGTTCGGTCGCTCGGGTTTCAAACTCTGAAAATTCGTCCTCCGGAACGGTATCCTGGTTGGAGAGCGTTTTTGGGGGAGTTGTCTCGGCAGGGGCGGTAGGTGGCGATTGCCACTCGGGCAGATCGGCTGGAGCTAAATCGGCTGGAGCTAGATCGGCTGGGGGAAGCGGTATCTCTGCCGCAGCGGAATGAGGATCATGATCGGTCGTGATTGGGGATGGGACGATCGGATGGGTGGCATAGGAGGAGTCGAACTGGAACGCGAATACAAATTGGCCTGCCCGGATGCGATCACCATCGTTGAGCACGATTGATCGAATCGGTTCGTCGTTCATCCACGTGCCGTTAGTCGATTGCAAATCCTCGATGACGCACGCATCGCCCTCGATCGAGACGTGAAAGTGCCGCGACGACAAACTAGGATCTTCACCGAGAATCACATCGGCGCGTTCGGTTCGTCCAAAAACCATCGTTTCGCCTGGCCTCAGCAGCCAACGGGCGCCCGGTCGTGGGCCTGACTCGACAATGATGACAACCCGCAATGTATTCTCCTTGTGAAATAGGACGACGTCGTATTATAATCAAACTGCAGTGTGGCGGGGGGCGATCAATCCGCTCGAGTTGTCGGGGCGATTCTTTACGCCACGCAAAATAGGCTTGAGCAGAACCGAATCGCGATATCGGCTTACTTGATCTATGTTAGCGAAAAAAGGCACGAGTAACGATGCGGGGTAATCATTCACGCGAAGAACGCAGCGGATGGCGGAAATCGACTCGAAAGTCAGCAGCCCCGATCGCCAACGCGGGTGGTTTCGGATCGCGAGGTCGTGATCGTCGGCAGCTTGTCTTTCGAGTCAGTGCGTTGGCGACGCTGGCAATCGGGCTGGTCGTTATCTTCATTGTTTATCTGCTTCGGCAACCCGACCGCGACGTTCCGCTGATCGCCATTGCGGTTTCCCAATCAGCACCTCGCAACGATTCGGACCCGCTGTCGGCTCCGCCGAATCCGTTTGCATACGAAGACGTTGAGTTGTTTAACAAGTGGTTCAATGCTGACTCCAACCAACACGTTTTGTTTCACGGTCGAGTCGCTGAGCATACTGGCCCGATGGAGCGATCCACGGGAGACGAAAAAACGCTCGTCAATAAAGTGACGCGAGCTATTGCAACGGCCGTCCCAGGTGGCCCAGGCGATGACATGATCGCGGTGTTCCTAACCGCTCATGGCTTGGTCCATGAAAACATACCCTACTTTTTAGTCGGCGACAGCGTTCCCGACGATCCATCGACTTGGGTTTCCGTTAAGTCGCTACTCGATGGAATCGATCAAGAGCTGAAACAACATTCGACGCCAGATTGTCGAGTCATTCTGTTTATCGACGCAATGCGTGGTGGCGATATCTGGGAATGGGGTAAGTTCGATGACTCGTTCACACGAAGATGTCGTGAAGTGACCGAGGATGCAAAAGTCGATCGAATTGCTGTGTTCCTCTCCAGCGATAAGGGCGAGCGAAGTTGGTGGAATCCCGGTCGTGGATCGAGTTTATTTGCGGGAGCGATCATTCAGGCATTTACTGGGAAAGGGGACTTGAACGATGACGGATATGTTACGGTCGGCGAGATTGCCGAAAAACTTCGCTCGCAAGTTTCGACCGAAGCGGAAGTGATTTGGTCAGCTTCTCAGCATCCGTTGTTACTCGGCGAAGCAGCGAGATCATGGAAAGTGATCCAGCAGCCTCGAGAACTGCCTTCCCCCGTGATCGATCCCGTCGATACCGATCGCTTGGCTAAGACGTTTGATCGCATCGATCGTTTATGGCAACGTCACAATCAACTCGAAAAACACTCGCATCCTCCATTGGCGACCAATCCGGTCGCGTGGTCCGTATTGGAGAAGCACTTGGCGAGACTCGATCAATTGGCGTTGTCGGGTAAGCATTACATGAGTGAACAAGAGGACTTGCTCGGCAGTTGCGATAAAGTGCTCAGCGAATTTGAAAGCGGCTCACCCGCTGCACCGAGCCCAATCGATTTACCCGAACTTCGCTTGGTCGACTACTTCCATGACCCGATGCCAATCAGCGAAGCTCAACGCGAATTCTACAATGCTTGGGCAAAAGAACCTCTCGCCCAGAAAATTCAAGTTCCCGAGGGGGTGGATGAAGAGAGCATCATCCGACTTCTATGGCCTTGGCTTGAAGAGCGATCGTTCCAGCCCGAAGCGATGCAAGCTGCGGTCCAATTGATCGACAAGTCAAAGGTTGCCGAGAATACTCCTGCCCGGTTTTTGGAAACGCATCTAATCCGACTGATGACTGCAGATGATCTTTCAGGCGTTGAACCTGACGTTGCGAAGTGGGTGGCCGAGACGAATCGTGCCAGCCGTGATGCCATCTTGACGCCCGATCTACGTGCCTACTTTTGGATTCGTCAACCTTCGATACAGGCGGATCTGCTTCGCATGAATGACGTTGATCGCGTCTTCTCACCAGGTGCGAATAAAGGGGCCGGTGATCGACTTGAACGAATGCGAGGCAGTCAATATGCAGAACTCGTCCGCCAAGGGGAATCGGTTTCAATGGCGTATCGCCTGAGGGATCAAATGCTGCACGAGATTCCGCGTCTATCGCAAACGTTGCTTTCGGATGTTGGTGCGTTTCTCGACGAAGAAAAAGCAAGCCGATCGATCCCGTTGATCGTAAACGCCACCCGTGAAGCGAATTGCTTGGCTGCGAAATTGCGTCTCGCCGAAATCGGTAGCTTGACGAACCCCTCGACCGCCGTTTCCGATGTCGTCATCCAGACCGAGCAAGCGTCAAAAGCCTTTGAAAAATTACGCGGCCGATTGGACGAACGAGTACGGTCCGTTTCACAGAATGTCGCTGGTGACGAACGAGGACTTCGGCAATCGGTGGCACTGCTCCATGGGGCCGCTGTCAATCATGCAGACCAACGCCGTAGCATCCACACTCGAATCCTCGAAATGGTCAAGCCACTAAGCGTTCGCTCAAGCGAGTTGGTTGTGACCGCTGGCAGCGAATCCGCGAAGAATGGCGATCACTCGGGACAGGCGATCGAAACCGATGAACTCGACCGCGTCGTGATGATTGAAAAGACCCATCCGTGGGTTTATTGGCTGAATCAATGTCAACAGTGGACTTGTGACGATCAACTGCCTCCAACCAGCGACAAGAATACGCTCGCAAGAGCCAGCGCCGTCAGCGACACTTCGCTCGTCGAGCAGGGTGGCGTCGTTCGCGAGACCTCTCGTCGATTGACCACCGACAATTACCTTCCGACTCTCGAGCAGCCCGAGATCTTGACGAATGAGGGCAAAAGTATCGCCGCCGTACGGCAATCGGTTGATGACTTGGATGCGCGTTTAAGATCGCAAACGTTCTTGTTGACTTACCGAAACCAGAATGTGCAACGAGCTGGACAAGCTCGCTTTGATCTCGATGTTCGCTTGTTTACGCTCGAACACGCAGCACGCACACTGAATGAATTTTGGTGTGAAGCAAGACCAAGCGAATTTGCTTTTTGCGTCTCTGCTGCGACTCGGCTTCTACAATCGGGAGGATTCCGCTTGACGCATCGCATCGATAACGTTGATTTGGACGATCGCGTCCGAAACTGTGAAAAATCGATCGATGATCGCTCAACGCTTAAGGCCAAACCGATTGGTGAGTTTGCCAATGGGGCATTGTTGAATCTAGTGAGTGACAAGCCAGTCGACTTTGAATTCGAATGCCCAGCCGTTTTACCGAGCGGTAGCATTAGCATTCGTACTCGGGCGCAGTCTCCGCTATTGGCGAATGAACCATCCAAGGGCGGGCCGTTGTCGACGTCAATCGTCGTCCCGAGTGACATGCAACCTGAGGATGATTTTTTCGAAGTGAAGAGCTTCTTCCGAGGGTTAAGGCGAAACGGTGGAATGTCACTCCGACACATGGGGCAAGCTCAAACGGTCGTATACGAGTTACCTCGATATGACGCTCCAAAAGCCTTCGTCAAAACCGATCCGAAAGCAGCCGAAAGGATTGTGTTTGTGTTCGATTGCTCGTTATCGATGAACAAGTCGTCGGGCAATATGTCTCGGCTCGATGATGCAAGAGAATCCTTAAAAGCTTTTCTGAAAGTCTTGAATGCGCGTCGTGCTAATGTCGGGCTGATCCTATTTGGAAACCGCTATGGATGGGTTCAAGACGAAGATGATCGCTTAGTCAAAGACGCGGCGGCAAGCGGACGCAAATATAAAACCGTGACGATCCGTAATCGGATGCTTGTCCCCCTACCGTCCCTAGCGCTGACGGATACCGATGCTAGACATCACCCCGACACCGACGTCCAGGTCGTTTCGGAGCTATCGCAAATGGATAATGCTCACCTTAATGGATTGATTGGACAACTCAACAATACCAACGCAATCGGTGTCACACCCACCTACTTGGCAATCGACCAAGCCTATGACGTGATCGGTCGTGACCCGGGACACATCATCGTCCTGACCGACGGAAAACCGTTCCTGACCGGCGGACGCCCTTCGCCCGATCGAGCTCGCGCTATCGCAAAATTTCAACAAAGATCGAATAGTGTTCGATTGAGCATCGTGAGTTTCGCGAATACTGACAAACAGCTCGATTTGCGCAGCGACTTCAAGGGGTGTGTGGTCAACGCAAAAGACGGGCGAGAATTGTCCGATTTGCTGGAAAAAACGTTGGCCGAAACGGGGGTGGTTTGGAAAAAGGACAATGAAGCCGCCAGCGACCGAGTCGAGCTGGGGCGAACCGTCGCGATTAAGCGTTGGCCGCCAAGCAACTCGAAAACACTGCCCGGTCAATTGGTTCGCCAGCCACTGCGATATGATGTCCAAGCGACAAGCGGTACAAAGGAACCTGCAAATGCGGCCGTGCGGGTCACAGGAGGCGAGGCGTTTCAATTCGAAGTCCAAGGTGAACAACTAGAGCATATCCCCTTTCCTCGCCATCAACATGTTTTCGAAGAACTAGCGATTGAGGATCAAAGTAGCCGCTTTACCGTCCTGGCATTGCCGCCTGACTTGTCAAACAATCGTGAGTTGACACTCAGGCTAGTCGTCGAAAACGAAAACCGATCGGCCTTTACTCCTCGCCCAAGTGATGTGTGGATTGATTTGGTTGGCTACAATTCGCGAACATCCGAAAAAGCCACGTATTCGATCAGCGTAGCAGAGTTTGAACTGAATCAGCCCGTGCCCGTACTGATATGCCGCGTCCGCGATTGGCCACTCTGGGCAACACGTGTCCAAATCGATCTGGCACTGCGTTTTGCTGACCCCGAAGCACCTCGTAGTTCTCTATCGCTTGATCGAGCCGGTAGCTTTTCGCTTGCGGAAGTAAAGGATGTCTCGTTCCGCGTTACCAGATCAAGGGGCCAGACACAGCGTTTTACAATCACTGAAACGCATTCACCTGGGGTTGCGACTGAGCGGTTGCGGATCCAGAGCGACCCGATGCCCGACGAACTCGAAACGCGATACTACCCCAATGATGGAATCGTTGTTCGCGATTTTAGCTATTCACAAACGCCAGACGATTTGCAAGTCTTCGTAACCGAGAAAGACAAGATTATCGAAGGGGCAACCGTCCGAGCAAGAGGAAGCATCGCGGTCAGCCGAGGACGCTAACTCGCTCGTCTATCTATCAAGAACTTGAAACCTAGATAGTGGAAGATTTTGAGTGAATCGATAGGGAAGTTGCAAAGCAATAATCCACTACTTACTATTTCGGCCTGATCAAATTTCGGCCTGATCAAACAATACGCCCCCAAAACCGGTTGATATGGCCCTCGCCGTTGACGCAAATGAAAGTATTGTCCAGCCGGCAGTTGAGATAGGGCCAGTCTTGGCCAACAACAGCAAAGCACCATGTCAGTACGATTTCCTAGATGCCAAGTATCTGTCATGCCTTCCGCATGTATTGCCTCAGCTGAATCTGGAGTTTGCCGCTGATCGGATTATTCGATTGTCCGAAGGAGGGCTTTACGATGACACGATCTCGACGAACATTTGCCGCCCATGAAAAAGCCGCGGTTGTGAAGCGATACTTGGTCGACAATGTTCCCGTTTCCGACCTCTGCGACGCTCCTTGGGCTACAACCCATGCAAATCTACTAATGGCAGAAGCAGCTCTTTGGCAACGCGAAAGACAAAAAGATCGAGGCCCTCGAAGCTAAGATCCAGCTCAAAAACGAAGTCGTCGCTGAACTTCTTCAGGAGCACGTTCAGCTAAAAAAAGGGCTCTAACCCGGATGATTCATGGGCTTGCAAATTGTTTTGCTAACGTCTACGCCTTCAAGCGTTTACGTTCATTGCTCGAAAAACAGTCTGCGTATTAGCCGTTTTGGCGTTAGCGGGCTGTCGATTTAATCGGTTTGACTCGACTGATTGTTTAACGCCAAGCCATAGGCGACCGCTTATGGAAAAGCTGTCGCCTTCGGCTAGGCGTTAAACGATTAAATCGACAGGCCGCTATCGCCAAAACGGCTAATGAATAATCCGGGCTAAGCAAGTTACTCCTCAGCAGAGCCAGGCCGGAGGCCGAAACATCCTTGCCGGTGAGCGTGAGCCACCGGGATGGCGATTAACGCTGCTTTGCTCGGTCGAAGGTCGGCCACGGATTTCACGAATGGACACGAATTACCGCGAGGTTCCCGGAATGGTGTTCATTCGTTCGATTCGTGGCTTGTTTCTTGATGCTTTCGTGGCTGATGAATGCCGCGTTGTTTGCTACGTTGGAGGTCGTTCGCTCGATCTTGCTTGCCGCTGCCAATGCCTAGCTTCCACCGCATAAGCCTGGTTCCAATTCTCCGGTTCTCTGACGCGTGGATGCAGGCACTGAAGTGTGGGGGCCGTGACAACCTATATTTCGACGACGATACGGCCCGAGACACCGCCTGCTAGAATTCGCTCAACCCATGCAGGCATCTGGTCCAATGATGCTAGCGTGGCTAGCGATTCAAGGCCATCGAGTTTCCAATCGCCCGATAGTTTTTCCCACACGATTTTTCGTTTTGGCATCGGGCACATCGCTGAATCAATTCCGGCCAGCGTAATCCCACGAAGAATAAACGGATGAACGGTCGTGTTGAGTTCCGCGCCTCCGGTCACGCCCATTGCCGCTACACAACCACGATAGGAAATCATCTTCAAAACGGTTGCCAACATCGATCCACCGACCGTGTCGATTGCACCAGCATACTTGCCACTTAGCAGCGGTCGTTTACTGTCGTCAATAAAGTCGCTGCGGTTGAGCACTTCGCTGACACCACGATCGATGAGCGATTGATGGTGATCTTTCTTGCCAGTCACCGCTGCGATCTTAAAACCAAGTTTCCGAAGGATCTCGATCGAAACACTTGCGACACCACCCGTAGCACCGGTGACAAGAATGGTTCCTGATTCAGGCGTGACTTCATGGTTCAAGAGTGCCATGACCGACTGCGCAGCCGTGAAGCCTGCGGTTCCGAGCGTCATCGCCTCGGTAGGAGAGAGAGTATTGGGCAATGGCAATACCCACGACGCGGGGACATCGATGAACTCAGCCCAGCCGCCGAAGTGGCCAACGCCGAGGTCATTGCCGGTAACGATAACTTGATCGCCAACCGAGAACGTTGCATCGTCGCTCGCAATGACCTCTCCGACCGAGTCGATCCCAGGGATGTGAGGAAACTTACGGACGATTCCTGGGTTACCTGTCGCCGCCATCGCATCTTTGAAATTCAGTGAAGACAATTGCACGCGGATGCGAACGCGGGGTATCGTTTCGCCTGGCTTCGATTTCGCGGCGCAGTAGGCTGCCGCCGCATCGTCTAAAACAGAAATCGGCTTTGATGTCACGCCCGCTATCAGATTGCCTTGGTCGTCCTTGTCGACGAAGTAACATCGCATTTGGTCACTCATGTCATTTTCCTTTTGTCGTTGTTGTGTTGATGTTCGTTAAATCACGTGGGCAACGCCCCGCGAGTCACCGGTAGAAACATGCGACCCGACGGGCACGCGGTCAAACGGAAACTCAATCCTTATCGGCCCGCAGCACGGAGATGAAGGCCTTTTGAGGGATGTTGACCGTTCCAAATTGTTTCATCTTGGCCTTGCCCTTTTTCTGTTTATCAAGCAACTTGTTCTTTCGCGTCACATCGCCACCGTAAAGCTTTGCGGTGACATCTTTTCGGAACGGTTGAATGGTTGCTCGCGCAATGATCGTGCCACCAATTGCGCCTTGGATTGGGATTTTGAACTGGTGACGCGGAATCGCTTCGGCAAGTTGTTCACAATAGTGCAAAGCACGCGCTCGTGATTTCTCGCGGTGGACGAGGTACGACAACGCGTCGACCGGTTCTTTATTGACCAAAATATCGACCTTCACCACATCGGTTTTGCGGTATTCAATTGGCTCATAGTCAAACGATCCGTAGCCGCGAGTGATCATTTTTAGTTTGCCATAAAAATCAAAGAGGACTTCACCGAGTGGCATCTCACTGCTGACTTCCACTCGTCCGGCAGACAAGTAGTTCATCGTCGGATTCTCCGAACGATGTTCCCGACAGAGTTCCATCACGGGACCGACATATTCTTCGGGAGTCAAGATCGAAGCCTTAATGTAGGGCTCACTCGCGGAATCAATATTCGTCGGATCCGGCCAATAGGTAGGGTTGTCCACTTCGATTGTTGAGCCATCTTTTAAGTTGAGCTTGTACTTGACCGAAGGAGCTGAGATGACCAACCCCAAATCGAACTCTCGCTGCAAGCGTTCTTGAATGACATCCAAATGGAGTAGTCCTAAAAAGCCACAGCGAAACCCGAACCCGAGTGCCGCCGAACTGTCTTTCTCGTAGGTCAATGCAGCATCGTTGATCGCCAACTTGTCGAGTGCTTTGGTTAGGTCGCCGTACTCGTCGGTGCTCATCGGATAGACCGAGGAAAAAACGACCTGTTTGGCGGGTTGATAGCCAGGGATCGGCTCCGAAGCGGGGCGATCGACGAGCGTAATCGTATCACCGATTTCGATATCTTGAACACTCTTTACACCCGCTACGATATAGCCCACCTCGCCGACGCTAAGCTGTTTTTTCGGTTTCAATTTGAATTGGTTGTAGCCAAGCTCATCGATCTTGTAGTCTTTTTCGGCGTGCATGAAGTGAATCGTTTGCCCTGTCTTGAGCGTTCCTTCCATTACCCGGCACTGCAAAATAACGCCTCGGTATTTGTCGAAATGCGCATCGAAAACCAATGCCTTTAGCGGAGCATTTGGGTCGCCTTGCGGGGGCGGAAGATGTTTGACAATGCCGGCGAGCACATCCTCGATACCGACACCTGTTTTTGCAGAGACGGGAATGGCGACAAAGGGGTCAAGTCCCAAGTCCTCATCAATCTCCTCGCGAACCCGGTCAACGTCAGCCGCTGGTAGGTCAATCTTGTTAATGACTGGCAACAACGCCAAGTCGTACTCTAACGCCAGATACAGATTTGCCACCGTTTGTGCTTCGACACCTTGCGAGGCATCGATGACGATCAAAGCACCTTCGCAAGCCATCAACGAGCGGCGAACTTCATGCGAAAAGTCGACGTGGCCAGGAGTGTCGATCAGGTTCAACAAGTATTCTTGACCATCCGGTGCGGTGTAGTCAAGCGTGATCGTATTGCTCTTGATGGTGATCCCCCGTTCTCGTTCGATATCCATCGAATCGAGCATCTGGTCATGGAACTCTCGCAGCGAAACACCACCACAAGCCTGGATTAAACGATCAGCCAATGTTGACTTTCCGTGGTCGATATGGGCGATAATGCAAAAGTTGCGAATCGGTTTCATGCAATATAATCTTTGAGAACTGGGGTCACCTGGAGCGTTTATCGTAGTAAACTACCGATGATTTTGACAGGGACCGTAGGCTAGTGCTTTGTCACAACTTGATTTTTGGCTTGGCAAAAGAGTGGCCGGGGCCTCTTGCCCCCGAAAGCTGCGACTGCAAGCCACTGCGACGAAAGACCGTAACCCTAAATTCTTAGTTGTGACAAAGCACTCGTTGAGGCTTTCGTTGAGCCGCACGCCCCTCGGGACGCGTGTGATGTCGGGCATCGCAAGGCGTTGCCCATGCGGTTTGATACAAATGGACAGGAGAATCGAGAATGTCACAAAGAGCTGTATTAGCAGGCGGATGTTTTTGGGGAATGCAAGATTTGATTCGAAAAATGCCTGGAATCGAGAGCACTCGCGTTGGCTACACGGGGGGCGAAATTCCCAACGCAACCTATCGCAACCATGGAAATCATGCCGAAGGCATTGAGATCCTCTTCGATCCTGAGATCATTTCCTATCGAGAATTACTGGAGTTTTTCTTTCAAATCCACGATCCCACCACTCCAAATCGTCAAGGCAACGACCGCGGGGCATCCTATCGTTCCGCAATTTATTACGTGGATGAACAGCAGAGGCAAATTGCGATCGATACGATTGCGGATGTGAACGCGTCTGGGATTTGGCCGGGGGAAGTGGTCACCGAAGTCGAACCGGTCGGCGATTTCTGGGAAGCGGAACCCGAACACCAAGACTATTTAGAACGAATTCCAAATGGGTACACGTGTCACTTTGTGCGGCCCAATTGGGTTTTGCCAAGACGGTCTGCTAGACGTTGGTAAGTCGCCTCGCCGTTTGGTGTCCTTTCGTCGCCTTGGCCGCCCTGCTCTCCGAACGGATACCCTCTTCGCCTGGGGAGCGAAGGTTGGCCTGGGCTAAGCGGAGGGCACTATCCGCTCGGAGAGCTACCCGACGTTGCGACGATGCTGCGACAAACGTCAATCGCGACTAATAAAAATCGCGGTCTCGGTCTGATCGCGAAGCTTCGGGAAACCAGTCTTTCAGGATCGGAACCGATCGTAAAAATGGTATCAGTATGCCTCCGACCGAAGTAACTCCTGTCAATTGCTGGTCGAGCGCCTGGTGGAATTCGGCTTTCGATTCGATCGTACTCAACCGTTCAATTTTGGGCTGAACAAACAGGCTCAGCCCGCTGAGTGCCGAATTGTTTAGCATCGCCATTATCCCCGATTGATCACTGATCGACTTTTCGAGCGATTCCATTCGCGTCGCCCAATTTTCAGCCAGTTCCTTTTCGACCCAATATCCATCAACCAACTGGTACGTGGCCGTCTGCTGGTTTTCGTTGAGCGATCGAGTAACAATCATTTCTTTGGCCCCTTCGGGCTCCGCCTCACCCGATTGATTGCTATTCTCATCTGGGTCCATCGGTTCGTCCATTTCATACTCATACATATCGTCATCGTCCATTTCGTCATAGCCATAAGGCGAATTGCTCCTCGCTGCTCCTAATTGGTAACTCGGTTGCACAGGCTGCATCACCTCCGCGACCTGTTTCCAATAGGGAGCCAACTTCGCGTCACGGGCGACCAACCAATCGCGAAACGGTTCGCTACGAAGCGATTCGATATCGAGTGTATCGGGTGAGAACGCCGTTTTGAGTAGACCTGCGGAAGCTAACAAAAGATCTCGAAAGTAGGATTCCGTGGAATCATCGAGCGACTTGACTCGAGGATGACTAAGCAGATAGTTTTGATGAGACAGAACGAAATCGCCGAGCGAATACAGCGGAGCAAAGTTCGACGGAATGGCCGCAGGATCCATTTTCTCCGCCGCCGCTTTGACAAGCGAATCGATGTCCTTTCGATACTTTGGCGGAAAGGAATCGTATGCTGCAAGGAGTGCGTGGCCGCTGGCCGCTTGAGTTTCATAGTGCTGCAACGCAGTGATGGCATCCGCACCACTCCCTAGCGGTTCATACGCGGGTGCCGCAGGTGGCGAAGGAATCGGATCGGGAGCGGGCGCATTGGCTTGTTCCACTTGCCCTTTGAGTTGAACGATTCGCTCTTGTAACTGACTCGCTTTGTTGTTTCCTAACTTTTGTGCTTGAATACGGCTATCGCTTCGCAGATTCGTCAATTCGACCGAGACACGGCGTCCGTCACCGAGCAATAGGATCGCGTTGTCCTCCCAAATGCCGAGCAGTTCGGCCTCGACTTGATAGTTGCCCCGTAGCCCAACCCACGTTTCCGCTTGGGCACGGCTAGCATGGAGTGCAACCGATAGAAAAATGAAGAGAAAGCCCCAAACGATCGTCGCGATCGAAGGAGTACGTTGACTTGGTAGACTTCGGATGAAAATAATTCTCGGGTTGGACATTGTTAAAGCAGCAAGAATGAAGGGTGAAGATAGGCGGGAAAAAACCAAGCTACGGTAGTTTTTCGTGTCATTAGGCAACACGGGCTACCTAGAAAACGATTATATTAGAGATCGCCCTGCTTTGCTTGAGGCATCTGCAGCGAACGATAGTTTATTTTTTTGGGCCTCTGTCGTGGCTGGGGGCATCCAGCCCCGGCAGACAGCTTAAGCAAGGGGGGGGAGAGAAACCCCAGCCGCACCGAAGCGTCGCGCCCAGTTATTACGATCCCCATTTGGCATGCTGCAAGGAGCAAATTTTGAGTGAGATTGTTGAAACGGTACCGTTTGATGCTAAACGAATCGGCGAATTAAAAAACAAATACTACAACGCGACGGTTGTTCACCGCATCGATACCCATCCCGATCTCGCTCGATTCCGAATCCGGCCTGACAAGCCGTTTCCGCCCTTCGAGCCAGGCCAATTCGTCTCCTTGGGGATCGGGAATTGGGAAAATCGCGTCGAAGATACGCAAGAGGAAGCGTTAACCGAAAAGGATTGGGCCAAGTGTATTCAGCGGGCCTATTCGATCTCTTGCCCAATGCTCGATGAGCACGGCAATCTCGCGACCGTCAATGACGTCGACTACTTGGAATTCTACGTCACGCTTGTCCGGCACGCCGATCCCGGCCAGCCGCCTCCGGTCGTGACGCCCCGGTTGTTTGGCTGTGGCATTGGCGACCGCTTGATGATTGGCAAAAAAATCGTCGGTCACTACACGATCGGCAGCATTAACCCCGATGATACGATTCTAATGCTCAGCACTGGAACGGGCGAAGCGCCGCATAACGCAATGGCTGCTCATTTGTTGTCCAACAACCACCGCGGGCGGATTGTCAATGCGACATCGGTTCGCAATCGTATCGACTTGGCCTATACCGCAGAGCACGCGAGGTTGATGGACCAGTATTCCCAATATTGTTACCTACCGTTCTCAACACGTGATCCCGAGAACATCGACGCCAACCATCCTGGCTATGTTGGCAAGCAATATTTGCAAGAGCTTTTTGTCTCAGGCAAGTTGGCCGAAATGGCGGACGATCCACTCGATCCAAAGAACACGCATGTCTTTCTATGTGGCAATCCTGCGATGATCGGCTACGTGCCGCCGGGAGCGGAGCCACCCTCGGCAACTGGCATGCTACCCCTGTTAAAAGAAGCTGGATTCAAAGACGATCACGATTATGAGGGGCCCGGTTCGATTCGTTTTGAAAAGTATTGGTGACCGATTGCCGCACTTACTTTTCACTGTCCTTTAGACCCGGTACAACGTCAGGATAACAACCGTAATACAAATGAACGGACGATACCGTCCATCTCTAACATTTCAACCACTTAGGCGAGCAACGCGATCATGAATCTTAACAAAACTATCGCACTTATTCTTGGCGGCGGGCGAGGAACTCGATTATTTCCGCTGACCAAAATTCGTGCCAAGCCTGCTGTGCCTCTGGCCGCAAAGTATCGTTTGATCGATATCCCCATCAGTAATTGCATCAACAGCAATCTGAACCGCGTGTACGTGCTGACTCAGTTTCTTTCCGAAAGCCTGCACCGACACCTTCGGCAAACCTATCACTTCGATCATTTTAGTGGCGGTTTTGTCGAGTTGCTGGCGGCGCAGCAAACGGTCGAAGAGGGAACCGATTGGTATCAGGGCACCGCCGATGCCGTTCGCAAAAACTTGGTCCACCTCGAAGAGGATTGGATCGAGCATGTATTGATTCTATCGGGTGACCAATTGTACCGAATGGACTTCCGCGAAATGATGCAAACCCACATCGATTCGGGGGCGGACGCTACGATTGCCGGGATCCCCGTTTCGCGAAAAGATGCCTCCGCCTTGGGCATCATGCAAGTTGACAATGAAGGCCAAGTTCGCGGCTTTGTCGAAAAACCACAAACCGATGAAGAATTGGCGACCGTTCGCATGGACCCCGCTTGGATCGATGCGCATGGTATTCCCAGCCACGGTCGAGATTGCTTGGCAAGCATGGGACTCTACATTTTCAATAAAGACGTGATGGTCGATCTGCTCAAGAACACCGAGCATGAGGATTACGGAAAAGGCATTTTTCCCGAAGCGATCAAGTCGCACAAAGTGCAATTGCACCTGTTCGATGGTTACTGGGAAGACATTGGAACGATCCGTGCGTTTTACGAAGCGAACCTTGGATTGGCAGGCAAAAACCCACCGTTTGATCTTCGCAACAAAGATGCTCCGATCTACAGTCGACCACGCTACCTGCCTCCGACCTTGATGGGCAAAACAACGATCCACAACAGCTTGATTGCGGATGGATGTAAGATCGGTGACAACGTCACGATTGAGAATAGTGTAATCGGGCTGCGGACGGTGATCGGTGATAACGTCACGATCAAGGATTCCGTCGTGATGGGAGCCGATGAAATCGAAAAGGATCTCAGTTTGCTACCCCCCGGTATGCTGCCAACCGGGATCGGCAGCAATAGTTACATCAGCGGTGCGATCTTGGACAAGAATTGTCGGATCGGCGAAAACGTTCGCATCACCAACGAAGCGGACCAAGACCATCAAGGCGAAGACACTCCGCTACAGATTCGTGATGGCATTTCGATCGTGATCAAGAATGCCCAAATCGAAAATGGGTTTAAGGCGTAGCGGGTTTCTCCTGCTTCCCATTCTTCTCGCTGGCAGTTCGGTAGTCGACCACATCCCAAACCAATCCGGTTGCTCTTAGTAGCCGGATCGCTTGCCACGTGATGTCGAATTCCCACCACTTATGACCATGTTTGGCCATTCTCGGGTAAGCGTGGTGGTTGTTGTGCCAACCTTCGCCATAAGCAACGATCGCGACCAACCAATTGTTCCGGCTGTCGTCGCTCGTCTCATAATTCTTGTAGCCCCAAATGTGCGATGCGCTATTGACCATCCAAGTTGCATGAAGGACTAACACAAGTCGTACGAACATCCCCCAAACGACAAGCGATGTACCGAGTTGGACGCCCTCCAAGGCATAGCCGATTCCGAACAGGATAAAACCTGTGAGAATGTGTAGCGGCAAAAACATGACGTCCAAAATTCGCATTCCGCGTTGCTTATACAAATCGGGGACCCATCGTTTCAGGTACGCTGCTCGGTTGCCGTTATGGGTATGGAAGGCGAGCCAAAAGACGTGCGACCACCATCCGCCATCATGCGGCGAATGCGGGTCACCTTCTTGGTCGCTATGCGCATGATGTTTACGGTGGTCCGCAACCCAATCGAGCGGTGACCCTTCGCCCGCCAACGTTCCAATGGTGGCAAACGTGTAACGCACCCAGGGATACGTTTTCATCCCCGTATGCGTTAGCAACCGGTGGTAGCCCAAGCAGATCCCCAAGCTGCCGGTGACCCAGTGCAAAAAGAACATGGTCGCGATACCTGCCCACGAAAAGGTGTAAGAAAACGTGAACGGAACACTCAAGACGACCAAATGAGCGACGGTCAACCAGCCGATTGCCCAAGGACTCAAATTGTTCCAGCGGCGGCGGTCGGCAGCATTTGCATTGGTGTTCGTTTGCTTCGCAGCCGATGGGGCATCGCTGGCATTCTCCACTCCAGCACGGATCGTGTCACGACTTGTTGGCTTTTCAAATTTCGAAGCCTTGCCGGCAGTCTTGCTAGCAAATCGCTTGGATTTCTTAGGACGATTTTGTTTTGTAGGTGGCTGAATGACCGAAGCCATAAGGGTCTCCCGAACGATGTTTCATAGTAAAAAGGGGAACGGATAGTTTCATTCAAGCTCGATTCTAGCGATGACGGCAATCGCTTCTGTCACACCCCGACCCAGGTTTTGTAACGAAAACGTAAAACTTGGCGATTGTCGTTGAGGCTTGATTTTTCCGCTCAGGCCACATCCTTTGGCGATTTCGTTTAAAATGCGAATCTTGCGGTTTAGCGAGAAAAGAGACGTCACCGCGTTGCCAAGCGGCTAATACAAAACATTGAAACGCCCGCGATCAGGAATCTTGTGCCAACCACTCCACCACCTCCGGCTAGAAACCGTACCCCAACCGAGACCTCAGCCGCCGCGGTGGGGGAATTGGCAAAACGAGTGATCGGCAATGTCGAATTGGCGATCGTCGGCAAACGTAAGCAGTTGGTGTTGTCATTGGTGGCCTGGCTTAGCGGTGGCCATCTTCTGCTCGAAGATGTTCCTGGCGTCGCAAAAACGATGCTCGCCCGCGCTCTGGCTCG
This sequence comes from Novipirellula aureliae, assembly GCF_007860185.1. Taxonomy (NCBI): domain Bacteria; kingdom Pseudomonadati; phylum Planctomycetota; class Planctomycetia; order Pirellulales; family Pirellulaceae; genus Novipirellula; species Novipirellula aureliae. The sequence continues at coordinate 1,179,891 of NZ_SJPY01000001.1, forward strand.
AAGCTTGGGATGCCATTTCAAGCGAGTGCAATGCACGCCTGATCTGTTGCCAAGTGATGTCACAGGCACTTCGATTTTCAATCAGAAGACGAGCGAGTTCGAATTCCGAGCGGGGCCCGTCTTTACTCAAATCCTGTTGGCCGACGAAATCAATCGAGCCACGCCACGAACGCAGGCGTCGCTTTTAGAAGCGATGGCCGAATCTTGCGTCACGGTCGATGGGACGACGCATTCGTTGGCCAAACCGTTCCTGGTCATCGCCACTCAAAATCCCGTCGACCATGAGGGAACGTTCCCGCTTCCCGAAGCCCAGTTGGACCGATTTATGATGCGGTTCACTCTTGGCTATCCGTCGATGCAAGAGGAACTTCGGATGTTGGAATTGCTCAAGGATGTCCATCCGATCGACCAGCTTCAAGCGGTTGCCAAAGCCGAAGAATTTGTGATGGCCCAATCCGAGATTCGCAAGGTCCACGTCGACCCGAGAGTGCGAGAGTACTTGTTGCAAATTGTTCATCAAACCCGTATGCACAACGACTTAACGCTCGGTGGTAGTCCTCGGGCAACGATCGCATTGTTTCGTTGTTCGCAAGCAATGGCGGCGATACGTGGGCGAGCCTTTGTCTTGCCAGACGACGTGAAACGAATTGTGGCTCCGGTGATGAACCACCGTTTGATCGTGCGTCCGGAAAGTCGGTTGCGAAAGGTAACCGCCGAGAACGTGCTCGAAGAAATCGTCAGCGACATAGCGGTGCCAACCATTGACGCATCCTAAACCAACCATCGAGACTTCATCGGAACGGTTCTCTAAGTTCACGCTCGTCGCCAGCATTTCAGCATTGCTTCTGTTGGGAATGTTGTTCGGCGCTTCGCTTTGGTTGCTGGTCGGAATGGCAACGGCGCTGCTCGTGTTTGCCAATTACTACCTGGCGATCCTGTGGACACGGTCGGTCGTTGCGACACGTCGCGGTGGTGATTGCGAACTCAAGATCGGATCGACTGTATGCATTGAAATCAAACTCAGCAATCGCAGCCGGCTACCGGTGCTATGGGTATTGGTAGAAGATCTATTGCCACGGCGGGCTTTGATGTTCAATCCGCCAGCGCTTGGCGTTGACGGCACTCGAATTCAAGTGATGTTCTTATGGGGGAACCAAACAAAGCACTTGAAGTATGAAATGCAGCTCAATCGTCGTGGCTACTTTCAAATTGGGCCGACGGTTTTAGAAACGGGTGATTTGATGGGTTTGTATCGCCGCTACCGGGTTGGTACCGATCCTCAATACATCACCGTGCTGCCAAACATCATCCCATTGGCTGCTTATGAAATAGGATCGCGCCGACCGATTGGCGAGATAAAGATGCGGGCGAATGTGATGGACGATCCGACCCGACTTCGTGGCATCCGACGTTGGCAACCAGGCGATCCGATGCGCAGCGTTCATTGGGCAGCTACGGCACGAACGGGCACGCTGCATAGCAAAATCTATGAGCCATCCTCAATCGCGGGAGCGACGTTGATCCTGGACCTCCACACGACCAGCAATCCGCAGCAGCATGAGCCGGTCCGCAGCGACTTGGCCATCACAGCAGCAGCTTCGATTGCACACGCATTGCACGACCTGGGTGAACCGTGTGGGTTAGCCACCAACGGGCGAGACGCAGCGGACCGAATTCGCAGCGAAGGTTGGGTAGGCGATTACCGCGTTCGAGGGCAAGCGAGCGAAGCGACGTCGATGCTGGAAAAGAGTGACCGGCTGAGGCCTATCGTCAAGATGGCATCACGAGACACCGCAAACCTGCGTGAAATCGTTTCGACACTTGCTCGTCTCGAACGCAGCGATGGACTCACTCTGTCAGAATTGCTCATCGAATCCGAATCAAGGTTGTCGAGCGAAACCACCATGTTGATACTGCTTCAGCAGTGTGCTCCTGAATCACTTGCAGCGATTCTAGGTTTATCGCGTCGTGGTTGGGCGGTTGCGGTCATGATCAACACGTATGATATCAATGATTACTCCGCAATCGCGGGCCCACTTATCGCGGCTCGCATCCCGACGTTTTATTTATCGTCCGCCGAATCGATTGCCGAAGTATGCCGGCAATCGATATTACGTTAGAATGGCTGCGAATCCCACGTGATTCGCCATTAGCCTATAATTCGAGTAAACGTCCGTTTCACTGGAAAGTAAGAGTATCGACGATGATGTCGCGTTACGGTTGGACCCTCATTGTTCTGATCATGCTGCTTTGCGGTTTTTCGGCGCAAACTTTCGATTCATGGCCAACCGTTTTGGTGCTAATCGCTTTGGCATTGTTGGTGGTTGCTACCAGAAGAGTCGGCGGGCAACCGGCTTCGACACTTTTTCGACGGCTGCTGGTGATGCTTTTGGGCACGATCGTGGCCGTGATCGTTTCATCGACCCGGGTGACACCCTATCTTCGTCAGGATGCCGTCAATTTCCTGTCGGCGGGCGCAGACTTGGTTTGCCATGCTGCCCTTACGCTCATCCTGTTCGTATGGTCGATCCGAAATGCTTCGGGGCACCCCATCATGCTGGGGTTTGGGTTGCTCGTCGTTTTGATGTGCTCGATTGCGGGTGGGGGGAGCCAAACCATTAACGGCCAAATCACCGTCGCATTTTGTACATGTGTAGGTTATCTGTTTGCTTCCCAAGCAATTCTAGGACCTCGGTTCGAAAATAAGAAAAGCCATACCGAGCCAACCGATGGAGCACGTCCATCAAAGCTTGGTTGGAGCCGCGCATCTTTTCTGCTTTCAACCTTGACCGTTTCAGCCATTCTGACATGCACCGGTTTGCTCGGACAAGCGACGGGACGATCGCTCGGGGATATCCAAAAGGCCGTACACGCTTCGCTAAAAGATTCTTTGGATCAGGCGATCGATAAGTTTGCGATTTCAGGGACGAGGTATGTTTACGGTGCAACGATCGGTTCGGTAAAAAAACGGATCGTCGATAATACCAACGAGGTTGCTCTGCGTGTTTGGGCCGATTCGACCCCCGGTTATCTTCGTGGCAACGTTTTCGATTTTTACGAGCGGCGCCTTTGGCGCACCACTTCGGGACGCCGTTATAGCGGGGAATGGAATTCACCGTTGATGCGAGACACGGTGCTTGAACCTGATCAAGTAGGCACTTCAGCATTGAAGAGCAGTTCGCAAATCGAACTCAACCGGTTCTATCTCCGAGGCGAACCTCGACGCAAAACCACCACATCGATTGAGATTCGAAATATTCCCCTGAAAGGGACGACTATCTTTACACCACTATCAACCGAGTGGATTGAGGGGAATAGCAGCAGCATCACATTGTCGCATCAACAAGCGGTGTTGCATGGCGTTAACGTGACCGCTCCTTACGTTCTTGGAATAGCACGCGAGCCAGCTTCCGAAAAACTGGAGGGCCTGCGAAAAAATGCTTTGTTATTCGTCTCTCCAACCGAAAAGGAAGTACTCGATCCGATTGCAAAATTCATTTGTGATGGATCAGAAACGGCACCCCAAAAAGCAAGGCAAATCGAACAGTTCTTTCATCGCAACTTCAGTTATTCCTTAGAGGTGCCGAGTGCGCCGTTGTCTCAAGATCCAATCATTCATTTTGTCGAAAATCAATATCCAGCGCACTGTGAGTATTTCGCATCAGCAACATGTTTGCTTCTACGCTGTGTCGGTGTGCCAACTCGATATGTTACAGGCTACGTTGTCGATGAACGCGAACCAGATGACCGCTACTGGATCGCTCGAAATGGTTCCGCTCATGCTTGGGTTGAAGCTTATGACGCGGATTCTCAAACATGGTTCTCGGTCGAATCGACGCCTGGACGAAGCTATCAATCAATTGGATCCACGGCACCCACTGACGCATTGGTTGCCAATCAATGGGAAGATGACTTTGTTTCCGACAGCAATGGTTCTAACTGGATCTTGGCCTTCATCGCGACGATTCGCACGTCGGATCCCATCGGGTTCATCTTCAAACTCGCTCAAGCACCACTATTCTTGCTCATCTGTTTCCTCTTTTGGCGGCGTTATCGCTACTACCAAGGGGCATCGGGGAGCGAAGTCGATCGATACAGCTACAAGCTGCTGAAGAGGATGGATCGAAGAATGAAACGCGTTTCTCTCGTGCGAGAGCATGCCGAAACGATGCACCAGTTCGCCGACCGAATGGAGCGAAGATATGTGAATGAGCCCAAGGAGACACAAGTTTGGGTTCAATCTACAGCCGATTGGTATCGAAAATTCGCCGAAGCTCGCTATCAAGGCATCCGCCCTTAGCTGGGAGGTACTGCAAAAAGTTGGTGCCAGTTTCGTTTCTTAGCGATCCTTTGGCCGACCCGCTTCGCGATGCCGCCAGTAGGAAGGTACGCACCCATTGCGTCCATTCCGGGGGAAGGAGCCTATCTCACGAGTTTGCATGCCTGATTGTTGATAATCAAACACGATAGGCAAACAAGAATCCCGATGAATTCTGTTCGGGTGTTGCTGTATCACCTGCAATGATGCTCTGTCCCTTGGCTGTGTCTGTCCCTTGGCTGTGTCTCTCACCTGCAATGATGCTCTGTCCCTTGGCTGTGTCTGTCCCTTGGCTGTGTCTCGGTTGGGTGGACGTCGCAAAGCTTTAAGGCGTCGTCACGGGCACTGATTCTACCCTAGCGAAGCGTGTCAAAGTTCGTGCTTTAGGTGGTCGATAGGAACCATGATCGGCGACATTGGTCGTCACTTTTCGCATTCTCGTCAAATCGAATGCCCACTTGTTTGGTGAAACCTGGAACGGTCCATATTGTCGCACCTTGCGGGTTTTCCAAAGACGGGGATAATTCATTCATTCACCCGTTTACCCTCCTTCAGGATAGTTAGGTAATTTCAACATGGCCTTAGTTCCCCTTCGCGTTGTCCTCGACCACGCAGCTGAAAACAACTACGGCGTTGCAGCATTCAACGTCAACAATATGGAACAGATCCAAGCGATCATGGAGGCGGCGAAAGAGACCGATTCGCCAGTGATCGTCCAAGCATCTCGCGGCGCACGATCTTATACTCAAGATAACTATTTGCGTCACTTGATGTTGGCTGCGTCCGAGCTTTATCCGCAGATTCCAACGGTCATGCACCAAGATCACGGCAACAGCCCCGAAACCTGCGCGTCGGCAATCGACAACGGTTTCACTAGTGTAATGATGGACGGCTCGCTCGAAGCGGACGGCAAGACTCCCGCTAGCTACGACTACAACGTCAAGGTAACAGCGGAAGTCGTCAAGCTGGCTCACGCTCGCGGCGTCAGTGTCGAAGGCGAACTCGGATGCCTAGGATCGCTAGAATCAGGCGGTGGCGAACAAGAGGATGGGCATGGTGCCGAAGGCGTCTTGAGCCACGATCAATTGTTGACCGATCCCGACGAAGCGAAGCGATTTGTCGAAGAAACAGGCGTCGATGCGCTGGCTGTCGCGATTGGAACCAGTCACGGTGCGTACAAGTTCACCAAGAAACCAACCGGCGAAGTCTTGGCGATGAGCCGCATCGAAGAGATCCACGCCAAGATTCCTAATACTCACTTGGTCATGCACGGCAGCAGCAGCGTGCCGCAAGAACTTCAAGACATCATCAACAAGTATGGTGGTCAAATGAAGCAAACCTACGGTGTGCCTGTCGAGGAGATCCAACGCGGTATCAAGAGTGGTGTTCGTAAGATCAACGTTGATACCGATTGCCGCATGGCGATCACCGGAGCGATCCGCAAGGTGTTTGCCGAGGATCCAGCCGCGTTTGACCCACGCGCCTACTTGAAGCCCGCTCGCGAAGCGATGAAAGCCGTTTGCGTAGCTCGCATGACTTCATTCGGTCAAGCCGGCAACGGCGAGAAGCTTCGCAAAGCTCTTGGCTAGGGCACGTTACCAAAGCTCAGGGCTATCGCATTTATTGGATGGATAAGTGATGGGGCCGTGACTTCGGCTATCCGAGTACGGAGGACGGGCTGTCGATTTAATCGGTTTGACTCGACTTGTCGTTTAACGCCAAGCCGTAGGCGACCGCTTATGGAAAAGCTGACGCCTTCGGCTAAGCGTTAAACGATTAAATCGACAGCCCGGTGAACCACCGGCCCACAAATGTGCGTACTTACTTGCCCTGAGAGGTTGTGACTTGTTTAACGCCAAGCCATAGGCGACCGCTTATGGAAAAGCTGACGCCTTCGGCTAAGCGTTAAACGATTAAATCGACAGCCCGTCACGCCACCGGCAAAGACGTGGCTGCCTCCGGCCTGTTAAGCAGGAACAAAGACATCATCCTCTTCGACTCATTCGAAAACCACGTCAAACGTCGTCCTACCTCGACTGCTTTGGTCGTTGATGATGCCGGTCGCGCCGAATCATTTACCTGGTCGGAGCTAGCCAGTCTTGTCGATCGTACCGCCGGTTATTTAAAGAAGCGACTGGTCACATACACGTCTGAAAAGACGTACGTTGGTTACCGAAGTGGCAACACGCTCGATGACATTCTGTTAACGCTTTCGTGCGCGAAAATCGGTGCGGTCAACGTACCGCTCAACCAATATGCCGGTGACAAAATGGTGGAAGCATGTTGGGATCGGATCGATGGACTGTGGATTGAAACAATCAGGGAAAGCCAACCCCCGTGGCGATCCTTCATCGACTCTGTTTCATCCGATCCGCCCGCACGCGTTGATCCCTTTGAACCGGCATTGATTCTTTGGACCAGTGGCACAAGCGGAACAACAAAGGGCGTTGTCCTATCGCATGCATCGCTAAAAAGTAACGCAGCTGCAAAACTAGCCGCCGTCCCACAAACTTGCGACGACGTTCGCTTGACATGTCTGTCGCTCGCGCACGCTTACGCACGAACATGCGATCTTGGGACTTGGCTCTTGTCGGGCTGCACATTGGCACTGACTTATGGTTTTGATGGCTGGAACCGTCTGGCGCCAATTGTCAAACCGACGATTGCAAACGTTGTCCCTTCAATCGCTGAGCGATTACTAGGCTTAGAAGCGACTACCGCTGGGCTGGAACGTTTGCGAGTTCTTGGTGTTGGTGGCGCAGGCTTGTCCGAGCAAGCGTTTGAAGCGTGGAAATCGAGAGGGGTTGTTGTGACTCAAGGCTACGGATGCAGCGAGACCGCTCCAGTGATTTGCAGTGCAACTCCCAATGATGCTCGGGCAAATTTGGTTGGCAAACCGGTACAAGGTTGGCAAACCGATATCCGTGACGGGCGATTGTTTGTCAAAGGGGAGCATTTGATGATCGGCTACTTTAATGATCCCGAGGCAACCAAGGCGAAAATCGACCCCGACGGTTGGTTCGATACAGGCGATCTTGTCGAAGTGGATGATCTGTCGCAGCAATATCGAATCCTAGGTCGGACCGATGAAGTGATCGTTTTGCCCAACGGGCACAAAATCTTTCCGACGACAATCGAACGGCTCGTCAACGCGTTGGCGAACGTCGAACATTCAATGCTGCGCTACGATGATGGTCGACTGCAGCTTTGGCTTGATTTGAAATGCGAATCCGATTTTGACTTGCAGTTGCAAATTGAAAACACATTACAGAGCCAACCACATTGGGCTCGGCCTCGATCGATCGATCAATTCAGCATCCCATTGAGCATTGATGAAGGTGAACTCACCCCAAAAGGAACGTTGTGTCGCAGCCGGATTGAAAAGAATCGCTTTCGCCATCATCGATAAGGCGGGTGATCCTGCAATTTCGCTTATCTTTTCAAGCTGGCCGTGTCCACCGACTGGATCGAATCAACCTTCGCTGTCCACGCCAAAGACGGTTAGTGCTCGGAGTGCAAAGCGACAAATATCAATAAACGGCGTGATCGGAGAATCTTTGAGGGGCAACCAGCACGCCTAGTAGGCTTCGGGTTGTCCCCAGACAACCCGCACGGTTTTTAGTAGAATCTTTATGTCTAACCACAGCGACCAGCTGCGGATATATCGATGATCCCAGTCGACGCGTTGTTCCATTTTTTCGATCGTGTCGGTCTCGCCTCGGCAACCGTTCACCTGGGCGAGACCTGTAATACCTGGTTTGACTTTGTGACGAAGCATGTAGCCGCGAATCCGGCTTCGGTACTGCTCGTTATGAGCGGACGCGTGCGGTCGGGGGCCAACCAATGACATCGAGCCTTCGATCACATTGAACAATTGCGGTAGTTCATCCAAGCTGGTTCGCCGCAGTATCCCGCCGATTCGTGTCACTCGAGGATCGTTTTTGGTCGCTTGTTTCACGACCGGGCCGTTGTCGCAAGTCCGCATGCTGCGGAACTTCCAAACCAGAATTTCGCGTCCATCGAGACCGTAGCGTTTTTGCCGAAAGAAAACGGGGCCAGCCGACGTCGCTTTGACCACCGCGGCAATTAGCATCATCGGGATTGCCGCGACGACAAGTCCTGCAGTCGCTAGCACGACATCGGTGACTCGCTTCATGACTCCATCGACGCCAAACAGTGGGTTTTCGAAGACGCTAACCGCTGGGATTCCTCCCATGCTGGTCCAGCGTGAATGCAAAAGCTCAAACACAAAAAAATCGGGAACGATGTAAACCGAGACCGTCGAATCGCTCAATTGATTTAGCAGGTTTCGGATTCGTTCTTCGGCACGCATGGGGAGCGTGATGAAGATCGTGTCGATTTCGCCGGCGCGAGCCAGTTTGACCATCTCGGTCAAATTGCCTGTCAGCGGTGTCGTATCCCTACGAGTCGACTCGAATCGCTTCTCGATCCGATCATCAAAAAAGCCTTTTAGCTGAAAACCCAACGAAGGGTCTTGCTCAACATTTTCAGCCATTTGTAGGCCGAGTTCGTTGAGTCCCGCGATTGCAATTTTCCGGGTACCGACTCCTTGGCGAAGCAATCCTTGTTGGACGATTCGTAAACACATGCGGAGTAGTCCGACGAGAGCGGGGGCCGAGACAATCCATGCTAACATTACCGAGCGAGCAAATTCTTGGCTGTAGCGTGTCGCAAATCCGAGTAGCGCGAGGACCAGAATGGTGACGCTCCAGGTTGCCGCAATGCTCGATATTTCGTTGTTAGCGGAACCCGCATGGTTTCTTCGGTACAACCCCGTCAACTGGCCTGTCAATAAAAATACAACGACCGCGATCAATCCCATCGCTTTCGCTGCATCGTCCACGTAGCCTCGAGCAACCCATTTGACGGCCACCAAAGACACGAAAACAGCAGCAGCGTCAAGAGTCGGATGTATGAGATCCCAGCAACGGCGGTGATGATTGATTGGAAGTTGCATGAGCTGAGTTCAAAGGTGTACTTGGTGCGAAGAATCTAACCACACCCTGAACTTAGCTTAGTGTTCACCAATCCAATCCAATCCAAGGTCTAAAGAAGTCGCTTGGTGCGTCAATGCTCCGCAGCTGATTCGTTCTACACCCGTCGTAGCGATTTCAGCGATTGTGTCGAGGCGTACGTTGCCCGATGCTTCCAATTCGATGCGGACGTTGGCGGCATCGCGAATCGCAACCGCCTCACGCAATTCGTCCACAGAAAAGTTGTCAAGCAAGACGATATCGGGTCCCGTTTTGATCACGTCTCGAAATTGGTCAAGCGAATCGACTTCGATTTCGATAATCTCGGGAGCCACCAAATGTTCGACCCTCGCCCCCCGCCATGCGATCGCTTTTTCCGCTCCTTCACGAGCCGACAAGGGGTGACTCGATTCGCCAGCTAATGCCAAGTGGTTGTCTTTGATCAAAAATCCGTCGTACAAACCGCTGCGGTGATTGTGGCCACCGCCGCAGTGGACGGCATACTTTTCAAGTAACCGCCATCCGGGCGTGGTTTTACGAGTGTCGTACAAGCGAGCTTTGCTTGAACCGATCGCCTCAACGTAAGACCGGGTCAATGTTGCGATGCCGCACAACCGGTTGAGAATGTTAAGCAAGGTTCGCTCACATGTCACCAAGTCACGGGCATTTCCGCTTAACCGAGCGATCGGACGACCCGGTAAAAGCTCCGATGTATCCAACTGCAAACACTCAGCCTCGAGATCGGCATCAAACTCGTCCACAATCCAAGCCACGGTTGCCAATCCCGCGCAAACACCGATCTCTCGCGGTACAACCTCGCAAATACCCCTTCGATCGGGATCGATCAAGCAAACCGTCGTCCAATCGACCGAACGACGAAGGTCTTCGGCAATCGATAACCGAACCAAGGCGCGAAGATCATTTTCGAGGAGTGAGTTTGCCGTAACGGTCGTGTAATCAGTCATCAATCGTGCAACCCAAAGCAAGGTAGATGTCGTGTTTTGCTGGCAAAACACTGTTGTTTTTTCAAGGAAACTGCGATCCGTCACCGGGCAAACGGTTGATCGGATCGTTCGCTCGCCATGATAATGCACTGAAACGTTTACTCATACGCCACTGTTCGAGGCACTGCCTCGAAATGTAACGCAAGTCGCCAAGTCTTTCGCCCGCCGGAGGCTTTTGTCGAGGCAGCATCGATCGTCCTGACGGCTTCCGCTACGACCAAGCAGCATCGGGCAAAATCGAAATCGAAATGGAACGTGATTCATGGCTGATTTTTCACAAGCCCATCGCGACGCATCCCCGCTTGCTCAATCAAGAGTCCAATGGACTTTGGTGACTGGGATTTCTTTGGCTTTTGTGATTTTGAGTTTCGCGTTGATAACCCTCCCGACGAATGCCCCCCGCGTTTCATTTCCTAGCATGACTTCTCGATCGATCGTGCTGGACTTGAATATCGCCAAGTCTCATGAATTGGCTTTGCTGCCGAGCATTGGTCCCATCTTGGCGGAGCGAATCGTTGAGGATCGAGAACATCATGGGCGTTTCGATTCCGTCGATGATCTGAAACGCGTACCAGGGATTGGCCCCAAGAAGTTAGTGGCGATCGCTGACTACTGCCGCGTCACGCCAATCGACCGAATTGCCTTGAGCAGACATTGAAGGCCAACAGGAATTGGAAGTTTGGAAGCCAATTTGCTTTGTTGCCGCTCAGGTACTCGCTTTTGCAAGTACCTTTGATCGCGAACAAGCGGTCTTGCCAATTCGCAGCATGAATTTTACTCGATGCGTAAAACGCTGATTTCCATTGCAAAACATCAAACGTTTCGATGGCAAATCCGTATCGAACCGCCCATGCTGAACGATTTGGCATACCAATCGCTACGTCTATCGATCAGTCGCGACAATTTGGACGCGATTCGCAGTCGATGCGATGTTTGCACCTGCGTCACACTCTTTTAGACTTGGAGAAAACCATGTTAGGTTGGGCTGTCACTTTTTTGATTATCGCATTGATTGCTGGCGTCTTGGGATTCGGCGTCGTAGCGGGGACCGCAGCAACGATTGCGAAAATATTGTTCTTCGTATTTTTGGTGCTGTTCGTGATCGGATTGGTCATGGGCCGCCGCGGCCCCGTGGTCTAAGGCCCCGTGGTCTAAGGGCCCGTGGTCTAAGGACCTGTTGTCCACGTATACGGCAATGTCGCTCCGCTCTCCGATCCGTCAGCGTCGTTTAATCGGTTGGGGCTGATTGGTGGAAGTAACGATTGCTTTCCATGTGGAAACGCTTTCAGGTCGGAGATCAGAGCGACAATCACCAGGCTTAGAACGGAATAAGCCCCGTTCTACTATTCCGTCTCTCCCTCGGCGACCTCTTCACCATTGTCGGCTTCGACGGTCTCATTGTACGAGCCGTAAGTCCACGTCAAAGTCGCTGGGGGGACGATCATCGTGCTTCCGATTCCTTGCTTTGCAAAATCGCCATTCACTTTAAATGTCCAGCCTTCGTTGGAACCCGTTTCAATCCCGTCGATCGAATGGACGAACGCGGTCATCCCGGAGCCTTCGATTACAACCGGTATCTCATCTACCGCCCGCATGACTGATTCGACCGTTGCACCCGGTGCAATTTCTGTTCGTTCGAATTCTTTCTCGCCTCGTTCCGATTGGATAATGATGGTCACGGATCCAGCGTCCGCAGAAACCTCCTGATCCACCGTGTTAACCGTCGTTTCGACGTTTGAGGCGCCGCAACCGCCGAACGCTACGGCGACGATGCAGAATAGGGGGTAGAGTTGTGATCGATCGACATTCATTGGTAAATTCCATTGAGTGGTGTTGGGGTGGCTGTTTGAAAAAAAGTCGTTTTCACCGTTTTGACTTTGCCCCATTTGACTTGGCACAGATCAATCGATCAAGATACCGGTATGAAATCAACTCGCCTTTACGACCAACGCGAACATTTGCTGTTAGCCAGTTATGCAATGCATAGTTGCGACAGTGAAGGTCGGAAACATCCTGAACCACGGCACCCTTACCGTGGCCCGTTTGCACGCGACCGTGATCGGATTTTGCATAGTAGTGCGTTTCGCCGATTGAGCGGTAAAATGCAGGTTTTTACTGGTGAAATGGGTATTTACCATCGAACCCGTTTGACTCATTCGTTCGAGGTCGCATCCGTTGCTCGCACGATGGCCCGCGTGCTGCGACTGAACGAAGATTTGACCGAAGCCCTCGCTCTGATGCATGATATTGGCCATCCTCCCTTTGGGCATTGTGGCGAGGATGTGCTTTGTGAACGGATGGCGTCCGCAGGAGGATTTTCTCACAACAGGTTTGCATTGGTAATCGTTGAAGAGTTGGAACAACGCTACAGCGAGTTCCAGGGACTGAATTTGTCGCATGAGACGTTGGCGGGCCAAGACGTTCGCGCTCATAAGAGCGAAGCTGCCGTAGGGCGGGCGCCACTACTCGAGGTCCAGTTGGTCGATGCTGCGGATTCGATTGCCTATGACGCCCACGACGTCGATGATGCACTGCAAATGGGATTGTTGACCGTCGATGAACTGAGCGAATTGGCAATCGTTCGGCGGGCGATGGAAGGTATCCGTGGTCGACACGGAATGTTGCCGATACGTGAGCTAAGGCAAGCGTTGGTCCACGAATTGATCGATCTTCAGGTCAGTGAACTATTGCAAATTGCCGTTCAGCAAATGCAGATCTATGAGGGACGCAATTACCAAGACATCCAACACCTTGGCGTTCGATTTCATCATGGCAACGTCCTGCAGAAAGAGCGTCGCGAGTTGGAATCCTTCTTGTTTGAGGCTGTTTATCGGCATCCGAGATTGATTCCGGTACGCGAATCCGCAGCCCAACGATTAAATGAATTGTTCGATATCTTGATGGCTGATCCGAGTCGGCTGCCGTTGCGGTTTCGAGTTCGCCAACAAAGGATGCCTACTGAAAAAGTGGTCGGAGAATACTTGGCGGGTATGACGGACGCCTTTTGTGACCAACAACATTGCTATGCGACAACAACGCCACGCGGCCCATTGGCGGATTGGTAAGCGTTTGTCTAATTTGGCAGCGATAACATCGCGGCGGTATAACCAAGTACATCGTTGTGCGTGCGGCAGTAGTCGAGAATCGTCTCGGTCGCCCGCTCTCGCTGTTCCGCTGAATCAATGTGATTGCGAAGCTCCAATAGACGTGGGATGAGCCGCTGAGAGGGGACATCCGATGGTACCAAATCAACCGCAACTTGGATCGCTGTTGCGGATTGTCCGCAGCGATCGAGTAAGTCGATGTAGGTTTCGATGCCAGCTGTCCCGTGCTTCTTCGTATCGAGTGTTCGAGCTTTACGTTCGAATAGTTTCAAGCCCGCTTCACGGTTGTTTCCTAGCAGGACGGAGTAGTAGGCCGAATAGGCAGGGTAAAAGTCGACAAACGGTTCATCACCTGGGTACTGGTACGTCGCGGCTAAGCGGCGACCGTATTGGCAAAGCTCAAATGCTCTTTGCTGTTCCTGAGGGTCGTCAAGAATCGAAGCGATTCGTATGGTCGACGCAAGGTGAGTCGTGTCAAGATGGTAGTGGTCCTGATCAAATAGTGAAGGACACGCGGTTATCATTTGTAACAGTGTTTCGTGCTCCGTAGCACGAGCGTCCGCGTTCGAACGCGAGCGGCGGGTGATATCGGCTCGGACCAGGTCGACCAATTCATCGTAAAGATGATTGAGGAGCACGGAGGCTGCTGCTTGCTGATTGCGTTTGCCTTGCGAAGCGATCGCTTGTTCATACAAGGTGATGCTATTGCAAGTTCCTTGGAACTTCACGACGGCTGCAAAACCGCGTCCAACATCGAGTCCCTCGTTGACGAGAACTTGAACCATCGCGTCAAGGTTCTCTTCGGTAATCGCGATTTCCGCGATCCGTTTGCGTCCCATTTCTTTATCACCCGTGGGCCGCAGGTACATCCACCCTTCGGCGACTTTTCCTTCTGCGAACAACATGTCACTGACTTCCCGGCAAGCATCGAGCAGCCCCATTTCCAATTGATGTTCAATTTCTTCTGGTCGAGATTGGTCGTGTTCCGAGGTCGTGAGTGGTAAGTTCAAGCGTCCGCGAATTTGCATTTTCAAGGCTTCGAACAACTCCATCGGCTGGCTTGTTTCTCGGAAATGAGCGACCATCTCCGAAAGCACTTTTGCTTTGTCGTCGCGAGTTTTGCAAAGCCGTTCAAAGATTGTGGAGGATGGATTGGGTTCAATCATGATCAAATGGAAAAAACGTGGTTCATGGCATAATGGAGTACATTGTAACAACCAGTGTTCATTTTGTACGATAAGGACGAGACGCAATCGACTCAGCACAATCGAAGCGTATCCATTTCAACCAACAAGTGATTTTCGAAGGACCAAAGCTAGTGAGTGATGCGGCTAGAAAGCGAGTGGAAAACCTTCGCAGTGAGATTCGGCGGCTTGATCATCTGTACTATGTCGAAGCCAAGCCAGCGGTGACCGATCTCGAGTACGATCGCTTGCTCGAAGAATTGAAACAACTCGAAACGGAAAATCCGGAGCTATTGTCACCGGATTCGCCGACGCAGCGAGTTGGGGACGCTCCGGTGGAACATCTCGTTCAAGTGCCTCATGTCGTGCCCATGTTGTCGATCGATAACACCTACAGCCGCGAAGAGCTAAAGGCGTATTTTGATCGGACCGAGAAAACGCTCGGGGGGCCGACCGAATGGGTGATGGAGTACAAAATTGATGGAGTCGCAGCGTCCATTCGCTACGAAGAGGGGGGGATGGTGATGGCGTTAACTCGCGGCAACGGGAAAGTTGGTGACGATATCACGCATAACATTCGCACGATTCGTGATTTGCCGCTGCGTCTCGTCGGCGAGAAAGTCCCGGATGTCTTGGAAGTACGTGGTGAAGTTTACATGACTAATTCCGACTTGGCCGATTTGAACGTCCGTCAGACCAACGCGGGCAACGAACCGTTCAAAAACACTCGCAACGTGACCGCCGGTACGATTCGGCTGCTCGATCCTGCGATTGCGGCCCAGCGGAATCTACGTTTCTTTTGCCACGGCGTCGGCGAAACAAAGGGGTTCTCTGCTGAAAACCATATCGATTTTTTGAAAGAGGTTGGAGAGCTTGGCATCCCGCCGACACCGGGTGTTCAACTGCTTCAAAATTCAGCACAGGCACTCAAAGCGGTTGCTGCTCTAGAAGAATCGATGCCCGATCTGCCATTCGAGGTCGACGGCATCGTCTTTAAAGTCAATCGCTTTGATCTCAGAAATGAGTTGGGGATTCGTAGCAAGAGTCCACGCTGGTTGATCGCTTACAAATTTGAACGCTACGAAGCCACCACAACGCTCGAATCGATCAGCGTGCAGGTTGGCAAGACCGGGGCGATCACGCCCGTTGCTCATTTGCAGCCGGTGGAAATCGCAGAAACGACGGTGTCACGTGCGTCGCTTCACAATGCGGATGAAATTGAACGATTGGATGTTCGTGTCGGCGATGTCGTGGTTGTCGAGAAAGCAGGTAAGATCATTCCCAAAGTCGTCCGCGTCGAAAAGCATGAGCGAAAAAGTGAGCTAGCTCCGTTCAAGTTTCCAACGCATTGTCCCGTCTGTGAAACCAAGTTGGTTCGAGATGATGGGGGCGTCTATATCCGCTGCCCGAATCCGAGCTGTCCCGCCCAGCTTCGCCAGCGATTGATCTATTTTGGCAGCCGTACGGGAATGGATATCGATGGGTTAGGTGAAGAGTTTGTCGACTTGCTAATCCAGCGAAAAGTGGTCGCCAGTTTTGCCGATTTGTATCGCTTGACGGCTGAGCAGATTGCAAACTTGAATTGGACTCGTAAACGAAAAGGGAAAGATGGCAAGATGATCGATGTCCAAGTTGGCCAGAAAAACGCGGCTAATTTGATCGCAGGCATCGAGGCGAGCCGCTCGAGAGGCCTGGCGAGAGTCTTGTCGTCGATATCGATTCGCCACGTCGGACCGCGAGTGGCTCAGTTGATTACAAAAGCCTATCCGACGATTGACGAGCTGCAGCAAGCGTCGCCCGAGGACTTGGCAGCGATTCATGAGATCGGTGATGCGATCGCGCAAAGTGTCCACGAATTTTTGCACAGCGATTATGGATCGACGACGCTGAAAGAACTTGCTGCCGCCGGTGTCGATCTCACTCAGCCGATCGATGCAAATGAAGCAGAGAAAGGACCGCTTTCAGGCAAAACGTTTGTCGTGACCGGAACGCTCGCTCATTACAAACGTGATGAGATCAAAAGGTTGATCGAAAGGTTAGGAGGCCGAGCATCAAGTAGTATCAGCAAGAACACGGATTACTTGGTCGCTGGCGACAAGGCCGGCAGCAAATTAGAAAAAGCCAAGAAGCTAGGGGTCGAAGTTCTCAGCGAGGAAGCGTTTAAAACGTTGGCGGAAGGGGAATCGCATGACGACTGATTTGGACACCTTTTCTAAACCATTCGCCCAATGGGCCGCGCGGTGTGATCTACCGAACGCAGGCAGTGTTGCCACACGTGGTGCAACCGTTTTATCGTATAGCTACCAACGGTTTCCAATACCTAACCCGGTAGCTCGATCGTATACAATCTGGCAAACCGATCGGGGCGTTTAATGCCGTGGCGGACCATTCGCTCGTGAAGCAGCCCCGGGGATTCACCGCCCTCTAGAATCGTCAAAGCGTCTTGTGCCGCCAATTGGAAAGGGCGAAGCTGCTCAGCGGTCGAGATTTCAATCGCATCGGAAAACCGATCCTTCGCACGCGTCCGATCGGATACGGTCTGTGCCGTTAATGCCGATAGAAGACCAGCGTACAAGGAGCTGACGGCATCGCAGTAAGGGTTATGCTCGCGACTCAGTTTGCGAAGATAGTAGCGAGTTTTTCGGATTGGGTTTTGGTCGATCGCATGGTCTCTCGCGTTCTCTCGAAGCCGATGAAGACAAATCAGTGCACCGGTTAGCGAGACGCTAGCTCGGATGAGTTGCACCCTCGAAAAGGGGAGACGTTTGAGATCGCGTTCCATCGAACGAAACGTATCCCAGGCCGAGTCAAAATGACCTAAATAGACTTGCAAATGAATCGATGCCAGCCATTCCGCAAAATCAAACAATTGAATGCCGACGTTGGACGCAACCGTCTTCGCATTCTCTTTTCGAATCTGTTCGCATTCCTTCACTTGATCGCGTGCCAGCCATGCGGATGCCCCCAGCCCTCCACTAAAGGACATCCATTCAAACAAGTCGTTACGTTGCTTGGCATCTTCTTCCAGTTCGGCCGACAGCTTTAGCATGGAACTCCAACGACCCAAATTCCACAGCGCCCAACTCTCTTGCCATCGAGTATGGGCGATTTCGAAGCGAACCGGTTTTGTTTGGGATCGATAGTGCTGCATACAGATTTCGAGCGAACTTTGAACCTGCTTCCAACGCATCGCAAAGCTGTGGGAGTGAACCGTAGCGGCCCAGACGTCGCCGAGCACTTTCCTGTCTCCGCATGCAATGGCACGTGGCAATAATTGTTGCAAAGACATTTCAGACCGTATCCGCGTTCGACCACGATCATAGCAACCGAACACTGCCTCGCCTGCTTCTGCCATTATCTTTTGCGATTCGCTTCCATACCGAGACGCATAGATAGTACCAGCCAAGTTCAATTCGGCAGCATGAAGGTTGTCAAACATCGACAGCGCTCGAGCGACTTCCAAACAGAAGTCGATGCGTTTGTGGGCACGAGTGTCTTCGCCTACACGCAGGGCTATGGAATACTTCTGTATGGTTTTCTCAAATTTGTAGCTGCTCGCTACGGCAAGTAACCGAAGTTTGCTAAGCCAATCTGGCTTGGAAACAGGCAAGCCAAGCAATCGGCACAGTCCACCCAGTTGGTCCCTCGCAACATCAAAATGTCCGCTTCGCATTAGCAGCGTCGTCGCAGCGATTTTATGTTCGACGCTTTCGTCTATTTCAACCTCAGAGGCTAGTATTTGGAAATAGTGGGCCGCTTCGGCAGGCCGGTCGGCTTCAGCAAACTTGATAGCCGCTTGGCGGATTTTCTCAAGCCGCTCGGGACCACTCATGAAAGGGATCACTCGCGCATACCAACGCGCGGCTTCGGTCTGTGCAACATACCGTTCCGCGATCGCCGCCGCTTTGATCGCATAGGGGACTGCTTCGTGGGGAAGGTCGGCATTGAAAAAGTGGCCGGCAATCCTCGCAGCCAACTGGTCATCGTCATTTTGATTTGATAAATATTCAGCCCATGCTCGATGACAAGCTTGTTTCGACTCCGCTTCCATCGCGTGTAACAATCCTTCGGCTACACCGTCATGAATGATTGAAATGCATTCTGCTCCGGTTGCATCATCCTGAACCAATCGCTGCTGAGCCAATTCCGATACGATCTGATCAAGCTTGGATTCGCGAGGTGCGAGTTCGACAAGTTGAGCCATCGAGACGGCTTGGCCTGCGGTCACGATTAACGCGAGCACGGATTTTGCGTCGGCGCTAAGTCGAGCAAAACGTTTTCGCCAAAGCTGCGAAAGGTCTGGCGTGACGCCTGTTTCGACGGAGAGAGATTCGTCACCATTCTCAGCGATTGTGAGTGCATCGTGAAAGGCACCGCCAGGCCGGAATTCTTCGCTGAAGTCAATCAAACAGAACGGGTTGCCGGCGGCCGCGTCCACGATTTGTTGAATCAGTTTCTCGCTGATCGTCAGACGGCATCTTCGTGCGGCATTGGTCAAAATCAACCTCGCTGCATCTTCGGAAAGCTCGCTTAACGTCAAACGAACATCAGGCGGTATACGTTGTCGATCGGCATCGGGCCGGGAGATAGTGATGATGCCAAGCGAACCACCGCTGGCAGTTTGCAAACGGTCCAAAATGTTCAAACTATCATGATCCGCCCACTGCGAATCATCAATGATGAGGATCAACGGCCCCACGATGCGAAGTTGCTCGCTCAAACGTAGTCCAGCCTCGAGAGCATCGAGACGCCGCGAATCCTTGTGGGCTGGATCGACCGACATACTCGCTTGGACCACATTGTTGAGCACGGGGAAGGCGCTATGCAGAATTTCGGTGCTGACCGGGTCCACTTCCATCACCTCTCGATCACTTCTCATATAGCGAGTCGCGATCGCATCACAAATCTGATCAAACGCTTGTAGCGGATGGTTTTCGCCACGACGACATTTCGCTCGAAAAACTTGTCCCCAGCGTTTTGATTTTATGTAATGTTCGACTTCATCGATAAGCCTCGTTTTTCCAATTCCCGATGCCCCTTCGACATGCAAACGCCCGGCACCCCCTTCGAAGATGGAGTCGACCCAGCTGTAACAAATCTGCAACTCATCGTCGCGGCCCATAATCGAGCTTTCCATCCATAGAGCGGACGGAGTCGCCAGGGATCCCAAACGTGCCAACTCAATCGCGCTGGGGCGGTCTCCCGGATCTGACGCAAGCATTTCTTGGCAGGCTTCTCGAAGCGTGCCCGGAACATTCGATGAGAGGTCCTCGAAAAATTCACTGATTTTTTCTTCGTCGGCTTGGCGGTTTGCGGATGATCGCTGAATCGACGACTCAGCCTCTTCGTCATCGCGTTGACTTTCGCGATCGAGTAAGTGAAGTGTTTCCAAGACGACAAGTCCGAGGCTGAAAATGTCGCTGGCGGGTAGATAAAACTGATCCCAAAGTGTCTCGGGTGCAAAATAATGTCTTGGCCCCACCAAATAGTCCCGAAAACCTTTCGGATCGCTGTCTAAATCAATCGTTCCGACCAATCCGTAGTCGATCACGCGGCCATGACCATTCGCATCGACCATGAGGTTCTGGGGTTTGATATCGCGGTGAACCAAACCATGTGAATGCATTACCGCTAAGGCTGCGGCATATTGACGCGTCAGGTCAAGAAGCTTCTGGTAGGCAGCTTCAATTGGATCTGTCGAACGATCCGACAAGGGAACAGACGGTTCTTCTCGTAGCGATCGTAGCAGCGATTTTCGCCAACGATCAAAGGTCAAACCTTCAATTTCTTCCATCGAAAAAGCGGTGTAGCGATCCAGTTGGTAGATGCGATCGACGTGCATCAATCCAGGGTGTCGTAGCGAGATCATGCGACGAAAACCGAGTTTGTTTCGGATCAAATCTTCATATTTGGCGGGTAAAAGCAACTTCAGTGCACAATGCCGTTGCGTACTTTGGTCGAACGCACGGTAGACGAAACCGCTTGATCCCTTGCCGAGAAACTGCCCTAAAACAAACGACCCCAGTTTGTCGCCCTCTTTCCAAGGCGGCTCACCGGTTTCGGACCGCATATCGGATTGATACGTCTCATTATCACCCTGTCCACGGATTTTCGTATCCGAGGAAGGATGAAGCGGAAAGAGTTGATTGTGTTCGTCTCGCATGGCTATGCTTGACTATGTTCAATTGGAACCCAGATTTCAAGCCACGTGAGGCCAGTTATAACAAAAAGGCGTCCTAGGGACGGCGGCTTACCCAGTTTCGCTGAGAGTCTTGAGGCTCGATATTGAGATTGGCATTGACGTTGCCGTTAGCCAATTTTAGGACCGCTTGTTGAAGCACAGCGTCCTCTTGGTCGGTCGTCATTTGACCGCTGCTGTTGGGCCGAGCTGCAACGTAGGTTGACTCGACGGGCACACTTGGATCGACGCCATGTTGGCTAATCGCCTTGCCGCTCGGCGAATAGAATTTGGCGGTCGTCAAACAGAGGCCGAATTTCGCAGCCTGCATTCGAAAGATGCCTTGAACGCTGCCCTTTCCATAGCTGGTTTCGCCGACGACTTCGCCTCGCCCGCTGTCCGCAATCGCTCCAGCGAAAATTTCGCTCGCACTCGCACTATCCCGGTCGATCAATACAGCCATCGGGATATTCCAGGTATTCGCTCGGTGGGCGGTGTAATCGAAGTTTTCACGAACGTTACGACCTCGGGTCGTAACGATGCGACCGTTTCCGAGGAAACGGTCGGCTACTTCAACAGCAGCTGACAGCAACCCCCCCGGATTCCCGCGAACATCGATGATTAGCGACTGCATTCCTTGACGATGTAGATCCCATAACGCTTGCTCGACGTCGCGAGTCGTTGTTTTTTGGAAGTTGGTCAAACGCAGGTAGCCAACTTTGTTTTGGAGATCGACGAGATGGACGTTCTCGACACATGGAACCTCGACACGTCGACGCTCGACCGTCAGGTCCCGGGTCGTCCCATTCGCGCTGGTCAAACGGATTGAAACGAACGAGTTTTCTGGCCCTCGCAGTAGATCGGCTGCATAGTTCGAATCACCGTTGGTCGTTTCGCAATCATCAACGCGGACGATCCTGTCACCCGCAACGATCCCAGCTTGCTCAGCCGGTCCGCCTGGAATCACCGAAACGATCTGCAGGTAATCGGTTTCCGCTTTCAATTCGATGCCCAGACCAACAAAGTTTCCTTCGATATTCGAGAACATCTCGTCAAGTTGGTTGCCTGACAACAAACGTGTGTAGGGATCGAGGGTAGAGACAGCACCCCCAACGTATTCCAGAATCGTGGCTGTCGGTGAGAGTCCAATGCGTTCTTTCGCAATCCCCGCGACGTAGGCCACATTGGCACGCAAATCAAAACGAGTTGAGGTGCTGCGGTTCGTTAATTCATGATGCACGTTTTGCCGAAAATGCTCCACTGCATTCGGGTCCGCCTTCTGCAGCAAATGGGATGCGAATCGATCTTCGGTCAAGGCAACTTCGAGCGCGGCGGTCCCATGCAACATCACGCGGCCCCAATCGACATCATCCACGTAGTGGGTTTGTAGATTGGCAAGGATCTCGGAGTACAGATCCAATGCTTGCTCGGTCGACAATTGATCAATCGAACTCACAAAACTGCTGTCTTGATATCGACGGTTGACGTCATAGTGCAGTTTGGCGATCACCATGCGCTGATACAGCATCGCATTTTCGGGATACTTCTTGATCGCCTTTTCGTAGTGACGGACTGCGTCAGCCCACAAATGAGATTGCTCGAACTCGAGGCCTATGGTGAGCAGCTCATCGTCGCTGTGGATCGGTGCCAGACTCGTCGGTTCGGATTCGTTTTCCGAACTCGAGTGAGCGGCCTCGGTTTTGGGCGAGATCCACGAAGGGCCCTGTGCCGACACTCGGCATACACAACCCAACAGCGAAGCGAGCGTCAATGAACCTGCGACTGCGATGCGAAGACAGCACCGACGCGACAAGCGGCCAGAGATCTGATTGATCCAATCCATGCGTGCAAAATCCAAAAGCGTCAACCAGCGGAGGTCCCGCAGCCGTCAAGGGAGGTGACGGTCGCTTGAAGCTGCGAGCCAGACGCTGAGAGCAGGCAGCTGAGGAAATATAGGTCACGAAAAGTGCCGGGTCAAAAAATGGCATGGGTGAAAATTCCGGAAATTTAAACCAAACCCACTCGCTGGTATTGTCGCAAGTAGGTCGATAGGATCGTTCCGGTCCTGCGGCTAACTAGGCTTGAAAAAAACGCCGCATATTCTTGTCTTATGGTCGCGTTTAATGCTTTCGCATCTCTCCAAAGTTTCACAAGAATGTTTCACACGGGCCAAATTACCTTTCATGCATCCGCTGCAATAAAACCGATTTTGCAATCGTTGTGGCTTCCACGCTAACAATAGGCATTGTCCAGCTACGGGACAATGAATATTCAAGCGAAATGGTCAGAAAATCAGGTTGACATGCGAGGCCAATTCTTTCTACCGTCAGACTCGGTTTTTCTATGAATTTTTACCATCGGATCGCACCGTCTATTTCGACGACCAAACTGCATGACGCATCGCGTTTTACCGGACGGATCTGTCGCCATTGACACGCCAAAGCGTGGCAATGCAGGACGATATGTGATCCATGTGTTTCGCCGAGTGGCTGTTGGGCTTGCGGAGGATCCTCGTGCTTCAGGATCTTTAACAAGATCCACTACGTTTGGATGTGCTTTAGGATCTTTAACAAGATCCACTACGATTGGATGTGCTTCAGGATCTTTAACAAGATCCACTACGATTGGATGTGCTTCAGGATCTTTAACAAGATCCACTACGTTTGGATGTGCTTTAGGATCTTTAACAAGATCCACTACGTTTGGATGTGCTTCAGGATCTTTAACAAGATCCACTACGATTGGATGTGCGTCAGGACCTTTGACAAGATCCACTACGATTGGATGTGCTTCAGGATCTTTAACAAGATCCACTACGATTGGATGTGCTTCAGGATCTTTAACAAGATCCACTACGTTTGGATGTGCTTCAGGATCTTTAACAAGATCCACTACGATTGGATGTGCTTCAGGACCTTTGACAAGATCCACTACGATTGGATGTGCTTCAGGATCTTTAACAAGATCCACTACGTTTGGATGTGCTTCAGGATCTTTAACAAGATCCACTACGATTGGATGTCTTCGGTGTCTGTTCATTCTGGCGTTGCTACTCGCCATTCCTCTCGGTTCGGGTTGCACCTCGCCTCGCTACTTGGCAAACCGGAAAATACGCGAAAACCCTCTTGCCGGCACTCTCAAACTGGTTGGCTTTAAAGGCCCACAAATCAGCGAACGAACCTGGAGCACGCTCACTCGATTTGGGCTCGACGATCAATACACTTCCGACCACAACAAGTGCTTTGTCAGTATCCGAAAAACAATCAACGCAAATCCAGACCCTGAATTGGTCTACGCTCTCAGTGAGCTGTCGTACGTTGAAGGCAAGAAAGCCGAACGCAGTGGCAATTTGACCGATGCACTTAGCCACTACGGAGTCGCGCTCACCAATAGCTACGACTATTTGTTTAGCGACGATTTACAAACCACGCGAAATGCATTCGATCCTCAGTTTCGGTCCGCTTGTGATTTGTACAACGAATCGCTCGAGGATACACTTCGTATCCTCTGCTCCGAACATCACATCGAACCAGGCAGCACCTACACGATTAAGACCCCCGGTCGGGAGTTTGTCGTGCGAACCGAGATGCACGGAAAATGGAAACCCGAGGAATTTGATCGCTACGAGTTCGTAAGCGACTTTGACATTCAAACACTCCGCAATCGGCACACCACTTACGGACTTGGAGTGCCACTCATTGCGGTTCGCAAAACATTCTCGAAGGACAATCCAAAAGAACGCTTTTATCCGGATGGACTTAGCTATGCCGTTTCGGCAATGATGCGCTGCGTCCCAAGCAGGGACAATACCCGGCCCGGTGAATCACCGACCTGTGTTTTGGAGTTTTTTGATCCCCTGCAAGCCAATCAAATCGAAATTGCTAATCAGTGGGTTCCACTCGAAACCGATCTGACCACTCCTTTGGCGTTCTACTTAGACAGTCCCGAGTTTCGCAAACGCAACCAGGCGACTGAAGGCTTGCTCGATCCCGACGGCTCACAACAACGGCGCGGGATCTATATGCTCGAACCGTACGACCCCAATCGGATTCCCGTCTTGATGGTACACGGCTTGTGGTCGAGTCCGCTGACGTGGATGGATATGTTCAATGATCTACGAAGTTTTCCTGAAATACGCGAGCGATACCAGTTTTGGTTCTATCTTTATCCGACGGGCCAGCCGTTTTGGATAAGTGCTGCGCAACTTCGCAGCGACCTGCTCGCAACGCGTAAGGCGTTTGACGCGGGGCACCGTGACCATGCGATCGACCAAATGGTCCTCGTTGGCCACAGTATGGGCGGATTGGTAAGTCGCATGCAAACCATGGAAAGCGGTGATGATTTTTGGAATATCGTTAGTGACAAGCCGTCGGAGAAGTTAAAAGGGTCCGACCAAGACCGCGTGAAGCTGGTCAGTACCCTGTTTTTCCAGCCCAATCAATCGGTGCGTCGCGTCATTACCATTGGCACTCCCCACCGGGGTAGCGACTTTGCGAACGACTACACTCGCTGGTTGGCACGAAAGTTCATCAAACTACCGCAGATGTTTGTTTCTACCGGCCAGCGTTTAACTCGCGAAAACCCTGGCTTCTTCCGAGACACTGAATTGTTGACCACTGCGAATGCGATCGATTCTCTCTCACCTGAATCGCCGATCTTTCCCGTCATGATGCGGGCCAAAAAGTCAGAGAATGTCAAGTTTCATAACATCGTTGGCGTGATTGAAAAGCCTGGCATCTTTGCGTCGCGAACAAGTCGGGGTGACGGAGTTGTCGAATATGAAAGTGCTCATATGGAGGATGTGGAAAGTGAGTTGGTTGTCGATTCCGAACACACAACCATTCACATGACGGGCAAGACCATCTTTGAAGTTCGCCGCGTTTTACTCGAGCACCTAAGGCAGTTGGATGCCGAGGATCGAGTTGCCATTCGTCAAAATGCCGAAGCTTATCGGGCCCACGCCGCGTCGCCGGATCGTGCAGACGATACGTCGGTGGAGTCGGTGGAGATGATCACCCGATAACCCATTGCAAAAACGAGCCTATTGCAAAAACGCCGCCAAAGGTGCTCGCCCGTTACGGATCTTAACACGCTCTAGCGAAACGTGCGGTGCAGTCAGGTTGCTGAAACGGTTGATGGGTTCGCGGCGACGTGGGCTTACGGAGAGGCCATCCGCTTGAATGCCATCCGCTTGAATGCCAGTGGACTGCGAACCAGCCTTGCTGCGATTCGGTATCAATACAGGGTGTGCGAAGGCCTGTTCACGCTCGCTGATTTGAGCTGCTTCGTTTTCACGTTTCATCGACTCAAGATCGAGCTCGTTTTCTCCGATCAAAGTCGTATCCAGCGTCGACGTGCGTTCTCGGCTTTCCAATGCTTTGGAACCGCGTCCCTTTTTGCTCGTTGCACCCTTGTCGTGATGTGCTTCCAACTCCGAACGCAACACTCGTACGTCCCGCGGAGCGTCGATGCCCAGACGCACCTTGCCACCTTCAACCCGGATGAGGGTAATGGTGATGTCGTCGCCGATTTGAATCGATTCGTTTAGTTTGCGTGATAGAACTAACATGGCAGGCTCCTTTGCCCAATTGGACTTCGTCGATAGATAAGATTTTTCACACAGCCGTTTGCGGCTTACGATCGATAGGTAATGCACAACCCGTGCCAAACAACACTTCTCTTTTTGGGGATGCTCGTAAGTCTTTGGCGGAAAACGACTTGCGGCGATTTTGCAGGTTGGGATCGCCAGCGGTTATCGATCACGGATGGAACGAATTACAAAGAGCTTGTAGTTTTGGGAACGGCTTATGTTCTGCGGAGTTTCGGCGCATAGGGACAAAAAAACCCGCAAATCACCTGGTCCAGCTCAACGGGGGCGAGTTTCGGCGAATTGCAAGCTTTAAAGTCGTTCGTTCAACGCAACGTTTGGCTTTAGCCGGGTGGCCAAGTCATTTGCCGTCCGCCGAGCAGATGAAAGTGAAGATGCGGTACCTCTTGGCCCCCGTCGTCTTTGCAGTTAACGACGACCCGGTAGCCTCCGCTTAGACCTTCCTGCTGGGCGACCTTCGCTGCAACGAGGATACAGCGTCCAACCATTTGCTCATCCTCGTCGCTCAAATCGTCGAGCGAGATGATCTCGCGTTTGGGGATCACCAAGACATGGACGGGTGCTTGGGGCGAAATATCGCGAAACGCCAAACAGAGTTCGTCTTCGTAAACGATGTCAGCCGGGATTTCGCGATCGATGATTTTCGTGAAAATGGATGGCATGATTTTTCTCTTGCTTTTCCGTTAAAAAAAACTTTACGACGATTTCCCAGCACGCAAGCGTAGGAACGCGTCCAAGAAGCCTTGTAGTTCGCTGCCGTCCATGACGCTGTTAAAACTGCCTACGTAGTGGCCCGTCCGCGCGTCCTTGACGCGTTGATCCGGATGCAAAAAGTAATTTCGAATTTGGCTACCGAAACCTGTTCTTGCTTGAGTCGCGTACTTGTCGGCGACTTCTGCTTCGCGACGTTCCTCTTCAATTCGAGCCATTTTCGCGCGCAACATCTTCCAGGCCGTAGCCCGATTTTGATGTTGGCTCCGTTCGTTTTGACAAGTGACGACCGTGTTGGTTGGAATGTGAGTCAAACGAATTGCACTGTCGGTTTTGTTGACGTGTTGCCCTCCAGCACCACCGGCACGATAGCGGTCTTCACGCACATCTTTTTCATCGATGTCGATCTCGATCGAGTCATCGATCTCGGGCGAAACGCTGACGGCTGCAAAACTGGTTTGACGTTTACTTTCACTGTTAAAGGGACTGATGCGTACTAGGCGGTGCATCCCCTCTTCGCCCTTTAAGTATCCGTAAGCCATCGGCCCACGAACCGCGATCGAAGCGTTGTTGATACCCGCTTCTTCGTTTTCTTGTCGATCCAATAACTCGATCTTAAATTCCTCGCCTACCGCCCAGGCGGAATACATGCGCAATAGCATGTCGGCCCAGTCATTGGCGTCGGTGCCGCCATCGCGAGCATTGATGGTGACAATCGCACCCGCATGGTCATTCGGGCCGTTGAGCAGCGCCTTTAGCTCCAATTGATCCAGTTTTGTTTCGAGCCGCGATATTTCGCCAGCCACCTCGCCAGCGATCGATTCGTCCTCGTCCGCCATTTCAATCAATGCGGCTAAGTCCTCAACAGAGGTGGACAAATCGTTCAAAGGGCCGACAATAGACTTCAAGCTCTTTAACTGTGCGACCGTCTTCTGAGCCGATTCGTTATCGTCCCAAAAAGTGGGTTGCCCCATTTGCGTTTCGATTTCCTTGATATCATTTTTTTTGCCAGCGTGGTCAAAGAGAGTCTCCTAGTTGGACCAGACGCTCGCGAATCTTCTTGCTACGTTGAATTAGTTCAGCATCCATTGGATTGGTGGACTCCGGAATATAGTGGGTTAGGGCGAAAACGAATATCATCACACTCCAATATCATATCGACGACGAGAGAAAAAAAACATGGCACGCGTGGTTCTAGCAATGAGCGGTGGCGTCGACAGCAGCGTGGCGGCTCATCTGCTGTTGGAAGCCGGCCATGAGTGCGTTGGCGTCTTTATGCGGCACGGTGAAGAATCGGCAAAGGTTTGCAAGGTGGACGCTGGTAATGCTGAGACGACGAACGCTTCCTCGTTGCCCGTTTTGTCGGGACTTCCACAAGGGCGAGCGGATCATAAACAAGGATGCTGTACAGCGTCGGATGCTGCCGACGCTCGGCGAGTCGCCTCGAAAATGGGCATTCCGTTTTACGCTCTCGATTTGCAGGAAGATTTCCGCCGCATCGTTGACTATTTTGTCGACGACTATCTAAACGGGCGAACACCGAACCCCTGTGTTAAATGCAATCACTGGATCAAATTCGGCAAATTGTTCGATTACGCTGATTCCGTCAACGCTGACTTTGTCGCGACAGGCCACTATGCTCGGCTTCTTGATGGAGCGGATGGCCCGCAGTTGCATCGCGGCCTTGATTCGAGCAAGGATCAATCGTACGCGTTATTTGGAATCGGCCACCAGCGTCTGCGGCGAATGATGCTGCCGGTTGGCGGTTTTGCGAAAACCGAAATCCGTGAAATGGCTGCTGGATTGGGGATGGGGGTGGCCGGCAAGAAAGACAGCCAAGAGATTTGCTTTGTGACCCAAGGCCACCACAGCGATTTTGTGAAAGGACGCCGCCCCGAAATGGTGGGTGCGACCGCTGGCGAAATTGTTACCGTCGATGGTAAGACCGTCGGAACTCACAATGGTTACGAAGCCTTCACGGTCGGCCAACGAAAGGGGTTGGGCGTGGCGATGGGGACACCTCATTTTGTTGTCCGCATTGAAACCGATACACAGCGCGTGGTGATCGGTCCGCCCGAAGCTCTTGACCGCAGCGGTTTCACCGCGATCGATACGAATTGGTTGGTCGATCCAAAAACGATCTCCGAACAGGTCGGGATCCAAATTCGTTACAACGGTTCGCTACTTGCAGGACGAGTGATTTTAGATCACGACAACTTGAGCCGCTTTGAAGTGGAATTCGATACTCCGCAGCGAGCGGTTGCACCGGGACAGGCGGCGGTATTGTACGATGGTGATCGTGTCCTCGGTGGTGGGTGGATCGAATAGTTGGACGCCAAGGAGGTTCTACAACAGCGGTTTGGGCTCCGATCGTTCCGGCGCGGTCAGAAATCCGTAATCACCCGGCTGCTCAACGGAAGGAATGTTGCTGCGGTTTTTCCGACTGGCGGTGGCAAGAGTTTGTGTTACCAATTGCCGAGCCAGCTACTGCCCGGCACCACCGTGGTGGTGTCACCGTTGATCGCCCTGATGAAAGATCAATGCGACGCGTTGCAGTCGCGAGGCATCTCGGCGGCCCGCTTCGATTCCAATATGTCGACCAGCGAATTCCGTATGGCAATGAAAGGGATTCGCTGTGGTGAAACCAAGATAATGTATGTTGCACCGGAGCGATTCTTCAACGAACGTTTCATCGCTTCTCTTGGCACTCTGCGGATCTCGTTGTTTGCGATTGACGAGGCCCATTGCATCAGCCAGTGGGGACACAACTTCCGGCCCGACTATTTGAAGCTAGCGAAAGTCGCCGAATCGTTTTCGGCGGAGCGAGTGTTGGCTTTGACAGCGACTGCCACGGAAAAGGTGCTGCAAGATATTCGCTCGTCCTTCAAAATCCGAAAACCGGATGCGATCCGTGCTCCGTTCTATCGTTCGAACTTGCACCTGCGCAGTGTCATTCTAGAGAAACAGGATCAATACGCTCATTTGCTAAAACAGCTTCGTCATCGCAAGCCTGGCTCGACTTTAATTTACGTGACGACTCAACGATCGGCCGAGGAGATTGCTGAGCGATTGACCGAGGACGGTATCGCGTCGACCGCATACCACGCGGGACTTGAAACCGAACGTCGGATGGAGATTCAAAACAGCTTTATTGAAAGTAAAGCGGGAGTGGTTGTCGCGACGATCGCCTTTGGTATGGGGATCGACAAGTCTAATATCCGTTATGTCTATCATTTCAATCCACCGAAATCGCTCGAAGCGTATGCTCAGGAAGTCGGCCGGGCTGGTCGGGACGGCAAGGTTTCCTTGTGCGAAATGATGGTCGTTCCCGAAGACCGTATCGTACTCGATAATTTTACTTATGGTGATACGGTTGAGCGGCGTCCTATCGAGCAATTGATTGAACGATTGAGCGGTTTGCCCGATTCCTTTTTCGTATCGCATTATCGTTTGTCCTATGAAACCGATATTCGCTTGTCCGTCCTGCGCACACTGATTACCTACTTGGAGCTTGAGGGGTATTTAGAAGCGACCTCGCCGCGATACGAAAGCTACAAAGTGCAACCACAGCTGGCACTCGAGCAGATCTTGGCAAAAGTACCTGGTCCGAATCGCGATTTTTCGGAAGCCTTGCTGTCGATGCTAACGAAAGGTCGGACTTGGTTCTTGTTGAACGTCACATTGGCGACGAAGCGGCTAGGCGTTGACCGCAACAAGATCATTGAAACGATTGAATCGATGTCAGAAAAGGGATGGCTGGAAGTAAAGGTCGGCGATTTGAACCATGGATACCGCTGGCTCAAGCGGATCAAGAGACCGAAAGGTTTGGCCGAACGATTGGCGTCGCACATGCTGGAAAGAGAGACGCTGGAAGTCCGGCGACTCGATCAAGTGCTCTCACTCGCCAAAGCGGATGCTTGCCAGGCTCAAGCATTATCAAAGCATTTTGGGGAAACCACCTTGGCGTGTGGTCATTGCAGTTACTGCCAAAACGAAGGCCCGTTCGAAATGCCGCCGCCTGTGCTCCGATCGATTGGACGCGGTGTCAAATTGGCGATTGCCGAACTGATCGAAAAATATCCCGAGCAGTTATCGACACCACGTGATCAAGCTAGGTTTCTTTGTGGTTTATCGTCTCCGCAAATGGTCCGCAAACGAATGACTCGTGAGGCCTACTACGGGATCTGCAGCGAAATGCCCTTCGCTGATGTCTTGTCGGAATTGTCGTAGGTTGGGTCTGGCCTGCTCAAAAGCTACCGTTGACGGGCTTGGCGGTCTCGCTGGAATTCATGGAAGAATTTTTTCGAAGTTCGAAGTTTCGCTCAAGAAATTTGATCTTGACGCCGACGGGGCAAATTTGAATACTCTCGGATAGCGTGCAACAGGCCTCGTGGTTCATCGGCCTTGGCATGATTCATCGCGGGATTGGGTAAGCGTTTCGGCCTACGCCGAAAGTCTTGACGATTTCCGCCACCAGTTGTACGCTGCAATGGATTGCGAAGATCGAAATTTGCCCGGTCGCGACGTTGTTTTTCGTAAGAATGACAGTTCATTAAGCTGTATCTTATTTATCAATGTGGTGGCAACCGTGATTTACCTTGTCGGTAGATTCCGGCGTGGGTTGACCGATCGAGACCGTCTTTCGCAAAGACGATTCCTATGATGGGAGACTAGTCGCTTGTCCATACCTGCGGACTTCGACCTGAAAGAGCGAGTGCGAGCGAGTGTTGACATTGTTGACGTCATCGGCTCGACGCTGGAGTTGCATCCTGCTGGACGCAATTTCGTTGCTCGTTGCCCCTGGCACAACGACCGCCGTCCTTCGTTAACCATCAATCAGGAGCGGCAAAGCTGGAAGTGTTGGGTGTGCGATATCGGTGGCGATATATTCAGCTATGTGATGCAGCGTGACGGAGTCGATTTCCCTACGGCACTGCGCAGTTTGGCCGAACAGGCGGGCATCGAAATGGATGATTTCCGGGGTGGAAAGAAATCCAAGCCGGGCAGCCCCGATGATCGAGCGACACTGCTTTCGGCCATGAGGTTGGTTGCCGATGCATACTATGAACAACTTGAAAATGGAACGAGTGACGATGCAAAACTCGCTCGTGACTACTTAGCCGATCGCGGTATCGACAATGAGAATCGCGAGCGTTTTCGAATTGGCTTCGCGCCCGAATCGTGGACCTTTGCAGTCGACTTGTTGGCGAAGAACAACTTCTCAGGTGAAGTAGCCGAAGCGGCTGGGTTAGCAATCCCTCGAAACAACGGTGGTTTCTACGACCGCTTCCGTGGCCGCTTGATGTTTCCAATTCATGATCTACAAGATCGACCGATTTCACTGGGCGGACGGGTGATCCCAGCGCTACTCGAAAAACGTGGCACCGATGCAGGTGGCGCAAAGTACATCAACGGTCCCGAGACGATGTTGTTTCGAAAGTCGCACCAGCTTTACGGTCTGCAACTCGCTCGCGAAGCAATTCGTCGTAGCGGTGAAGCGTTGGTGATGGAAGGCTACACCGATGTCGTTGCTGCCCGCCAAGCGGGAGTCGAAACGTCGGTCGCGGTATTGGGCACGGCGCTTGGTGAACAACACGTCAAACTACTCAAGCGTTTTTCCCAGCGAGTTGTTTTGGTGCTCGATGGCGATACCGCTGGGCAAACGCGTGCGGACCAGGTGCTTGATTTGTTCGTCCGTGCGGATGTCGATTTGCGAGTGTTGACATTGCCTGAAGGCAGTGATCCGGCCGACTTCCTCGGCTCGAAAGGTCGCGAAGCCTTCGACGCTCTCGTCGCCGCTGCCCCGGACGCCCTCGAACACAAAATGCTGCGATTGACCGATGGTGTTGATCTTACCAATGATACCCACCGAGTCACCCAAGCGATCGAGTCGTTGCTAGAGATCGTGGCTCAAGTGCCTCAAAATTCGACGGGTGCCACCAATTTGAAGGTCGACCAGCTGATGTTGCGGATGGCGCGAACCTTTGGCATCACAAACGATCGTTTGAACCAACGGCTTGAACAAATTCGACGTGCAAATTCTGAAAAACAACAACGCACGCAGCAAACCAAAGCGTTCATCGCCAAAGCGAAACAAGAACGTCAAGAACCTGGAAAACCTCTGCTCGATCCGAACGACGCATTCGCTCAAGCCGGTGACTTGGAATCCGAATACGGTATCTCTTCCCACGGTGACTTTTTACCGACAGCGATGGTTGCCGAAGCGGCCCCCGATCGACCTGTCCCGCTTAGCGGTATCGACCGTGAATTGTTTGAAACGCTGATCGAATCCCCTGCGTTGGCAGCGATTGCGATTGAAACGATCGACCCCGATTGGCTTGAGTCTTATACAGCAAAGATGTTATTGACGGCCTATCAAGACCTCGACCTAGAAGGCCGTGATTTGGATGTCGACACGTTACTACTCGTGCTTGAAAACGAGACACTCAAAAACGAAGTTGTGACGCTTGAAGAACGCGTTCGCCGACGCCAAGGCCACTCGACGCAAACACCCGAAGAGCGATATGCCACAGTGATTCTTTGCTATCATCAAAAGCAAAAAGCTCAAGAAAAAATTCAACAAATTGCCAAACTCGAATCTTTGCTCTTGGCAGAAGACGAAGAGGAGGCTCTATTGAAAGAGTTGTTCGACACCGAGCGGACTCGCCACAACATCGAAGCAAACTAAAGTATCACTTTTTCTTACGTCACTTTTCCCTACAGGAGCAATCGACTCGAGAACTTAAGCAAGCCCTTCTACGACGCATCACCGTCCCATTAAGAACCGACATAGGATTTGTTGGTGAATTGATTGGAACCCGCCGGTGGTAAATGGAACACAGGATTTGGTCCATTGATCGTAGCTTTCGAAAAACGATTTTTCACTGACTCAATGGCACCAGGATTCGGTGTCGCAAACACGAGGTTTACCAATGCTTCAAACTCAAGTAGCCGATCAAAATCTATCGCAACTCATCGCCCGCGGATCCAAAGACGGATTTCTAACTTATGATGAGGTCAACGCGTATCTTCCCGACGAAGACGTCAACCCAGAGAAGCTCGAACGATTGATGGTGGCGATAGAGCGTCACGGCATTCAATTGGTCGAAGTAAGTGAGAAGAAGGAGATCCTCTCAAGCGGCAGTAAGTCGATTCCCCGTATTTCGGAAAGTGCGTTCGGTGACGAAGACGCACCGCTAGTTGCGACCGAAGCGCCGCGTGCCAGCGACGATCCCATTCGGATGTACCTTAGCCAAATGGCCGAGATTCCGTTGTTGACACGCGAACAGGAGATCTCGCTTGCCAAAAAGATTGAGATCACGCGTCGCCAATACCGCCGATCACTACTTGAATCTGACTACGCCTTGCGAAGCACGGTTGAAGTGCTACACCGTGTTCACGAAGGCGAACTTCCATTTGACCGTACGATCAAAGTCTCTTTGACCGAACGATTGACGAAAGAGCAAATCTTGGCTCGGATGCCACACAACTTGCGAACGATCGACAAGTTGATTGAAAGCAACAAAGCGGACTTCGACCAAATGGTTCGCAAGAGTGTCTCGCCGCGATTGAAAGCAGAGCTTCGTCGACGATTTATCAGCAACCGACGCAAGTGTTTGCAATTGGTGGAAGAGCTAAGCCTAAGAAGTCGCCGTGTCACACCACTGCTTGGCCAGCTTGAAAAGATCTCGCAGCGAATGAATTACATCCGAGAACGATTGGCGGAACTTGGTCAAGATGCCGTCAGCCGAGATGAAGCGTCGGATTTACGTCAAGAGCTTCGCGAGCTGATGATTGTCACACAGGAAAGCCCGCGCAGCTTGCACAACCGCATGCTCAAAACACGCCGTTTCTTTGACGAGTACGAAGCGACCAAGCGAAAGTTGAGTAGCGGCAATTTGCGATTGGTCGTTTCGATCGCCAAAAAGTATCGTAACCGCGGTTTGTCATTCTTGGATTTGATTCAAGAAGGCAACACAGGGTTGATGCGAGCGGTTGATAAGTATGAATACCGCCGTGGTTTTAAATTTAGTACCTACGCGACTTGGTGGATTCGCCAAGCGATCACACGAGCGATTGCGGACCAAGCACGCACAATCCGCATTCCCGTTCACATGATCGATGTGCTGAGCAAACTTCGCCAAGCGCAAAAACGATTGACTCAAGAGCTTCGCCGCGAGCCCAGCTATGAAGAGATTGCCGAAGCGACCGACGTTTCGATGGAAGAAGTCCGACGCGTCATGGACATCGGTCGTCATCCTGTAAGCTTAGATCGTCCGGTTGGCGAAGGCGAAGACAGTAGCTTTGGCGAATTTATCCAAGACAACGACAGCGACAACCCGGTGAAGGTTGCCGCCAGTGGTATCCTTCGTGGCAAGATCGATGAGCTACTCAAAACGTTGACTTTCCGTGAACGAGAAATCATTCGTTTGCGATACGGCTTGGTCGATGGGTATAGTTACACGCTCGAGGAGTGCGGACGAATCTTCAAGGTAACTCGTGAGCGAGTTCGTCAAATTGAAGCCAAGGCCGTCGCAAAACTGCAAAGCCCATCGCGTGCTGATCGCTTGGCGGAATTTTTGAAGACCGCTGCGTAACCGTATGGACGACGACGAAACGCTAACGGCTTACCATGAAGCGGGGCATGTGGTTGTCGGCTACTTGCTTGGGGCAAGAATTGACGAAGTGCGACTCGGTAGCATGATCGAAGATTGCTTGCCAAATCGGTTTGGCGATTGCATGATCAATTGGGGCCGCATCAACGACCGTTGTTGTTGGCAACTGCAACGCGAGGTTATGACCATTTTGGCAGGTCCTGTGGCCGAGATGATCTACATCGCTGAACGGCTCCATCCGGCCCATCATGGACCATGGAAATCAGATTGGCAGCAAGCCGCCGAACGATCGGCCGAGTCCTTTTCAGATCCCGAGAAGCAGACCCGATTCCTCGAAGCCGTTATCGTAACGCTTCACGAAAAGATGTCGGGTGAATCGTTTTGGGCCGCCGTGGCAGCCATTTCGGATGAGCTATTGGCCCATGAATCGCTCGAGCATGAGCAAATCGCTGAAACCGTTTCGTATTGGCTGTAGGCGATCTTGAAGGAGGCTGCGGTAAGTCGCGGCGCGATGCTGGCCGGGCAAGAAACCAGGAAGTGGTTCTCGCCAATTGGTAAATCGCAAATGTCGTGTTTCTCATTGGTCGACGCAGCCTACGTCCATCGTCCTGCATCACCCCGTTGGCAGTTGGCAAATGCACCCCAAATTCATCTTGGGGAGATTGGCCGATTTTGGTTAGACTACCCTGACCCCTCAATCGGTATACTCTCTGTGGCAAGGATGCTCTCGTGAAGCCCAATAACTTGATGCTCGACCGGATTGAACGAGATCAGCAGAAACTTACGCGTTCGCGCCGTGAAGAGCGAAGCCGCCGACGTCGCATTGCCGTGCTGTTTTCTCTTCTTGCGATTGGCTTCTCTGCCCTGGCCGCCCCCAGTCTCATTTGCCATTCCCCAATCGGCCGGTCGATTTTAACCGATAGGGTCGCTGAGTTCGGATTCGATGCGACTGCCGAATCGATGCGACTGGGGTGGATTACTCCGCTTCGGATCAACCAATTGACACTCCAAGGGCAGCAGGCGGGCAGCGAATTGTCGATCGATCAGGTTGATACGGAATTGACGATTTTAGATTTGATGGGGGATGCGGCAGCGAACTTCGGCGTGGTTTCGCTGCGCGGTGTGAACCTGAAAATCGCTCTGCAAGATGGTCGATGCAGCATCGAAGAGGATCTGAACAAGTGGATGCAGCAACCCCGTAGCGGCACCGCGACGACGGGAACGGTGAATGTTCACGAATTAGCGGTTTTCGTCAGCGATACGGTGACCAGCGAAACTTGGCAGTTTGCTCAAGCGAACACGACAGTCGACCTGTTGCCCGACTCGGTGCGCAGCGATTTTTCAGGTGTCTTGTCTCAACCGCGTGGCAATTCGGGCTCGTTACAAGGTGAAACCGAATTCGGACTCGGGCAGGCCAAGTCGCAGTGGCGTTTGAGTTTGTCGAGTGATGCATTACCACTTTCGGTCGTCTCGCTCGCCCGTCGTCGGTTCCCTGAATTAGCAGCGCAAATTCCATCGGTACTTCGAGGCGATGCGACGGGCACGATCGAGATCGTTGGGTCAGAGAACGGTAACCTCGACGCGACGACACGCCAGTTCGAAATTCGAAATTTAGAAGCAGCCAATCCTCAGCTCAGCGAAAAACTTTGGACCAACCAATTGGCGGTTCTTGATGGACGATTGCGGCTTGTCGACCGACGGATTATGGGTGACGGTTTGGTTGCCGTGACCGACTTTGCCAAAGTCAAGCTGGATGGTGAGTTGTCCCGTTCGTTGACCTGGACGGGAGCCAACGATAATCCGCTAAGTTGGCTCAACGCGTTAGAAGGAGTCGCCACGGCGGAACTCGATCTCGCTCGCTTCGATCACGCGATGCCAGGCATTTTGCCCCTTCGCAGCAATGCCTCTTTGGTCTCGGGCACACTTTCGGCAGTCATTGAATCCTTGCCATCACGCGACCGAAGAAGACGAAGACTCAGTATTCAAAGTGATTCGCTACGCGCTCGTTCGGACGGGCAGGCCGTTACGATCACACCAATTGAATTGACCGCAATCGTTTCAAGTACTCCGTCGGAAATGAACGCGGAACGATTTGATCTGAAAAGTGACTTTGCGACCGCCACCGGCCAAGGGGATCTAGAGCAAGGTGCGGCGGATATTCAAGTGGATTTTGGGCGACTCGCTCGAATGCTGCGTCCGATCATGAACGTGTCAGATTCCAATCTCTCAGGGAAAGCTAGCGGAAAAATACGATGGAGTGCATCGGGGCAAGACGATTGGCAATTGACGGGGTCAGCCGATGCGATGAACTTGTTAGTGGTGCTACCGAATGGCAAACGTTTGAGCCATCCTTCGTTGCGGCTTGATGTCGATGCGATCGGAACCTGGGATGGCAAACAGCTTGACACCCTAAAAATTGCCGATGCCAAATTATCGAGTACCGGATTTCAATTGCGTGCGGAACTCGTCCAAGCGGTTCCCGGCATCAATGCTGAGACGTCGCTGCCGATTCGGATGCAAGGAGAAGGGCGACTCGAAGAGTTGGCGGGAACCTTCACCCCTTGGCTGCCGAGTGATTTGCACGAACTCGACGGTGGCTTCCATCTCAATGCGCGTGGCGAGGTGTCGACAAGCGGTGGGCGGTTGACGAGTTTGCAATGTGAATTGAGTGAACCGCGATTGGCTTATGGCTCACGCTATTTTTCGCAGCCTGATTTGAAGCTGCAATTCGACGGTGAACTCGATCCAATCCATTCGGCGCTTCGTTTTCAATCGATGACGATGATGGTTGGGACGGCATTTTCAGCAGCCATCCAGGGTGAGATCACACCGGAACGAACGGATCTGGAAATCGCTTGGCGCGCGGTCTTGGAACGGGTGCAAGGAAGTGTCAAGACACGCCTTGCTGCGAGTCCTTTCGATCGATTTGCAAGTCAACGGCCGGCTCAGTCAGCTGGCGCCCAGATCGCTCAGGTCGGCTACCAATCGGGGCAAACCATCGAAAGCGATGACTGGATTGTCATGGGCGACTGTGATGGACGGTTTGTGATCACGAGTCGTGAAAAAGGCTATGCGATTGAAACCGAATTGACTGGCAAGAAGGTCGCGCTCGTCCAACCCGCCGCCGCGAGTGCTGCATCACAACGAATGGGACCGATGCCAACACGACCCGGCGACGTTAGCCGACCCCTATCGGGCTCTCGATCGCGAGTCGTCTGGGCGGAGCCAAACCTAAAGGTTAATGGCACATTGATACTTGACCAGACCTCGGGCGAAGTGGTCACCGACTCCTTGAAACTCGCTTGCGACTGGTTCGCCACATCGTTGACCGGACACATGACCTGGAATGCTGAGCAGGGGCAATTGGCAGTCAAAGGACCGGCAAGAATCAAGATGGACGAAGTTGCCACAAGATTAACTCAGTTGACGGGGACCTCCATTCGAGCGGAGGGAATTCAAGAGACCCCGATTGAACTGAAAGTTTTCCGTAAACCCGATGAACAAATCGGCATCAGCGTCATTGGCAATCTCGGGTGGGAAGCTGCCGCAGTTGCAGGAGTCGAAATGGGGCGTGCGGTTATCCCTGTTCGGTTGACCGAAACGACCGTCTATGTCTCGCCATCGACCATCCCTGTTGGAGACGGACGATTGAATTTGGCTGGCGACGTAAACTATCGGCCTGGCCCCTTGTGGATGCGGATCGAACCAGGGCGTGTCGCTGAATCGATCACTGTGACCCCTGAAATGACAAATCGCTGGCTCAAGTATCTCGCGCCCCTCGCTTCGGAAGCGACTCGTATCAGCGGAACGATGGGAGCCGAGCTTGATGAAGCCATTGTGATCTTTGATGAGTTGGAAAAAAGTCGAGTTGTCGGGCGTTTGAACATCGATACGGTGCAAATGAACGCCGGTCCGATGGGCAACCAAATGATCGGGGGACTACACCAACTCAAAGCGCTTGCCAGTAGCATGACGCCACAAGCTCCTCAAACGAATTCAACAACCCTGATCACGATGCCTGCACAAACGGTTGACTTCATGGTCGATTCTGGCATCGTAAGCCACCGTCGATTGTTTCTGGATATCGACCGTGCAAACGTGATTACTAGCGGCAATGTCTCTTTGGACGGCCGTTTGGATATGGTCGCTCAAGTGCCTCTCGATTCGCGTTGGCTGGGGAGTGACTTGCAAGGTTTGGCAGGACAGTCCGTGTCGCTCCCTATAGATGGGACCCTCTCGCGACCAAGCCTCGATTCGTCAGGCGTGCGACGAGTGATGACTCAGCTTGGCACGCAAACGATTCAAAACACCGCCGAAAACTATCTGCAAAAGCAACTCAACAAGAGTATCGACAAAATCTTCAAATGGTGAATGCTTGCAAAATGGCTAATCCGCTCTCGACCTCCCCCAAACGCCGTTTGCTGGAGGTGGTTAAGTTGTTGACTTCGCTGGAGTGAATAGCTGCACTATTTCTTAGGCCGTTTATAGATCCCCTCGGCGGTGATGTCGATCATTTTCGTTGCTTCGAGGAAGACCGCATCCCCTTTGACCACGACTGCGTCGCCGTTTTGAATTTGCAGCAAGTCGGCGGCGCCTTGCTTCACCACATTGCCTTGATCGTCGACGAAGCGAACCATCACCTGCGGCGCATTGGCGAGTTCGCGTTTGCAGAATGGACACGTACTGGCGTGGTCAGGGTCACCCCCAGCGTGGTCTTCGTTCGGAAGTTGGGTCATCAAGAACGTCGCTTCACCGGGGACAAATGCGACGTCGGGCGAGTCCGCTGTGCCGACTCGCCCCGCGATCACCACTGGCATCGACTCGGTTTCGGAGCTCTCGAAAGCTTCTTGCACCTCCGTGGGGGTCAATGCGTCCGCTGGTTCAGCAGCCAATAAGAACTTCGATGCTGCCGAATCGACATCGGCGAGCGAATCTGGTTTCGGGGTGCAGCCAACGAATGAAACACTGATGACCGCAGCAACAAACAAGGCGTTACCTGTAGTGGATCTTGTTAAAGATCCTAAATAGCAAGTTAATTTGTGGTACATATCTCTCACACTTCTCGATGAACGTGTTTGATGCATTTGGATGAAGTCCCGATTGGGGAACGGCAGCGAGTCGCAACAAACGCTTCATTTGCCGGGTTGCCGTCGCCCTGTTAGGACTCGTTGTGATTCCGATTCCTCCTGTCCGGGGGCTGATCGTCCCCGGCGTAGAGCTTTCTTCCCTATCGGGACATTCCACGGTCTATTTCAGTTGGCTCAATGTAGAGATCGCGGAATCGATCTTGTCGCTGTGGACGCTGTAGTCAACTGGTTCATCGTCGTGAATCAATCCATCGATCGATCCGAATGAGTCAAACAGTTGTTCGATCGCCTCATTGGCAGCCGTTTTCTGATTCTCATCAAGATCCGAATTCTCCACTTGTTTTTGCAAGTGCTCCAGAAGATGGCCGACTTCGTGGAGCGGTCCGTGAGCCGCATCGATGTCGTCGTTGACGAGTCCATCGCGGATATTGTCGCGCATGGTTTCGAGCATCAGCACCGCATCGGGCAGACGGTTTGGCATCTCGCTATTCTCGAGAAACACTAAGTCGTCAGCATCAAGTCCCAAATCGCTGGCAACGATTTCGTTCTCCGATTCGGTCGAGTTTTCAGGCTCGCGGTCGCTACCACAACCACTTAATCCACCCGTCAAACAGACGGTTAAACAGATTGTGAGAAAATTTGTTGGTTGAAAGGATCGTAACCGGTTCATTCTGCGTCCTCCGTCTGGGTTTCGAGTTCAGCGTTGGCATCCGAATCTTCTTCAGGTTCCGCCGTCAATTCATCGAGGAATTTCTGAAGTCTCACTCGGCCACGCTCGTCCTCCACTAACTCAATCGCTTGTTTTTGGGTTTCGATCGCCAAGGCAACGTTGCCAAGTGCATTGTGTAGGTGAGCAGCCGTATCGAGAAGGTACGGTTTAAAGCTCTCTTGTCTGGTGTTGTCGAGTGCGTTGGCCGCTTTATTCACTCGGTCGAGGACGGCATTCAAGAAGTCATCGTCATCGAAGTCGGGACTTTCCGCCATTCGGTAAACCGACCATCCAACCGAGTTGGCCAATGTGGCGTCGGACGGTTCAGCATCGAGCAATTCGAGCACGTAGGTTTTCGCTTCATCACGCATCGAATCTTCGCCGAGTAGTAGTTGGATCTTCAACCGTTGCATTCGACTGATGGAAGCTTCATGCGTCCCCGTTTCGAGGTAGTGGTTGATCTTCGCCAATGCATTTTCCGTCTCCTGCTTCCGCAACAGCGACACCACTTCGTAGTAGACTTTTCCACCCAATTGTTCTTCGATGAACTCCTTGCCGAACGCTTCGCGATCCCAGGAATCATTGACAACCGCTTCGAGCACATTGTCCATCCTCATCGGGTGACCGATCCATTCGATTTTGGAATCTTTGCCGACGATAAAGGCACAAGGGATCCCGTTTTGTCCAGCCGCTTTCATGTAATCGTCGGAGGTTGATCGGTCTGGATCCGTTGTCAGACAGTAGCTACTTGTCAGTTCTTCATAGGTAACGGGTCGCGTTTTGTCTTCTTCATCGCCCTCTTCTTCATCGCCCTCTTCGTCAACCTCCTCACGTGGCACCCTCATCCCCGGTACTTCTCGTTTGAAGAACTTGTCAATGGTTGCAATGGGTTCGCTGCTGACGCTAACGATTTGGACGCCTTGATCGGCATACTTCTTTTGCAATTCGACGATGTGTGGCATGGAGGCGATACAGGGACCGCACCATGTGGCCCAGAATTCGACCACATAGACTTTTCCCGTCTCGAATTCGGTAACCTGCCCGAACTGACCCTCGCCATCATGAATCCAGTGTTCGACATCAAGCGCTGGAGCGTCTGAACCGATCGTTAGCAGCTTGGTCTCTTGCTCCACGTCATCGGATGCGTCATCGGATGGCGTTGCTTTTTCAGGCGTGGCCATCGGGGCAGATGCCGATTGGCTACTTTCCTCTGATTCTTTCTCCTGCGCGGAGACGCCGGTAGCGAGCAAACAAATCGCTAAAAAGGTAAATGTAAACAGAAAACCATTGTTGTATTTTCGCATAATGTCTCAATTTCTCCAATTTCTGAGGTGGGGGGAAGCAATTAGCCGCAATCGGCCAAGAGATCATCCTAGTAGTGAGTGATTCTAGCAAGTTCGCCAAGGAAATGTGCGACGAGTGCTTTTTTACAACCAAGAATTAGGGCAAGAATCTTTCGTGGCTGTGGCACCCCGTCGCAGCTTACTGGGGCAAGATACCCCAGCCACGATGCTGCCAAGCCCAAAATCAAGCTGTGATAAAGCGACTAGTGCTGCGTTACATCTAGGAATTAGGATTGGCTCAGATCTTTGTTTGAGTCATACTATTGGGAACACGGAGGTATCCCATGCAGAAAAAGTATATCGTTCGGTTGAGCGATCAGGAACGTATTGAGCTCAAACAAGTCATCAAAAAGCTTAGCGGAACGAGCCAAAAGGTTAAGCGTGCCCAAATCCTTCTGAAGGCGGATGCGGACGGTCCCGCTTGGACGGATGCTCGCATCGCCGATGCTTTTGGCTGCCGCACCAAAACGGTCGAGAATATTCGCCAGCGGCTAGTGGAAAGTGGATTTCGCGAAACACTCGACGGTAAGAAGCGACAAGCACCGCCCACACCTAAAATTCTCGATGGTGAGCAAGAAGCTCGGATCATCGCAACACGTTTGGGGCCGCCTCCAAAAGGCTACGCCAATTGGTCGCTTCGGTTACTCGCTCGCAAAGTTGTTGAGCTGAAGATCGTCGATACAGTCAGCTATGCGACGCTCTGCCGAACGCTTAAAAAAACGGCATGAACAATCGCAAAATGCAGTATTGGGTGATTCCTCCAGAAGCCGACGCCGAGTTTGTCGCGCACATGGAAGATGTACTC
Source organism: Novipirellula aureliae (assembly GCF_007860185.1). Taxonomy (NCBI): domain Bacteria; kingdom Pseudomonadati; phylum Planctomycetota; class Planctomycetia; order Pirellulales; family Pirellulaceae; genus Novipirellula; species Novipirellula aureliae. The sequence continues at coordinate 1,223,551 of NZ_SJPY01000001.1, forward strand.
GAAATATACGCAAAACCCTACGATCCGAACATTCCGGTGATTTGCATGGATGAACAGCCCGTGCAATTGGTCAAAGACGTCAAAGCACCGATCGCGGCAACCAAGTCGAAACCCAAACGTGTTGACTACGAGTATGAGCGGGCTGGCGTTGCCAACGTGTTTATGTTTACCGAACCACTCTCGGGATGGCGTGAAGTCACGATTCGTGAAAAGAAAACGAAGGTCGATTGGGCGATCGCAATGGCTGAGTTGCTCGAAGGTCGGTATGCAGAGTGTAAGAAGGTGATTGTAGTATGTGACAATCTCAATACGCACACGATGGGCGCGTTTTACGAGGTCTTTGAGCCCGAACGAGCTCGTGCAATGGTTCGTCGGATTGAGTTTCATTACACACCGAAGCATGGCAGTTGGCTCAACATCGCAGAAAACGAACTCAGTAGCATGACTCGCCAGTGCGTTTCGGGTCGTCGCATTGGCGATATTGAGATGCTACGCGAAGAAACCTCTGCCTGGGCCAGCGATGTAAATGAAACCCAACGCGGAGTCGATTGGCAAATGAAAATCGACGAAGCGAGGACAAAGCTGCTTTCCGTCTATCCTAAAATTAAGATGTAACGCAGCACTAGAGGTTTCCTCGGCCGTAAGTAAAGGAGAGATGCCTCCCAAGGACGGGCCTGAACTTCCGGACGAAGATCGCAAACGAATCGTCGAGTGGCTCTCTGCAGAGGTTCAGAAGGCTTCACAGGTGCAGCGTGACCAGCAAGGTTTTTCTTCCTTTCGCCGAATGACCCGTTACGAGTACAACTACGCGTTGCAGGATCTACTGGGGCTTGAATTGGACTTTGCCAAAGACCTTCCACCCGACCCCATCGCACACGACGGTTTCATGAACAGCTCCGAATTGCTTCAGATGACCGGCAAGCAGTATGCGGAATACTTGGATCGGAATCGGCAGGCACTCGATCGGGTCACGGTCAGCGGTAAACGTCCCGAAGCGTTGTACTGGGGTGTTTCAGCAAAGCAAGCATCAGCACGAAAGGCCGCCGAACTTGAGGAGGCGGATGATCGGACCAGGACAAGGGCAACAAGGACGGGTACGAAGGGTGCTCATTACAAGAACACGGAAACGGGTCAGACCGTGCCAGCCACCTGGTCCTACGTGGGTGCCGTCAACGCCTGGACCCCCACAACCACTGCCCCCGAAGTGCCGGAGCTATCCGAGGTCATCGCTGTGCTCCCCGCCAATCAGGGGATGGTGATCGAGCTTGGCAACCGATTGCCGGACAAGGGGATATTGCGAGTACGTCTCCGTGCGTCGCGAGCTTCGGATGAAGCCGATGTCGCTCCCCGGTTGGCCCTGGAGTTCGGTTGGCAAGGAGACAAGGACCAGAAAGCTGCGTTCAGGATCAGCAGCAGCGACCTCGTCATTGACGGGTCTGCCGAACGGCCGAAGTTCTATCAGTGGGATATCCGATTGGGTGAAATCCAACCTCGCAATCCCGTGCGTCGTACCGAGGAATTGGGGGTGACCGATCGAACCAATCCCTCCGAATACCTACGACTGTTCAATACTTCTACCGATCAATCCGCAGACATTCAATTGGATTACGTCGAGGTGTCGGCGCCCGTCTACGATCAATGGCCGCCAGCAACGCATTCGGCAATTTTCATCGACAGCGAGAACCGCGACGACGAAACCGCGTATGCACGGGACATCGTGTCTCGATTCATGCGACGCGCATGGCGACGCGACGTCAGCGAGTCAGAAGTGAATTTGCAAATGGAGTTGTTTGCCCACATTCGCCCTCTATGTGAAAACTTCGAGCAGGCCGTGGTTGAGACCCTAGCCGCGGTGTTGTCATCTCCACGATTCTTGTATCTGGTTCAGTCCGATCGGTCCGATTTAGAAAGTCAGCGCAAACTCAATGACTTCGAATTGGCAACTCGCCTTTCGATGTTTCTTTGGTGCAGCACGCCGGATGACGAGTTGCTTGACCTTGCTTCCGCAGGGCGACTGAGCGATTCCGAGCAGCTTATGCATCAGACGCGACGCATGCTGGACGACCCAAAGCACAAGCGTTTTTCGACTCATTTCGTACAGCAATGGTTGAACATGGCGCCGCTTGAGTTTGTGAGGTTCGATAGGAGAACCTATCCGGAGTACGACGACAGCTTGAAGCAAGCGATGGAGCAAGAGCCACTGGCGTTATTCGAGGAGATTTTACAGAACGATCGCAGTGTGATCGATTTTATCCACTGTGATTATGCCGTGGTCAACGGGCGGCTTGCCGAGCACTACGGCATCCGTGACGTCGGGGGTGATGAATTTCAGAAGGTGTCGCTGAAACCGGAAGACAAACGCGGTGGCGTTCTGACTCAGGCTGCGATATTAGCAATGAATTCCGATGGTACGGATTCGCATCCACTCAAACGTGGCATCTGGTTGTTGGAGAGCATTTTGAATGACCCTCCGCCGCCACCACCTCCGGCCGTTCCCGAAATCGACATTGCCGATCCCGAGATTATGAAGATGACCCTCAAGCAACGGATGGAAGATCATCGTAGTCAGCCGGCCTGCTATTCTTGCCATGTAAAGATCGATCCATGGGGGATCGCATTTGAAAACTATGATGCCCTGGGGAATTGGCGATTGGAGAGTCGCGGAAAGGAGATCGATGCGTCGAGCCTCTTGTACGACGAGCATGAACTTGATGGAGTCGACGGAGTAAAACGCTACCTGCTTGCCAATCGCCAAGATCAGTTCACGCGGGCAATCGTTCACAAGATAGCCACCTTCGCGCTGGGTCGGCCGCTGAACTTCACTGATCGGGCGAGCATCGAACGACTGACGTCTCAGTTAAGAAACCAAGGCGACGGATTACAAACGTTGATTCAATTGCTGGTACAAAGCGATTTGTTTCAGAAGTCGTAGACCTGTTGATCGAATCCCAATAAGAACGCGTAAACAAGTGACGTCACCTTCCTGTTTCCTCATTCAGTATCCCTAGGATTTGCCATGAACCTCCATTCTCTTGACCGTCGTCGTTTTCTTCGCGGCGTCAGTGGTTTCGCCCTTGCACTTCCAGCCTTTGAAACCTTTTCAGCGGTTGCCAGTGGTGCGGAGGCATCCGCAAGTCCTCGACGGCTCGCCTGTTTCTACTTACCCAACGGCGTTCCAATGCCTCGCCAGGACGATCCGGCGTACCAGGATTGGTCGTGGTTTCCTCACGGCGAGGGGAGAGATTTCAAATTGAGTAAATGCCTTGATCCGCTAGAGCCGCTTCGCGATGACTTGACGATCATCTCGGGCTTGTCCCACCCAGCGTCACGCAATAATCATGGCCACCACAATGCCGACCAATTCCTCACGGGGGCCGCGATTGGTGGAGGCGGTCACTATCAAAATTCCATTTCCATCGACCAAGTCTATGCGGCTCATATTGAAGCGAAAACCCGATTCTCGTCACTCGTCATGTCGACCGACGGAGGCACCGGGCCGCAGCGCAAGGCCCATACGATCTCATTCAATCGCGAAGGTCGTCCGATTCCAGCCGAGAATAAGCCGAAACGGATTTTTGACATGCTATTTGAAAAGAAAGACGGCAATGCGGCGCGGCGGCTGGCACTCAGTCAAAGTGTACTCGATCATCTTATGGAAGATGCGCGTTCTTTGCGAAGGGAACTATCGAAACAGGATCAGGAGACCTTTGAGGAATTTCTTGGGTCCGTGCGAGACACGGAGATCAACGTAGCAAAGTCAGCAAGGTGGATGAATCTTCCCCTTCCAGAAATCGACGTGGATCATCTGAATCTTGAGATTACTCCGAACGATCCACGAGAGTACGTTCAAACGATGTACGAACTAATCTATTTGGCGTTCAAGACCGATTCGACGCGGGTGGCGACCTATCAGTTCGGCAAGGAAGTCAGCAAAGGAATCAGCGACTATCTCGCTCGGGCCGTCGGGCTTCCTTTGACGCACAGACTCTCGCATGAAACGAAAAAGCCCAACGGTTGGAAGAACTTTGGTACCTTCTGCCGATTCATCAGTGAAGAGTTTGGCCGCTTTGCCGGCAGGTTGAAAGCGACTCCCGAGCCGGGCGGTGAAGGGAACATGCTCGATCACACGTTGCTCCTGTTCGGATCCGCGTCGAGCGCCTTCCATCTTTCTCGCAACTATCCGTTGATCTTGGCCGGCGGTAAATCGATGGGATTCGAGCACGGGAAATTCCTCAACTTAGCCGGAGACAACGTCTTCCGCGGGAGCTGGATCAAAGGGCAGCCGGAGCCCTATAAAATGGGTTTAGATACCGATGATCAACCCCTGGCGAACCTCTACGTCACGATGTTGCAACGATTAGGTGTAGAGACCGACTCATTCGCTGACAGCACAGGCACGATTTCCGAGGTTTGAGGATACCATGGCAGGGCAAAAAGGATCTTCCGTTAGGATTCGCAACCCAACGGGTGGCTTGTCAGGTCAGAATCGCCCCCTCCATCAAACAGTGGTAAGCTCGAATGGCGTGGACTAAAGAAAAACTGAGTTTCACCGTGGCTGTTTTCCTGCTTCCGTCCGGCTTGTCCGGGCGGAGCAACAAGTGGCCGCTACCTTGAACGTCTTTCGGTGATGGATCGAAGGAAATTTCCACGAGTTGAACCAAATCGATTGACACCACGTACCACCAATTGATAGAACCTTTGGTCGGGCTCGCGTTTTTCACCTAAGATAGATGTCTTGGGCCGATTTCGTCATTTACCGTTGGAACCCCCTTTTGAAGTCGTCTCGAATCCTGACCGTTTACCTGTCTCTGGCAGCTTTGCTGTTTGGCAACGTCGCAGGCTGGGTTCACGTAGGTTGCTCGGCCCATCCAGGTTGCTCGGGCCATCCGACGGGATGCTGTCGGGCGAAGTTGGACGATGCCTGCGAGACTTTCGAGGATGATTCTTGTCAGCATTCATGCTGTCACCACGATCACGCTGACGCTTGCCATTCGGAAACGCTGGCCCATTCGGACGAATCGGCCTCCACGGACTGGCAAACCGGTGCAAACAAGCAATCCAGCGATCCCGATTCGGAAGCCCCCGTCGATCATCACGACTCGGATCGCTGTTCGATCTGCCAAAACTTCTTTGCGTCGCGGCATGCCGTTGCGCTCGCCAGCGATGTCGCATGGGTACAACTGTTGACGGGTGGTCTTGAGGTCGTCTTGGTTGACGACCTATTTGTTCCGAACCATCGTTCGAGCATCCACTCGGTACGGGGACCGCCGAGCGTTTGACGCTCGAGCCGTTTCATTCTCTCCGTTTTCTTCTCGTACCGAAGGTATGCACCCATGGCGATCGTCCATGAGGCGTCCAAACAGGCGGGTTGGTTGTCTCGCATGATGACAACCGACTTTTGCCCTTGGGCGAATCGTTTTGTTTATTGGTTAAAGGAACCGATTGGCTGGTTCGTTCTAGCGACCGCAATCAGCATTTTGATTGGTTTGTACTTCAATCCGATCGGCTGGACGGTGGCCGCATCGCTGACCGGCCTTTTAGCGGTTGGCGTAGCGTGGCCATTGGTGGCGATTCACGTCACGACATGTCAGTTGCGACCGAGAAATGACTGTATTCATGAGGACGACGGGTGTCAGATGCTCGCCTCGGTTCGCAATCGAGTTCCCATTCCCGTTTGGGGATTGGTCGTCGAAGGTTATCTGGATTGCGAAGGTGACGATGCACTGCCGACCGTCGGCTTGGCATGCGTGCCGCCGCTGTGTGTTAGCGATTTTGGAATCAAGGCCAACCCGTCGCTGCGTGGTCGCTATCCGATCCAAGCACCGCTGATCTCTTGTTCGTTTCCGTTTGGAATTTGGACGGCACGGCGGAAATTGACGACGACGCAATCGCTGACGGTGTGGCCGAAGGTATTTCCGGTGGCGGGCTCTTGCCCGATCGTTGGTCAGGCCAACGCTGAACATGGTGATGGATCCCGAGGCGGTAGGAGCGGCGATTTTGTCGGCGTGCGAGCATACCGGCAAGGCGATTCGGCCAAGCATATCAACTGGGTGGCGTCGGCCCGAGTCGATTCGTTGGTGGTGACCGAACGCGGAGGCCCGCAGTGCGTTGAGCTCGATGTGTTCGTGGATACGTCCTGCCGAGGCAGGCGAAATCAGCTAGCGGATCGTATACGTATCGCAGCGAGCGTGTTGATCCATCTACATCAGTCGAACGTTCCGATGCGAGTAACGATTGGTTCGCGGGCATTGCGATTGGCAACGGGAAGCAAGGGACGCCGACAGATTCTCGATGCGATGGCGGATGTCCCCGCCGATGGATGGGATGAACCCGTTGAGCGTACCGCAATCAGTAATCGTGCGGTGATCGAGTTTTCGTCGGATGATGCGGGGCACGAAATCATCCGCATACGCGACCCACGCGGCGGACGACGGGCTGGCGGCCGTTTGACGACAAAACAAATTCGTTCGGGAGAAGCCTTAGCAGATCAGGTGCGTGAGTTTTGGACGGAGGTGCGAGATGCCGATGTCGCCGCGTAAACGAAACGAAACGATTCTGTTGGCCATCCTATCGATCGTCTCGGTCATTCCCCTGCGACTCTTTGTTGAATCACGAGGTTGGTTCTTGGCAGAGATGGGAATGTTGCTGGTATTGCTTGGCGTAGCAGAAGTCGTCAGGATTTTCGGCCCCAAGTTGGGCAGGTTGGTACGTTTGACGCGTCCCGCTGCCGGGTTGCTCGCCATCACTCCGATCCTGTTCGCCATCGTAGCTCGCGCATGCGGTTCGCCGGTTGCGTTTGAAATGTCAGCACTAACCGCATTCGGAGCCACATCGCTAGCGATTGCGATAGCCGCTACCAGTGATCGCACTCGAGCGATGTCGCTTGTCATCAGCGGATTTCTGGTGTTGTTTTCGACCTCGATTTCGGATGACGCCCGCGCCATTTGGTTGGCCATCATTTGGATGACGGTTTGCGTCTGGCACTTGGTCGCCAATCATTGGGAACGACTCGACCTGTGTTTGCCTGATTCGGTACGACCGACCGTTGGCGTACGACCAGCCAGCGTTTTGTTTGCGGTCGCGTTGTGCATTGTCGGTGGGCTTGTGGTTCGCGATCGTTTTGGCCAATCCAATCGTCTGGCCTTTGGAATCATGCCCACCAGCGGCGGATCGAAATGGTCCGACCCGGCGGCTCGGTCGGGTATCGGAACCGGTGACGCAGCGATCGCGGCCAAGGACCATGCGGAATCCTTTGGGGCGGTTGAGTCTGATATTTTTTTGGAGTCGACGGAGTCGACTCTGTTTGACATGTTCAACGACACGATCGGCGAACCGAAAAAGAAGAACAAATGGGAACGCCGCCAAGCAATAGGCAACGAGAACGCCAATACGATGCACGAGCGGGTTGCCAAGAGCGAGAAGGGGGGATCGTCATTCAGCACTGACCGAATGCCGCCGAAAAAGCACCATCATTTCAAAGACACAGTCGAAGACGCGGTTGTTCAATGGGACGGCCCAACGGGAATCCGTTTAGCGATGGAGCGTTTCGATACGTTTGACGGCGTGAATTGGACCAACTCGGCGAAACTCGCAGATGACGAATTGGAACGCAGTGAGATCGACGATCACGTTTGGTTCTTCGATCGCAAGCTAAAATCCGCCGCGTTTGAAAGCACAAATGCGGTCGAGGTCAATCGGATGAAGGTACTGCGACTCAACACGACTCGCCTTCCCGCCCCGATGTTGACCGCCGGCCTGCACATCAAGGACGTTGATCGACAAGATTTCTTCGGGATTGACAATGACGGATCGCTATATATGCCCGGCCGTGAACGGGTTCCGCCATTGACGGTCGTGAGCTTGGCTTCATTACAAGTGATGGAAGATGAACTACTAACGCTCACGGCGAACGACGATGGCTCTCCACGTGCCGCTTCGGGGCGACGGCCTGGGGGAGAGGGGCTCACCGCCTATGAACAACTAAAATCGATCGTTGAGGACCTTCGCACCAACTTCACGTTTGATCGAACCACCTCAACCAACACGGATGATCCGGTTGCGGAGTTTCTTCACACTCGTCGCGGTGGCGATCATTTGTTTGCGACCCTCGCAGCACGAAAGGCCCGCGAAATCGGATTGCAATCACGGATCGTCACTGGTTTTTACGTGCGGCCAAATTCGTTCGACATCGCTGCCGGCCACGCTTCGGTAACGCCGGACGACGTGCATGTTTGGACCGAGATCCGACTCGACGACGGGCGTTGGTTCGAGATTGAGCCGACACCCGGCTACCGCGAACCGATCTACGCGCCGTCGACGTGGTTGCTCGCCAAACGTTTTGCTGCCGCCCACTGGATGCATGGTTTGGCGATCATCGGCTTCATCACCTTGCTATTCGTCACCCGGTTGGTTTGGATCGAAGGGTTGCTAACGGTGGGCTGGTTGTTTACATGGCCGCTCGGTCGCCAACAACAGCTTCGTATCGCGATGCATATCGTTCAAATGCGAGCGAAGCTGATCGGCAAGCAGCGTCCGCTTGGCACTCCCCAACGAGATTGGATGGAGTCACTGGTTGCGTCCGACATTCAGCTTCGTGATCGAGTGCGAGAGTTTTGCAACGACGCCGATCGAAGCATATTTGGCGGCAGTGGTGCGATCGACCGCGGACGTTTAAATGGCGTCGTCCGTGGTTTGAATACACGGAAATTGATACAAGTTCACAACGAGGTGCCCGTATGAGCGTGGTGATGGAAAACGAAACACAAGCCGTGCTGAGTTGTCTGCGTGAACAACTTGGCCGCGTTCTTTTAGGAAAATCCGAACAGATCGAATTGGTAATCGCCTGTTTGCTCGCCCAAGGGCATTTGTTGCTGGACGATCTACCAGGAACCGGCAAAACGACGCTGGCGAAGGCGCTCGCGGAATGTTTGGGCGGACGACTAGCACGCGTTCAATGCACCCCAGATCTATTGCCGACCGATGTGACGGGATTCAATCTGTTCAACCAGAAGACCCGCGAGTTCGAGTTTCATGCTGGCCCGGTATTCGCAGACGTTTTGCTGGCCGACGAATTGAACCGAACGACGCCGCGAACGCAAAGTGCATTGCTAGAAGCGATGGCAGAGCGGCAAGTCACGATCGATGCGGTTCCGCATCGACTATCGGAAACCTTCTTTGTCATCGCGACCCAGAACCCGATCGACTCGCACGGAGCGTACCCATTGCCCGAAGCCCAGTTGGATCGGTTTACGATCAAGCTACAAATCGGCTATCCCGATCGCCAAGCACAACTCGGCATCTTGGAAAACGCTTCGAAGGGGGACCGTGACGATGATTTGCCGCACAGCGTTTTATCGCTGGCGGATTTGCGGAAGATGCAACAACAAGTGCAGACGATCAGCGTGCACGAGCGGGTTCGTGAGTACTTGGTGGATCTGGTCGAAGCGACGCGACACGATGCGTCGGTTCAACTGGGTGTCAGCCCAAGGGGCATGTTGCATTGGCAACGAATCGCTCAAGCGTGGGCTGTGCTGCAAGGCCGTGAATTTGTCACGCCCAGTGACGTGGCCAAGGTAGCGTATCCGGTATTATCGGTTCGTTTGCTGACGACGACCGACGATGTCGATTCAGCGATTGAACGGATCATGAAGCAAGTGCCTGCTCCGGAGTACAAGTAATGGATGTTTTGCTTTGCGGAAGTCGTCGAGATTTTCGGAAAAATGGCAAGTCTTCAACGTCGAAACTCTTGACGAGTTCCGCGACGATGTTGTTGGGGATTGTCATTGGCTGTGGGTCGCAAGACTCCGCGCCGAAGACGTCGTTGTTTGCAGATGACCACACGGTCGCCGAACATTGGCCCGAGGATCTTCCCGACGCTGCCGCGAAACTCCGTGAGCGTCTGGCTTTGTCGGAAATTAACAAGTTGACACGCAAAGAAATCGATGATTTGGTCGGCTGGACGGCGGAAATCGCTGCCGACACGAACCTTTCTGAAGCGGACTGGCTTCCTCTCCATCACGCGACGCAGTCATTGATGACAAAGCTCCGTGCCACGGAAGACGGCCTGAACAGAGACGAAGCATCGCAAATTGAAGCGTTGTGCCAATTGATCGATGATGCGGTGCGGAGAATCCCTGAACACCCCCCCAGCCTGAAGGTGACGTCGCCATGAATCAATCCGTTTCCGTGATGTTGCTTGGTGGGCTGATTCGCGTGCTGCAGGGTTTCGCTGCAGCCGCGCCAACATTGCTTGTCGGTTTACTGATCGCGTCGATTCTTCGTTACTACTTGGGCGGTGTGGGTACGCGACGATTGTTTGGTGGCGAGAGTCTTCGTTCGCTGCCACAGTCCTGGTTGGTCGGCATGTTACTGCCGGTTTGCTCGATCGGCGTGCTGCCAATCCTGTTTGAAATGCGACGAGCGAAAGTCAGACCCGGTGCAATGTCAGCGTTCGCGCTGTCGGCTCCGTTGTTTAACCCGCTGTCGCTGCTGTACGGCCTCACCCTCAGCCGACCGTTGGTGATCATCCTGTTTGCGCTGGGGTCATTGGTGGTCGTGACGGCACTGGGTCTGTTTTGGGACGCGTTTTCCAAGTGGCGGAGACTTCCAGCCTGCGATGATAATGACAGGCTAGAAGCCTATCCCACAGGTGATGACAGGCTAGAAGCCTATCCCACAGGTGATGACAGGCTAGAAGCCTATCCCACAGATGATGACAGGCTAGAAGCCTATCCCACAGGTGATGACAGGCTAGAAGCCTATCCCACAGATGATGACAGGCTAGAAGCCTATCCCACAGGTGATGACAGGCTAGAAGCCTATCCCACAGGTGACCATTTGATTGGACTCCGCCGCGTCTTTGCGACCATCGTCCACCTCGCTCGCGAGGCGACAGGAACAAGCATGCTCATTGCCTTGGTCGCCTTGTCGGGTTTGGCGTTACTCGCCGCAATATTGCCCTATGGTGCGATGCAGCATGAAGTCGAACGAGACGACGTGTGGGCACCGCTGAAGATGTTGTGCGTCGCGGTGCCAGTCTATGCGACGCCGATGTTGGCAATGAGTCAAATGGGCATGATGTTCCAGCACGCCAATTCGCCCGGCGCTTCATTCACGCTATTGATATTGGGTGCGGGGATGAACCTTGCGACGCCACTTTGGTTCGGACGCCATTTCGGGTGGAAAGCAGCAGCGTCATGGGTGGCATCGTTGCTCGTCATCGTGCTGGGAATCTCTTATGCGATCAACAAACCACTCGTTCCGCCGGGCGTCGAACCGGCTGGGCACACGCACGCGTTCGACATCTATACAAACCCACTGACCGCGTCTCACTCGTTCGGTCTGCAATCGGTTGTCGACACGGTTGCCAAAGATCTCGACATCCGTGCGGTCGCGTCCTTGATTGCGTTGGCCATCATTTTAACAATGGGCATGCTGTTTCGCATGCTCAAGATTGACGAGGCATCGCTGATCAAGAACGCCAAAGCGGAATCGTTCGCGTCATCGCTGCGCAACAACGATGCAACACCACGTCGTGGTCTAGATATCGTTGTCCCGCCAAATGTAATCGGTGCTACGATGTTGGCAGGTTTAGTCGCGCTGAGTATCGTCGCGTGCTATGCGTATTATCCGTCTCCCCGTGAGTGTTTGGCAGAAATCAGCACGGCACGTACAGAGTGTCTATCGGCGGCCAATAGCGGGCAGGTCGATCATGCATTGTATTGGCTGCCGGTCTGGGAAGATTGGAGCCGGCGTCTAGAAGTTGGCACGTTCCTTCGCACCGGTCAGGTTCGCCCTTATCAGCGTATGCAAGGCTATCTGATTCGAAAAAAACTAGAGAACCTGGAACATGAACTAGAGCACGATCCGTTTGAACCACACGAGACGAAGCAGGTGGTTCAGGATATTATGGCGACAAACTCCCGCTGGACGAGTTCGTTTCGACCGCCCGAGTGAATTCGTAGCGTTGGTCGATTCCGAGGGTTCCACCATCACATGCCAGCATCATCGATCCGCTCGGAGAGCAGAGCTGTGCTCGCATCCAACGTGGCGAGAACCGATGTAGAGTTTGTCTACGGTGTGGTCAGAGTCCCGAGAGTTGTCGGTTGTAATCAAACTGTAAATCGGGATGGACTCTCTCGATCGCCTTGTCAATCTTCTTGAGCTGTGCCGCGTACATGTTCTCGCTCACGCGGCAACCGCCAAAACGGATTCGCATGTCCTTGATCCGCCGGCAAAAGTGAATCCTCACCTGTAGCTCGGTTTCCTTATCACCGGAAAACCGCAGCGATTTGTCCATCCAGCGAATCACTTTGCGAAGCGTCTTTTTATGAATCTTTCCAGAGGTGTTCAAGTGCAGGTCGATTTCGTCACACAATTCATCCGCGTAACCGATCTCATCATGCGATTTCATTAACAAGTAGGTCAACAACTCTTTGCTTTCGACTTTGAACTTGGCCAACCGAACACAGACATCGAGCAGATCTTCGCGATCGAGCTTTGCAAGTTCCTTCTTCAATTGACTAATCGTGGCGGCTTTCATGATGTTTCAAAAGTTGGCTAACGCATTGAAAATGATAACGGGAGAATTGTGCCACATCGTACCCCGCCATGACAAAGTTTGGAAATGCGTCTGCTCTTGCGAGGAGTGGGAATCACCATGAACTTCGTCAGAACGCCCCTATTTTAGGTAGTTTGTGGTAACATCTCCGCTGAACGCCGTTTTCAAGATAACGCGAAGTGGCTGCGCAGACCATGATCGACCGCATTGCCATTTCCGGATACCGTTCGATCACTGTACAGCTCGGGCAATGGAACGTGATGACGGGGGAACAGGTCGGGAAAGTCAAATCGATATCGTGCTGAATCGGTTCGTCGGGCGGGGCCGAAGAAGAGTGGTAAGGATCCGGTGAGTTTGCGGTTGTGGCTGACCCCATATAATCGCGGCGCGGTGCGTAGGCACGAGCAGTGACTCGTTGGCTCCGCCGGGGCAAGCCCGTAGCGGAGGCCTAAAGATCTGGAAGGAGGAAAGATTGGCATCATTGGTAGCTGCCACTTGAACGCTCCGACCGGGACAAGCCCGGCGGAAGCGAGGAACACAACTGGCCGCTACTGCTCCGATGATAAACTCACCAACACTTCCGTCCGGGCTTGCCCCGGCGGAGCAGACAAGTGCCGGCTACTGCTCCGATGATAAACTCACCAACGCTTCCGACCGGGCTTGCCCCGGCGGAGCAGACAAGTGCCAGCTACTGCTCCGATGATAAACTCACCAACACTTCCGACCGGGCTTGCCCCGGCGGAGCAGACAAGTGCCAGCCACTGCTCCGATGATAAACTCACCAACACTTCCGTCCGGGCTTGCCCCGGCGGAGCAGACAAGTGCCGGCTACTTTCGCTAGAATGAAGAGAAATAGAAAACCTCTCCATCCTCACGATCTCCGCTACGGGCTTGTCCCGGCGGGATCAACGACTTGGATTGACGCGAAATCATGGAACCAATCTACACTGCCGACAACACAACCAATGCGTATCAACTCAATTGGTCGCTCGCGCTGTTCGGGAAATCTGAGTTGCCCAAGCAATCTGCTTGGCTCGAAGAGCTGCAACTCGCAACGGCAGTCGATGGTGTACGAATTCTCTCAAGTCATGTTCGATCTGGAAATACGCTTCAGTTCCTTGTCAGCACTCGTCCCGCGTCGTCACCTTCGGATATCGTTCGCAGTGTCAAAGGCCGCTTTCAGTATTTGATACGTGGTCGCATCCCAAAGGCGTTCCGACGCAACTATCATATCCAAAGCACGGGCGAAGCGAACTCAAGCGTCCTGGATCAATATGTCGCTGGACAAACGACCAAGCATCCTATGGCCGACGACGACACACAAGCTCGCCTACAAGCAATCCAGTTCCATAACCATTCGGTCGATCTCTCGAAACTTACCATTGGCACTTACGGGCAATTCCTGAATTCATTGCAGATCATTGTGGAGAATACGGGAGGCTGGAATGAGGTGCGTCATGCCCAGTTAGAGCGAGTGCGAAATGTGATCATTCGTGCTTGTGAGAAGAAAGAGTGGCAGTTGTCGCGCATTGGATTACTGAGCAACCATGTGCATGTGTTGCTCGGTGCCAGCGTGACAAAATCACCACAATCGGTTGCGTTATCGCTGATGAATAACATTGCATACGTGTACGACATGAAACCGATCTTGAAGTTCAGTTACTATGTAGGAACGTTTGGTGGTTATGATCGCGGCGCGGTGCGTAGGCACGAGCAGTGACTCGTTGGCTCCGCCGGGGCAAGCCCGTAGCGGAGGCCTAAAGATCTGGAAGGAGGAAAGATTGGCATCATTGGCAGCTGCCACTTGAACGCTCCGACCGGGACAAGCCCGGCGGAAGCGAGGAACACAACTGGCCGCTACCGATCCTACCATAAACTCCCAACCGCTTCTGTTCGGGCTTGCCCCGAATGGCGTGTACTGAAGGAATTCTGAAACGTGAAAAACCCTTCCGTCGAGCTTGTCTCGGCGGAGGAAACAAGTGGCGGCTACAAACCGCATGCCCGAAAAGAAATTCGCCCCACCTCTACGAATCGCCGGAGGTGATTCGTGGGGGTGGGGCGAGCGTGGAATTTTGCGTTCATGGTAGCTGCCACCCGTTGCTCCGCCCGGACAGACCGCCCGGACAAGCCGGACGGAAGCAGGAAAAACACCCCTGTGATACTCACTCCATTTTTCTTAAGTCCACGTCATTCGGGACAAGCCCGGCGGAGCAAGCAAATCGATCTGCACGACGATGATATTCTGTAGACATTGGATAAAGCGAGAGTGCTAGAGAATACACTCGAATTCTCATCCTCCGATGTCGTACCAGAACGACTGTTGATCGAACTGGCCAGCATCCTAGGTCGAACTGCCGAGAGAGCCGTGGCGCTGACCACTCACCAGCCGATACTGATCGAGACGCCACCACCATACCGCGGGTAATCATAACCGCGATAATACGATCCGTAGTAACTACCATAACGACGGACGTTAACGGATACCGGTGATGGGTAGTAAACCGGGGGGCGATAGTATTTCACGACCGGCGCGACATAGACTCGCTGTACAACGACAGGGGCAGGAGCGTGATACGCATGGCGTGCTTGGCGACGAGCGTAGCCGCGTCCACCGAAGGCGTCAGCGTCGGGTGCGGAAAAAGCAAGAGAAGTCGCGACAGCGACGACGGCAAGCAAAATCATCTTCAACATTTCGGAATCTCCAAAGGTTTGGGTTTCGTCCATCCGCGTTACAGCCGAGCCCTTACTCGGCCGCGTCATCCGTCTCATCGATCAATTCCCCGGCGGCCGGCGTTTCGATTGCAGGTGAAACCGCGGGCTGCTTCGTTCGCCACTCCGCTAGTCGTTGGAACACAACGAAGAAAGAGGGGACAAACAAAAGTGAAAACAGTGTCGCGGCGATCATCCCACCAACGACGGCATTTCCGACGGATTGTCGACTCGCAGCACCTGCGCCCGTCGCAATCAAGAGCGGGAGAAAACCAAGGATCGACGAAAACGCTGTCATCAGAATCGCGCGAAAACGAAGGGTCGCGGCGTTGTAGGCCGAGTCACCTATGGAAACACCTTTCCGTCTCTCTTCACTGGCAAACTCTACAATCAAAATCGCGTTCTTACTTGCCAAGGCGACAAGCAGTACCACGCCAATCTGAGTGTAGGTGTCGTTCGGCATGCCACGTACAACGAGTGCGAATACGACGCCAAGCACTGCCAACGGCACCACGGCGATCACCGCAGCGGGGCTCGTCCAACTTTCGTATTGTGCAGCCAGAACCAAGAAGACGGCGACAATGGCTAACAGGAATATCGTCGCCTGTCCACTGCCAGCCAGCTTCTCTTGAAACGAGATCCCGGTCCAGGCGTATCCGAACCCAGGTGACATCCGAGAATCCGCCATTTGCTCCATCAGATTCAATGCCTCGCCGGAACTCGTGCCCGGCGCAGCCGAACCGTTGATCGCAGCACTCGGATACAGATTAAAACGACGCACCACGGAGGGGCCAAAATTCTCTTTCACATCGACAATCGCGCCAAGCGGAATCATTTGTCCGGCATTGTCGCGAACGTCAAGTTTTTCAATGTCGCTAGCCGATCCGCGAAATTCGGCTTCGGCTTGGACGCGAACTTGATAGGAGCGATTGTTGTAGGTGAAATCATTGACATACGCCGATCCGAGATAAGCTTGCAAGGTTCCGAACACCGTTTCCAACGGTACGTTCAAGTTCTTCGCTTTGACACGATCGACGTCGACGAACAACTGCGGAGCGTTCGCTCGAAACGCAGAGTTGAGACCCGCCAAACCCGTTTGGCCATTCCCCGCTTCGACGAGATCTTCAGCCGTCGCTTGCAGTGCCGCGTAACCGCCGCCACCCTGGTCAAGCACTTCCATTTGAAAGCCGCCAGCCGCACCGAGGCCGTCGATCGGCGGCGGCGCAAACGCGAACACGACACCGCCTTGAATTTGACTGAATCGCTCTTTCAAATGGTCCAAAATCGCCGGCAAGCTCTCCTCAGGATCGGTTCGCTCGTCCCAGGGATCCAGAATAAGGATCGAGAAACCAAGATTCGAACCGGCATAACCACCGAGTAGCGAGTATCCAGCGATCGAAACGTTATCCGCCACCCCTGGGATGTCGCTGTAGATCGCTTCCACTTGTCGCATCACCGCTTGCGTCCGCTCGCTCGAGGCGGCATCGGGCAGTTGTACATTGACAAACAAATAACCTTGGTCTTCATCCGGCACGAATCCGGTTGGCAAGGCGTTAAAAGTAACGCCGGTCGTACCGACCAATGCAACGTATGCGACCATGACGATCAACACGAGGCGTACGAACCAGCGGATCACAAAACCGTAGGCCGAAGTCGCTCCGTCGAATCCTCGGTTAAACCATCGAAAGCCCACAAAGCTGGATTCCTTCGGTGCTCGAAGCAGAAGTCCACACAACGCGGGGCTGAGCGTGAGCGCATTGAGCGTGCTGATTAGAACCGCACCGGAGATCGTCAAAGAGAATTGCTGGAAGAGTTGGCCTGTGATTCCGCCCATGAACGCGCTGGGCACAAACACAGCAAGCAACACCAGAGTCGTCGCGATCACGGGACCTGTGATTTCCGACATCGCTTTGACGGCCGCCTCCTTGGGCTGCAAACCATCGGCCAAATGGCGTGTTGTATTTTCCACCACGACGATCGCATCATCCACGACGATCCCGATTGCCAACACAATCCCGAACAGCGACAGCATGTTGATCGAAAAACCAATCATGTTCATGATCGCAAAGGTACCGATTAGCGAGACAGGGATCGCGACAACGGGGATGATCGTCGCACGCCAATCCTGCAAGAAGATGTAAATAACCAGCACCACCAACAGGACGGCGATCGCAAGCGTGTTGTAAACCTCTGCGATCGATGCCTCCACGAACAGGGTCGTATCGAATCCGACCGTGTACTGCACTCCCTCGGGCCAATTGTTGCTCGTGTTCAGCTCTTCCATCTTTTCACGCACCAATGCTGCGGTGGTTAGCGCGTTGGCTTCGGGAAGCTGATAGATTGCGATGGATGCCGAAGGTTCCCCATTGAAACGCGAATCAAACGTATAATCTTTCCCACCCAACTGGACACGCCCGACATCCTTCACACGCAACGCCCGCCCATCACTGGCCGTCGCGATGATAATGTCTTCAAACTCTTCTTTGGCCACCAATCGCCCGCGTGCACTAACGGTCAACTGATACGCGGTTCCGGACGGAGCGGGCGGTGCGCCGATCTTTCCGGCGGCAACCTGTACGTTTTGTTCACGGATCGCAGTGACAACATCGGCGGTCGTCAAACTCCTTTGCTTCAGTTTGCGTGGATCGAGCCAAATCCGCATGCTGTAGTCACCGGCACCAAAGACGCGGACTTCACCGACGCCGTTCACACGGCTCAGTTCGTCCTTGACCGTCAGCGCGTAATTGCTCAGGAAGAGGTCATCGAGATCACCCGCGGGCGCAGTCAACGAGATAAACTGCAAAATTTGCGTCGATTGCTTTTTGGTCGTGATCCCCTGCGAACGAACTTCCGCAGGTAATTGCGCTTCAGCAATGGCGACTCGGTTTTGTACCAGCACCGACGCGATGTCGATATCCGTTCCCACATCAAACGTCACGGTCAAATTATAGCTGCCGTCGTCCGAGCTGTTCGACGACATGTAGATCATGTCTTCGACGCCGTTGACTTGCTGCTCGATGGGAGTCGCCACCGTATCGGCGATCGTGCGGGCATCACCGCCAGGATAAACGGCGCTGACGCTGACGGTCGGCGGCGCAATGGGCGGGAACTTAGCAACTGGCAGCGAGCCGAACGAAACGAAGCCGGCGAGCACGATAATAATCGAGATCACCGAGGCGAAAATCGGACGGTAAATAAAGAAGCGTGACATCAGGCGATTGCTTTCTTTCGATTCATTCGACTTCGGAAGGACTCGTCGCACTGCTGCCAGTTGCAACTTCAGGCGTAGGATCAGATGGCGAGAATCCTCGCATCAACGTTTGCTCGTCGAGCTCAAGTTTTTTGTCGATCGGATTGACCTCCAGGCCAGGTCTCGCTCGTTGGAGCCCGTCAATGACGACGCGTGAGTCGAGGGTCAATCCCTTTTCAATCACTGCCCAGCCACTGATCGTCTTGGCTACCGTGACCATGACACGCTCCACCTTTCGCTCAGCATTCACAATCAAAACGTATTGGCCTCGTTGGTCACGAAGGACCGCGTACTCTGGAATCAACATTGCCTCGACCGATTTGCCGGTCGGCACTCGGACCAAGACAAATAAACCGGGCAGCAACAAGTCGTCAGGATTGTCGAATTGGGCGCGAAGTCGCAGGGTCCCAGTACTTGCATCCACCCCTTCCTGGTCAATATATTCCAGCACGCCTTCGAATGGGAAGCCTTCATCCGTTTCCCGTTTTAAGAAGACCTTGGCTGTGCTCCAATTGGACTCAGCGACTTTCTCGCCAAGCTTTAACTCCGCTCTTCTTTTGCTCATAAATCGTAACATGTCACGATCACTGACGCTAAAGTTTGCAAACACATGGCTACGGTTAACCACCGCGGAAAGTTTTTGCCCATTATCAACAAGATTACCTTGTTTGATATCGGTTGTAGAGATCCGCCCGCTGATCGGCGATTTGACGGTGGTGTAGTCGAGATCCAACTGTGCTTGAGCAAGTTTGGCAATACTTTGCCCCTTGGCGGCGTTCGCTGCCTGCACGTTTGCTTTGGCGGACTCCAACGCGGCCAACGCAGACTCATTCTCTGCGACCGCGGTATCCAGCTCGGCCTCCGACCCAGCGTTCTGGCTGAGCAGGCTCTTGGCGCGATCAAGGTCCTGCACCGTTTTCTTGACTTCCGCCTCTGCCGTTCTCACGAGTGCGTTGGCAACGCTGATAGCGGCCTCGGCAGCGGCCACCTCGGCCGACGCTGAATTCACGGATGCCTGATACTGCGTCGATTCGATTTGGTACAGAACGTCACCGACGGCCACTTCCTGGCCCGGTTCAAACGCAATCGCTTCGACAAATCCCCGCACACGAGCCCGCACGTCCGCTTCATCGACGGCCTCGATGACACCGTTTTGTTCCAAGAAAGGAGTGATCGATTGCTGCACCGGTTGCGACACCGTCACCTCAGGCGGTGGTGGCGGATCGTACTCATTTTCCGAGGACGTACACCCAACCACACTCAACAGACCATACAGAATCAGCAAGCGGGTGGCCGTTTTCGATTTCAATATTCCCATCGTTCCGTGCCCCGTCAATTTGGTTGTAAGTGATCGCGTCGAAGTGTTGTCGTTTTGGGAAGACCATTTGCTACTGCTTCGGTAATTGAGCAAAAACGGTGATTCGCGTAAAGGAGGCGTCAAACGGTGATCCATCCGATGCCCAGACGGGGGCATGTCACCAGCACTATTTTTGCTCCGCAATATGCAACCCGACGAGTTTGGCCACAACGATGGCTAAGTACAGTTGACCAACCATCGCCTCAAGCGTGGCGAGAGTGCGTGCCGGTCGAGTGATGGGAATGATGTCGCCGTAGCCAAGTGAAGTAAGTGTTACGTTACTAAAATAGATCAGGTTGCTTACCGTGTCCTGATGGATGCCCACGCTATCCGAGAAGGGCGATAATGCAAAAGCCCCCGGTTGAAAGGTTTCCAATAGTGAGAAGACAAATGCAAAAAATAGTCCAATAACAAAATAGATACATGCGGCACCAACAATCCGATTCAAATCAGCGGGCCCCTTCCGAAAAACACTCTCCGCAAGCGATAGGATCAACAGCAGAAAAACGACGACATAGCATGAATCGGTTGCAGCGATCAACAAGACGGAATGATGGAAATCCGCATAGGACGCAAGAAGGAATCCAATCCCGCCGATGGTGAGCGCCGAGATCATCCGGATTTTCGAACTGGAAAGTGTGCGAATTGCCGAGATCACGACCACCAGAAACAATAGATTGAACAGGCCTCGCTGAATGCCACTTTCAGAAGATAAGAAACTTTGGCTCAGTTGCAACAGAACCATTGTCACCAACAAATCGAGATGACTTAGACGCAGGGCCCAGCCCAATGCAGATCGGTCGTGTCGGTTTGCAGAAGTCATAGCGATGAAAACCTAAAGGATATTTATGATTACGCCCGGTTAACACGCCGCGATGTCGGTCATTAACCATTCCTCAGTGGAGTTAATTCCATTCCCGATAAGAACGTCTCGCCAGTCTCACGCTGGCGGCCGGTACCTACAAAGCGGATCTTCCGCCAGTGGATCGCCAGTGGCCGCGTAAGCGCGACCGCGTGAGCCACCACACAGATCCTTCAAGTCACACGCGCCACAGCGACCGCCGAACGCCGATGTGTCGCGTAGGCTGGTGAACAATTCCGATTCGCGATAGATGGTGAGTGGGTCGCTCTCACGAACCGATCCGGCACTGATCGGAAGAAAGCCAGAGGGCATGATGTCGCCTCGGTAGGAAATGAACATGATCCCGTTGCCATCTCGCATCCCCGCGCCAGGCACACGTGGTGGACCGTCGCCGGCCTGCCGCTTAGCAAGCACGCGGCGGTATTGGGGCGCTTCGGTGGTCGCGATCATGAAGTTGGACTTAGGGCCCATCTCGATCAGCCATTCGAATAATTCCTCGGCCTGTTCAGGCTCGATTTGTCGGAGCAACTCACCACGCCCCGTGGTCACCAAAAAGAACAAGCTCCAGCGTTTGGGTTTCATTTGACCGAGACACTCGTGAATCGCGGGCATGTCGCTCAGCGTATCCGCCGTGACCAACGTGTTGACTTGCATGGGGATCTTCGCCTCAGCGATATGCTCGGCTGCTTCCAACGTCCGAGCGAAGCATCCAGGAATACCACGTAGGTCATCGTGGCGTTTCGCGTTGGAGCCATCGAGACTGAGCGACATTGCCCCCACACCATGTTCCTTGAGCTGAAACACCGCCTCGCGAGTCAGCTTCGGCGTCACGCTCGGCGCCACATCAACGTGAAGCTTCAAGGACTTCGCATAATCCATGATCTCAAAGAAGTCGGGTCGCTCTAGTGGATCGCCTCCGGTCAGCACCACCACCGGTTTGGCCTCCGCCAGGGCACGCAGCACCTTGAAGGCTTCGTCCTTGGTGAGCTCGTCCGGCAATCGTTCTTTGATTGCCTCCGCCCGGCAATGCTTGCAGGCAAGCCCACAAGCCCGCGTCAATTCCCAATAGACGCGGCGCGGAGCCTTGGTGTAGCGGTAGCCCGGCTCGGACGCAAGGGCAGCATGGGGGTGTTGATGCGGATGTGACATGAGCTCTTCCTATAAAGTTTGCAATGAAAATAGATCACGCGGCGCCGGATCGCGATCGAAAGACTGCATGGTGCCAGATTTTCCTTGAGAACAGACCTACATTCTAGTCGCCAGGCCAGATTTTTGCTCCACGGACAGGAACACTGGCCAATGCCAAAATCACGCTGGCGAAACGCAGAGTCTACTATCAATCCACCAATCTCCCCAGCTCTCCAATCAAGTAATCTGGAGTTTTTCGCAAACAACTTACGGGCAAACTTACGGGCGCACCACTTACGGGCGCACCACTTACGGGCAACCTTACGGGCAACCTTACGGGCATACGACCCGGCCATCTCCTGACCGGGCTGTCGATTTAATCGGTTTGACTCGACTGATTATTTAACGACAAGCCATAGGCGACCGCTTATGGAAAAGCTGACGCCTTCGGCTAAGCGTTAAACGATTAAATCGACAGCCCGCTAACGCCAAAACGGCTAATACGCAGACTGTTTTTCGAGCAATGAACGTAAACGCTTTAAGGCGTAGACGTTAGCAAAACAATTTGCAAGCCCATGAATCATCCGGGCTAGGCCGAAGGTTTTGTAAAGCGTCACTGCAAAAATGACGTCATACGATCGAGTCCTTCGCTTGCTTCCGCTATGATTCGATTGATCACATCAGCGGCTGTCTCGATCGCTGTGATTTCACCAGTGATTTGTCCCGCATAGAAAGCCAATTTTTCCAGCTCGCCGGTCATTGAGCGAAGCGGTGAATCAGTGCTAAACAGATAAATCGGTCTGCCTTCCTCTTCCGCAATCTGCTCGCGTTGAATTTCGTCCGCATCATTGCCAAAGACACGATCGCCGATCTGACGGGTGACCTCCGTCTTGATCACTCGCACCGGCGAGTGCGGGGGCCAATTGATCGCGAAAGCATCGGTGTGAATCGTGTCGGTGGATTGTGCCTGGACGATTTTCTGTTTATGTATCGGGTGCGCAAACGACTCTCGTGTTGCCACGAAGGCCGTTCCGCAGTGGATGCCTTGTGCCCCGAGTGCCATTGCTGCCACCAAACTTGCCCCGCTGGCAAAACCTCCTGAACCGACAACGGGAATGGAAACGGCGCTAGCCACCTGAGGCAATAGGACTAGCGACGTGACCGAATCGTGAATGTGCCCTCCCGCTTCGACGCCTTGCGCGATGATCGCATCCGCTCCGGCTGCTTCGGCCTTGATCGCTTGCTCAACGCTGCCCACTTGGTATACGACTTTACAATCGGCATCCTGGGCTCGCTTCACCGCATCGGGCACAACATCCCAAAAGTAAATCAACGTGTCGACACCGGCCTCAATACACGCATCGAGTTCGCTCACGAACAAGTTCGCATCGGTTGCAGCCGGAATCAAGTTGACGCCGAACGGCTTGTCGGTTCGGCGGCGAAGTTCGGCTATCTCTCGAGCGATCAATGCAGGCGATTCACGGACCATCCCCAGACAACCGAATCCGCCTGCTTCGCAAACCGCTGCCGCAAGCTCCGCACGAGCGACACCGCCCATGCCTGCTTGGAGGATCGGATAACAACAGCCGAGAAGGTCACAAAGTGGCGTGTGAAATGATTGGTTCATGATCTGTTTCGTTGGAAGCTAGCGGTAGACGACGGCGGAACGATGAGAGCAATCATCGGCTAAAGCCTCGACCCTTACGTTCCTGCTCTTGCCTCGTGCACATAAAGGTATAGAATAGAGATAGAATGTCAATATCCTGAGTTCTTTTCCCCTACTTCGCCAGAATCAATGCTATCAAAAACTGCTGAATATGCATTGCGTGCGGTCACTTGTATGGGCAGTCGGGCCGGTTGCCCCGCGTCGGCAGACGTCATGGCCGAAGAAACCAAAGTGCCACGCCGCTACCTACACCGAGTCCTACAAGATCTTGCGGCTGCAGGACTCGTGCGGTCACGTAGCGGCCCAGGTGGCGGTTACGAACTGGACATCAACGCTAGCGATATTACGATTTTGGATGTGGTCAATGCGGTCGCGCCGCTTGAACGCATCGCAACTTGTCCGCTTGGACTGAAATCCCATACCTCACTCTGTCCGTTACATGCTGAGTTGGACCGTGCCTATGAGCAAACAGAAGTGGCATTCGCAGGGGTCACGATCGGGCAGCTTCTCAAATCAACCAGCCCGATCACACCACTGCGTGAAGTGAAGTAGCATGAGCTCCGATGCACTCCAGCGTCGTTGGAGTCGAGATGTCGGCCGCATACAAGGCATCCATTACATAGCATCCATTTCATACAATCGTGGGCCTCACTTCGACAGCGTGGCCCACTTTGCATTTCGTCAAGGATCGTCGGCAAGCCGATCGTCTACGTTGCAGTCACCCATTCGGGCTCTTGCTTCGCTCGCTCGAACAATGGTTCCTCATCATCGGTTGTGGACCAACCTGTCTTTAGGCCTAACACGAACCAAGTCAGCCCGAAGATGCCAACGGCGAACAGCGTATCGCCGACGATTCGCAGCCATCGCAAGGTATCCATCAGATCCGTCTGCAGAAAATCAGCGCTGCGAGCGTACCAGAAACCGTACTCGACACTGGCCCAAGTCTGCATCAATCCGACTGGCAGCACCGAGATCAAAACCATCAACGCTAGACCGAAGTTGATTGCCCAGAAGCTGATTGCCAAAATGCCTGTCTTCCAACGCTTGTGGCTAGCCAATCCTTTCAAGCAAAACAGCGTCAAACCAATTCCCAGCATCCCGTAGACGCCGAACAACGCCGTGTGCCCGTGAACGGGCGTCGTGTTCAAGCCTTGCATGTAGTACAGCGCAATCGGTGGGTTGATCAGGAAGCCGAACAATCCGGCACCGACCAAATTCCAAAACGAAACCGCAACGAAGAAATAGATAGGCCATTTGTAGGCCGTTACCCATGGCTTCGCCCGAGTCAGCGTCAGGTTCTCGTAGGCTTCAAATCCGATCAACACAAGTGGAACAACTTCTAACGCACTGAACATCGCCCCGAGTGCTAAGACCGGCGTGGGAGTACCAGTGAAGTACAAGTGGTGGAACGTCCCAATGATCCCACCGAACAGGAAGATGGTGCTGGAGAACAACACTGCGGCGGTCGCCGTGGTGGTTTTCAGTAGTCCCATTCGCGTGAACAGAAATGCGATCACAACGGTTGCAAAAACTTCAAAGAAGCCTTCGACCCACAAGTGCACCACCCACCATCGCCAATATTCGGCAATCGCCAGATTCGTTTGTCGGTGCCACATGATTCCGGAGGCGTAAAAGACTGCGATCGCGGTGGACGCGACTAGAAACATTGCCAACAAATGCTTGTGTTCGCCAGGCTGCTTGAACGCAGGCCATAGGGCTCGAACCATCAAGCCAAGCCACAAGAACAAGCCAACAAGAAGGAACAACTGCCAAAACCGGCCGAGGTCAACGTATTCGTAGCCTTGATGGCCGAACCAGAAGTTCATCGTCAAGCCCATTTGCTGACGAGTTCCATACCAAGTACCGAACAGCGACCCGACGACGATGACCAATAGTGCCACAAACAGGAAATTCACTCCAGCGCGTTGAAATTTTGGTTCATGCCCCGATACCGCTGGCGCGATAAACAAGCCGGTTGCCAGCCACGCGGTCGCGATCCAGAAGATCGCCAACTGAGTGTGCCAAGTTCGCGTGACACTGTAAGGCAGGTAGTCAGCCAGTGGGATACCGTAGAACCCCTCCCCTTCGACACCATAGTGAGCCGTCACAGCACCGAGCCCTACTTGAACCAATATCAATGCGATCACAACCCAAAAGTATTTTAGAGTTGCCTTCATCGATGGAGTGGGTGAAAGTGCCAGCAACGGGTCGCGTGGTGGCAGGTCCGTATGTTCTTCTTCATTCGATTTCAGCACCGCATAGTACCAAGCCAGCAGCCCCACTCCGGCAAGGAGCAGCACGAAACTGAGAACGGACCAGACGACCACCGCACCGCTGGGGGCGTTCGCGACGAGGCGTTCGGCAGGCCAGTTGTTCGTATAGGTAACGGGCGCGGATGGTTCTGCGGCAAGTTTGTCAACCGCACCCGAGATCACCTGCCCCTCCTCCGCTGGCCTTTCCGTCGTGCAAACCCAAGCGGTCCAAAAGAAAAACGCATTCATCAACTCTTGCCGCTCGGGATCACGGATCGTGTTTTTCGGCATCGCATAAGCCGAACGTAACTCGGACGGTGTCATCCCGCCATCCGCAATAAATTGGACATCTTCTGGGAACTCTTCCGCATCACCGAAGAGTGCCGCATAGTATCGCGACATGGCGTCGGCGGCGCGTGCTCGGTCAGGCGAGATCACGATCTGTTTCGAATCTACGTTATACGTGTTCGTCCGCATCTCGCGTTTGAGCCGGTCGTCGAGCGTCGCTTTGCCCGCTGCATCCAACTCCGAATACGGCTTGCTGTATTCCGTTTCGGACCAAGCATTGAGCAACCAAACACATTCGCGGTGCAACCAATCGGCAGACCAATCTGGAGCGACGTAAGCACCATGCCCCCAGATGCTGCCGAGCTGTTGGCCGCCGATCGATTGCCACACGTTTTGTCCATCAAGGATTTGCTGTCCTTCCCATACGACTTTGCCATCCGTCGTTACGACTTCGTCTGGAACCGGCGGAGCGAGCCGATAGAGCTCAGCACCGTAATAACCGAGAACGATGAACGAGAGGACGACCACGGTCCAAAAACCGATCCATAGCTTCTTGTATTGCATGTTTTGTATTCTTGTTCTGTAATTTGAGATTGTTGGAGTCGAGGGAGGGTTAAGGGATAACGACAACCACCGAGATCGCTGTCAAAACGGTAGCCCCAACGAGGCTCCAACCAATTTGTTTGAGCCGCTTCGCCGGTGGAGGCTGAATCATCAGATACCAACTCGCCAAGACCATCGGGATCACTGGCAGGACCCAATCGTTCGCGTCCATCCACCACACAAACATCGAAAGTGGAAACACAGAGATCGCTGTTAACCCGGTCCAATGGAGCATTCGATTCCTATGCTTTTGGAATGCAATCACACTACGAACCGCTAACGTCGTTGCAGCGAATCCAAGCAACCAAACCACCCACGTTTTGAGGGCATCCCCCGTCCCCATTCCCCCGGCAAGTAAGATGGGAACACAAGGTGCTGAGAGCCCAATCACGCCAGCGGTTTGTCCAAGCGGCGTTCGATGCCTACCGGCAAATGCGACTCCAAAACTGAGCGTTGCGAGAACAACGCACCCAATCAGCGCAACACGAACCGCGACATTGCCGGATATCAGCGAAGCAACTCCACTTGCTATGCAGATCACAGTCAACGTGAGCAAATAGCGAGACGCTGTCGTTGCAGACCGTCTCGCTCGCTGTCCACGATGACCGATCATCACCAATAACGGCTCGTGCGCTAGAAAACCAGCGACCGAGGCCGCCGCGACAAAAACGCCTACCCAACTCACCCCCACGGCTGCAAAAGAGGTCAGGACCGGGATGATCAAAATCGCATAGGCACCATGTTCCTTAGGCTGATGTTCGATCACGACCATCCACCTTGCGATTCTAGTTGAACCGCTTTTGGAAACAGTACGTTATTTTCCTTGTGAATGTGCTGGTGCATGTCCTGCTCTAATTCGGCAAGACCGCTCAACAACGCACGATACGTGTTGCAAGCCCACTCGGGCGGCATGAACTCGTCCGTGACTTCACGCATCGTTGCCAGTTCATCGCCAGCATGATCATGCTCGAGCTCCATTTGGCGAATCGGATTTGCCACACTACCACAATGGAATCCCTGTGGGGCATCGGCGACTTCAAGTTGCCGGACCATGGGAAACAAGATTCGCTCCTCCTTCATCAGGTGCGGCTCAACCTCGGCACAAAAGGCAAGAAACGCTTTGCGCAGTCGATGCAATCGCTCGTCCTTTTCGCCATGCACGCGAGCAACCTTTTCCGTCATCCAATCGAGTCGTGGAATCTCCTTTTTAAGATAAGCGTGATGCGTGTTTTCGATATGGTCCGCTAATTCCGTCAACGTCATCGCATCCGCATCAACAAGTTCGTCGCTACGACCGGAAACTTGATCACAGGTCTTCAAGCTCTCGCAAACTTCATCCAGATTAACGTCCTTTTTCTCACACGCCTGACGCAGTGAGATCTTACCGCCGCAGCAGTAATCGACTCCCATCTGCTCAAACACCCTCGATCGCTGTGGTCGCTGACGCACGAGTTCGCCAACCGACGTATCTTCAAAACGGATCGTCACCATCGTTCTGTTCCCATTAACAACGCCAAAATTGGCTCCACTGGCATGGCCATCCATGCGTCAAAAGAGAGGAACCAATATCCTGCACCTAAAGGTACATCTCTTGAACATGCACGTCAAGGTGCAGAATAGGTTGTCGTCAAAAATTTTGTCGAAATGGATGCGAGGTGAAAGAGCATGACTCGGTGGGATCCTGGGCGGTTAGCCCCGAATGGCGTGGACTTAAGAAAAACCGAGTGAGTTTCACAGGGGAGTTTTTCTGGCTTCCGTCCGGCTTGTCCGGGCAGAGCAACAGGTGGCAGCTACCATGAACCCAAAATCCTACGCTCGCTCCCCCTCTACGAATCGCCCGAGGCGATTGGTAGGGGGGGAGCGAAGTTCTTTCGGGCGTGCGGTTTGTAGCCGCCACTTGCTTCCTCCGCCGAGACAAGCTCGACGGAAAGAGGTTTCACGTCCCAGAATTCCTTCAGTCCACGCCATTCCGTTCAGCCCCAGTGGGTCCAAAGAAAGACCGAGGCAGAAAGTCTCCGTCGCATTTGACAAATGGTGTATACTTTGTTAACCAAGAAACAGTTGTCGTCATTTCTACAATTTGCATTGCCCCCGATGATTAACCAGAAGACTTCGCAGAATGCGATCTCCGCGATGAGCCGTTTAGCGGAACTGTATGCCGTGAGGCCCACTTGCACATTGTCATCACGCGAGATTGCCGAAAGTCGGAATTTGCCGACGCCGATTGTCGCAAAGATTTTGACCATCCTTTCGCGAGCAGGCTACGTAACCGGTTCGCCTGGCCCCGGCGGCGGTTACCGATTAGCCAAAAAACCGTCCGCGATCACGCTCAAAGAAGTGATGGTGCTGTTCGAGCGTGAATCCGAATCGATGTGCCCATTCGGCCCTGGCTGGTGCGGTAATAAAGAACCCTGCCCGCTACACGACACAATCGTCGACATGGAAAAACGAGCCCAGAAATTCTTAACCAAGACGACTTTTGCCGCGTTCGTCAAGGGAGCGCCGAGCGTGCCGATTACCAGTTGTCAATAGATCCCGTTGCAAATCGATATAGTCAAACGAAATCACGTTTGCGACTTTGCGAGCGAGAGTACTTTTTCTGCAAGCGATTCGATGTTGGTTCGCGTCCAAGTCGGGATTCGAACGTCGATCGAGTCGTCGGTGACGACTGCGGTGATGGCGGGCGCAACCGTCGCGTAGGGGGCTTCGCTAATACCAGCCCGCCAAACTTCGATCTTGACTGCATCGGTTTGCAGATCCCCTTCGACGAGGACCAAGTCACAACCGGCGAACATCGGTGCAAGCGAATCGTAGCGTGATGCGTCGCGTGATACTGGATCGTCGGCAGCTTGGAAGACGGCAGTCATGCCGGGCGACAGGATGCCGACAACGGATGAACCAGCTTGGCGATGTTGATGTGAATCTTTGCCGGGCGCGTCGAGCTCATGAGAATGATGCGTGTGCTTGATCGTGCCCACACGATAGCCTTGTTCGCTGAGCAGGCGGACCAACTCTACGATCAAGGTCGTCTTGCCGCTATTTTTCCGGCCAACAATGTGTACTCGTTTCATAAGTATTGTGGCTGGGGCTTCTAACCCCAATCGGTTTCCTTTCCTATTTCTGCTGCGGCTAAAAACCACCGCCCCGTTTCATCAATAGGCCGCCGTGACCGCAATCGACGCGCCGAGACGTGGATCTCCAATGGGGAGAAGTGAGGTTCGCGTCGCGATCAAGGACGCACCGATCAAGTAGGTGCAACTGACAAACAATAGTGTTCCAAGTTCAGGCAGACCGATCGTAAAGTGTGGGCCTAGCTCAGGCATGACGAGCCAATAGAGGTCAAAGTAGTGCATCACGAGTAGCCATACAGTCCAGAAGATCATCGCATGCTTGTTGCTCTTGACATGCCGTGACAGGATGCCGAAGAACGGAATGATGAAATGACCGAACAGTAGGAACACGAGCAGTCGTCCCCAACTGTTGCCAAAACCTTCCGCCATGGAAGCTCCGCGAACAACAAACCACCGCGTGGTTTCAGGCATGTTGGCGTACCAAAGCAACATGTATTGGCTAAAAGCGATATAGCCCCAAAAGAAAACGAAGGCGAAAAGCAACCGGCCCAAGTCTCGTCGATGTTCGTCGGAGATAATCGGCGTCAGGATTCCATACTTTTCAAGTAACAGGACGGACAACAGTAGGATCGAAAAACCGCCGACCGCACAACCGGCAAAGTAATAGACGCCAAAGATCGTGCTGTACCAATGCGGATCGAGTGACATCAAGAAGTCGAACGAAGCGTAGGTCAGCGTGATGCCAAAGACAAACATCGCTGGCCCCGCCCACCATTCCATTTGTCTGGTATCATCCTCGCCACCCGCTAGATCGTGGTGACGCGATCGATGGAAATAAAACCATGCAATCCATGCCCAGACCGCAAAGAAGACAGCCGCGCGAAGAAGAAAAAGACCGGGATGGAGCCAGTTTTGCTTGCTTTGGGTTAGTTCATCGACGTTTGCGGTTGCCCAAGGGTATAGGGAGGCGCTGTTACCGAGGACTGAAAACGCGAGCGGCACGAAAAGGACCGCGACCGTAATGACGTTGAGTGCAAAGATTTCAGCGGGGCGACGGACCAACACGCCCCAACCGGCTCGCGTCAAGTGTTGGACCAGGACAAAGAACAAGGAGCCGAGCGAAAGACTCAGTGCGAACGCAAAGGCAACCAGGTACGACAACATGACCCGGTGGGCACCGCCAGTGTAAAGCATTGAAGCGGTGACCGACAACAGAGCACCAGCGACGGCTCCACCACACAAAATCAGAATCACGGTACGAGGGATGGAAAGATAAACAGGTTCGATAGTGGTTTGTTTTGTCATGGTTGTTATGTCCGTGGCTGGGACTTCTAGCCCCAGCCGTTTCAATTCGTGCCCGAGGCTCCCAGCCCCAGCCATTTCAATTCGTACCTGAGGCTCCCAGCCCCAGCCATTTCAATTCGTAACTGGGGCTTCTAGCCCCAGCCGTTCCAATTCGTGCCCGAGGCTCCCAGCCCCAGCCATTTCAATTCGTGCCCGAGGCTCCCAGCCCCAGCCATTTCAATTCGTGCCTGAGGCTCCCAGCCCCAGCCATTTCAATTCGTGACTGGGGCTTCTAGCCCCAGCCGCATCAATTCGTGACTGGGGCTCCCAGCCCCAGCCGTTCCAATTCGTACCTGAGGCTCCCAGCCCCAGCCGTTTCAATTCGTGCCTAATGCTCCCAGCCCCAGCCGTTTCAATTCGTGCCCGAGGCTCCCAGCCCCAGCCGTTCCAATTCGTGACTGGGGCTTCTAGCCCCAGCCGTGATAAGTGCTTGCTGCGGCCGGAAGCCACAGTCACGTTTACAGTTGAAGATCGTACTCGGCCGTATGCAACAAATACTGTCCGTCCGGCAGTCTCGCTTTATCGGGATTCACACGGATGTAATTCTGAATTCGTAATAGCTCCTCACCATCACGCACAATATGATCGTGAGTCTCGCTCATCCACAACGTACCTTTGGTTTTCAACCGCGCATGTATTTGGTTCGATGTGTAGCTCTTGATTGAATGCAGAACATCCTCCAGTTCATAACCTGGATACGGCGTCATAAGTGCATGAACATGATTTGGCATCACCACTGCGTCGCCACACTCAAGCCTTTCCGTGTGGAAATGCAATAGTGCCTTCATAACAATCTCTGCAAGCTGATTATCGCGAAGCACACAACTACCATGTGCCTCATCGAGCGTTTGAAACAGTTTGGAAACAAAGTAACGTTCAAAAAGTTTTCGATCATTTCGTGACAACCGCCTAAATGTCCCGATCCAGTTGTCGTCATTCACTTCGATGTCGCGAGTCCGCAGCCATTGCTCTCGTTCGCATCTCCACGCTTCCAAGACGCCTTCAGGAACCGAATCTGCTAACCGGAATGTCACGAAATAGGTACACCCATCTTGGCGCCAATGAGGTAAAAAACCATTGTAGTAAATTCGCACCTCACCCCATTCATCAAACGGCTGAAAGGATAGTCGTTCGTTGTGATGGAATGGCATAAATGACACCTCGGTGTACGCGTGACTGGGGCTTCTAGCCCCAGTGCTGCGGCTAGAAGCCACAGACACTTTCATTCTTTCTCGCTGCGGCTGGAAGCCACAGCCACTTTCATTCTATCTCGCTGCGGCTGGAAGCCACAGACACTTTCATTCTTTCTCGCTGCGGCTGGAAGCCACAGACACTTTTATTCTATCTCGCTGCGGCTGGAAGCCACAGACACTTTCATTCTATCTCGCTGCGGCTGGAAGCCACAGACACTTTTATTCTTTCTCGCTGCGGCTGGAAGCCACAGACACTTTCATTCTATCTCGCTGCGGCTGGAAGCCACAGACACTTTCATTCTTTCTCGCTGCGGCTGGAAGCCACAGACACTTTCATTCTATCTCGCTGCGGCTAGAAGCCACAGACACTTTTATTCTATCTCGCTGCGGCTGGAAGCCACAGACACGACAGGTGATTCCGCTTGTAACTCTCTCAAGTATGCAACGATTGCCCAACGGTCTCGCGCGGGAATCTGAGAACCGTAACGGGGCATATTCCTGACTCCATCACGTATCGCTTGAAAAATTTGGCCGTCGGCTCGGTCGCGTATCTCTTGTGTCATTAAGTTTGTTGCTGGAACCCATTTCGTTTCCTTCAACTCAATCGCTCTTAGATTCACTAACCCATCGCCCGTTCCAGATGCACCGTGGCATACAGCACAAAAGATCTGATACCGCTGGTACCCTCGGTCGACCAACGATTGTTCTTCGACAAGCTGCGATGGCAACGACGTAAAATAAGTGATCGCTCCTGAATCATCTTTCGTAAATCCATCAAAAAAGTGCGGATCGTGCTGCAAATGGCCTCGCGCAACGGTGCCTTCCACGGGTTGTCGCATCGCCCGCCCATCGACAAACCATGGATGTGACGACTGAGCTGCGAACTTGGCCTGTTTGTCCATATCTTGAAAGATATGCACTCGTGGACTGCGGCTTTTCGTCGTGCGGATGT
Organism: Novipirellula aureliae; assembly: GCF_007860185.1. Taxonomy (NCBI): domain Bacteria; kingdom Pseudomonadati; phylum Planctomycetota; class Planctomycetia; order Pirellulales; family Pirellulaceae; genus Novipirellula; species Novipirellula aureliae. The sequence continues at coordinate 1,256,785 of NZ_SJPY01000001.1, forward strand.
ATCCAATCCACGCTAATGGAATCCAGGTGCCAATCACTGCCAGAAGCAGTGCCACGACCATCCACCAGGGCGGACGCCGCAGACGAAGCTCCTTTGCCAATCGCCCTGGCGTTGGAATCGGGAATTTCTCTTCTTGATAGGTCGGCATCGTCTAATCCTCTATTACCACTTCGATCGCGGTCGGGCCGAGGGACTCGAGAAACGCTTTCGTCTTTTCTAACTCGAAATGCTTGTCTTCCGCTTCAATCACAATAAAGAACCGATCCGACGTGGCACGCAAGAACCGACGACTCTTGCTGAGCGGGTTGTAAAGCATCGGCAGCTTGTTCAGCCCCAACATCCCCAACACCGTACCAATCGCAGCGAACAGCACAGTGGTCTCGAAGATGATTGGAATGTTCGCAGGTAAACTGAAGGTTGGCTTACCGCTAATCATAAACTCATAGCCTTGTACACTCGGCGATAAACCCGGGACCGTCGTTGCGTTCATCCACCAACACATCAGTAGTCCGAAGACTGCGCCTGCAAGACCGTGGACCAGTGTGATCCACGGCAGAATCGTTGGCGGTAAACCCATCGATTTATTGATCCCATGAATCGGCATCGGGCTATGCACGTCCCAGATCATGTAGTCCGCGTCACGAACTTTCTCGGCAGCCCGCATGATCGTGGCAACCGAGTCGAACTCGGCGATTAGGGCGTAGGGTTTCTGTTCACTCATTTGTTTGTTTCCGTGGCTGGGGCTTCTAGCCCCAGTCGCTTTCTTTTTCGCTGCGGCTGGAAGCCACAGACACGTTTTTTTTTCGCTGCGGCTAGAAGCCACAGACACGTTTCTTTTTCGCTGCGGCTGGAAGCCACAGACACGTTTCTTTTTCACTGCGGCTGGAAGCCACAGACACGTTTCTTTTTCGCTGCGGCTAGAAGCCACAGACACGTTTCTTTTTCGCTGCGGCTTGAAGCCACAGACACTTAGGTAAACCAATGTCCTCGTCTCAATTCTTCGGGGGTGTCCGGGTCCGGTTGGTAATCGAACCGAACACCATGCTCTTCGCCATGCGCTTGCGGCATCACCGTTTTGACTTCCGCCATCGCCACCATGGGTAAGTAGCGGCAGAACAATAGGAACAGCGTGAAAAACAAGCCGAAGCTGCCCAGCAACATGAGCAGGTCAACCCAGGTCGGCGAGAACATCGCCCAGCTAGACGGCAGGAAATCGCGATGCAACGATGTGACAACGATCACGAATCGCTCGAACCACATGCCGATGTTGACTAGAACCGCGACCAGGAAAATCATCCACACTCGCTGGCGTATCCAGCTAAACCATAACGCTTGCGGTGCAACAACATTGCAACAAACCATCAGCCAAAACGCCCACCAATACGGTCCCATCGGCCGGTTCATGAACACGAATTGCTCGTAGTGATGCTTGCTGTACCACGCCGTGAAAAATTCGACGGAGTAGGCATAAGCCACAATCATCCCGGTCCCCAACATCACCTTGGCCATGTTCTCGATATGCCGATGCGTGATCAAATTTCGCAATCCGAACCACTCGCGCGCTGGAATCGAAAGCACCAACACCATCGCGAAACCGCCGAACACAGCACCGGCGACGAAGTAAGGCGGGAAGATCGTTGTGTGCCAACCGGGAAGCTGCGACGTTGCAAAGTCGAACGAAACCACACTATGGACGCTCAACACCAGCGGTGTCGCCAGAGCAGCCAAGAGCAAATAGGCTTTCTCGAATCTCAACCAGTGACGGTTCGATCCGTTCCAGCCCAACGCGAATATACCGTAAGCGACCTGTGCGAAACGATTTTTGGCTCGGTCACGCAGTGTCGCCAAATCGGGGATCATCCCCATATACCAGAACATCAGCGAAACGGTCGCGTAAGTGCTAACGGCGAAGACGTCCCACAATAGCGGACTGCGAGCTTGAGGCCACATGCCCAGTTCATTCGGATAAGGAGCCAACCAGTAGGCGAGCCAGATTCGTCCAACATGGATTCCAGGAAAAAGGCCCGCACAACAAACGGCAAAGATCGTCATCGCCTCCGCAAACCGGTTGATCCCAGTACGCCAATTTTGCCGCAGCAGAAATAAAATCGCAGAGATCAGCGTTCCAGCATGCCCAATACCAACCCAGAAAACGAAGTTGACGATCGGGAACCCCCAACTGACGGCATTGTTATTGCCCCACACGCCGACGCCAGTGGTTAGTAGGTAGCCAACCGTGACGATCAGGATTGAGAGTAGGGCGAGTGAACAAGCGAAGGCGACATACCACATTTGCGGAGTGCGGCGCAGGGCGAGTTCAGTAACCGTGTCAGTGACCGAGGTAAAATCGTTGTCGCCAAGCACCAGCGGAACCCGTTCGCTGGGGTTGTTCGGTTGCAGTTCCCATTGGGAAAGGGAGGCGGTGTCGGTCGTGGTGCTCATGGTGTTTCTCCGTGGCTGTGGCTTCCAGCCGCAGTTCGTTCACTGAAACTGGGGCTCGAAGCCCCAGTCACGGGTCGATTCCTTACTTTGGCCAAATAGGTTGTCCTCGCTCCCAAATTCAACTCTTCCAATATCTCGTAGTTGCGAACGTTCTCTTTCGCCTTCGACACCTCCGATTGTGGATCGTTCAAATCTCCGAACACGATCGCTTCGGTAGGACAAGTTGCTTGGCAGGCTGTCTTCACTTCGCCGTCGGCAACCAAATCCGAATCCCGCATCCCTTGTGCATTATCGTTCTTCGCATGAATCCTTGCGTCCACAATCCTCTGGACACAGAACGTACATTTTTCCATCACGCCGCGCATTCGAACCGTCACTTCGGGGTTATGCACCATCTTTTTCAGCGGCGATATCTCCACGACTTGCTGTTGATCGGGGATCTGCAGCCACGGCTTGGCTGGCGTTCGTGGGTCCGAAGCTTGATAGTCAAAATAGTTGAATCGCCGTGTTTTGAAGGGACAATTGTTTGCACAATAGCGAGTCCCGATGCAGCGGTTGTAAATCATCGAATTGAGTCCTTCGCTATCATGCACCGTCGCGGCCACGGGACACACTTGCTCACAAGGTGCGTTTTCGCAGTGTGCACACGCCATCGGCAAATGCACCACCTCCGGCTGCTGCGCATCGCCCTTGAAGTAGCGGTCGATTCGCAACCAGTGCATCTCGCGGTTCACAGCCACATTCGCTTTGCCGACAACGGGAATATTGTTCTCCGCCTGACAAGCCACCACACAACCACTGCATCCGATGCAGGCGTTCAGGTCAATCGCCATGCCCCATTTGTGAGGTGAATCGAAGCCATGGGGCAGATCGTAAAGCGGTGCCTCGTGAACGGCATGTGCATCGCCATGTACCGCATGACGATCACGTTGAAAGTCTGCCAAGAGCGCTTCGTGAACGATCATCCCCGGTTTGCCCTTCGGCCCGATCCGCTTTTGCAATGCCGCTTCACCGACCGCGTCCAGCAAATGATGCACTTGCGTGGACACCAATTGGTATTGCTGGCCTGTCTTTGTGACTTCACAATCCGTCGCGGTGTAGCTTGAATCGCTGGTGCGAATTGGGTAAACATCAACGCCAACACCGTTTCCGATATGCCCGGCTCGCGTTCGCCCGTAGCCAAGCGGCAAGGTGATGCAACCAATAGCCTGCCCCGGCATGATGTATGCCGCGATTTCGATTTGTGTATCCTGGTTCGCGATTCGAATCACGTCACCTGTTACAACGCCCAATGATTCCGCATCCGTTTGGCTGATCAGTGCGGCGTTGTCCCAGGTCAGTTTCGTGAGTGGTTCCGGTAGTTCTTGCAGCCAAGCGTTGTTGGCGAATCGACCGTCGAGAGTTTTTGAATCGGCGACAAAACGAATCTCGTAGCTGTGGCTTCCAGCCACAGTGTCCCTTGACTTTCCCATCGGCGGTTGGAAGCCACCACCACGGAGCTGCGGACTCACCGCTACAAATTGACTCCCCTTCTTCACCCCAGCGTGCAGTGCCGTTTCCCAATCGCGATCACTTGCACCGCTGAACAATTCGTCAAACGTGCCCCGCACCAACTTCCTACCATCGGGACGGGGTTGGCCCAGCATCATGGCCATCAACTCGATCGCTGATTTCCCATCAAACAAAGGCAATATCAACGGTTGCTGTAACGTATACGTTCCATCCCAAGCACGACCATCACCCCAGCTTTCCAAGAAATGAGCAGCCGGTAAATGCCAAGAACAAACAGCCGAGGTTTCGTTGTCATGCAAACTCAAGTGAATCGACGTCAATGGGCGTGATTCAGTCGATGTCAAATCTAGCGTTGCATCAGCAGGCAAGTCATAGACCGGATTGCCGCCGAGGATGACCAGAGTGTGGATAACGTTGCCTTGCAACTGTTCGCTAAGCGACTTGATGGAACCGGCTTCACTAGCCAAGTGCTCCTCGGTATACGAAATACAATTCCCAACGGACCCGAGTTTTTCGTTAATCGCGTAGACCAACTGATGCGCAGCGGCACTCTGGGATGCCCCGATCGCGATGACGCCCGACGGACCCGCTCTATGAATATCCAGAGCCGCCTGTTCGAGAACGGCTGTTTCCTCTTTGCTCAAGCCGCCCGGCTTTTCCGATAGGATGTCAAAACGGTAGGCCAGATAAGCGACGCTCTTTTCGATCAGCGATGGCTTCATCGGCAAGCGAACGTCGGCGACCGAGCCTGTGACCGACATAGTCGGTTCGACGACGATAAGCCGGTTCATTCTTCCTTGATCGACCGAGCGACGACCAGCGGCCCAGTCGCGGGCGAGTTTCAAACTCGCCGGATGACTGCCAAGTAGATCCGCGTCGAACGACAGAATCACGTCCGCTTTTTGCAACTCGTACTGACATCGCAACACTTGCCCATAGGCACCCCTGCAACCCGCAAATTCGTTGTCGCGAGCGAGCGGTTGGTATTCGAATACCTTCGCCTTCGGCATCGTCTGTTGCAGCTCGCCCATCAGCCGTTTCATGGTTGGACTGGCGGTCGGCTGAACCAGCAACGCCAAGCCTTCGCCTTGTGACATTTTGAGCGATTGGAAATGGGGCATCGCGAAAGCGCTGAAGTCTTGCCAAGTCTTTGTGGCTGTGGCTTCCAGCCGCAGTGCTGGGGCTGGAAGCCCCAACCACTTAACATGCCGACTACGATCGGGATCGTAACACTCAAGTACGCTTGCTTGTGCAAATGCACTCGCGGCCCCGAGAGAAAACGGATGATCGGGGTTGCCTTCGATCTTGATCGGTCGCCCGTCGTAGCTCTTGGCCAAAATTCCGGTCGAAACACCGTCTAGTTCAATCGCGGTCGCATAGTACTCAGCGACTCCCGGTGTGAAGCCTTCGGGACGCGAGGTGTGAGGTCGCACTTCTTCGGTTGGCCAGCGGCGACATCCGGCGCTGGTGATGCCTGCTAGCGCGAATGAGGCTCCCAATAGCCGCATGAACTGACGTCGGTCGGTCTTCGCGATCGCTTGTGCGAGACTCGGGAATTCCTCATCGATGTATTGCTGGACCTCGGGCGACTCCGCCAAGTGTTCGAGGCTGCGCCAATACTCGGGGCCTTTCGTGACTGGGGCTTCTAACCCCTGTGCTTTTCGTTCGCTGCGGCTGGAAGCCATAGCCACGGGCTGTGTTATCGGTGACATGTGGTACAGCTCGTCATGAATGGAGGGGACTGAACGTGATACTCAGAAGCAAGCTCTTTGCCCAACTCGGCCGATGTCTTTCCGGTCGCACTGACTGCATCCCAGTTCATGTTGGTCACTTCGCTAAGCGGCCGAATGTTCGGCTCGGGATTGCGATGGCATCCCAAACACCAAGTCATCGAAAGTGGTTGAACTTGCTCGACCTCTTCCATCTCATTGATCTGGCCATGACACGTCACACAGGCGACTCCCTTATTGACGTGTGCGGAATGATTGAAGTAGACAAAATCAGGCAGATCATGCACTTTGGTCCAGGAAACCGGAGTCGCCTTTTCAAAACTGTCTCGCATCGGCTTCAGCAATTCACTTTCGGATTTGATCGACGCGTGACAGTTCAAGCAGGTTTGCGTTGGAGGGATAGCTGCAAAGGATGCGGTTTCGACGGTGCTGTGACAATAGCGGCAATCCATTTGCATTTTGCCGACGTGAATGGCATGTGAAAACGCGATCGGCTGTTTCGGTTGATAGCCCACAGAGCGTGTTTCGGGCGAGATCAGCAGTGTGAATAGTAGCGGCACGTAGGTCAACAATCCGATCGCGACAATCAATGTCGTCGGAAATAGATAGTTCGCCCACCGTGGAAAATGGAAACGATCGCCTTCGATCGGGTCACCTTCGGATGCTTCAACCATGATGCCTTGCCTTTCCCAACATAACCGGAGCATCCAGCCCCAGCCGAACTTGTTACCTACTGCGGCTGGAAGCCACAGACACGATTTTTGTGACTGGGGCTTCTAGCCCCAGCATTTAAATATCGCTGCGGCTGGAAGCCACAGACACGATTGGTGTGACTGGGGCTTCTAGCCCCAGTATTTAAATGTCACTGCGGCTGGAAGCCACAGACACGATTGTTGTGACTGGGGCTTCTAGCCCCAGTATTTAAATATCGCTGCGGCTGGAAGCCACAGACACGATTGGTGTGACTGGGGCTTCTAGCCCCAGTATTTAATATCGCTGCGGCTGGAAGCCACAGACACGATTGGTGTGACTGGGGCTTCTAGCCCCAGCATTTACATGTCACTGCGGCTGGAAGCCACAGCCACGACTACAAACGCATAAATCCGAACACAAACACAACCAACCACGCCCCGGTTGCCACGATCCAACCCCAGGCAGCAAAATCCCACCACGGCCGTTCGCCCGTCACGGAGTTCTCTTTCGCAGAACTACCCAGCAGCCTTCGCAACAACACATTGCTCGATGCGACCATCACTCCAAAAAGCAACAGCCCGTGAATCCCTGTCAGTCCAAGCGATAGCGACTGTAGCAGCAATTGACGCCGCAATTTACTTTGCAGTGCAAACGACTTCGCATCGCCAACATCACTGCGATTATCAAGATCAATCATCCCCGCTGGCGGCGCCGGTCCCGCGGGAACAACCCACTTCGCCAACGGAGCCGGCGGCGCATTCGGGTCTCCGGTTGCCGCCGCTGGCGCGCCACCTTTCTGCACTTCTCGAATGAACGCCACCAAATGAACAATTTTATCGTCGCCCAAGAATGGGTTGCCGCCACGAGCCGGCATGACCTTTTTTGATTGATTGTTTGGGTCGGTCGCCGCTCGGCCCAAACGAATCACACCCGCTACGGCGGCGTCATCGGCCGTCGCGATAAACTCGCTACCACGAAGCGATGGAGCGAGATTGGCGATCCCGTCACCGGTGGGCCCATGGCAAGTGATGCAGGTCGTCGAAAAGATCTTCTGGCCTTCTTCTGCGTTACCTTCCGTCGTCGCCACGGGAACCACCGCATCGAATGATCCAGCATCGCCCGTGTTTCGCTTCGAAACATCCATCACAATCGGCCCGGTCGCAAAAGCTCGAGCGAACAACACCGTATGGATGCCCAACGCGATCAAACCACAGCCAATCACGATCGAAAAATGGCTGTATAAAGCAGTCGCATTGGAATGCCGAAATGCGATCCGCGACCAATACAGATTCAAGACAGCCCAACTCATCGCCACCACGGAAATGATTGCCCAGCCACGATCCAATGCCCGGCCAACCACGTCGGCTTCCGCACCGGCATACGCGGAATAAACAACAACGAGCAACCCCAACAACGTGCAGAACAGCAACAGCAACGCGGCGATCGGCGCGAACAACCAATCGGTCATCGCAAGTCGACCGCTGGTGAAACCCGTCGTAGGGTCCGTGCTAGCTGCGCTGCCACTCATCAAATCCGACTCAATTCATACGATTTTGCAAAAGCCAAAACAGCGACCTTGTCGCTTGATTCACGATATGTTAGTCTTTAATTCGCTGTTGTGCAACAGGCCTTGCGAGATTTTTCGTGGCTGTGGCTTCCAGCCGCAGTTCTGGCTTTCGTTGCAACTCCAATGCACGTGCGGCAGCAAAACCGTTGCAAGCATGGCTTCCAGCCGCAGTTCTGGCTTTCCATGCACCCTCGCTGTTCATGCACTGCGGCTGGAAGCCACAGACACGATGAACGGGCCGAGGCCGAGCAAGAGAGACCATAAGAATGAACACAACCAACCGCAATTTAGTCATCGGGCTTGCTGGATTGATGATCCTGCTAATCAGCATCCTGATCTACTCGCAAGTCAACGCATCGCACAACTACGACCTCGGCAGCTTCCAGCAGCAAGCGGAACAGTAGCCTTGGCGTTAGCCACGGTTCATACAACCAATCACGGAACCGTGGCAAACGCCAAAACGGCCAATGATTATTTCGGGCTAGCGCCGTGAATGCCGTTGGACGCTTACATTTGGAACATGGATTCAGACGGCAGTTGACGCGAGCCAACAAACGGGGCTGATGAGGGAGTTACCCAAGGCTCCAGGCTCGTCGGATCAAGTGACGATCGATCACGATGTGGTCGTAGCGATCGGTTCGGACACGAGAGTTGAATTACATATTGCACGCAAACAACTGGCCATCAACAGCGCGAACCCGCAGGTGGGCTGCGGCATCTAAATCGGCACATTGCAGATCGACAATATCGACACGGATCGGAGGGACCTCGACTCCAACGGCGTGAGCACGATCCTCGATCGACAGCAGTGGGACGGAGGTCGTATGTCAGGGATTGACTGGACCACAGCGACTGGCGCTACATTCGACATCCGATCGTCGCAAACGAAAGAGTTCGGTGGTCATCTGGACAATGCCGGTATGGTCAACCAAACTGCGTCACATTCGACTCTTGGTAGCACATCGGTTGCAAACCTATCGACGTCAACATGGAAGTTGACTCGAGCCTCAACTTCGTTAACGCGTTGTCCGCTGATCGGGCAAGCGGCAAGAGCGGGTCATTGAATTGCAAATGCCAACACTGAGAACCCTGCCTTTACGAACGCCGCCGACGCCGCAACATTCCGATGGCTCCGACGCAAAGCAAAGCGGCCAGCGAAGCCGGTTCCGGAACCGAAGAAACCGTGATCGTGCGATCTTGGGAGGTGTACCAATAGAAAATTTCGCCCAACAGCCTTTGATCTCCGACCAAGTTTGATTCCAGCCCATCGGCTTGGACAACATTCGAGTAGCCGAACCGGAACTCCGTCTCGGTGAACCCTGGATCAAGTGTCACACTAAACCCATTATGCAGACCGCCATTTTCGAAGTTTGCATCAGCGTTTTGAGCGTTGAGATAGTACCTACTCAGATAACCGTCTGGATCAATCGTCGAAGCATCCAGCACAGGAAAGAAAGCTTGCCCTGACAACACGGTAGCGTCTTGTACCGGACTAACGATCAGAGGTGCCGACGCAATCGGAAAGCTGGTGGGCAGTGTCAGAAAGTCAAAATACAGCGTCTCGGACGGCTTATCAGCGAACTCGACGAAGATCTCCCACGTTCCCTCGACTGCCGTGACTAAGTCGGCGTAGGAACCGAAGGATCCCCCAAAGTTACCACCTGAAGGCGCAATGACCGCGACGCTTTGAACTTGTTCTGACGCGTCAAAATAATCATACGCACTCCAAGAGTAAAGCGTTCCACTTGGTTGCTCGCGTGCTGTGAGTTCAATGCTCACGGCCGCAGAAGCGCCGCGTGATTGAGCAACCATAAGCAATGCAACCATCGCCCACACGATAACCGACTTGATAGTAGGTGTTGTTTTGGTTGCCAGCGTTTTTTCAAAGTCAAGCACTCTATCTCCAAGGACCGGGGCACAAAAGTGGGGCTACACCTATGGCGCCCACGACGTCCCAATGTAACGCCTGCCAAACCCTCCGTACAGGGGAGAGCGGCAGGGGTAGAAGGGGAGGGGGCGGTTGAGTGCTCGCGCCCGCGTACCCCATCGTCGTTTGCTGGGCGACGATCGTTTGGTACATAACGACCGCGGAAGCACATTGCTGGGAATCGCGGTTCAATCGGTTTCCAATCACATTTTTTCTGCAAAAGTCGCTTGACGGACCATCTCGCTGTGCTCTAATCTCACTATTCACGAATTCCGTGTCTTGATTTCGTGTTTGCCGAATTGGCTTGGTCTTTCGTGGCTGTGGCTTCCAGCCGCAGTGATGTTGATAGCAGATCTGCGGCTGGAAGCCCCAGCCACGTTGAGTCCTGGGAACCGGAGAGGATCATCATGTCGGATTGTTTCGAGAACACTGGGCCTGATTACACTGGGCCTGATTACACTGGGCCTGATCACGCCGATCAAACGCAGCCCACTGCTGGCAAGGCGAGTCGCCGTGCGTTTCTGTTTCGATTGACTCTTGCCGGGGCTACCGCGGCGACGGTGAACCAATGGGCGCACGGGGCGGTTCAAAATATCGAGCCGTTGACGGTTGAGAATCCGCTGGGCAGCTACCCGAATCGCGATTGGGAACAACTCTATCGCGATCTCTATAAGTCGGACTCTTCGTTCGTCTTCTTGTGCGCCCCCAATGACACGCACAACTGTCTTCTAAACGCACACATCAAGAACGGTGTGGTGACGCGGATCAGCCCCACGTTTGGATTCTCGAAAGCGACCGACCTGCAAGGCAATCGGTCGAGTCAGCGTTGGGACCCACGCGTGTGCCAAAAAGGTCTGGCATTGGTTCGCCGCTTCTACGGTGACCGTCGCTGTAAGAAGCCAATGGTCCGCAAGGGGTTCAAGGAATGGGTGGACGCAGGTTTTCCTCGTGATCCGGAATCCGGTGCTGTTGACGCGGATCGCTACCTGAATCGTGGTCGGGATCCATGGATTCCCGTTTCTTGGGATGAGGCGTTCAAGTATTCCGCTCAAGCGATGACGAATATCGCGGAAACCTATTCGGGTGACGATGGGCAAAAGCGGTTGCTGGCACAAGGCTACGATCCGCTGATGGTCGAGGCGACCGATGGGGCTGGCACGCAAACGCTAAAATTCCGTGGCGGTATGGCTGCTCTTGGTGCGACTCGGATTTTCGCCCAGTACCGGATGGCCAATTCGATGGCACTGTTGGACCACAAGGTTCGCGGCGTTGAGCCGGATGACGCGATTGGCGGTCGCGGTTGGGACAACTATTCGTGGCATACCGATTTGCCGCCTGGACATCCGATGGTTACCGGTCAACAAACCGTCGACTTTGATCTTTGCAATGTTGAAAAATCCAACTTGATTCTCGTTTGGGGGATGAACTGGGTCTGCACCAAGATGCCCGACGCTCATTGGTTGACCGAAGCCCGAATGAAAGGCTCGAAAGTCGTCGTGATTGCGGCTGAGTATTCAGCGACGACGTGCAAAGCGGACGAGGCGTTCATCGTACGACCGGGAACGACGCCAGCTCTTGCACTCGGGTTGGCTCAAGTCGTGATGGAAGAAAACCTGTTCGACGAACAGTATGTGATGAGTCACACCGATTTGCCACTGCTTGTGCGGATGGACAACGGCAAGATGCTACAAGCCGCCGAGGTGTTCCCTGACTACAAGTCGGTGGAGCTAAGCAACGGGGTGGTGGTCACGAAGCCAGGGGAGAAATCGCCGAAGCCTTATGCACAGCCGTCACAGATCATGACGAGCGAGCGCCGCGAAGAGTGGGGCGACTATGTGTTGTGGGACTCGGCCAAGCAGGCTCCGGCGGGTACCAACCGTGACTTGGTCGGCAAGTTCTTTACCGAAACGGGTGTCAAGCCGACGTTGACGGGCACGTTTGATGTCAAGTTGGTCGATGGTTCAACAATCCAGTGCCGGACGGTTTACGATGTGACCAAGGAGATGTTGGACGGTTCGTATACACCTGAGAAAGTGGAGAAGTTGACGTGGGCTCCAGCGGATGCGATACGCTCGTTGGCGAAAGAGATTGCAGCAAACCCTGAGAAAACGTCGTTTTGCTTGGGGATGGGGCCGAACCAGTATTTCAATAGCGACCTGAAAGACCGTGCGGTGTTCCTGATCGCTGCGTTGACTCGCAATGTCGGGTTCGTTGGCGGCAACGTCGGCTCGTACGCAGGCAATTATCGAGCGGCGTTCTTTAGCGGACTTGGTCAATACATTGCCGAAAACCCGTTCGAACCGCAACTTGATTCAGCGAAGCCGGTAACCAACCTAAAGAAGTACTTTCGTGGCGAGTCGGTACATTACTTCAATCATGGGGACTCCATTCTGCGTTACGGAAAGGCCGTGTTGACTGGCAAAACACACATGCCGACGCCGTCGAAGTCGATTCACGTGTCGAACTCAAACTCGTTGATCGGGAACGCCAAGGGGCATTACGAGACCGTGATGAACACGATTCGCAAGGTCGAGTACATCGGCGTAAACGAATGGTGGTGGACGGCAAGTTGCGAGTACGCAGACGTGGTTTTCCCAGTCGATAGCTGGGCCGAGATGAAGTATCCGGATATGACAATCAGTGTCACGAATCCTTTTTTGTACATCTTCCCTGCCACGCCGCTGCCGCGCATCCATGACACTCGTGGCGATATCGAAGTGGCCGCTGGCTTGTGCAATGCGATTGGCGATTTGGTCGGCGAACCGCGAATGAAGGACTACTGGCAATTCATCCATGACGGCACTTCACGGCCTTACTTGCAACGTATCCTCGATCATTCGAACATGACACGCGGCTACAAGATCGAGAACCTCGAGGCGAAAGCGAACGATGGAATCCCTACGATCATGGAAACACGGACGTATCCGAAGATCGGCGGTTGGGAACAGTCCGTCGAAAGCAAGCCTTGGTACACTCGCACCGGACGCTTGGAATTTTATCGCGACGAACCCGAGTTCATCGACAGTGGCGAGAACATCATTGTGCATCGCGAACCGATCGACTCGACTCACTATGAACCGAATGTGATCGTGGCCGAGTCCCACCCGCTGCTGCGACCGAAGACGCCAGAGGACTACGGTGCGTTACGAGACGACTTGTCCGGTGATGCTCGCCAGGCACGGCATGTAATACGCTCAGTGGACGAACTATTGCAGACGGAGCATCCGCTAAAGAAATATGGTTACGAGTTCGTCTTCCACACGCCTAAGTATCGTCATGGTGCTCACACGACGCCGACGGATGTTGACATCATCGCGGTTTGGTTTGGCCCCTTCGGTGACATGAACCGCGAAGATCGCCGGATGCCGATGGTGGGTGAAATGTATATCGACATGCATCCGCTGGACGCGAAAGGATTGGGCATTGAAGAAGGCGATTATGTTTGGATCGACGCGGACCCAAAAGATCGTCCCTTCCATGGTTGGGAGAAGCGACCGGATGCTTATGAGGTGGCACGCTTGATGGCTCGTGCTCGGTACTACCCTGGGACACCTCGGGGAGTGACTCGCATGTGGCATAACGCTCATGGCGCTTCGTTTGGAACGGTGAAAGGACAGAAAGAGAATGCCAACGGGTTGGCTCAATCACCGACGACGAAGTACAAGGCATTGTTTCGACACGGCAGTCACCAGAGTTGTACTCGCGGGTTTATCAAGCCAACTTGGATGACCGACACATTGAACGTGAAAGAAATGTTGACGCAAGACATGGCGAAAGGATTTGTGCCAGACGTGCACTGTCCAACGGGCGCGCCGCGGGAAGCGATGGTGCGTATTACGAGAGCAGAACCAGGCGGCGTCGGCGGAAAAGGCTTGTGGCGTCCCGCATCGCTCGGCTTACGCCCAACGTACGAAAGCGATTTGCTCAAGCAGTTTATTGCGGGTGAATTTTGCAAGAAAGCTTAACGTGGCGGTGGCTTCTAGCCGCAGCGACTTTGAAATAACTCGTTTAACGCCATGCCGATAGGCGACCGGGTTTTGCGGCGTTCGCCTACGCCTGCGGCTCATCGTTAAACAAAGAAACTTCCGGCTGGGGCTAGAAGCCCCAGTCACGATGATTCCAACCAAGGAACCCACGACGATGGTCAAACGATTCAACTGGCATATCGGTCGCGAACAAGAATACCCCTACGACGCTCCGCCTTCAAAGCGTTTGCTCAAGCAGTTTATTGCGGGTGAATTTTGCAAGAAAGCTTAACGTGGCGGTGGCTTCTAGCCGCAGCGACTTTGACATAACTCGTTTAACGCCAAGCCGATAGGCGACCGGGTTTTGCGGCGTTCGCCTACGCCTGCGGCTCATCGTTAAACAAAGAAACTTCCGGCTGGGGCTAGAAGCCCCAGTCACGATGACTCCAACCAAGGAAACCACGACGATGGTCAAACGATTCAACTGGCATATCGGTCGCGAACAAGAATACCCCTACGACGCTCCGCCTCCAAAGAAGCAAGTCGCTTATGTCTTCGACACCAACAAGTGTATCGAGTGCCAAACCTGCACCGTTGCCTGCAAAACAGCCTGGACCAGCGGCAAGGGTGAAGAGACGATTTTCTGGAACAACGTCGAAACGAAACCGTACGGTGGCTACCCGCAAGGCTGGGATCATCGGCTGATGGACAAGTGCGGTCCCGCGACCTGGGACGGCAAGAAACTATACTCGATCACGATCTTTGAGAAAGACGGTGAAGGCACGCCTCCCGCTGGGCACATGCCATCCGAGCGTGACTACGCATCACCAAACCTGGGCGAAGATGAACTGTCGAAAATGATCGATCTCGGCTCTCACTTCGACGGCACGCACGAAGGATGGATGTTCTATCTGGCTCGAATTTGCAATCACTGCGACTCCCCCGCTTGCTTAGCGGCTTGCCCTCGTAAAGCCATCTACAAGAGAGAAGAAGACGGCATCGTATTGGTCGACCAAGAGCGGTGTCGTGGGTATCAGGAATGCGTGCAAGCGTGTCCGTATAAGAAAGTTTTTTACAACGTCATTAACCGAGCGAGTGAAAAATGCATTGGATGCTTTCCACGCGTCGAACAGGGTGATGTGGCGCTGTGCGTTGAGTCGTGCATCGGAAAGATTCGGTTGCATGGCTTTTTGACCACCCAAGAGAAACCGCGAGAAGACAACCCGCTGGACTACATCATCAAGATTCGCAAGTTAGCGTTGCCGTGTTATCCACAATTTGGAACGGGACCAAACGTGTTCTACATCCCTCCTGTGCATGTGCCTGATCCATTCTTGGAGCAGTTGTTTGGACCTGGGGTGGAAGAGGCTAAAGAGATGTACCGCAACTTGAAGGATGACAAACAGCTGCTAGGTGCGTTGATGTTGTTCGGAGCGAGTCCACGGATCATCGAGCGTTATGAAGTCCAAGGCGACGAAGCGGTCGGCTGGGACGTTGATGGAAAGGAGGTCGTGCGAGTGCCGTTTACCGAGCCAACGTACTACCGCAAACATTATGACGAAAAGAACGATGCGTATCGGCACAACACCGCGTGATTTGTTGTGACTGGGGCTTCGAGCTCCAGTTATTGTTGATTTACTGCGGCTAGAAGCCACAGCCACCCTCCTGAGCCCCCCTTTTTCAAAATATCATGAATCGCACTCAAGATAACAATCGCATGCTGATCGGCGTCATCGGTGGCGCGGTATTGATTCTGCTCACCATGATCGCGTCGCTGTTCATCGCCACTCGGCGGCCCGTCGTGGTGGTGGTCCCCTCCGCAGACGATGGCTCGCGCGCCGCATCGGCAACGGCTGCCGCATCGGCAAGCGGTGCGGTAGCGGCAAGCGGTGCGGTAGCGGCCACGACAGCTGCGGAAGATCCTCCGGCAGAAGTGAAGATCACAAAAGTCGACTTGGCCCCATCGATCGACAATCCACTCGACCCGTTCTGGGACAAGATCGCTGCTTCGGACGTTGCCATGCTGCCGCAGCAAGTCGCTCAACCGATGCTGGCGGCCGGCAGCGTTTCGTCAGTGAAAGTACAGGCGGTTCACGATGCAAACCGCTACGTCTGGCGTGTCAGCTGGGACAAGGCCGAGATTGCCGAGCGGAGTGATGTCGGCCAATTTTCCGACGCCGTCGCGATGCAGTTCCCGCTCACCGAGGGAGCTCCCTACACGATGGGCGGCCCCAAAATGCCGGTGCGAATGTTGCACTGGAAAGCAACCTGGCAAAAGGACATTGACGAAGGTTTTCAAGACTTGGCACAAATCCAACCAAACGCGGATGTCGACTTGTACTGGTTCTCCAAGGGCAAGAATCCCAACAGCGTAACCGAAGGTTTGAACAACCCCGAGGCCAGGCAATACATGGTCGCCGCAGCCGCGGGCAACCCGATGTCCGACTGGAATCGCAAAAGCCCGATTGAAGAATTGACTGCCCACGGCTTCGGTAGTGCCACGCATGTTGCTGACACCCCAAGTCAAGGCCGTGGGGCCTGGAAAGAGGGTCGCTGGTATGTAGTCATTGACCGACCTATCAATAGCACCGACCCGCTTGTTGTCCGGTTCAATGAGAACCCTCAACAGCAACTAATTGCCTTCGCCGTTTGGGATGGAACCGCCAACAATCGTGGTGGACGCAAGAATATTACCAATTGGGTACCTATGAGGATTGATCCGTGAAAATTGACTCTGTCAAACTTGCGGCGCAAGCCGACTTGGTACTAATAACGGTGGAGATGTTGCAGTCGCCATTGCTTGCCGACGCCGCTGAATCGCCTTGGTACGAATTACCCAGTCCGCTACTCGACGATTTATTGCAAGTTGCCCTCGGCCGTACAGCAGACAATCCGGAGGAACCCGCAAAACGCCCAAGTCCGCGAGCGGCGTTTGCGGATGTGGTTCGCTGTGGGCGTAAACTTGAGAAAAGTGCATGGTGCGATGAATATTCGCGATTGTTTGACGGTGCTGTCGCTTGCCCTTTGAACCAAGCATCGTACATCCGCCGAGACAAAGGCAAAATCCTCGGCGACTTGTGTGGATTCTACCGAGCGTTCGGATTCCAAAGCGGCTCAAAACACGGCGAACGCCCCGATCATCTACTTTGTCAACTCGAGTTTGTTGCGATGCTATTGGCACTCGCGTCAAGAGCACCCGATGAAGCGAGCTACGAGATCGTTACCGAAGCGCTTGGCAAGTACACCTGCGATCACGTTCACGATTGGTTGCCGGCGGCATGTTGGATGATGTGCGAAGAGACTCAGTTGGAGTACTTCGCCGCCGTCGCACAGTGGGTCACGGTTTTGTGGCATTCACTGACCGAGCTACACAACTGGCCAATCGATCCGTTACCCGAAGGCCATCTGAAACCGATCGTCGATCCCGAGGACCCCTACGAATGTGGGGCCCCAGATTTACATCAGATCCAAACCTAGTGCTGCGTCAATATCAACAATTAAGGTTGGTCGCAGTGGACGAGACCTTGACGCAACACGAGACTCCAACGAACGGTTTGTCACAGCATGATTTTAGGCTTGGCAAGATAGTGGCTGGGGCACCTTGCCCCAGTAAGCTGCAACTGGAAGCTGCAACTGAAACTGCGACTGGAAGCTACCCTAGTAAGCTGCGGCGGGAAGCCACGGCCACGAAAGGTTCTTACCCTCATTCTTCGTTGTGACAAAGCGTTCTTCTTCGATCACCTCCTGTCTTCGATCACCTCACGAAGCCGCTGCAAGACAGCTTCGACGTCAAGCCCATTTTGGAAGCAGACATACTCTAGCGACTTTCCCCCGCAGCTTACATCAAGCCCAAGTTCGCTAAACACTCCCGTCGTCTCGGGGTGCTCGATGATCCAATCGGGGATCGTTGTACTTTGATCGCAGTCCATGTTTGGATTGTAGCGAGTAGACCATGAGAAAAAAAGGACAAACATACACATTGACATGCAGGTTCGACATCTCTACATTCGGGTATCGAAACACAACACGTCTACCTGGACGGTGATTGGGGCACACTCGTGGTGTTGGCTCGTCGCCTGCCAGCACTCTGGGCGATCTATCGCTTGAGGTGACTTTCACAAGGGATCTAGACTTTCGCCGACTTCTGCCATGGGAAGAATCTTCGTGAATCGGCAAAAGCCTCGCTTCTGCAATACAAACCGATGCCCAACACAATTCCAATTCTGTTCGCCTGTTCCGGATGCTCCAACGCGGGCCAATTAGCCAATAGCATTGCGGTGGAACTCGATCGCAGAGGTGTCGCCGAGATGTCCTGTTTGGCTGGCGTCGGCGCTGCAAAACCATTGTTTCTGAAGAAGCTTAGCGAGCGTGAAGTGTGGGTGATCGACGGCTGTCCGATCCATTGCTCACTCGGCGTATTCGATCAGGTTCGAGAGCACGTTGATGTCCATATTCGGCTGTATGATTTTGGGATCAAGAAGAAAGCGGATGCACCAACCGGCGAAGACTTTGACGCATTGGTTGAAGAGGTGCTTCAGCACGTCGCCCGACAGAAGGTTGGCAGCCTTTAGGCGTGGTATCGCTGCAAACAGTGCACGACGAAAAAGCGCTCGTCTTGGCTCATCCGCTTCGTTTAAAAATAGATGTGCTGGCGAAGGAGTGTGCTGGCGAAGGAGAACTGTTTTGCGAGAATTCAATATGATTGGTTTGCGATGGGGATTGTGGGTATTTGTCAGTGGTGTTTCGCTATTCGCGATCAGCGAAGATCCGCCACAAAGTCCTGCCGTGGCCCCCAGTCCCCCAACTTCTCAAACAGAAGCCAAGGTTCGAGCGAGATTGTTATTCGAGACGATCAATGGATCGCTACAGGTAATGCACCGTGATTTTTTCGACGACGACAATGCCTTTGCGATTCCGTCACGGTCACTCGAAGATGTCTTCATCGAATTGAATAAGAGCCAAGGGGTGAAAGTCAAGTGGCTAACCGTCAACGCGGATACATTGAATATCGATCACGATGCAGAGACGGAGTTTGAACATGCGGCAGTCAAAACGTTGTCAACAGGAGAGAAAACCTATGAGTCCATCGACGAGAGCACATACCATTACGCCGGAGCAATTCAACTAAGGTCGGAGTGTTTGAAATGCCATGTGCGCCGGCGTAGCAGCAATGAGGCTCGAATCTCGGCACTGACCATTGCGATCCCTGTAACCGAAATGATTGAAACACCGAAAACTCAGGATCAGCATTGACGATGTATGATCCCGCGGGGCTGCCACCGATGCCATCACGCCGCACGACAACCCCGTTCCCAGCCTACAGCTATGTTCCCAACCAGTTCCCGCATCCAAGAAGCAATCCAGCAGGTCACAGCTTTGGTAAGCCGGAACCGAACGTGAATGCTGAGGACAAAACGGCGATACGAGAACTACACGACCGGGCGGTTGACTTATTCAATCATGGCTACTACTGGGAATCCCATGAAGCTTGGGAAGCGATCTGGCACGCCTTTGGCCGCACTTCACCAACCGCCGTCCTGTGCAAAGGGCTGATCAAACTAGCTGCCGCTGGCGTGAAGGCTCGTCAAAGGAGTTGGGCGGGAGTGGAGAGGCACGCAGCTCGCGCCAGTGAATTGCTTCGTGTAGCAGGTGACTCAAAGTGCCTTGATCCTGCAATCCGATTAGACGTATCCTTCACGGAACTGATTCAGCAATGCAGCATCTTGGTATCCCATCCTGATGGAGCGGTCCAAAGGAGAAACAGCAATGTTGTCCGTGTGATACCAATGGTGCTGTAGTGTGTTAAGGGAGACGGATTGGCATTCGAATCGGACAGGTTGCTGCGTGGGCGATGTCAATCGATATCGACCATCACATCATCGCCGTCGATTGTCACCGGATAGGTTTGTACGTCGCGAGTTCCCGGGGCACAGAGCAACTTCCCGGTGGGGATTTCAAACTCGGCTGCATGCCACGGACAAATCACGACACATCCCCGCACTGCACCTTCGCTAAGCGGTGCCCCCTGATGGGGACACGCATCATCGATCGCATAGAACACTCCGTCAATGTTAAAGAGAGCCAGTAGCAGACCGTCAGCGTCTACCAAGATTCCCCTGCCCGGCGGGACGGACGAAGTGGTCGCAACTTTGATTGGATTACTCATGGGCGCGTTCTCCACTACTCTAAATCGGATCGGGTCATGGCGTTTTTTCGAAACGAGTTTGAATCCCGTACCGACTTGATTACTTCGGGACTCACGCTCGAAGATTCGTTTCCCCAACTCGATCGGACATACGTCAGCACTGCAGCCAGCGAACGATCATCCAGGTGAGACCAGGGAGGCATCGTCCCATTGTACGGTTGGCCGGACACTTCGATCGGTCCCGTCAATCCATACAGCACAATTTTTGCTAAAACCTCTTCATCACCGTTCACGATATCGCTTCCCGCCAACGGCGGGAACTGATTCGCAACACCTTGTCCATTGGCTTGATGACACGCGGCACAATTGTTGTACACACGTTTGCCCATCAAAATCGGATCAATTTTTGTGGTTGGTTTATCAGTTGCTAAAAGGCTGGATGACGCATAGGCATTGGGACCTTCGTATCGGTCGACGGCAAAGTCGGCACTGAAACGGCCAAGATACCAACCACCCCACATCAGCAACGAAAACGATGCGAGTATGAGCCAGATGGGAATCGGCTGAGAACCTTCTCGAGGCTCCGTCTTTTCGCGGTACACGACCGCATGCATTTCTTCAACATCTGGCTCGGTACCATGTTCTTGTTCGTAAGCGTCGATCGATCGGAGATCACGTGGTTGGTCATGATTTTTCATTGCAGATCGTCAAGCGATAGTTCTTGTTTCAGTGACTTTAAGTAGGCGACCAGTTGCTTGGCCTCTTCGTTCGGAATGATCCACTTCGGAGATCCTTGCCCACCACCGGGAAGTTCAATCGCTCCGATATCGGGAACGGAATCCTGATCAGACTCGGTGAATAAAAACTTGAACGGCGGCATGACGGAACCTTTCGAGGTGATCTGTGGATCATACAGATGAAGAAAATGCCATTGCTCGCTTGGCTGCCGCATCCCAATGTTCGATAAATCAGGGCCCGTTCGCATTGTTCCCGTGAATGGAGGGCGTTGTAAAATGTAGTCAAGCGGAACGCTCCGTCGTTGCCCCCAACCGCGTTCTAAATCCGCACCGAATCCCTCGGGCCGCACCTGCTGGCTGTGACAATAGATACATCCCAGCCCACGGTACAAATCCCGACCCGGTTTCTCGCGCCAATCATCAAGCGGGCGAGGGTAGATAACCTTGCTGCCATCGGGCGTGGTCGCTTCGACCGCGACGAACGAATCCATCTGCCAATCTGGGATTAAGACCAAGCCAAATAACGATGCTGTAACGGTGGCCAGAGCGATCATAATGATCGCAGGAAAATGATTCACGACTGAACCTCAGCACGAGAAAAAGGAAGCCAGCGAAAGCGTGTCGTATTGAACAACGTCGGGACGGATGCGGAAGCACCGCGGTGACGCAACATCTTCCAAACCGAGATTGCAAAGGCAATATGCCCGACCGTCATCAACGTCCCCGCCACACTCCGCGACCAGAGATAGGGAATCGTTCGTGAAACGATCTCCAAAAATGGGATATCAGGATTGTTCATTGCGAATCCTTGTTCGATTCCCGCCCACGTCAAACCAACCCAATACATCGTCATCCCCATCGCGGTTCCCCAAAAGTGGACCTTGATCAACTTCGCACTCGGCCACTCACATTCCACTAATCGGGGCATCACATAGTACATCGAACCGAACGAGACCATCGTGAAGAAGGAGTAAACGCCCAAATGAGCGTGAGCGATCGTGTAGTGCGTGAAATGGGTCACTTCGTTGATCGCGCGGATGCTTTGCAGCGATCCTTGAAAACTAACGGCCGTATACGACATCGCTCCGAACACGATAAACCGCAGCGTTGGACTTGACTTCAACACATGGAAATTCCCCACCATCGTCATGTGGTGGTTGATCGCTACCGTGGTCACGGGAATGAACATCATCAAACTGCCAACGACGCCAACCGTCACAACCCAAACCGGAAGCGGGCCACCGATCAAATGATGAGTACCGGCCCAATTGTAAAAGATCGCCAGTGTCCAAAAACCAAGAATCGAAAAATGGTAACTATGAATCGGGCGGCCAATCACTTTGGGGATAAAGTAGTATGCCGAAGCCAAACCAATCGGGGTCAACCATAAGCCCAATACATTGTGCGCGAACCACCAATTCGTCGCCATCTTTGCGATACCCGTTGAAGCAGGCGTTTGAATGAGAATGGTGGCGCCGAGATAGAGGAACGGGAACCACATCGTCGATCCGAACAAATACCATAGCGAAATATACAGATGCTTGGTCTTTCGCGCCGCCAACATTTTCCATGCAGCAACGAAGATCACCAGGAACGCCATTGCAATGGGCGCTGCCGCCCAGGCGGGAAATTCCATCCATTCCACACCAGTGCTGTTCCCTCGCAGGATCTCGAATGTGCCCAGGGCGACGAGAAAATTCCAATAGAGAGCCATCAGGTAAAGTCCTTCTCGCCAGGCGAGCTGTGTCTTGCAAAGCCGAGCAAACAACCACAGCATGGTGCCAATCCCGCTCATGGATGCCCAGCCGTAGATCATCGTACTGAGATGCGCCGGACGAACACGTCCGAACGTCAGCCAAGCGGAATCCGCAAGAAACCCAGGCGTATGGAGCTTGATCGAAGAGACCAATGCCAACAACGACCCCAACAGCAGCCAAAAGACAGCGCTGCCATACCACAACAAAACGACCTGCCGACACGACTGATCGATCAGCCAACGCTCACTCGGCAGGACATCGACAACCTCAGGTTCGACCACCCCAAGCTCGGTTGTTTTCGTTGATGCTGTCTCATTCATTAAATTTTGCCGTCTTTGCAGTCTGTATTCTGAGGAAACGAATCGGTAACCTTCCCGATCGGCTCGTCCGCATCGAAAATCGACATCGCATCTCCTTTGATGTTGCTAAACTTTCCCGTCTGGATGGCCCAAACCAAAGCGACGAGGGAGCTGGTTCCTAGCACACCCATGAAAATCCAAATTGCAAAGATGACGGCCACGTTACGATGCCCCCTCAAAAAACTTCTTGATCATCTGAATCGTTGCGGCCCGACCGGCCCGAGCCCAAGAAGACATCAAGGGGATCCCCTTCGGACAAACCGCTTGGCAATTGCCTGCTTTGCCACAGTTCTGAATCCCCCCCGGTGCAATCAGCTTTTCAATTCGATCTTCGTCCGTCATTTTCCCGGTTGGGTGCGAATTCATCAGCACAACTTGACTCATCGCCGCCGCTCCAATGAAGCTCTGGTCCAACACATTGTCACGGCGAGTTTGGTATTCTTCATCGGTTTCCTGGTCGCGGCGTTCAACCGATGCCTTTGTGTACTGTGGACATGCTTCTAGACAACAACCGCAACTCATACATTGGCTAAGTGGATAGGCTTTCTGTTGCTCCTTTGGTGATTGCAAGGGACCTCGTCCCCTATCGCCGTAGGTGTCCACCGGAATCCAACACTCCAATTTCTGTAGCGCCCGAAACACCCGGTGTCGATCCACAAACAGATCACGAACCACAGGAAACTTGCTCATTGGACAAAGCTCAATCACGTCACGTCGTTCATCCAACAACGAATCAACCAGTGCGGAACATGCCTGTCGGACGCGACCGTTGATCAACATCGTGCAAGAACCACAAACCTCTTCAAGACAGTTGGCGTCATAGGCAACCGGAGTCGTCCGCTCGCCCGTCGCGGTCGTCGGGTTCGTCGCAATTCGTTGCAAAACCGCCGTGATATTCAGCCCCGGCTCATAGGCCAGCCGAAACGTTTGCCAATAGCTGGGACGATCAGGATGATCCTGACGCAAAATGCAAACCTCGAACTCTAGCGGGCGTGACGCATTTGACGATCGCGATCTTTTCATAGCAGAATCCTGTAAATCGAGTATCGGGCTGAAGCAACCAAGCCCGCTTGCCGGTTCTGCACGCCTGCGTGTAGAATAGGCATAAGGCAATGGAAAGGCAAGTGTCTGTTTCTTCCAGCCGCGGTTCGTCGTTGGATAGGTTGCGGCTGGAAGACACTGCCACATCAAAATAGCTCTCTCTCAAAAAGGTAAATTGAATGGCGATTCATCATGCACAAGCAGGCGAGGTTGTGTCCGTCCAACCGTTAGCCGGTGCATTGGCCCAGACGAAGACGACAACGCTCGTGAAGAGCGAGCATCTCGAAGTCCTTCGCTTGGTGTTACCGGCTGGCAAAGAGATTGCTGAGCATCAAGCGAAGGGCGACGTTACGATCCATTGTCTGGAAGGACGCGTGACGTTTGACGTAGGCGGCAAGTCGATCGAAATCAGCCAAGGTGAGCTATTTTATTTACACGCAAAAGAGCCCCACAGCGTGCGTTCCATCGAGGATTCGTCATTGTTAGTGACGTTTTCACTGTAATCGTGGCCGGGGATTCGAGGCCCAGTTGTCGATTGAATCGTTTAACGCCAAGCCGATAGGCGACCGCGTTTTCACTGTAATTGTGGCCGGGGATTCTAGGCCCAGTTGTCGATTGAATCGTTTAACGCCAAGCCGATAGGCGACCGCGTTTTCACTGTAATTGTGGCCGGGGATTCTAGGCCCAGTTGTCAATTGAATCGTTTAACGCCAAGCCGATAGGCGACCGCGTTTTCAGCCATACCGACGCCTATCCTCAATCATCGAACGACTTTCGTCGGCCTTGATCGCGGATAAACTGTCGTTATGGGGAGGACTTCCGTATGGTTCATGGATATCACATCGTCTTGCCGATGTATGGATTCTGGTTACCAAACGATCCGCAAGGTTCTTGGTCGGACTTTGTTCGCCGCTGGGAGTTGGTTCGGTTTGGTCATGCAACGAAATCGATCCACCGCCGCGAGATTGAGGAATTGACGCCGCAGGAAATCGTTGATCGAAATGCTGCGAGGGCGAGTTTGGCATATCCGGCGGTTTCAGTATCAGGCGAACAGGCTCTGAGCATTGCCAACGGTTTCGCAAAGCACTGCGTCAAGAACAACTACACCATTTGGGCGTGTGCGATTCTTCCCGAGCACACTCACATGGTCATCGCCCGCCATACATTTAAGGTCGAGCAGATGGCAAATTTGTTGAAAGGTGCAGCCACGCGGCGGATCATTGCAGACGACAGGCATCCGCTGCAATCCTTTGCCAAACCAGGATCGCGACCACCCCAGATGTGGGCAACGCATCTTTGGAAAACCTTTTTGGACAGCGAGCCTGCGATTGAGGAAGCAATTGCCTATGTCTGGGACAATCCGATGAAAGAAGACAAACCCAAGCAAACATGGAAGTTCGTTACGCCGTTTGCGGGACTCGGTGTCGGTGGTTGGGTCACCTATCACTAGCCGACTCGTTTAACGCCAAGCCGATAGGCGACCGCGTTTACCGAAAAGCCGACGCCTATCGGCTAGGCGTTAAACGAAAGCCGACGCCTATCGGCTAGGCGTTAAACGAAGAGCCGACGCCTATTGGCTAAGCGTTAAACGAAAAGCCGACGCCTATCGGCTAGGCGTTAAACGAAGAGCCGACGCCTAGCCGATAGGCGTTAAACGAAAGCTAACGCCTATTGGCTGGCGTTAAACGATTTATATTGCTGCGACTTTCGGGCCACAGTTACGTTTTATTCAAAAGGAAACATTAAATGACACGGCAACCGGATTGGAATCCGAAATCAACCGAAGTACTTTACGACCAACGCGCGGCCTACGACAAGATGCGAAAAACGTGTCCGGTCGCCTATAGCGAGATGCTGGGTTGGTCGCTGTTTCGACATCAGGATATCCGTCGCGTGCTGGACGACCACGAGACGTTCAGCAGCAATGTGTCGCGGCATATTTCAGTACCCAACGGCATGGACCCGCCGGAACATACAAAGTTCCGCAAACTCATCGAACCCTTGTTTCGCCCCGAACCCATGGCGGCTTTCGAGCCCAAATGTCGTGCGATTACCGGTACGTTGTTCGACTCGCTCTTGGCCCGCACCAATGTCGAGTTCCTGTTCGAATTTGCTCGCCCGTTTGCCGTGCGGACCCAGTGCGAATCGGTCGGTTGGCACGAAAGCATGTATGAGCCGCTGCGGGATTGGACACGAAAGAACCAAGAGGCCACTTTCGCACAAAACCGCAACGAGATGAAACGGATCGCCGAGGAGTTCGAAGGTTTTGTCGCAGAGTTACTCGATCAGCGTCGGCGGAACCCCACGACCGATGAGCACGACGTGATCACCAGTCTACTGGAGGCCCGAGTCGATGATCGACCACTTCGCAATGAGGAAATTGTTAGCATTTTGCGGAACTGGACAGTTGGCGAAATCGGGACCATCTCCGCTGCGATCGGGATTTTAGCTCACGCGCTGGCGACCCATCTCGACGTTCAAGAGAGACTTCGCGAGCAGCCGGATTTGATCCCTTCCGCGATTGAAGAAATCCTGCGGGCTCACGGGCCGCTGGTTGCCAATCGTCGCGTGACGACATGCCCAGTGACAATGGGTGGTCGCAAAATCGAGGCGGGTGAGCGGATTTCAATGAACTGGATTTCCGCAAACCGCGATGAGCGGGTATTTGACGATGCCGATCAGATCCGTTTGGATCGTGATCCGTCGGCCAATCTATTGTGGGGTGCAGGGATTCACGGTTGCCCCGGAGCACCATTGGCGCGATTGGAAATGCGAGTTGCAATCGAAGAGTTACTCAAGCGAACGACGCAAATCAAGCTGAACGAAAGGTATCCGGCAACCTTAGCAACGTTTCCCGCCAGTGGTTTTGCAACGTTACCGGTCACGCTGCGGCGTTGAACAGCGTGGCTGTGGCTTCCAGCCGCAGTCCGAAACGGTGTGCTTCGGTGACTCCATCGATACCGCCGCCGATGACGGACGACTACTCGTTGGAAACGAGAGAAGGATGACACGGTGAGGATTCATGAAAGGTTGCAGTCGGGCTTGGACGTGCAAGCGAGCGAACGCAGCCTCGCACTCATCCGCATTCAGACGCTCCATCTCCGTCGCTCGACCGACAGGAATTAGAAAGAAGACCGACCACAACGCGATGTCGAGTTCACCGAACCGCTCGCCCATCGTTTCAATCTGATCGACGTTGGCTGGCGTTGGCATCGTGCGTGGCCGCATCTGTACCATCGACGCTAATCGCCATCCGTGAAATGCCTGCATCACGAAGCCGACGAATCGATTCGCGATTCACCAGCGGCGTTGCACTCGGGGTGATCGAAACGTCGATGCCAGCGTCGACCGCGTATTCGATCCGTTCGTAGATTGTCTTGAACTCGCGCAATCATACCGAAAAATCCAATGGTGAATGAATATCGTCCACGTACCTTACCATAACGTGCACCTTTGCGTATATTATAGGATGTAGTAGGAATTCTGCGGCGAAATGTCACCCATGCGTTCTTCCTGTTCTGCGGTCGTCTGTCCACCAAGAGTTGTTTTGCTTGCGACGGACAACACGACAATCAACATCAAGGGCAGCCCCAGACATACTGGACAATCGGCTGCTTGGTTGTGGTCCCTCACATCTATTCAATTGGATCCATTTCATGACGCATCGAGTTGTCATCATAGGCGGTGGATTTGGCGGACTGCATGCCGCGAAAAAGCTCAAGGATCCGGCGATTGCTGTGACGCTGATCGATCGTCGCAACTTCCATTTGTTCCAGCCGCTTCTTTACCAAGTCGCCACTGGCGGGTTGTCGCCTGCGAACATTGCATCGCCGTTAAGGGCGATCCTGCGAAAGCAGAAGAATGTCGACATCGTTCTCGGTGAAGCGATCGATATCGACTGCGTCCAAAAACAAGTGGTTCTTCGCGATCGCCGGATATCGTACGACTCGTTAATTGTTGCCAGCGGCGCACACCACGACTACTTTGGGCATCCCCAGTGGGAACCTTTTGCGCCTGGCCTAAAGACGGTCGAGGATGCGACAGAAATCCGTAGGCGAATTTTGTCGGCACTTGAAACCGCAGAATTGTCAACCGACGATGATCTGATCGCACGCTGTTTGACGTTTGTGGTCGTGGGCGGTGGCCCGACGGGTGTCGAGTTAGCTGGCGCACTGGGCGAATTAACCCGGCGAACCTTGAGAGACAACTTTCGACGCATCGACGCCAGTAGTGCGAAGATTCTGCTAATCGAGGGCGAAGATCGAGTTTTACCAATGTACTCGCCCGATTTATCCGAAACCGCAAAACAATCACTACAGCGTTTAGGCGTCAGCGTGCTATGCAATGCGAGAGTAACCGAGGTGAACGCGAAGGGAGTCCAAGTCCAGTTTGCTGATGCAACCCAAGAGATTCCCGCGAAAACGGTGTTGTGGGGCGCCGGCGTGCGAGCATCGAGACTCGGCAAAGTGATCGCTGAATCGACGAACGCTCAACTCGATCGTAGCGGTCGTGTGATTGTAGAAAGCGATTGTACGATCTCAGACCATCGAGAAATGTTTGTCATCGGCGACTTGGCTGCATTTGAAGACGAACGAAGGAACCAGCTTCCAGGCGTCGCACCGGTGGCGATTCAGCAAGGCAGGTACGTTGCCGGCCTGATCCGAGACCGGTTAAACGGAAAAGCGACAAAACCGTTCGTTTATCGAGATCACGGAAAAATGTCGACGATTGGCCGAGCGGCGGCCGTAGCCGAAATCGGCTCTTGGCACCTCACCGGTTTCGTTGCTTGGGTGGCTTGGTTGCTCGTCCATCTGATGCAGCTCGTCGGGTTCGAGAACCGCGTGCTTGTTCTTATTCAATGGGCGGGAAACTACTTCACGCGAAACCGAGCGGCGCGGTTGATTACTCAAACGGAGAACGCAGGGGGCAACGATTGAAAAAGTTGAAATGAAAACTGCAAAATGCAAATTGTGTTTGCGATTGTCCAACATCTATCTATTTGTAGTTCTCCGTTCTCAATTTCCAATGATCGAACCCATCCGCAATGCTTCCATCAGCCCACGGCAGGGAGCAAAACATAGCAAAACATCACGGAATTATTCCCGTACGCCTGCATCGACGAGTGCGCGACTGATTCTCAACGATTCTTCGATTCATTGCGACGATACGTTCGATGCTCCGATGTATCAATTGTCGTGAAGCCGCGATCGATCAAGTCATCCAGCATAGCGAAAGACGCTTGTTCATTGAGTGTCCAGCCAAAGACACAGCCACCGAACACGATTGGCGAGATTTGCAAATCGGTCTTTCCAAGTTGTTTCGTTTTCATGAAATTTCCTTTTTGTTAATCGCATCATCAGGGATCAGTCGGCATAACTCGTTTAACGTCTAGCCGAAGGCATCGACTCTTCCGTAAACGGTCGCCTACAGCTTGTCGTTAAACGATAAGCCGAGACGGAACGATTCAATCGACATCCTCCCTAGGGAGGATGAAGTTGTTTGTCGCCGCCATTGCATCCTGCATGCCGACGCATAGAATGGAAGTGTCGCCCATTTCCTTGATGATGGAAGGAGTCAGCCATGAGCATTGCGTACGATTTACCGACCGCAACGAAGCTCGATCCTGCCGAGCTGAACGATTGGTATGCGTCGCTCGATAGTGTTGCAGCGCGTTCTAATTCTGTGTGTATACCTGAACTACTTTCCGCGTTGCAGTCGCGGTCAAAGAGCTATGGCACTGGAATACCTAGCCCGATAACGACGCCCTATGTCAATACAATTCCGGTCGATCAGCAGGCCGCCTATCCTGGCGATCTTCCGCTCGAAAAACGGGTTCGCAACTTGATCCGCTGGAACGCGATGCTCTGGCGGTCGATCGCGAC
Source organism: Novipirellula aureliae (assembly GCF_007860185.1). Taxonomy (NCBI): domain Bacteria; kingdom Pseudomonadati; phylum Planctomycetota; class Planctomycetia; order Pirellulales; family Pirellulaceae; genus Novipirellula; species Novipirellula aureliae. Next base: position 1,286,542 of record NZ_SJPY01000001.1, read on the forward strand.
AATGCTTTGCATCCGGATCGGCCAAAACGCCAAAGCTATCTCGAAGAGATGCTTGATGGAATGAATGGCCCGGTGATTGCAGTGACCGACTACATCAAACGGGTGCCTGATCAAATTCCTCAATGGGTGCCGGGCCAGTACATAATGCTGGGGACCGATGGTTTCGGACGCAGTGATACTCGGGAAGCGCTGCGACGCCACTTCGAGGTGGATGCAGAGCATATCGCTTACGCTGCCCTGAGAGCGTTTTCCAAGTCGTTTGATTTTGAGCCAGCAAGACTTTCCAGCGCGATGGACATACTAAACATTGATCCGCAAAGCATCGACCCAGCGCCAGCATAGGAAGAGTACGTGGCTGTGGCTTCCAGCCGCAGTTGCCATGGGGAAGAGGACGGCGGCTAGAAGCCACAGTCACGTTTAGAGAACACTAGCAAACCAACCACCTAACACGAGGCTAGACGATGTTGACGAACGTACAACTAATCAAAAAACACGTCATCGCTACTCGTCGGCATGAAGGTCAACGAGGACAACATCCGTAGCGAAGAGTTTTCGGGTTATTGAGAACGATGCCCCTGCTTTGTTTAACGATGAGCCGCAGGCGTAGGCGGATGCCGCAAAACGCGGTCGCCTATCGGCTTGGCGTTAAACGAGTAATGACAAAACGCGGTCGCCTATCGGCTTGGCGTTAAACGAGTTATGACAAGGAACCAAACATGAATTTGCAAACAGACGTATGTGTGACGACGAGGTCGGGGGACAGCGCACCGGTGGTTACCAAGACTCCGCTCCTCGATGTGGGCGACGTCGAACCCAAACGCCAGGAAATCCTGGACTACTTTCATCACACGTTCACGTTGTATGAAAGTCTGTTCGAGTGTCTGGCCAGTGAGGAGGCTTTTTACACTCGTGCCAATCGTTTGCGGCATCCGTTGATCTTCTACTATGGTCATACGGCAGTCTTTTTTATCAACAAATTAAACGTCGCAAACTGGATCACTACGCGGATTGATCCTCGGCTTGAATCCAGTTTGGCGGTCGGCGTGGATGAAATGTCTTGGGACGATCTGAACGAAGACCATTTCGACTGGCCTCGTCCCACACAGGTCAAGGCTTATCGGGACAAAACGCGTGACACTGTAGATCGCTTCATCCGCCAGTGCGATTTCGAAATGCCGATCGACTGGAACAGTCCACTATGGATCATTTTGATGGGGATCGAACACGAACGTATCCACTTAGAAACGTCTTCGGTCTTGATTCGCGAGCTGCCGATCGATCTGGTACACGACCACCCAGTTTGGGGCAACGTTTGTCGCAGGTCGGGAGCGGCTCCTAAGAATCGGTTGATTCCTGTGCGCGGCGGCGTGCTGGAATTGGGAAAAGCGAAATCGAACCCAATCTACGGCTGGGATGTCGAGTACGGCTTCGACCGCCAAGAAGTCCAACCGTTCGCCGCATCCCAATACCTTGTTTCCAATCAAGAATTTCGTGATTTTATCGAATCGGGCGGGTATCAGAAGCAACGGTATTGGACTCCCGAAGGCAAACGCTGGCTAGAATTCAGCCAGGCAACGCATCCTGTTTATTGGATCAAAAACGATGGTGGATTTCGATATCGGTCGATGTTGAGAGTGATTGATATGCCGTGGAACTGGCCCGCCGAAATCAACTACCTGGAAGCGAAAGCCTTCTGCAATTGGAAATCGGAAGTCACCGGGCTGGGTCTTCGGATGCCGACCGAAGCGGAATGGTATCAGCTAAGGAACGAGCTTGAAACCGATCAACCTTATTGGGATCGTGCGCCGGGGAATATCAACTTGGAATTTGAAATGTCCTGTTGTCCCGTCGACCGTCATCAATTCCAAGACGGATTCTGTGACATCATCGGAAACGTCTGGCAGTGGACCGAGACTCCGATTGATGGCTACGACGGATATGAAGTCCACCGAGCCTACGACGATTTCTCGACCCCGACGTTTGACGGCATGCACAACGTCTTCAAGGGCGGGGCGTGGATATCGACCGGTAACGAAGCAACGAAAGGCGCTCGTTTTGCGTTCCGGCGGCACTTCTTCCAATCCGCTGGACTGCGCTATGTCGAAGCGGAGCCATTACCGGAAATTGAGTTAAACGTGTATGAAACCGATCAAATGATCTCCAAGTATCTCGACGCACACTACGGCGAACCAAATCTCGGGGTTAAGAATTTCCCCGTGGCCTGTGTTCAGCACATCCGCCCACTCGTTAACGGTCGTCAGACCCAGCGGGCATTGGATATCGGCTGCGCGAGCGGCCGCGCGTCGTTCGAGCTAGCGACGGTTTTCGATCATGTCGATGCCGTTGATTTTTCGGCTCGGCTCATTGAGGCACCGGCGAATCTACAGAGGTTGGGGAGACAACGATACGTTGTCTGTGACGAAGGAGAATTGTCTCTCTATCGCGAGATACGGTTAGACGACTTAGTTAGATATGAAGAAATCAAAGATCGAGTGACCTTCATGCAAGGCGATGCGTGTAACCTGCCGGAGAAGTTCAATGATTACGATCTCGTTTTCGCTGGTAACTTGTTGGAACGACTTTATGATCCTGCTCAGTTTTTGGAACGGATTAAAATTCGAATTCGAGTGGGTGGTTTGCTCGTGTTAGCATCAACCTATACGTGGCAGGAAGCCTACACGCCGCGCGATAAATGGCTCGGTGGATTCAAAGCCGCGACTGGCGAAAACTATCACACCTTGCAAGGGATTTCCGAGCTGCTTGAGCCGCAATTTCAGATGCTTGGCGAACCAACGGAGATTCCGTTTGTGATTCGAGAATCAGCACGTAAATATCAATATGGCGTTTCAGAATTGAGCGTGTGGCACCGACTCTAGGCAGCTTAAACGCTGTTTGAGTGACGGTTATTCGATCATCTTTTGTGTTGCAATCGCATCCTATGCCACCTATTTATCAACAATCCGATCTCGCATTCTTGTCCGAACTCTATGCTCAGGACGCACCGGATGCCGTGTTGTTTGCGGAGTATCCGTCGTCCAACAGTGTTGAAACCCAATTTCAGAATCGTTCGAAGTACATCATTCACGACCCATTTCCGCCGCCGACTCGGGCGTTGATCAAGGTGCTCGGGCCGCATCATTTGATGTGCGGTTGGGGGCGAGGGTTGGCCGTGGCTTCGGAATTTCCTCCGCCGCCGCGATTGATTGAGCATTGGCGGAGCATCTTTGGCGACAAGGGATGTCCGATTTGGCAACCCGGCCCGCTTGTAAACGAGGGGGTGATGCCGAGTGAATTCGACGCGTCGGCTGCCTACATCACGCTTTTTCCTCACGAGTCATTGTCTCCGCTACAACAGGTCATCGATCCCGCTACGAACTATTCGCTTCATTCAAAGGAGGTGATTGCCGAGATCGATTGCCCCCAGGCGGCTGTCCTTGAGCATGTTGTGCCTCCCTGCATTGTCAAACTTAGCCACGGGTATGCCGGGCTTGGCAATTTTTGCATTTCAGGTCCAGATGATGAAGCGGAGATGCAGCGGCGACTAAAACAATATTGGCCGGGGGCGAACTTGGTGATCAATGAGAGGATCGAGAACATTACTGGCGATTTCGGCGTCCAGTTCTACTTGAGCAAAGATGGCTCGATGGTTTGGTTGGGGCTGACCGAGCAACACTTCGACACGAACAAAAAATGGTGCGGCGGCACATTTTCCGCCGACTTGCAAGTCCAGCTTTTTAATTCTCTGTGCCAGATCGTACGGCCCGTTGGCGACTCTCTTCACGCTTCAGGCTATTTCGGTCTGGTGGGAATTGACGTATTGAGAGATGCAATGAATTGTTTTTACCTCGTTGATGTGAACCCTAGGTTAACAGGCATTACTCCCTTCTTAATGGCATCAAGAATTTTTGCGCGAACGGGGCGATTCAACGAGGGGCTCTATCAAGCGAGTTTTCGGTTTCCCGGGTCGATGGATCAGCTCTTTGATGCCGCCAACCGCCTGGACGATGCGCGTGTGCTGGTATTGAGCGGGCTGGAACTCGCAACCGACACCAAGAACGTTACAACGACATGTCACTTGTCGGTTAGCTCGGATTCCCAAGTCCGCAATCAGCAGATACTCAGCGGTTTAGCAGACGACCGATTATCGCGTGCAAGGCAGAGCTAAGGGGCATCGACTTGAATGCGATTGGAGGGATCATCGAGTTAAATCAAATGGATTCAGAAATGAAGGAGTGGGATGACGGACACCCTATCAGAAAGGTCAATGCGGTCGGATCCTGGTCGGACGGGAGGATCACTCGCTGGAAGTAATCCGCATCGGGTTAGAGCAACTTGATCCGCGACACGCGACGTTTCTGACGTCGAGTCCCGTCATTAGCGAGGAGTTCACTCGTGCTAAAGGTTGCCGATGCGAAAGCGCTCCGTCGTTTCAAGACGCATTGGCAAGACGCATTGGGATGTGTGCTAACCTCGGATCACATGCTTGGCGAACGGCTGCACCGCCTCGAAGGTTGCAGCGCAGCGGGATCGATCCAGAGGTTGGCCAAACGGCTACGCGCATTGGAAGAGACAAAAGATCGACAAGTCGCCAACTTTACACGCATGGATTGAGCCCTCCGCTAGACGCGATGGCGTGGGGGCGTTTCCAGTCGTCTCTTAAGCGATTCGTTGTGCGGGCTCTTGTCCAAATCCCTGATCCAGAAGTTCTCTGCGAATTTCATCAAATAGCGATTGTTGCAAATTCTTTGACTTTCCCCAATCGTACCATTGGGCCGAGATCGTCGAAGCCATTGAGACCCGGACCAATGCGTTCTCTTTTTCCAGCAAGATATTCATCCGCCCACGGTTGGTGATCAATCCGGCAGGAATATCCGAGATCAGCAAGCACTGCGTTTCACCCTGTTGGACCTCGGCAATGGCGAGGGATTTGATCGCCAAACTGCTGAGAACGGCAAGCATCACTCGACCGGTCGGTGCATCGCACAGAGCCTCGGATTGGTAATCGGTCTTGATCCCCAACTTATCGTAGATGGGAAGAATCGCCGTCGTCAGTTTCCCAAGCGAGAAACCAATGGGGGAAACGGCATCAAAAATGCTCAAGAGATCTTCGCCCGAGAGTCCTCTCATTCCGCAGGGACGGATGGCCCCAAGTCGACTACGAACGTCAGGATGAGCGATGATGGTCTCATAGTCAATGGAATCGGTCCAGTGAATCGATGCCGTGTTTGTCTCGTTCGCTACCGAACGGCGAGACGCCAATTGATCCTGCCCACACGCCGGACAAAAAGCCACCGCGCCAGCCGCACCGCACTGAAAACAATACATGGATTCTCCTCAAAATCAAACCGGAAGGTCTCAGAGTGATCGATACCCGATCCATGCTGCTTCAAGCAAGCCCAGATTGCCCAAGCCCAGATTGCCCAAGCCCAGATTGCCGGTCACCCAATGCGTACCCCGATATCTGCAGCCTACAATGGAAGAAAAATGAGTGGAAAAGAACGAACGATTGAAATCACCAGAGCTTACGTTTGCCCTGAGTCAGACAACGCCTATCGAGTACTCGTCGATCGACTTTGGCCGCGCGGTGTGAAAAAAGAATCGTTGAAGTTGGACCAATGGGCAAAGCGACTCGCGCCGAGCGACAAGCTACGAAAATGGTTCGCCCATGATCCCGAGAAGTGGGCAGAGTTCCGGAAGCTTTTCCTTAAGGAATTGTCGGGAAACAAAGACGAAGCCTACGAATTGTTGCGGGCGGCTGGCGACAAAGCGATCCTACTGATCTATGCGGCCAAGGACGAAGAGCACAACAATGCCGTTGTGTTGAAGGAATATTTGGGCAGACTCAGCCCACCCGATGTCTGAATGGAAAGAGATAATATGGGAACAGCAAACTGAGAGATAGAATCGAGTCGCTGGAAAACAAAACTCAAGCCGCTGGCCCCGTTCCCATCCACTACTCCCACGTTGCAGCGTGCCGGTGGCAGCTAGCTGCAGCCACGTTTTCGATGGATCGTTGGCAGGCGAACGACCACGGCAATCCCAACGATCGACAAAACGAAAATGACGGCTTTGACGCTGACGTGCAAATCGCCGAAAATAATCGTGTAGCCAACAAGCAGAGCAACCAATAAGTAAGCAAGCACCTTGATGTGATAATGGACTCCCTGCTTCTCATGCCAATCTCGTAGTGGCTTGCCAACCACTGGCCATGCCAAGGCTTTTGCGTGCAGACGGGGCGACACCCGAATCAAGAAATAGCACATCAGCAAAAGAAACGGCGTCGTCGGAATGCCCGGTAAAACGACGCCGACCATTCCTAGTCCGAAGAACACGGCCGCCGAAGACCACGGCCGCCGAAGAACACGCCACTGAGGCCCGTGCCCATCAACACGACACGATATTCGAATCAACCGCAAACTCGCCCTTGCCAACTGAACCATGAACCCCTAACATACACAAACAGGTGCAGGTTCAACAAGTCGCCTTGGTTCCACATTATTGATCTTGAGTTCGAGGAGAGCGTGGAAGATGAAACCGTCTGAATCCCATTACACGAAACGAGTTGGCCAGTGGGTTGCCGAGCATCCGCAGACGGCGGATGTGTTTGAGATGCTACGGATTGATTACTGCTGCGATGGTGACAAGACCCTCGAGCAAGCAAGTTGGGAACATGGGCTGGAATTGCTACGTGTCCATTCGTTGCTGCAGCGGACCATTGCTGAAATCGAGGACGCCTCCGTTGACGATTGGCTTCATGCCTCGTTGAGTGGATTGTGTGACCATATCGAACAGAAACATCACGCTTATTTGAAGAACACGCTTCCTACATTGACGAGCCTGATTGCAGAAGTGGTTGAGGTTTATGGTGATGCGCACGCAGAGCTTGGTGAACTGCAAGATTATTTTGTTGGCTGGCGTAGCGAGATACTAAACGTCATGGCCATGGAGGAACGAGATTTGTTCCCAGCGATCCGCCAGTTGGATGAGGCGACGTTTACGGGAGAAAGGTTCGGTCGGGGCGACGACTTCCGTCAACTCTCGGTGCCGATTCGGCGAGTCATTTACGATCACGAGGACATTGGCCAATCGCTTCGCAGCGCACGGGTGGTGGCGGCGGACTATAAGCCTCCGAGTGATGCAGGCCAAACCTACCGACAGATGTTAGGTTTGCTTCGTCGCGTTGAGACCGACACACGTCATCACGTTCACAAAGAGAATTACATATTATTTCCGCGAGTTCTGGACTTGGTAACACAGTCAGCGGCATAAGTTTCGGAACAAAGTAGCACAGGCTTCCAGCCTGCGTTCGTGGCACACGCTTCCAGCCTGCGTTCGTAGCACAGGCTTCCAGCCTGTGTTCGTGGCACAGGCTTCCAGCCTGTGTACGTGACACAGGCTTCCAGCCTGCGTTCGTGGCACAGGCTTCCAGCCTGTGTTCGTGGCACAGGCTTCCAGCCTGTGTTCGTAGCACAGGCTTCCAGCCTGCGTTCGTAGCACAGGCTTCCAGCCTGCGTTCGTAGCACAGGCTTCCAGCCTGCGTTCGTGGCACAGGCTTCCAGCCTGTGTTTTAGCAACCACAGGCTAGAAGCCTGTGCCACGAGCAGCAACCAACTTTAGGATTTTCCATTGAAAGCGTTTTCCATTCACCGAGAAGCGATGAAAGCTGGTCTGCACGGCGTTGTCGCGATTGTGATATTGGCCGTGCTGATTCTTATCGGCTCGCGCAATCTCTCGCACTTCGATGCGGCTCTGGTAGGCTACACCTTTGCGACGTTATTCGCCGCATTCGGCATCACCTATCGTTATTCGATGTGGTTACAGCGACCGCCAACCGCGATGTATTGGCGGCGTGGCTGGCAAGCATTCTTTCGTAAGCGTGCAGGACGTCGTAATTTGGTTCTGTGGTTGCGACGAGTCTGTGAAGATTTTGCTGCGAACTTGTTTATTTTCCGCCGCGGCTTCTTTCGCTGGGCGGCGCACTTTTTGATTATGTGGGGCTGCATCCTCGCGGCAGCGATTACATTCCCGCTTGTCTTTGGTTGGGTTCATTTCGAATTCGCTGGCGATGGTTTTGATACCTATCGCGCGAACGTGTTTGGATTTCCGACCATGTCGTTCCAGATCGATTCTCTACTGGGCTTCATGATATTTCATGGATTGGTTTGGGCGTCCTTCCTTGTCATCGCAGGCGTGATGTTGGCGATGCGCCGGCGGATGCGAGGGCGAGATGCGTTGGCCATCCAACGGTTCGGTGAAGATTTCCTACCGTTGATCATGTTGTTCGCTGTCAGCGTGACTGGCTTGATGCTCGTCGTCAGCTATTCATGGATGCACGGTTTTGCTTACGAGTTTTTGTCAATCACACATGCCGTCACCGTCATCTTCACCTTGCTTTGGATGCCATTCGGGAAGTTTTTTCACTTGTTTCAACGGCCCGCTCAACTGGGCGTCGCATTTTACAAGGATGCGGGGAAGAGTGGTGAGCAGGCGATCTGTCTGCGGTGTGATCAACCGTTTGCATCGAAAATGCATGTGGAGGATTTGATTCAAGTGGAGGAGCAATTGGGCTATTGTTACGAGATGTCGGATGGCCCCGCAGATCATTACCAGCGGATCTGTCCGCGCTGTCGCCGCGTCTCGCTGGCGCTTGCGCAGGGTATCGCATGGAACAAAGCATAGCGTGGCTGTGGCTTCCAGTCGCAGTCGCATAACTACATCAGAAACGGTGGCTAGAAGCCACAGCCACAACAGAATTAAAAAAACATGGCACCACAACCAAAATCGACGGTCGAAATGATCGAGCAGTTCGGCCCGCATTTGGCTCGTGCCTCCGGTACGCGTCTCGATCGCGGCGTTGACCCGGACAAGACGGTGAAAACGCATTGCTGCTTTTGCGGCCAGCAGTGTGGTATCCAACTGAAAGTCAAAGACAATCAGGTGATCGGTTTTGAACCGTGGACGGACTTTCCATTCAACAAAGGCATGCTCTGCCCCAAAGGTGTCAAACGCTATCTACAAGGATCGCATCCCGATCGTCTGCTCAATGCTCTCGTGCGAGATCCACAAGCCGATGGAGGCTTTCGCGCGATGGAGTACAACGATGCAATTCGCAAGACCGCCGATGCGATCGCACATCTTCAGCGCGAACACGGCAACGACTCGATCGCCATGCTCAGTGGCGCGAGTTTGACAACGGAGAAAACGTATTTGATGGGCAAGTTCGCGCGTGTTTGCCTGAAGACACCCTACATTGATTACAACGGTAGGTTGTGCATGGTCAGCGCGGGATCCGGCAACAAGAAAGCGTTCGGAATCGACCGAGCGGCAAACCCTTGGTCGGATATCGTGGGAGCCGAAGTGGTTTGGATCAGCGGTGCGAATGTGGGCGAGTGTGCGCCGATTACGACGAACTATGTTTGGCAAGCTCGAGAGCAAGGAGCCAAGATTATCGTAGTGGATCCTCGCATCACGCCGATCGCAAGAACGTGTGACCTGTTCTTGCCGATCAAGCCGGGACGCGATATTGCATTGTTCAATGGTGTGTTGCAACTGATGATCGAAAACGATTGGCTCGATCACCCGTTTATTGAACAACATACAGTGGGATTCGAAGCGTTGGCGGAGTCGGTTCATTCATGGACCCCCGCAAAAACCGCCGAGGTTACGGGCATCGCGGAACGTTCGATCCGGCAAGCGGCTGAGTGGTGGGGCACGGCGAGCACCAGTTTTTTGATGCACGCTCGAGGGATCGAACATCACAGTCACGGTGTTCAAAACGTGCTCGGCGCGATCAATATCGTCTTGGCTTCAGGACGTATTGGGCGAGAGAATTGCGGTTATGCAACCATCACAGGACAAGCAAACGGCCAAGGTGGTCGCGAACATGGCCAAAAATGTGACCAATTGCCCGGTGCACGTGATTTAGCAAACCCAGAGCACCGCGCACATGTGGCCAATGTGTGGGGCGTTGACGCCGATCAGTTGCCGCAGCCAGGCGTGGACGCTTACGAACTGTTTCGCAAAATCGAGGCTGGTGAGATTCGGGGTCTAATCTCGCTCTGCTTCAACCCACTCGTTTCATTGCCAGACAATAACTTTGTCCGCCGAATGCTCGACAAACTCGATTTTTTTGTCGCCATCGATTTCTTTTTGAATGATACCGCTCGCCACGCTGACATCGTTTTGCCTGGATCACTTCAAGAAGAAGACGAAGGAACCGTCACACAGATCGAAGGCAAGGTGATCAAGATCAACCAAGCGGTCGATCCACCAGGCGATGCGAAACAGGATTGGCGAATCATACAAGACATCGCCGCCGCTCTTGGTCGCACACATGGTTTTCAATTCCAAAGCTCGCGAGAAATATTTGACGAATTACGGCGTGCCAGTCGCGGTGGTGTCGCTGATTACTACGGGATCACTTGGGAGAAGATTGAAGAGCAATATGGTGTCTGCTGGCCATGCCCGAGCGAGGATCACCCAGGCACTCCGAGACTGTTTGAACCGGGTACCCCCAACCCGATCGCTGGCGACAAAGGACCATACTATTTTCCAGATGGAAAAGCCCGATTCAATGTGTCCCCTTACACGCCGCCGACCGAGGATGTGGATGCAGATTATCCGGTCATTCTAACGACCGGTCGAGTGGTCAGCCAATTCCTCTCTGGCACGCAAACCCGGCGGATTGGACCTTTGGTGGACCAGTATCCTGAACCGCGTGTCGAGATACATCCTCAATTGGCCGAGCGGTTGGGAATCGTCGAAGGTGACTGGACAACGATCACATCGCGGAGGGGCGAGATGACATTGAAAGCACAAGTTGTTAAGACGATTCGGCCAGATACGGTTTTCATTCCCTATCACTGGGCAGGTGCGAAGAGCGCCAACCAGTTGACGATCGCTGCGCAAGATCCAATTTCAAAGATTCCAGAATATAAAGTCTGCGCCGTTCGATTAAGGAAAGCGGATGCCGCGCCGGTGGCGGAAAATTGAAGCTTGAAAAAGTTAAAATGAGAATTGCAAAATGCAAAATGATCGTAAAGCGGTGCGACGAGGCGAAGATTTAGAAAATCGACGACTGGAGTTTGCCGCTCGGGTCGGCAAAAGGGTCGATGCTTTGCCGGACACGCCTCTCGGACGCCACAGCGCGAGCCAATTGGTGTGTCGTGGTACGTCACCTGCACCGAATGACGCAGAAGCGATGCGCAGCAGAGAGCAAGCGAGATTTTCGTCGGCAAGTCAATCGTCACTGCAAAAACAACCTAGCAAACCCCAAACCGCCAAATCCGGAGCGTTCATAACCCATTCCTCATTTTAAATTTTTCAATTCTTCCGCCCCAATCATCCATCCTCTTCATTGCTAGTGTCTCTTCATCCAACCCCGTTCCCAGACCAATAAGCATCTCCATGCCAGTTCCAGAGAACAAGTTTTTCTTCATCGATCCCAACCGCTGCATCGGATGCCAGGCCTGTGTCCAGGCATGTTCGGAATGCGACACGCACAAGGGGCATTCGATGATTCACCTGGAGTATGTCGATCGCTATGAGTCGCCGCAGACATTACCGGTGGTGTGCATGCATTGTGATTCGCCGACTTGTGCGGAAGTATGTCCTGCCGATGCGATCAAGCGGACCGAAGATGGTGTCGTCCAATCGGCTCGCAAACCTCGCTGCATCGCCTGCAGTAATTGTGTTCTGGCGTGCCCGTTCGGCGTTCCCAAAATGGAGACATCGATGGAGCTGATGATGAAATGCGACATGTGTTATGACCGAACATCGGAAGGCAAAAAGCCGATGTGTGCAACGGTCTGCCCCAGTGGTGCGTTGCACTTTGGCACGATGGATGAAATCGAAGAACTTCGCCCCCAATCACGCCCTGTCAACGAATTCCATTTTGGCGCTCAAACGATTCACACAAAGGTTCGAATGATGGTCCCGAAGAACTCCCGCCTGACGCACTTAGATGTCGTTGACGGAATGCATGGCAGTGATGAACCGGACGAACCCGACATGATGATGGACGGAGTTCTATTTGAGCTGCCAATCGTCTCGTAGGTTTTGGTTGGAGTATCGGTTCCAGCCGATTCCAAGTTTCCAATCACTACCCACCGTCATCGCCTAAAGTCAAGACTCCAACGTATCCCTAACCTTTAAACATCCTACTGATGAACAACGAACCTCTACATCGATTCCCGGACGGTCGTAGCGAAGCCGAGCAACCCAAATGGCGGCAAGATTTCCCAATTGATGTCGAAGCCGATGAATACGGTGCTCGCCGTGACTTCACCAAGTTTATGGTATTGACTAGCTTTGCCTTTGCCTTCGGCCAATTTTGGATCGTGTTGCAAAGCCTGTTTCGCGTGAAGAAAACGGAGGAAAAGCAGATTGCAATGGTTGACGACATGAAGGTGGGACAAGCGAAGACGTTCCATTATCCCACGGATCGTGACCCTTGTCTGCTGATTCGTCAAACGGCCGAAACATTCGTCGCGTACTCGAATCAATGCACTCATCTGATGTGTCCGGTTCGACCGGACGTGAAAAACGACCGTCTACATTGCCCCTGCCATGAAGGTTACTTTGAAGCCAGCACGGGTCGTCCGCTCGCGGGTCCGCCACGTCGCCCTCTTCCCAAGATCCAGTTGCGTATCGCCGACGGGATTGTTTATGCGACCGCAGTGGAGCTAAGAACATCATGACCGACCGTTCACAAACTCGGCGACAACGATTATCGATTGTCTACGGCATTCTTTGCATCGTTTTGCTTTTAGTCATCATGCAGCTGTGGCTACTCACGGCGACCATGAACGCATGGTTGGGGGGGAACGAGGAAATTGTCTGGCCCGCTGCGATCGCCAGCACCGTCTGTCTCGGGTTGAACCTAGGCTTGATGCGATACCTGGTCGCACTGGATTCCAATACATGACCAACTCAAACGACCGACTCTCGGCGAACAAGACCGCAATCGCGGACTTGAATCCAGCCTACTTTGCTTTGGTGATGGCGACCGGCATCGTTTCGATCGCTAGTCATTTGATGGGGCATCTCACAATTGCGATTGTATTGTTATGGATCAACACGATCGCATTTGCAATCCTGTGGGCCCTCACTCTGTTTCGACTTGCGATCTTTCCTCGCAAATTCTTTGCCGATCTCGTCGATCATCGTCGCGGGGTTGGCTTTTTTACATCCGTCGCTGGGACCTGTGTGCTGGGTAGCCAGTATCTCTTAGTGATGCAATCTCGTAGCGTTGCGGTCGTACTCTGGATAATAGGGATCACATTATGGTTCGTACTGACCTACACAATCTTTACAAGCTATGTGATCAAAGAAGTGAAACCTACGCTGGCCGATGGGATTCACGGGGGCTGGTTGGTTGCTGTCGTTGCGACGCAATCCGTATCGTTACTTGGTTCGACACTAGCAGAGGGATTTGGTTCCTACCAACCGCAGACATTGTTCTTTGCACTAACGATGTGGTTAGGCGGTGGGATGCTTTACATCTGGATCATCTCATTGATATTTTTTCGATACGCTTTTCTGCCCATGAAGGCGTCGGACCTGTCACCGCCCTATTGGATCAACATGGGAGCGATGGCGATTTCAACACTGGCAGGCGTAATGTTGGTATCCGCCGTCGAGGGCTCGTCGCTGCTGAGCGATATCGAACCATTCTTAAAAGGATTCACCCTATTCTTTTGGGCGACGGCGACATGGTGGATTCCAATGTTGCTCACCCTCGGCGTCTGGCGGCACATTTACAAGCGTTATCAACTCCGGTATGACCCACAATACTGGGGCCTTGTGTTCCCGCTCGGCATGTACACGACATGCACCTACCGCATGATGACCGTGTTCGAACTGCCGTACCTGTCGTTTATCACAGCCGTGTTTTTATGGATCGCGCTGGTGGTGTGGTCGATTACGTTTATCGGGATGTTTTGTCACCTGTTTCGAGCTGCCAATTTGCCGATTGAGCAAAATTAGTTCCCATGCGCTGTTCCTGGCTGTTCTCCCGGAACAACGCCTTCGGAAGAACTGCCCAAGCTATAGAAAAGCTTGAACGAATCGAAGTTCTTCGGAGTGTTGTCGACAGCCAACCCGCCTCTTTGCGTGGTTCTCCGCTTGGCGCTGACAGAGCGAGCGACAAGCGTTTTTTGGTTTCTGCTGACGTCTTGCTTGTTTTTGGGTTTCCTGCGTGACATAATGAGGGCACCTTGGTAACCAGGCTGAGGGAGAAATACACGGATCGGGCGTACGGAGCTTGAGGTGATTCGATTCTCCAACGAGGTCGTGTGAAAACGTTGAGCGAATCGACCTGCCGTCAAGATCTCTGCCGTCAAGATCTCTGCCGTCAAGATCAACGCCAAGCGTTCAGTAGGACCAAGAAAAACAGCGGGCGATGTGACACCGCCTCGCGGCGTCGCACGCGTCAACCCGCAGTCGGTCTCCGCGCCCCGATCGGTGCAACTCGATCGATCGCACCAAACACTTCACTTTGCAACCAAAATCCACCGTTCCACCCAGGCCATCTCTTTGCGCGCGAAGTAAATCAAATCACCATGGAATCGAGTAAGAAAAGTGTCTCTCATCCAAGCCGCTTCGGTCGCAGCAATCGGCTGGTGGAGGCCTTTGCAGTGTTTTTGATGTTTTGGCTGATAGCGGCATATGGGGTTGTTCCTTGGCTATCGAAGAACTATCCTGGACACCATTCGGTAGCGGAGGCTCGTCCGCGGATCACGCGAACAAGCGATGGTCACCCAGGCGACCCGTTGAATGTCGCTTTGACTGGTAGCGAAACGGATTTGCAGGAAATCATGAATGCGGCCAACTGGTATCCTGCGGCTGCACTAGGCTTGAAGAGCGACTTGAAGATTGCGGCAGACACCGTGCTCTCGCGCCCTGACGATTCCGCTCCCGTCAGCAGCTTGTATTTGTTCGGTCGCAAAGAAGACCTGGCCTTTGAACAACCGGTCGGTGACAATCCGCGACACCGGCACCATGTTCGTTTTTGGAAGACAGGAAAAGTCAATCAAGAAGGACGATCGACATGGATTGGTTCTGCGGTTTATGACAAGCGAGTTGGACTAAGTCGCACGACCGGCCAGATAACTCACGTCACGGCTGCCGACATCGATGTTGAACGCGATTATCTTTTCAAGTGTTTGGAGCAAACCGGTGACCTCGCGGAGCATTCAAGCGAACCTGGTTTTCATCAACAGCGTGAAGGAGTCAACGGCGGTGGCGACCCCTGGTATACCGATGGAGCACTCTGGACCGGAGTGATCCAAATGAACACACTCGACTTATCTTCTGAACAATGAAAGCGTTCAGATTTACTCCCCTTTCACCCCTGAGTTGCCTACGATGAATCGTTCATTATCCGCCTTCCTGCTGATCCTTGTCGCAGGGTTGACGAGCCTCCCCGCTTGTCAGGCCCAATTTGAGAACTTGCTACAACATCTACCGGAGGACGCCAATACGCTGATGTTGTTCAACATGGAGGAGATCATGGCAACGCCCTTAGCAGCGTCGCAGAATTGGAAGAACGGCGAAGCTGCAAAATATTCATCGGGACTGATGATCGTGCCTCCCCAAACATTGCATCTGGCAATGGCTGCACAAATGGATATTGAATTGATGCAACCCCATTGGCATGCTTCGGTGATGGATCTTAGCGAAGAACCCTCCATGTTGACGGTGACCGAGCGTCATGGTGGCAACGTTGATACGATCAGTGGCCAAGACGCAGCGGTACTTCCCAACAATACCTATGTCGTCAAATTCGGAAAGTTCATTGCCGGAACCATGTACCCCGCCGACCGACAGCAGACCGCACGCTGGGTCGATAGCGTGTTTGCAACGAGCGGGCGAAAGCCACTTTCGCCCTACCTGGCCGAAGCAGAAGGCTATGCGGACCAAAAAAAGGTGCCGATTGTTTTGGCGATGGACCTCAAAAATGTTTTGTCGGCCAAGTTCATTCGGCATCGACTTGACCTAATGAAATCGTTAAAGGGCACGCAAGTTGACCTGGACAAATTGGCCGAGGCACTGTCGAGTGTCCGTGGAATCACGTTGGGAATTGAAATTACCGACCGAATCACCGGCGGGATCAAGGTCGATTTTGATGGAGACGTCAGCTTGATGAAAGACGTCGCAAAACCGTTGCTGTTGGAATCACTCGGTAACCATGGCGCCATGATTAACGAGCTCAACGACTGGAAAGTGTCGGTCAGTCGCAATGAGATATTGCTGCAAGGATCATTCCAGTCCAGTGGTATCCAGCGAGTCTTTAGCTTGTTCGATGCCCCCCCTGGAATGCAGTCATTGTCACAAACCTCCTCGCCTGGAGACGCGAAATCAGGTAAAGATCTAACGGCCAGAGCGACTCAGCAATACTTCAAGTCGATTCAATTGTTGATTTCCGACTTGCAGCATGAGGACCAGGAACATCAATCAAGCACTCCGGGACTCGAGGCGATGTGGTATGCACGATATGCCGCCAAGATCGATGCGTTGCCGATTCTTCACGTCGATCCAGAAATGGTGACGTTCGCGACTCAAGTTTCCGCTGCTCTGCGTCAATCGCAAACCGCGATGCGGACAGCGGGTGTACAAACGGCGACGCGAATTACGAGCATGCAGGGTGCACAAGTCTATAACTACCAATATGCAGCAGGCGCTGCAGAGAATTACGGCATTTTTGGCGGTGGTTATGCCTATCGGTACCAGGCCAATCCGCGTGCATCGCTCAGGCAGGATGGTGCGCAAGTGGCTCAGATCGAAGCACAAGAGACCAGTCGTGGTTATGAAACGGCCAACAAGATCATGCAAGAAATCGCTGTTTCAACGACGCAGATTCGTCGCAAGATGACCGAGAAATATCAGATCGAGTTCTGATCCTTCTCCCGAAACGCCACCATTGATCATCCTTCCCAACGGCAACTTGGGAAGTGGGGATGGTCGCGAGCGTTGTTCGGGATGGAACTACGGTAGGCGTTGTTGCGCGGGGACAAGTTGAGGGCAGATTCTCCCCAAAAAAACATCGATTATGCCCGGTTTTTTAATTCCCCAGCTTCGTCGGCAGGATATAGTTAGCAGAAATCCCCCAGAGCAGTGCGTTGTTTTATTGGACAGATTTTTTTCCATCCATGATCACCGCACTTGAGGTCGTCTTGCGAAGCTCTTGGTAGCGACGCTTTGGTAGCGATGCTTTGGTAGCGATGCGAAAGTCTTGGCGACTTCGGCTACACCGCGCGGCGGAGACCGTGATTTTAATGCAGGGACGCGATCATCTAATCAAGCTAATTGAAAGAATGCACCATGCGATCGTTGATCTTTGCTGCCCTTGCCCTGACGGTGGCGATGGCTTCTTCGGGTTTGGCCCAACAAACCCAACCGGGTTCAGTTACAAATACCGCTGGACCGCCCACCGAAACCTCTCCCGAGCTTGATGCGATTCGAGCCCAATCGAAAGCGTTTATCGAAGCATTTGGCAAGCATGACGCCAAGGCGGTTGCCTCGTTGTGGACGGAGAACGCTGAATACATTGACGATTCAGGGACGATGTATGAGGGCCGGGACGCGATCGAACAGGTGTACGCGGGGATTTTTGCAGAAAATCCGAACGCCAAAATCCGCATGGTGATCGATTCACTACGTTTGCTCAGTGACTCCGTCGCGATCGAAGACGGACGGGCGCTGGTCGACCCGGCGCCTGAGGGCGGTATCGGGGTCAGCAAATACACAGTGGTCCATGTAAAGACAAACGGTCAATGGGAAATGGCGTCGGTGCGAGATCGCTGGGTAGAGACAATCGCATCACGCGAAAGCACCGGAGATCTCGGCTGGTTAATCGGGACCTGGGAAGCGGAGGAGCATGGCGTGCGGATGGAATCGGTATTCCGCTGGGTCGCCAATGGAATGTTCGTTGAGCGGACCCATACGACGACGCAAGTGGATGGGACGAAAAGCTCGGGAGTGCAACTGATCGGCTGGAATCCGGCCGAAGGTCATGTGCAGTCTTGGACGTTCAGCCCCGACGGTGGGCATGCGGTCGGGGTTTGGTCGATGACGCCGGTGGGTTGGATCTCTGAAACGAGGGGTGTGACCGGCGATGGCATAACGACAACATCGGTCAACCAACTCAGACGTCTTGATGACAATGCCTACGTATGGCAGTCGACTCAACGAACCGCTGGCGACGTGGCACTTCCCGATACCGACGAAGTGGTGATTAAACGCGTTCCATCAAGTAAATAACCGATCCGGCCGCAACCGATCGACTAATCAAAAACCAAAAAGACCAGCCTCAAAAAGAACGTATTCATGACTAGAAAATCAATCCTTAGCGTTTTAACCATCAGTTTATTACTTTGTCTTCCACTTGACGATTGCTGGGGCCGCGGCCGCGGCGGATTCAGCGGCGGTGCCTCGCGTAGCATCGGTGGCGGATTCGGCGGCGGCGCTAGCCGCAGTATCGGTAGCGGATTCAGTGGCGGTGCTAGCCGCAGCATCGGTAGTAGCGGTTTGAGCCGTGACCTGAGTGGTGGATTAGGCGGCGGAGGTGGCCGAAGCATGAGTGGCGGACTTAACCAGAGTGGCCTTGGTGGCCTTGGTGGCGGTGGTGGCGGTGGTTTCGGTGGTGCGGGTCACAACATCGGCGCCGGTGGCGGTATCAACCAAGGCGGCTTTGGGGGTGGGCTCAGTGAGAACCGGCTTGGCTCTGGCGGTTTAGGCGGCGGTTTAGGCGGCGGACTTGGTCAAGGTCTTGGTGGTCAATCCGCAACCAGAAACCAGTATTCCAAACCGAACCGTAGTCAGCTTGACGGCTTTCTGGGGATGCCGTCGGACGGCGGCCTAGGCAGTCTTGGAAGCTCGCGAAATCGAACAGGCGATAACTTCGATATCACCCATGGGACGGCGGAAGGATCCCGCGGTGGTCAAGCAGCAGGCGTCTCGGTGACCGGGCCGCGCGGTAACACGAGAGCCGGCGCCGTGGGCGTCGGGGCGGACGGTGGCGTTGCCAAAGTTGGCGGTGTCCAAGGTGCCGATGGTGTCCAGGCGGCACGTGGTGCGGCAGTGGGTCCGAATGGTGGTGTCGCAGCAGCCAGCGGAGTTCGCGGACCTGAGGGGGCAGCAGCAACACGTCGTGCAGCGGTGACGCCAGACGGCCGAGTGGCGGCGGGTGGTGCAGTGCGTGGTGCCAATGGCGCTGCGGCTGCCAGAGGTGTGGTTGCAGGCCCAGCCGGTGCGGCCGCAGGTTTCGCTCGGGTGACGCCATCAGGTCGCTACACCAGCGCCGCAGCCGTACGCAGCAATTACAACCACTGGGACCTTTATGGCCCTCGCTGGCACACCAATCATCCGGGTGCTTGGTTTGCCGCAGGCTGGACCGCCAACACCATGTGGCGAGCCGCGACGTGGAACTCGGTGGACGCGTGGATCGGCTATCCCGTCGCTCAGCCAATCTACTACGACTATGGCACCACCATCGTTTACGATAACGGCAATGTTTCGATGAACGGCGAAGACGTCGGAACGCCCCAAGAGTACTTTGAACAAGCAAGCGCTATCGCTCAGGCTGGAGCGCAAGCCGAGGCACCCGAGGACGGTGAGTGGTTGCCGCTTGGCGTTTTTGCCTTGACCAAAACCAACGCTAAAGAATCAGACGTGACCATCCAATTGGCCGTCAACAAAGCTGGTGTTATTCGCGGCAACTATACGGACACGGCAAATGGCAAGACGCAAACCGTTCAAGGCTCGATCGACAAGAAAACGCAGCGAGTCGCGTTCTCGATCGGTGATAATAAGTCGGACTTGATTGAGACAGGACTCTACAATCTCACCAAGGACGAAGCTCCAGCCCTGATCCATATCGGTCAGGACAAAACCGAACAGTGGCTACTGGTTCGGCTCAAAAACGATAATGCCGCAGTCGGTTAGCTTCAACACGGCTAGCTTCAGCACAGCTAGCTTCAGCAAACCTATCCGACCTTCATCCAACGACTGCCAGCAAAACGAGACAACGCCTTTCCATCGAACGATGCCGCGCGGTGCACCGTGATCGTGTTTGTCTCGATTGGCAAGTGGGCAGGAAAGCCTACCTTTCCCGCCCACGCCGTCTACGTTGACATCCGATCGATCGATGCAAGACTCGATCAATAAGCCGGCGAAGTCAACAAACTGACCCGAGCCGGTAAACTTTGCGGGTCGAGGTTGGAAGCCACAGCCACATTTTTTGGCGAAGTCGCTTTTCACCATCGAAACTTCAAAACTTTCGCTTGGGTTTAGGGTTAAAGGCTATGCGGTGCTGCCCAACAGAGGAAAATCCTCCCCCCTACTACCTTTTGATTTCGATACGATTATCATGAGTAACTCACGTGACCGCACGATGCGTTCGCTCACACAGAATCCCACCAACCCACCACTGAAACGAAGCATACTAGATGAATCTTAAACCTGGTTTCACAATTCGCATATCCGTCTTCGCTTTCGTACTGGCCGCAAACGCTTGCCAGCACGTGCCCGTTCAGGCCGCCGATCCCATTGCGAAGATGCAAGTCGATGCGGTAACAACTCGGCAAGCCGACTGGGGCTATTGGGGACCGAACCCGAAGACGTATTCGAGCTGGAAGACGCACAGCAACCGCTTGATCCCCGTTTACACGTTTGGAATTGACCTAAACGCGGTCAGCGGTGAAAACAGTTTGTATCGCGATGCCGCGGCAATCGAAAAACTTTATGGCTTCCTGCCTGACAAGACGCACAACCCCGAAGCCGAATACTTTGACCAGACGGACGTTTACCGACTGCAAAAGTCGGCTGTTGAATCAGGCAAGAAACGTGTGATTCTATTTGTGTTCGACGGCATGGATTGGGACACGACGCGAATTGCTGCCATCGCAAATTCTGGCAAGGATTATAGTGAAGGACGGGGCGAAGGGCTCCACTTTTTGGATTATCGAGGTACGACGACGGACTATGGATATTGCGTCACCAGCCCTCGTGTCGACGGCACGTCAGTCAGTGTCGACAAGCAAACCGTTATCAACCCTGAAGGAAAAGTTCGTGGAGGCTACGACGCCAAGTTAGGCGGCAACTCGCCATGGGAACCTCCCACCGATGCCGATTACCTGATCGGAAAGAGCAAGCAGACCAAACATGCTTACGCGGAATCTTCTGCCACCGCGACATCGTTGACTTGCGGGATCAAGACCTACAACGACGCAATGAATGTGGACTTCGTAGGTCGTGAAGCGATGCCGATCGCCAGGACGCTGCAACAAGATGGCTTTGCTATCGGTGTTGTGAGCAGCGTTCCGATCAGCCATGCAACGCCGGGATGTGCCTACGCCAACAACGTACACCGAAGCGACTATCAGGATTTAACGCGTGACTTGGTCGGACGTCCTTCCATTTATCATCCCGGTGGCTTGCCAGGCGTCGACGTGCTGATCGGCGGCGGTTGGGGAATCAATCCGAAAAAAGATGGGGGACAAGGCAAAAACTTTGTTCCTGGCAACAAGTACATCGCCGCAGACGACTTGGCAGCGATCGACGTTGAGAACGGTGGCAAATATGTCGTCGCTCAGCGTACCGATGGCATGGCTGGTCCAGAGGTTCTCAGCACAGCCGTGCAACAGGCAATAAAGGATCAGAATCGCCTGTTCGGTTTCTTCGGCGCTCAAGGGGGCCACTTGCCCTATCAGACTGCCGACGGAAATTACGATCCGGTCGTCAGTTACGGAAATGCCAAGCCCGCGAAGGCCGAGGCCTACAGTGAAGCGGATTTGCACGAGAATGTCAAACTTGATGAGATGGCTGTGGCCGCGCTCAATGTTCTCGATGCTCGCAGCGACCAATGGTGGTTGATGATTGAAGCCGGCGAAGTCGACTGGGCCAATCATTCCAATAATATCGACAACTCCATCGGCGCGGTCCTCAGCGGGGACGAAGCATTCGCGGCCGTGGTGGCATGGATCGAACAGAATGGCGGTTGGAACGATACCGCATTGATTCTCACCGCCGATCACGGTCACTACTTTAATCTCAACCGCCCCGAAGCGTTCATGCAAGCAGCAAGCGAATAGCGAACCTGACGTTGAGCAAAACGTTCTCTTCGATCCAATGACACCTCTGCTGCAAATAACCAAACTCACCCAAGTTTGGCGTGTTCCAGCATTTCGTCCGATTGCAGCTGGCGGCTAGTCGCCAGCTTGGTCAGCGATGATCTTGGCGCTCATTGGATCGACATCACTTTCCCGCAGATGGGATCGACTGTCAATTCATAGGCAATGTCGTTCATAGGCAATGTCGTTCTGACGAATCTTCAACCTCCCAATTTCATCAACCCACAGGCCGGAGGCCGAAATGACCCACAGGCCGGAGGCATCGAGGGGTTCGAGCAAGAGTGGCAATGGGTATCGCGACGAAATCGGCAGCCGGCTAACGCCAAAACGGCTAATTCGCAGAGTGTTTCTCCGAGGATTCACACTAACGCTTTCGCTCTAACGAGTTACTCAAATGACGAGCCATCACATGAAGCATCCGGGCTAGGGGTAAGTGATTTTTCCAATCTCATGACGGATAAAATCGGGCAAGTCAATTGGTTCGTGGTTTGATTAACGCCACGGGTGTCCTAAGCGATCTAGGGGAAGGCTCCGTGAGTCGAACATAAAAGAAAACTCATCTTGCCGGCAATTCGTGACACGGAATCGTTCACTCGTGTTGCTCCTCTTCAACAAGACGTATGACATCGTGAAGTGTCATTGACATCGGATCCATCGTCCGAGGATCGCAAGGTTGAGTGAACCGAGCTTGGGCAAATAGATTGAATAGTCGACGCATGATTTCTTCCTTCATATCAAAGTGTTCTATCGAATCGACGCTACGAATCGGTCGAGACATCGGCAGTGTGCTGATGTCAGAAAGAAGTATCGCCTTGCGCACTAAACCACCGATGAACTCTTGATAAAATCTGATTTATCAGGCCTTCTTCAATGGCTCCAGCGAAGAATTCGTGGGTTGATTCTTCAATCCCAAGTACAGAAAGGTAGGTTTTTCAGGCATCGCAGGGCCAAAAGAATGTTTTTGGGTTCATCAACAATCTGACGTTCCAAAATAAACCTCGGCAAAACAAGATGTTTCACCGAGGCCAAGCGAGACCTACTTCCCGGCCTAACCCAACTAGCCAAACTCTGGCGAATTCGCCGAAGCTCAAACCGTGTTCTCGTTGGCAGCGTGATGGATAAACTCAGTGGGCAACCGCAACGTAAAGCAGCTTCCGCGACCAGGTGTACTTGTCACTTGCAACGTACCGCCAAGCGTGTCGGCGATGCGACGGGCGATGGCTAATCCGAGGCCGTTACCGGCAACTCCCTTGCTACGAGCCTCGCTGGATCGAAAGAAAGACTCGAACAGATGCTGTTGATCCGCCTCGGAGATGCCATTGCCTGTGTCCGTGACGCGCACGATCGCGTGCCCTTCGTCACTCACTACATCAATCGTGATCGGACTTCCGGGAGGACTATACTTCATCGCGTTGGACACCAGGTTGTCAATGATTCGTGCCAACAATGTTGACGTGGCCCGCACCGCGATCGACCGGTCGATCTGGTTCTGCAGTCTTAGGTCGGCTGCCCGCGGTAGACTCGACCAAGCCGAAGCATATTCGTCAAACCACACGCCCAACTGGATCGGTTGCAGCCGCGGAATGGCGGTATCGCCTTCGCTTCGCGCCAAAAACAAAAGTGCTTCCACGATCTCTTGAAGCGATAGCGCTTTGGTGCGCAGCAGTTGCAAGGTCGAAGTATAGTCTGCTTCACTTCGTGGGCGCCGAAGCGTCACGTCAATCTGTCCGAGCAACACTGTAATAGGCGATCTTAGCTCGTGTGCCGCGTCCCCGGCGAACCGTCGTTGCTGCTCGAAGGCAGCCTGTTGGCGGTCAAGCAATTGATTGAAGGTCGCCCCCAGTTCGGCCAGTTCATCACCGGAGTCTTGCACGACTAACCGAGACTGGAAATCCGAACCAGCAATCGACTGGGCCTGACTCGCCATCGAGGTAACCGGCTTGAGGGCCTGACGCACCATCCAGTATCCCAGTGCAGCGGCAACGCACCAGGCAGCCAGAGGCAGCACCGTGACAAGGAAAGTCAACCTGGACATGATCGAATCTCGCTTTGCAGTGTTGCGACCGACGACGACAATCAATTCATCAAACTCATCGAGTTCTCGTTCCGTTGCAAGTGGCTTCGGTGCTGTCAAACGTTGATACAAAACCATGCGTTGATCCGTTGAATCGACAGGATCCATCAGCGTACCGCTCGATTCATTTGTCCCGGCTAATTGCATCGCCAGTTCCGTCAACTTCCGATCCGCATTCCGAGACTTTTCGACGACCAGATTGCGGTCGCCGACAACGATCCAATTGACTTCGCCAAATTGGTCGAGCGAACCAAAGAAGACAGCGTGTTCCAACGGTTGCCATTTGACTTCGGTCTCTTCGATTTCCGCTGCTGCGACCAAAGAGTTAAGAACTCCATGCAATTCATGTTCGAATTGGTACACGACTTGTCGTCGCGTCACGGAATAAAACACCAATGAATAAACGGTCAGTGCAATCGCCAGTGTCAGCAGAAAATAGGCAGAGACACGAGTCGTAAGTTTCATTCGTGACTCGTGTCTTGAGACTCCAGGATGTACCCTTGGCCTCGGCGTGTTTGAATCACACGCGGGCCAAATGCTTCCAGTTTCCGACGCAAATCCTTAACGTGAACTTCGAGGGTGTTGGAAAGCCCGTCAAAATTCTCATCCCAGACCGTACTGTAAATCCGCGTTCGCGAAAGCACTCGGCCGGGATTCCGCACAAACATCGCTAAGAGTGACAATTCCTTCGCGGTCAGGTCCAGCGATTCTCCCGCACGAGTGGCCCGTTGCTGAGCGAGATCAATACGGATGTCGCGGTATTCGATCGACATGCTGTCGGCTTGATTTTGTCGTCGCAACAAAACGCGAACGCGGGCTAGAAGTTCCTCGAAGGCGAACGGCTTTGTCAAATAGTCGTCGGCCCCGGCGTCAAGTCCCGTCACTCGCTCGTTGACGCCATCGCGTGCCGTCAGAAATAGCACAGGCGTCACTCGATTCCTCTGCCGGAAACGCTGCAGTATGTGAATACCGTCTTCCCCCGGCAACCACCAATCCAAGATGACGAGATCCCAAGTCTCCGACTGCAACCGCAACCACGCATGACGGCCATCTTTGGCCAACTCTGCCGTGTAGCCCTCTTCGTTCAAGCCGCGGACGAGGAAATCGGATATTCCTGGGTCATCTTCAACGACTAGAAGGCGAACACTCATCGAAACGATTCTCGGCGAACGTGGTTCAAGTGAAAAATGCAACACTCGCATTATGACAACTTCGCATGAACCGCCAATGAGCGGTCAATAAAGAAATCTTCATACAATCTTCATGCCCTGCGACGGTGGGAACGCTCATTCCATTCGAGGACGCCGTCGAGCGAGCTGCATGCCTTTCTCTGACGACACCTATCTGACGACACCTATCTGACGTCACCTACCTGACGACACGCTGAGCGGACCGCATCTTGCACCGAGTACGTCCCGAGCCAACCAAACATGCCCCCAGGATCACGCCAGCAGTAATCATGGCGGACACCTGAACGAGCGCAACAAGATTGTCCATCGTTTTTCTCCAGCAGATTGGAAAGAAATCAAAAGGTCTGCTAGGAGTATCGCAGTGGGACATAATGGAGGGCTGAGGCGAGATTAAAATTTTGCTTATCTTGCTAGGATCGTGTTCTAAGTCGTCAAAAAACAGTGTTTTCGTTGACGATCGCCGAGAGCGAGCATAAAAAAGCATGAGTGTTTTTCAACTTTGCTTTCCGCCCGGAGTAAAACAACTGCTATACTTCATCTGATCACCTTTGCGAAGCGGATCAGGACAAACGATGTGAATCCATACAAAGGCCCAACCGAGCAGCGGTACGATATCCGACATCCAATGAAAACAAATCCAATGAACGACTCAGCCGAACACAAGCTCTGGACATCCGTCCTTGTCGCCGCAGTGGCCTTAGCAAGCAGCGGTTCCGTTTTTGCCCAAGTCTCTCAGGAAACCCTCGAATCGATCGCCATTCCGGATAAGGTCGAGACACCGATTGGAACATTGGAGTTCTTCGACGGCGTGCCAAACGACGCTACCGTCGACAAGCTCTACGACAATCTCGACCGCATGCGGGCTGTCGAGGTCTATCTCAACAACCAGGGCGCAGCCTCTCTTAATGCCATGCGGAAAGGCAATGCAGAAATTGGTGCGGATGCGTCCAACAAGGTCACGATCACCGAACAACTCCTTCAACCCGCATCACTGTACCTTACGGGCAACACCTCGACCTTGTACGCCCTGACTTACCTCGATCTAAAAACCGAGGGTCCGCTGGTCGTGGAGCTCCCGCCCGGCATGCTGGGATTCCTTGATGACGCTTGGTTCCGCTTCATCGGTAACCTCGGTGTGATCGGACCGGACAAGGGGAAAGGCGGCAAGTATTTGCTGCTTCCCCCGGACTACAGTGGTGACGAGCCCGAGGGCTATTTCATCGTCAAGCTCCCCACCTACAACAACCTAATGTTCCTACGTGGCTCGATTGCGAAGGGACTGGCGCCAGCCCTAGAGAATATCAAATCGAAGCTGCGGATCTATCCACTCGCGAAGGCAGCGAACCCACCTGCCACCGAGTTCATTAACATGTCGGGTAAGAGCTACAGCACGATCGTCACGCGAGACTTGAGTTTCTTCGAGGACCTCAATGCGCTGGTGCAGGTTGAACCCCTCGATGCAATCGGAACGGAGATGCGAGGCCAATTGGCAGCGATCGGCATCGTGAAGGGTAAGCCCTTTCGCCCCGATGCCCGCATGAAGAAGCTGCTAAATGAAGCCGCGAATCTTGGCAACGCCACCGCCCGGGCCATCACGTACCAGCCACGTATCGACGGCGTCTTCATCTACCCCGACACCAACAGTGCTTGGACGACGGCCTACGCCAATAAGAACACCTCCTTCGAAGCGGATGGCGCGATGGGTCTGGACGCGCGACCGCTGTTCTACTTCAACGCGACCGGCGTGACGCCCGCCATGGCAACGAGTCATCCAGGAGCTGGATCCGACTACGCGTTGGCTTATCTGGATGCGAATAAGAACGCCTTCGATGGTTCGAAAACCTACAAACTCCATCTGCCACCAAACGTTCCGATCAATAATTTCTGGGCTGTCACGATCTACGACACGCAGACACGTTCCTTGTTGCAGACCAGTCAGACCTTTCCGACCGTCGGCAGCCAGAGCGAAGGATTCCAGAAAAACGAGGACGGCTCCTACGACGTCTATTTTGGACCGAAGGCACCGGCCGGGAAGGAAAACAACTGGCTTGAAACCATCCCGGGCAAGAGTTGGTTCACGATCCTGCGGATGTACGGCCCACTCGAGCCATGGATAGAGAAAACCTGGCGTCCTAGCGAGATCGAGCTTGTGAAATAATCGACACTTCTCGTTGAACGCCACCACGAATCCAGCGGCCCCCAATGGACTTGCCCCATTGGAGCCAACGATTGACTGCTAATAGACAACACCTTCGTCGGGTAAGACCCCAGCGGGCTTGTCCCGTTTGGTGAATCAGTCTCGCTCACCAAACGGGACAAGCCCGCCCAGGTCGATCGTGTGACTAGCATGAGTGTTTAGCTAATAATAATCGTTCGCTCCAACGACGCAAGGTCGTTGGGGGCGGGAGTTTGTTGGTGGTGTTCACCGAGTAGTGTCAAATAATCCAAGACCCTGGCCGTCCCACTTTGGAGCGTGCTGCAAACTCGGGTTCAAAAGCGTTACAACAACAAGCAACAATAAGCAAACACAATGAAAACAAGCACCATCGCCTTCGCTGCGATCGCAGCCGTCACACTCCTGTTCACCGCGAGTGACCAAAAGGGTGCGAAGGGCGCCGACTTATCGGCGCCTCCATCGCCCGAGCAAACCCAAGCCATCGCTGAGGAAGGCTTCGTTTACGGTCTGCCGATCGTGATGAACTACGCCGTGATGTATGAATACGCTGTTGACAAGGGCGGTAGCCAATTCAAGGCCCCGTTCAATCAGCTCAAGAACGAGCCACGCGTTTACACCTACAAGGACACGGCGGTCATCACGCCCAATAGCGACACGCCCTATTCCTTCACTTG
The DNA here is from genome assembly GCF_007860185.1 of Novipirellula aureliae. Lineage (NCBI taxonomy): Bacteria > Pseudomonadati > Planctomycetota > Planctomycetia > Pirellulales > Pirellulaceae > Novipirellula > Novipirellula aureliae. The sequence continues at coordinate 1,314,786 of NZ_SJPY01000001.1, forward strand.
GCTCGACCTGCGAGCCGAGCCGATCGTCCTGACCGTGCCTGCGGTCGAAAAGGAACGCTACTATGCCGTCATGATGTGCGACGGTAATACTTACAACTATGGCTACATTGGCAGCCGCGCCACCGGCAACGATCCCGGCAGCTACATGGTTGTTGGTCCTGATTGGAAGGGTGAAAAGCCAGAAGGCATCAAGAAAGTTTTCACTTCCACCACTCCCTTCTCCCTTGTTGCTTACCGCACCCAGCTCTTCGACCCTGCAGACATGCCGAACGTGATCAAGGTCCAGAACGGCTACCAAGTGGAGCCGCTTTCCGTCTTCCTCAAGCAACCCGCACCTGCCGCCGCCCCAGCGATCGACTTCAGCCCGGCGACCACCGAAGGCATCAAGGAGAACTTCTGGAGCTACCTCGACACCGCGCTCAAGTACGTTCCCGAAACGGCCATGGACAAAGAGATCCGCGCCAAGCTCGCGACCATCGGTATCGGACCGAACAAGACCTTCAACATGAAGGACCTATCGCCAGAGCACCAAAAAGCGATCATCGTGGGCATGAAGGCTGGTGACGAAAAAATCAGCACTTACTTGGCCTCGGGGATGACCGACGTCAATGGTTGGCAGATTGGATCGCTTCCGGGGGACGAAGCTCACTATAAGGGTGACTGGCTGATGCGTTCCGGCACCGCGAAAGCAGGGCTCTATGGCAACAGCGCCGCCGAGGCCGTTTACCCACTGACCCGCGTGGATGGCAAGGGTGAGACACTCGACTGCAGTAAAAACAACTACACCATCACCTTCCCCGAAGGCCAATACCCGCCCGTGAACGCGTTCTGGTCGGTCACCATGTATGATGGCAAGTCCCAGTATCTGATCGAAAACCCGATCAACCGCTACCTCATCAACTCACCGATGATTCCCAACATGAAAAAGGGCGAAGACGGATCACTCACCCTCTACATCCAAAAAGACAACCCCGGTGGCGAGCTGGAAGCGAACTGGCTTCCCGCACCCAACGACACAGTCTATCTCGTGATGCGGCTCTATTGGCCGACGACCGAAGCTCCGTCCGTTCTTCCTCCAGGCAAAGGCAGTTGGCAACCACCTGGGATCGTGAAGGCAGAATAGTCGCCCCGTCGATTCCGAACCACGCGGGCCGAACCATGCGGGCCGGCCCGCGCATTCAGTCGCGAAAATCCTCGCTACCGAACCCATTCCAATCATGAAATCAAAACATCACCCCGCCAACCTGGCTCTGGTCCTTAGCCTTGCGGCCGCGACCATCGTTCACGCGGAAACTCCGCCAAAGATAAAGATGACGACACCGATCCCAGAGTCGATCACGACGCCCGCCAAGATCGAAAGCCGGATCGGCACCCTCGAGTTTCCGCAGGGCTATGCGACTGACAACACGGCCGAGACGCTCTATGAGTATCTGGAATTCATGCATGGCGTGGAAGCTTTCCTCTACGCCTTGCCGGGTGCATCGGTTCACGCGTTTGGCAGAGGTATCAAGAGCGAGGGCGGAGACAACCAGACGGTTTTGATCTTCGAGCAACTTCTGGATTCCAGGTCACTGTTTCTCACCGCCAACACCGAGAGCATCTACAACGCGATGTGGCTGGACTTGAAGGACGGCCCGCTGGTGATCGAGTCGCCCCCCGATATCCTGGGCATCGTCAACGACCACTGGTTCCGCTACGTCGGTGACATCGGAAACGCCGGGCCGGACAAGGGCAAGGGCAAGGGCAAGGGCGGGAAGTATCTGCTGCTGCCACCCGGCTACAAGGGCGAGGTGCCCGAGGGCTACTTCGTGTTCCGATCCCCCACGTTCCAGAACCTGTATTTCTGGCGCGGATTCATCAAGGACGGCAGCACCGCGACTGCGGTCGAGAACGCCAAGAGGTTCGCCAAGGTCCACCCACTGGCCGCCGCCAAGAACCCGCCGCCGATGAAGTTTATCGATGTTTCCGGCAAGGCTTTTTGGTCCTTCGTCGCGTATGACACCCCGTCCCGCTCGATGCTGCAGACGGACCAGCAGTTCCCGAGCATAGGTAGCAAAAACAAAGACATCGTCATCAATGCCGATGGCACGGTGATGTCTGGTTCGGCCCAACAGCCCCCAAGGGGCATGAAAACAATTCGGTCCAGACCGTTCCCGGCAGGGGTTGGAGTGTGCTGCTGCGTCTGTATGGACCCAAGAAAAGCTGGTTCGACAAGACCTGGAAGCCGGGTGAGTTCGAACTCGTGGAATAGACTACCTAAACTTTTGACCCCGAACCTTCACAAGAAGCACTCGCACCCAACGGCAAAAATGAGTCAAATAAAGAATACCTAAAGAACATCTACTCTGACACACACCTACTCTGATACACTTTGAAAAGACGGTCAAGATCATGAAAACCACCAGAGCTCGATTCATTCAGATGGCTCTCGCGGGCCTCATCACCAGCACGGCTTTTATGGGCTGTGAGAAAAAAGCAGCCAACACCGATACGGCCACCGGCGAAAAACCCGACAAAGAAGTAGTCCTCCCCGCGCTCACCACCGAGGAAGCCCGCGCGATCGCCAAGGAAGCCGCCATCTACGGCTTCCCGGTGATCGATAACTACCGCATCAACTACGATTACTATTTCAAGCCGGGCACCCCCGAATACAAAGGACCACCAAACACACTCATTAACGTCCCGCGTGTTTACACCCCGGCTGACACCGCAGTGCAGACTCCCAATTCGGACACGCCCTATTCCTGGATGGGTGCGGATCTCCGCGCTGAGCCAATCGTGCTGACCGTTCCCGAAATCCCCAAGGACCGGTATTTCAGTATCCAGTTCGTCGACGCCTATACCTACAATTTTGCCTATGCGGGCAGCCGCGCCACGGGCAACGGCGGAGGCAATTTCCTGCTCGCCGGGCCGAACTGGAAAGGCGAGAAGCCGCCTGGTATCACCGAGGTGATCCAGTCTGACACCGAGTTGAATACGGTCATTTACCGGACTCAACTTTTCGATCCGGCGGACATCGACAACGTGAAAAAGATCCAGTCGGAATACAAGGTGCAGCCATTGAGCCAATTCCTCGGCAAGCCCGCCCCCGCCGCCGCACCAAAGATCGACTACATGGTGCCCTGCACTCCCGAGGAGGAGAAGAAATCACTGAAACAGTTCGAGGTCTTGAATTTCGTCCTGCAATTCTGCCCGACCGTCCCGTCCGAGGTCGAGCTGATGGAGCGTTTCGCCAAGCTCGGCATCGGGGCAGGCAAAACCTTCGATGCTGCCACGTTCTCGCCGGAGGTGCAAAAAGCGATCGAGGAAGGTATTGGCGATGCATGGATTGAATTTGACGGACTGGTCAAACAATTCGATGAAGGTAAGGTCACATCCGGCGATGTCTTCGGCACCCGGAAGTATTTGAAGGGAAACTACCTCTATCGCCTAGCTGGTGCCGCTCTCGGCATCTACGGCAATTCGAAAGAGGAAGCGATGTATCCGGTCCTACGGATCGATGCGGAAGGCAAGCCGCTGACGGGAGCCAACAACTACACCCTCCATTTCCCCAATGGCCAACTCCCGCCCGTCCACGCATTCTGGTCGGCCACCATGTATGAGCTTCCCCAGAGCCTGCTCGTCGCCAATCCGATCGACCGCTACCTCATCAACTCGCCGATGCTTCCCGAACTCAAGAAGGATGCCGATAGTGGCCTCACCCTCTACATCCAGAACGAATCTCCTGGTAAGGAACTGGAATCCAACTGGTTACCAGCACCCAAAGGGTCGTTTGCTGTCTACATGCGACTCTACTGGCCGAAAGAGGCCGCTATCGATGGCTCATGGAAAGCGCCGAAACTTGAAAAAGTGAAGTAATCCCACTTCGATTCTGAACCACTTGGGTCGGACCAGTCGCTCCGGCCCGCCTAATTTGCAACCAACCACAATGAGAAATTCAATCAATCCAATGACCATGAAACGAAACGTCATCACCTTAACACTCACCGCCGTACTCAGCATCACGAGCGTCTACGCACAAACCCATTCAACCGGAGGATCCAAGACGCCTATCGTTGTCAATGTCGACAATTTTAACAAAGCTCAAACGGACCTTGAGTTTGAAGGAATTCTGAAGTTGTCGGGGATCAATCAAGTCCATAGCAATCGGACGCCCACCCCGATCGACAAGCAAAATGTCATTCGCATGAACCGGGACACGCTATACAGTATCGGCGTGATCAACATTTCCAAAGGCGCGACGGTCACCCTTCCCGATAGTGGCAAGCGATACATGTCATTGATGGTCATCAACAATGACGGGTATGTGAATGAAGTCTATTACGGTGCCGGATCGCATGAATTGACGATGGAGAAATTTGAAACACCCTACGTCGGTATCGTCATTCGGACCCTTGCCAACCCGGAAGATCCCGCCGATTTGGCGATCGCTCACAAACTGCAGGACCAAATTCAGATTGAGGCGGGATCCGACGAACCCTTTGTTTTGCCGAACTATGACAAAGCCAGCTATAAAGCGACACTTGATGCGATCCTTGAATTGGCCAAGGGACTGAAACGCTACACCCAGACTTTCGGCTCCAAAGCCGACGTCAATCCAGTTCACTTCATGATCGGCACTGCATCCGCCTGGGGCGGCCTGCCGGACAAGGACGCTCAGTATATCAATGTCCAACCGAATCTTCCGGTCGGCGAATACGAGATCACAGTCAAGGACGTCCCGGTCAAGGGCTTTTGGTCCATCAGCCTCTACAACGAAGAGGGATACTTCCAACAAAACAAGTACAACGCCTACAGCCTCAACAGTCTGACCGCTAAACCCAATAGCGACGGTTCCTACACCATCCGTTTTGGCGGGGATCCTGATACGACCGAGAATTGTCTGCCGATCATGAAAGGTTGGAACTACGCCGTTCGAATGTATGAACCGAGCCAGGCGATCATCGACGGCACCTGGACATTCCCGGGCCCGCCGACGAAGCGAAGCAAGTGATCTACCTAATCACCAAAAGATAAAAAACGTTTCAAATTTTATTTTGGTAGCGGTTCTTTGTTCAAGATCCGCTACCAACAGGATCTTTAACAAGATCCACTTCAATTTGCGGATCTTGTTCAAGATCCGCTACCAACAGGATCTTTAACAAGATCCACTACAATTTGTGGATCTTGCTCAAGATCCGCTACCAACAGGATCTTTAACAAGATCCACTACAATTTGCGGATCTTGCTCAAGATCCGCTACCAACAGGATCTTTAACAAGATCCACTACAATTTGCGGCTTCGCCGCCTTAAGACTCGTCACCAACTAAATAAATATCATGAAATCAAAAATCATCACCCTTACCCTCCTAGGCACGCTCACCGTGGCGACAGCGCACGGACAGAGCGACCCAGCGAGGGAAGCTGCGAAAACGATGGCGGCTTCCATCCCAGACAAAGTCCAGACGGTCGCTGGCGAGCTGGAATTCTTCGATGGTGTGCCAATTGGCGACACAAACGATCTCGTCTATGACTACCTGACCCGCTCGCGGGCGCTCGGAGTCTACCTCGACAATGTCGGTGCGGTATCGATCTACAGCGTCCTTGCCGGGATGGCCGAGCAAGGTGCCGACGCACCGAACAAGATCGCCATCTGGGAACAGTTGATGGATTCCCGGACGCCGGTCATCACCTCGAATACCTCGACGATGTACGCCTACGCTCCCACGGATCTGGCAAACGATGGCCCTACCGTCATCGAGATCCCGCCGGGCATGCTCGGCTTCCTCGACGATGCCTGGCAGCGATTCGTCGGCAACATGGGTGTCACGGGACCGGACAAGGGCAAGGGCGGTAAATACCTCGTCATCCCTCCCGGCTATGAGGGCGATATCCCGGACGGCTACTTCCTGCTAAAACCGCCGACCAACCGGAACTTCCTCTTTCTGCGTGGTTCCATCAAGGATGGCCTCGAGGCAGCCGTTGAGAACTTCAAATCGGGACTGAAAGTTTATCCGTTGAAGGATGCCGCCAATCCGGCACCGACAGAACTCGTCAACATGTCCGGCCGCTCGTTCAGCACGATCTTCCCGAGTACCCTGGAATACTATGAGATATTGAACAACATCGTTCAGGCCGAACCCATCGATGCGGTCGGTCCCGAAGTGCGTGGATACATGGCCAGTATCGGTATTGTCAAAGGACAGCCCTTCAATCCTGACGAGCGGATGAAGAAGTTGCTAACCGAGGCGGCCTTGCTTGGAAATGCCGCAGGGCGTTCCATTACATACGACACACGAATCTCTGGGGTGAAGATCTATCCCGATACGAATAGCAATTGGGTGACCGCTTATGCGAACAAAAACACCTCCTTTCAAGCAGACGGCGCGATGAATCTCGATGCTCGTGTGCTCTTCTACTACAATGCGGGTGGCGTGACCCCCGCGATGGCAACACCTCACGTGGGACAAGGCTCCGATTACGCATTGGGAGTGTTGGACAACCGCGATCAGCCTTTCGATGGAGCGAAGACCTACAAGCTGCATTTGCCCCCGAACGTGCCGGTCAATGATTTCTGGGCGGTCACGATCTACGACACTCAGACCCGTTGCCAGCTCCAAACTAGCCAGCTTTTTCCCACCGTCGGCAGCCTTACCAAGGGGATGAAGAAGAATCAAGACGGTTCCTACGACGTCTACTTCGGGCCGAAAGCACCCGAGGGCAAGGAAGGCAACTGGCTTGCCACCAACCCCGGCAAAAGCTGGTTCTGCATCCTTCGCATGTACGGACCGCTCGAGCCTTGGATCGAAAAAACCTGGCGTCCCGGCGAAATTGAACCCCTGAACTAGACCCAGGATTCGACTTTGCACCACCGACCTTGGTCTTCCTCGAAGAACCAATCGCTCACTACCATTTCACACTAATTTCACCCTTCAATAGGTCAGAGAATCAATGAAAACCCGCGTATTTACCCTCACTTTCCTCACAGCCATCATGATGACGATCAACGTCTCTGGCCAAGAAGGCGGGACCATCCCCCAATCCATCCTGACACCGGACGTGGTCGAGACCGACCTCGGCAAGTTGACGTTCAAGGATGGCGCGCCGACCGAACATACCGCCAACGCGGTCGCCGACATGCTGCTCTTCACCAACGGCCTGAATGTCTATAACAACAGCTTCCGCGGGGCTTCCGCATTGGGAATCCAGAAAGGCTTCGCCAGCATCGGTGCTGGCTTCAACGAGGTTGTCATCTTTTCGGACCTGATGGACGCCGCCTCCATCTTCCTGACGGCAAACGCTGACACCGTTTACTATCTTTCCGTGGTCGACCTCAGCAAGGGTCCGATGGTGATCGAGCAGCCGCCCAAGGGCGTAGGCACCATCAACGATATGTGGTTCTCTTGGATCATCGACATCGGTTTTCCCGGTCCCGATCGCGGCGAAGGCGGCAAGTACCTGATCGTCCCACCCGGCTACGAGGGCTCGCTTCCCGACAGCGGTTTCCATGTCGCCCATTCCAAAACTAACCGAGTGCTCTATGCGTCTCGCGCCTACCTGGTCAACAATGACCCGAAGCCTGCGGTAGAGATGATCAAGCAAAACATGAAGATCTATCCGTTCACGCCGGGCGGGTACGGCACCAGTATTGCTACTGCCCTCGAGGGCGGTTTGCGACTCGGCAAGAACCCGCCAGTACCAGCGACCAAGTTCATCGAGGCCAGCGGCAAGGCTTTCAATACCGTCCCACCGAGCGACTTCGGCTTCTTTGAGATAATCAATGAGAATGTTCAGAACGAACCGGCGACCAGCTACGACGTCGAACTCGCCGGCCAACTTGCCGCTATCGGCATCGTCCACGGCAAGCCCTTCAATCCGGACGCCAAGACCAAACGCGTTCTTACCGATGCCGCCAAATTTGGCAATGCCAGCGGCCGCGTCCTCAACTGGCGCTATTCCGGCATGCACCCCGACTGGAGCTACTACGAAGGCTCGAACTGGGGCAACATGCTCTGGGAAGGTGGCTACAACTTCGAAACGCCACCGCCGATGCTCACCAAGGAAGGCATGTTCAAACCGAACCCGCCGACCGGCGCGCGCACCTTGGATTCACGCACCGCGTTCTACTTCGGCTACACGCTGGACTCTCCCGGCATGATCATGCGGTTGCCTCGCGTCGGTTCGCAGTATCTGATGTCCTTCCTGGATTCACAGGGCACGCCTTTCGATGGTGCCCAGACCTACAAGGTCACTCTGCCCAAGGGGATCCCAGCCGCCGCATTCTGGTCCTTCACTGTCTATGACAACCAGTCGCGGTCCATGCTCGCCACGCCACAGAAATATCCGCGTGCCGGCAGCCAGACCTATCCGTCGCCAGCCGCGAAAGCCAACGCTGACGGTTCCACAACGATCTACTTCAGCCCGAAACAGCCGGAAGGCGTCGAACGTGGGAATTGGATTCAAACCATGCCGAACAAGGGCTGGTTCACCATCCTCCGCCTCTACAGCCCGCTCGAGTCATTCTTCACCAAAGAATGGCAACCGACGGAGATCGAGTTGGTGAAATAGGTTTCATGGATCCGACGCGCGTGTCGTTTCACAGCAAACGGCACACGCGTTCATTGGAGAAACCAAGCATCGGGATTTATTAACCGAAGAGACCAGAGGGAACCGAGAAGACGAGCTTTCTACCTGTCCCGTTGCAGTCGCTCCGCTACCTCGGATTCCTTCTGTTCGATTTCTTTTTCCCCACGACACAACGTGTCCTTGCCACCTAGTCAAGTTTGCTTGCTCCTAGGAATGCTAATCATAGAATCACGCTCATCAGCCTGTATGGGCATCGACCTAGCGAGCGTGGTCACGGCACAGCAAGCTCTGCCATTCTCGCCCCAACCGTCTGCAGAACGACCGGGGCTGCTTAAAAACCGGGGCTGCCGATTCGCGGCGGCCGGTGGGTTGAGTGTTCCATTCGCAATTTCGCGGCGTCTTCCAGCTTGGGAACATTTCCCAGAGCGATGGTGCGGATGCCCGAAGTCCGCACTTCCAAGTCTTGGCGACAAACCCAGCCTCGTCACAAATCGCGTACAGGTGAAGCACCTCGGCACCCGATTCGCGGTTGGAAATTGAAAAAGAAGAGACAGACAATCCGATTCCAACGGCTGATTGATTCCCGGAAATCGTCGGATGAACCGCTTTGCACAGCATTGCCATGGCTCAGGGTCATGCAACCTTGAAATTCCGTCAGCGCTGGATATAACATCCGAACCAAATCAATCCCCCCTCAACAACGCAATACGCTCTCATGGACAAAAACGTACTGATACACCTTGGCGGTTTTATCGTCATATTGCTTGCGCTCAACTATTTCTTTCATCTGCATATTTCGATCATAGGCAGTTTGGTTCTGACGTTGGGACTTTCTTTTGTCAGTAGTTTGTTTCAGCGATGATTCTCGACACACATCGTGTGAACTCTGAATGAACCCCCTGAACCACAACCCTGAAACCAATCGATGAAGTGTGTTTTGGGCCAGCACGTGGAACGTCTTCGAGTTGCAAGTCTTGATCGTTGGATTGGAACGGCATTTCAACGACTGGAAGTGGATCACGCCGTCATTTGCGATCAAGAATTTTCCTCGCCTCGGCAGGCTCAAAATCAAAACCGAAAGAAGCACGCGTGACTGAAACCAATTCTGAACCGGGAAATAACGAATCGAAGCTTGGCGCACTGTCGACGCTTTCCATCGGCATCGGTGGGATGGTCGGTGGCGGCATTTTTGCCGTGACCGGACTGACGATTCAGGTCACCCGTGGTGGCGCGCCGATTGCCTTTCTGATCGCGGGAATCGTGGCGTTACTCACCAGCTACTCCTACTTAAAGTTGACGCTCCGTTTCCCGGGCGAAGGGGGCACGGTTGATTTCCTGAATCGGGGGTTCGGAAGCGGTATCGTCACAGGGTCAGCCAACATCTTGCTGGTCATGAGTTATGTCGTGCTGGTCGCCGTTTATGCCTATGCCTTTGGAAGCTATGGCGCGAGTTTTTTCCCAGAGGCTGATCGGCCGTTCTGGAGTCACGTGCTGACCAGTGGCGTGATTGTCGGTTTGGTCATTTTGAATATTCTCGCGTCGAACCTGGTGATTCGATCCGAGAATGCATTTAACGCCATCAAGATGCTGCTGTTGACTGTTTTTATCGTGGCAGGATTGCTGACGCCGATGGATTGGACTCGGCTCAGCCCTGATAACTTTGTGGCGGCACCGAGTCTGATTGCCGGTGCGATGCTGATTTTTTTGAACTACGAGGGATTCGAACTGATTGCCAACGCGTCCAAGGATGTGGCCAATCCGAAGCGGACGCTACCGATAGCCTATATCGGCGGAGTCCTAGTTGTGATCGCGATTTACATGCTGATTGTGATTGTCGTGGTCGGGCATTTGAGTTTCGGGGAAGTGGCGAAAGACAGCGACACGGCTTTGTCGGTCGCAGCGGAGGATGTGATGGGCAGAACCGGTTTTATCGCAATTGCCGTGGCCGCCTTGTTGGCAACCAGTTCAGCAATCAATGCCACATTCTTCAGTACTGGGAAACTGGCATACATCATCGCAAAGACGGGTGAATTGCCAACCGAATTGGAGCGATCTTTTCGTAGCCAACATTTTGAAGGAACTCTGATCACGGCGGCGCTGGCTCTTGTCGTGGCTAATTTGGTTCCGCTCGAAGCGATCGCCACCATGGGCAGTGCCGGATTCTTGCTGATCTTCATGATGGTCAATATTGCCAACATTCGCCTGGCACGCGAAACCAACAGCCACGCCTGGTTGTCGGGTCTAGCGGCATTGAGTACTGCCATTGCCCTGATCCTACTGTGTATCAAAGTCGACGAAAATCCCGCGACTCGCAACCACTTGTGGATCTTGGTGGGGATGATCGTCGGTTCGTTTGCGATTGAGATCGTGTATCGAAAATTCACCGGGCGACAGGTTCAATTGAACGAGGAAAAAGTCAGGACTTAGCCGCTGGGCGGCACCTCAGGCGGCGTCCAGGTAGAGGACGAAGAAAATACAGCCGATCAGTATGCTCCAAAAAGCGCCGCACCACGTCCCGCCGCAGGTACCTTGTCCATGCACCGTTCTGGGCGTATTCTTGCCCTCGAACTAGGTCACCGTTGCAACATTCAATACCACAATGGTAGATGTCATGACAAAATTCCGTTCGAGTAAAAACAGCATCAACTAAAGTCAACATTTCACAAAGGAAAACGCCTTCGCATGTCGCATTCAAAGAAACCACACGACGGTCACGACCATCAGAACGCTGAGCATGTCAGGTCGGTCAAAAGCAAAAAGATCCATCACGACTGGCGATTCTGGACCGCGATAGTGTTGATGTTGTTGGCGATGGTCGGTTATGTGTTATCTTTAGACGAGTCGGTTCGGCCCGACGGCGCGGCCGACCTTGAAGTACCGATGACGGCAGATTGATCCTCACGACGGATGTCGGCGTTTGTTCAGAATAATGTCATTGTTCGTTCAGGATAGATAGTTGCCCATGTCACGCAGAAGCGAAAAACGTTCAGGACTTGGTAAGCGGCTAGCGGTCGTCATTGCCATGGGATTGTTCTGCTATGCCATCGTTGCCTACTTGATCATCCCGTTTGGCTGGGAAAGGTACGGCGACAAGCACCCTCCATTCGATGACAACCCGAGAATCGCGCAAACGAGCGATGGGCATCCTGGCGATGCGAAGCTGACAGTAACCGAGAGTTTATTGCAGGCGGATTTGCGCGTCTTGAGGTCGAGCTCTACGCAGTTGGAACAGACCGTCGCAGAGTTCCAGACCTTGGCCAGAACCGCACCGTGGCGTGCGAACGGTTTTTTGGATGCTGCCCAACAAGATCAAATCGAAGGCTTGTTTTTTCGATTCTTAGTTTGCCGTCACGCGTTATGGAATTTGGCGAATTATCATAAGGATGACGACGTCCGTTACGCGAGCGATGAAGCGAGGGCAAAGTATACGGCAGTTGCGTTGGACGCCGGATTTTGCCTTGCTCTTGCCGATGCCTCGCTCGTCAGCGCCTTTCAAGGTGATGCTGTTGCGATCGATAAGTTGAACGAGAGGTTCTACCGATCCGAAATACCGGCACGCACCTACGATCGCTTGTTACTGGGGGTAACCAGTGAAGAACGGGTCAAGGCCTTGGACAACGCGCTGCTCCTGTACGATACCGAACGGCGGCAACAGGATTCTTCATTGACCCGAGTCTGCGAGCAGAATTCGATTTACAATGATCTGTTCAACCACACCAAGTCGACCGCTGAACAAGCAAATGAACGGATTCAGAAATTGGTCGACACGGAATCTCGGATCGCGCCTGAACTTGATAACGAACTGCGGCATACGCGAGTTGCCGAATTGCTTCGAGACGCGGAGACCGAAAGCAGTGGGCTGCTCACCACCGCCCGGGCACATCTGTTTAAGGGAATCAGTCGCATCAAAAATCCTGAAGCGCGGTTGATTAAGTTTTCAGTCGATCAGAAACGCGAAGTGTACGAACGGCTTGAACCCGGCGACATCATCCTAACCTACACGGCGGGATATATCAGCGACATTTTCATTCCTGGCGCGTTCAAGCATGCAATTACTTACGTGGGATCACCCCAAGATCGTCAGACGTCAGGCCTGTCCGCGGATCAACTGGGATGGTTACCTGAATTGGAGCGGCGAGACCTGCTTCAATCCGTTCTCCAAGAATCCCTGCCATCTGGACAGCCGACGGATGTGATCGAAGCGGTCGGTGAAGGAGTCATCTTCAACCATTTGGGCCATATCATGGATACCCATATCAATCGCATGCTTGTGCTGCGGCCGCAGATCAACCGTCAGCAAAGGAAGGAATCGCTAGCCAATGTGTTTCTATTTCTTGGGGACGAGTACGATTTCAAGTTCGACTTCGCGGATGCGTCGAAACAGGTCTGTACCGAGGTTGTTTATCGCGCCCTCGATGGGAAAGGGCCGATCGATTTTACGTTGGTTCCACGAGCGGGTCATGAAACACTGAGTGCCGACGACATCGCGAACAACTATCTCAACAGTCCCGGAGCATCGTTTGAGTTTGTCTTGTTTGCTGAAGAGACAACCGGCTCACCACAACATCTGGCCAAAATCGTTCTTGGAGATGCGGGGAAGAGCCGCTTAAAGGAACTGATGGACGAAACAAAGGATTGAGACAAAGCATTGACGGCAGCCGACAATCTTATCTGGACCATGAATGCTGCAAGACGCAAAGCCGTTGTTAAGTTGTGGATGAAATTCTAATCGTTTCGACCGTTTCAATTGGAATCTTTTAGGCAAAGGTGCGATTCGCTACCGGCGACAGACGATGACCATTGCATGAGGAGCAACCGGTACCGGGATTGACCTAGGCTCCATCATCGATCGCAGTCGCGGTTTCGTTCACACAATCGATCAGGGAGGATCGCCTAAACCCATTCCTCCAAGCACGGGTCGATCATGCATTCCCGCCGCGTCGTCCGAGCATTCCTTTTCCTGGCCCTGCTGTTGCCGGTATCGGGATGTCGCTGCGCGCGATCGGATAAACTGCAACCGCCTCCGATCGCCAAAGCGGCTTCGGCTGCCTGCTGGTACGATTGGTGGCTTCCATCAAATCGTCATTGCACGGACGGCATCGATGATTTTGAAGCCATCCGTCTGCAGGTCTCGATTAACCCAACGGCTGGCTCCGCAGCGGTTTTGGGAGAAAAAGCCTATGCCCTTGCCGAAAGCCTGCACGCCGACGGCGACGATCGCGCGATTGACTACTGGGCACGCAGTATCGCCTGGATGGACGACGCATTGAGATACCATGGCGGCGGTCGCTGCCACTCGATTGGTGGGACACATTGCGGCAGCGACGACGATCCAATGGTCAGGGCATCGCAGATCCGGCAAAGTGCGATGACTCGAATTCTCACTTGTGGCCAAGCATACGGGCGGCTGGATCCCGCCTCTCATTTGCTGATCAATGGATGGTCGCAGACATTCCGTATTCCGATCACCCATCAGGGATTCGCGTGGGATCGGAATGATTTCGATCGTGTGCTCGTTTTCAATCCCCCCCTCGGCGCGCTCGGCAATGTCTGTGGACGAGGAGTTCCGATGGTGGTGTTAACACCAGACAAATCGCGTGAGCAATCACCGAAATCGATCTGTGATTGCGTCGACGTGGACGGTCAAACCGCGACCGGATGCCATCGCTTTTTGAAATCCCGGACCCCGTTTGCCGCAACCGCACTGATCCATCTTCCGGTCTCACTATTCGAAGATTCAACTTCAAGTGACAACGAATTATGCGACGGCGCCGATGTCCCCTCCGTTACATTTGTCAATTCGCTTGCAATCGATCCAAACGAGCCAAACGATCGGTGCAATACGATTGCCCAGAGTCCGGCCATGCCGCTAATGTACGCTCGGGAAGCTAGTCAATACAATCCAATCGCTGCATTCGTAAGTGGTGACAACGGTGTCGATCGACCCGAGCTTCGCTTTCTCGAGCCCTATCAAGCTGACAAGATTCCGCTCATTTTGGTACATGGGCTGATCTCCGATCCAGCGACGTTTTTAAAAATGGCGGATGCCGTTCGGGCGGATCCGTTGCTGAGGACGCGTTACCAGATCTGGGTATTTCGATATCCGACGGGCGACGATTTTTTGGAATCGGCGGCCGTATTACGCGAGCAGCTTGCCATCGCGTTTGCTTGTCACGGCGATCGTGCCGGGGAGGGCGATCGTGTTGGAGGGGGCGATCATGCCGAAAGAAATCTCGCTCAAAACCGGGCCGTGATCGTCGGCCACAGCCTGGGCGGGTTGCTGTCGAAGCTGCAGGTTACCGATAGCGGAGACCGTTTGTGGCAATCCATCGCCGACGCGCCGCTAGAACAGTTGCGAGGTCCGCCCAATACCATCGCCAATCTCCGACGGTCGTTTTTCTGCAATGCCAACCCCAATATTGGACGAGTCATTTACATTGCTACGCCGCACCAAGGGTCTCCTTGGGCATCGCGTTGCATCGGACGATTGGCATCGTCCTTGGTGGACGCCAGGAAGAAAGAAAATCAAGATTATCGGGAAATTTTCGCAAACAACCCAGGCATATTCTCGGGTGCCTTTTCCGACGCATCGCCCACCAGCATCGACCTGTTGCGTCCGAGTAGCCGATTGCTCCAATCGCTCGCTTCAACACCATCGTCTCCGGATGTCGCAGTCAATTCAATTATCGGTGATCATTGTCGGTTGCCCCGATCCGGCCCCTCCGACGGTGTGGTTGCGGTCGACAGCGCTTATCGCAGCGAAGCGGAATCGACCACGATCGTCGACGCAACCCATACATCGATCCTGCGTTCTGCCGATGCCCAACAGGAACTACGAAGAATCCTGAGATTGCATCTGTCGATGCCGACCGTCATCGCTGAATCAAGCCGTTGACAAAAGAAGGCACGCTCTTTCCGAACACGTTAGAATACGATGAGATTTTGAACAACTTCGTCCAGGCCGATTCGACCGCAGAAGACAACCTCACCGAAGGGTTCCAAGAGGAGATCGACAAGGCCATCCCATCCTTTTGGCTTTTTCTGTTAAGCCACCTTTGTTCTACACGGTAGGTTAAATTGTAACGGTGGCTTCCAGCCGTAGTCGTTTTTCTCGCTGCGACCGGTAGCCACAGCCAGGTACTTTAGGAGACTAGATATGACCGTGCAAATCAATGCGAAACCACTTGCGGATTTCGACCGACCGATCGACATGTTGGTCGATTGCCACCGACGGATTGAGCATTTTCTTGGCGTGATTGTCCGAGTGCTCGAACGCTATGCGAGCCAACCGCTCGATTCCGAAGCTCGCCAAGCACTCGCCGCGGCGTTGCAGTATTTTAAAATCTCCGCCCCCAAACATACGGCCGATGAGGAACAATCGCTGTTCCCTCGGATGCAGTCGGTAGGCGCAATCACACCAAAGACAAACGAATTGCTTGAGCAGTTGCGACAAGACCACCAAACCGCTGACGAACTCCAGGGACGAATCGATCGAATCCTGGAGCAGTGGTTGGCTTCAGACGATTCACTGCCCGCTGATTCGCTTGCGACACTACGCGCGGATCTGGCGGAATTGAAGAACCACTATGCGGCCCACATCCATATGGAAGAAGAACAGATTTTCCCATCGGCAGCAAAGGCACTCAGCGAAAATCAGCTTCGTGAAATGGGGACCGAAATGCGTTCTCGGCGTGGACTCGGAAACGATCGTCACGGCAAATGACAAGTGAACATCTTGCCTGTCGCTAACTCTTTCGGCGGCGGAGCCTTGGCATGCAGACGGTAGGCGACTCTTTCGCTGACTCGTCCATCCGTTGACGATAGCCACCAAGCAGATCGCTGCGTGTAAGGATCCCGACCAATCGAGCAGGCTTTTCTCGCGTCACGATCGGCAGGCGTCCGACGGCGTGATTGATCATGTGGTCAGCCGCCTGACGGGCCATGCAGTCGTCATAAACAAAACGAGGCGGTTGCGTTAGTATGTCTCGCAATCGCCCCTCTGCGTCGACGGCGGAATTAAACAGATCGCGCCGTGTTACAATACCGATGAGTGTTCCGCATTCATTCACGACCGGATATCCTTGATGTCGCGATTCCACGGAATCGGCGTTGAACCAATGACGGACATCCGAGATGGTTTGCTCCGCCTTGAGCGTCACGACCTCTTTGGTGGCGATCTCGATGGCAGAGATTTGCTGCAACGGGTCGGCAACGAACTCTTGTGGCGCGCGAACACCGCGCCGTGAAATTTTTTCGGTCATGATCGAATTCTTTGTGAGCAGTGTCGCCACGATGTAGCTGGTCGCACAACCGCCCAGCAATGGCAATAGGCCATGCGTTTGATGGGTCGTTTCGAAAGCGAACACGGCGGAGGCCAACCATGCTCGTGATGCGCCGGCAAAGATAGCAGCCATTCCGACGAGGGCCGCGACGCGGACATCAATCCCTGCGAAGGGCATCCCCAAGATAGCCGCCGTGCCGACCAAATGCCCAATGCCTCCGCCGATCGTAAACATCGGCGCCAATGTCCCGCCCGATGTCCCGCTGCCTAATGCGATGGACCACGAGATAAATTTCATACTGCACAAGAACAGGATGGCCGACGTCGTCAATTCATCGGAGAGAATTGCAGAGATATTGTCATAACCCACACCTAATGTATGGGGTGCGAAGTAGCCGACGACACCAACCACGATCGCGCCGAGCGCGGGCCACCACATCCAGTGAATCGGTAATCGCTCGAAGCCGTCTTCGATCGCGTAGACGGCCCAGCTGACAACCGCTGCGACAATGCCCATCGCACAGCCTAGCAGCAGATAGAATATCAATGCAGCCAGCGTTGCAGGTGCGATGTCGGTCATGGGAAACGCCGGTTCACCGCCCTCCATCATGATTCGCATTCCTGCTGCCGCTGTCGTGCCGATTGCCACAGGGATCATTGATCGCGGTCGAAATTCAAACAGCAATAGCTCGATCGCCAACAAGACTGCGGAAACGGGACTGCCAAAGGTCGCGGCCATTCCCGATGCAGCCCCGACGGCCAGAAGCGTTTTACGTTCGGTCGGAGCGGTGTGAAGAAATTGGCCGAGCAACGACCCCAAAGCGCCCCCCGTAGCGATAATCGGACCTTCGGCACCAAAAGGACCGCCCGTGCCGATTGAAATCGCTGACGACAGTGGTTTGAGTAGCGTTACGCGGGCGGGAATACGGCTGCGGTTGGTCAGTACTTGCTCCATCGCTTCCGGGATGCCGTGGCCGCGAATCGCTTTAGAACCATAGCGAGCCATAAAGCCGATCACGATCGCACCCATGATGGGAACGAAAACGACGTACCATCCCAATTGATTGTCCGCAGGGCTGACGTCGCCCAATGACCATCGGCCGTAGAAAGCGACGTTGGTAATCAGAGCAATTAGTTTCATCAGCGCGACGGCGATCAACGCCGCGGTCACGCCAATCATCAAGGCCAAGCCAGACAACCAAACGACTCGGCGGTCAACCAACATTGGTTCAACTGGCGCAGCATCCGCTAGGCTCTCCAATGCCGGAGAGATCGGCATTGGGTCGGGCGCCGGCACATTTGATGTCACTTCATCTGGCTGGGTCATTCAAGTTCCTGTTGAAATCGCGTGGCCTAGGCTTCCAGCCTGGGTTGGGTTGAAATCCCCGGCTAGAAGCCACAACCACATAAGCTACACCGGACATTCTGTCGCCGCGATGTCCTGTTTTGGACCGAAGAACTCATAGCGGACTCGCGTCTCATCCACTCCGAGTTCTTGCAAGCAAGCGTGGACATTCTGCATAAACAACTTCGGGCCACAGAAGTAGAAGTCCGCTTCCGTGTAGGGCGTCCATTGATGAAGTAGTTCCGTCGTTACGTACCCGACTCCATCACACTTGCTTTCCTCAACGTCCCCGGCGAGTGGTGCGTCATACAAAACTTTGGTATGCATGTTTGGTCCGATCGATGCCAAGGTGCTGACTTCATCGGCGAATGCATGCACGGCACTGTTTCGCGCCGCTTGTAGGAAATAGAGTGATGCCTCAGGGTTTGCATGAATGATCGACTTGGCCATCGACAACAGAGGCGTGACCCCGATACCACCAGCTAGGAACACGATCGGACGTTCGCCCGCTTCGTCAGGGTCCACCGTAAACTCTCCGCATGGCGGACCGACGCTCAATCGATGGCCCGGTTCAATGTGATCATGTAAATGACTCGACACCAGTCCATCGGGCGCGTCCAATGCGAGCCGCGATTCACGCTTAACACTGATGCGGAAATGCTGCACTCCAGGACGCTCGGACAAACTGTAGTTCCGAGGTGATGTAGGTGTCGTCGGATGGTCAATGTGGACCGTGATGTATTGACCAGGACGGAATGGAGGCAACGGCCCATTGTCTTCGGGACGCAGATAGAATGACACCACCTCGTCGCTCTCGGCGACTTTGCGATCGACACGGAAAGAACGAACACCGTTCCATCCTCCAAGTGCAGACTCTTGTTCCTCATAGATTGCCTGCTCGCGACCAATGAAAATATCTGCCAAAAACTGATAAGCCTCCGCCACCGCTTCGATAATCTCGTCCGTCGCCGCGTCACCCATCACGTCCTCAATCGCGGCCACCAAGTGCTTGCCCACGATTGGGTAGTGCTCCGGCTTGATTCCTAAAGAGCAATGCTTTTGGGCGATCAATTCAACCGCTGGCATTAATACGGCGGGATTGTCGATATGGATAAAGTAAGCACAGATCGCACCGGCCAATGCACTTTGCTGGCCGCCAGTGTGCTGGTGCGATTGGTTAAAGAACGCTTTGACTTCGGGGTTCCCCTCGAACATCAGCGTATAAAACCGCGTCGTGATCGTTTCCGCGTTCGCGGCTACCAACGGCGTGATTTCTTTGACGATTCGTATTGTTTTGTCGCTCAGCATGTCGTTTCTATCCTGTATTTTGGCTGCCAAGGTCGGCAGAATTTCGTTCGGTTGGGAAGGTGAGAAAACCAGACTCACTCGAGCCCGGCTACCAAAAAGGCATTACCTACACCAAACGGTATACTATTCAGAGCGGACGGCAAGGTGTCCATGGAAGGTTGTTTGATTTTCTGGCTGAGAAATGTGACTGCCACTGGGCTAGCGCTTCGTCAAAAGATAACTTTTCGGGTTGCGTTTTTTGTGGCGGTGGCTTCCAGCGGCAGCACGGGGTCTGGAAGCTACAGTCACGTGAATACCGCGCCTTGAAGTTTAATCTGGACAATGCACTAGCTTGGCACGGGCTAGCTTGGCACGGGCTAGCTTGGCACGGGCTAGCTTGGTGCGGGCTAGCTTGGTGCGGGCTAGCTTGGTACGGATTCGTTTGGTACATAGGCCAAGTTGGGGCTAAGCCAACGTTCAACGTCTTGAAGCGGCAGGCCCTTTCGTTTTGCATAGGCTTCGATCTGATCTTTACTCATTCGATCGACGGTGAAATAGCGTGCTTCGGGGTGTCCGAAATACAACCCGCTGACACTGGCGCCGGGCGTCATCGCGAAACTGCTGGTTAGTTCGATGCCCGTGTTCTTCTCCGCATCGAGCAGGTCAAACAACGTTCGTTTTTCGGTATGATCGGGGCATGCCGGGTAGCCTGCTGCGGGCCGAATCCCCCGGTATTTCTCATCGATCAAGTCATCCTTCGACAATCCTTCGGTCTTTCCGAACCCCCACTCCACTCTCGCCCGTTCATGCAACATTTCAGCGAGTGCTTCGGCACAGCGGTCGGCGATCGCCTGAACCAAAATTGCCCGATAATCATCGAGTTCCGCTTTGAACTTCATCGCGAGTTCATCCGCACCAATGCCAGCCGTACAGGCGAATCCGCCGATGTAGTCCTGACGGCTGCTATCCATGGGAGCGATGTAGTCCGCCAACGATCGGTAATCCTTTTGTCCTTTGCGTTGCCATTGTTGACGAAGAAAATGCAGTCGAGCGAGTTCGCTGGATCGTGATTCATCCGAATACAAAATGACATCGTCACCGTCACTCGCAGCCGGCCAAAACCCGTACACCGCATTTGCGCTGATGGACCGATCCGCGATAACCCGATCGAGCAACCGGTTCGCATCGTCGTACAATTCCTTCGCTTGCGGCCCGACAACCTTGTCCTTGAAAATTTTCGGGTACTTGCCCTTCAATTCCCAAGTCATGAAGAAAGGCGACCAATCGATATACTGCCGGATTTCGGTGAGTGGCACATCGTGAAGAACGTGCACCCCCGTCCCGGCTGGCTTATCGATTGGGACATTTGACCAATCGGTTGCAAAACGCTTCTCACATGCCTCGGCGTAGGGAACTAAAGTCTGTTTACGGTCTCGAAAACTGGCGACAAGCTTCTTTTGTGTCTTTACGTTTTCGGCGACAAAAGCATCACGGCCGTCGCTTAGCAGACGCTCGACCACATTCACACTGCGACTGGCGTCAAGCACATGAATCACCGGCCCCTGATAGCCTGGTGCAATCTTAACGGCAGTGTGTTTTGCACTCGTCGTTGCACCGCCGATCAAAAGTGGCATCGTCCTACCGGTGCGCTGCATTTCTTTCGCCACATGCGCCATCTCATCGAGCGAGGGCGTGATCAACCCACTGAGGCCGATCATATCGACACTTTGCTTGGCCGCTTCTTCGAGGATTCTCTCACACGACACCATCACTCCCAAGTCGATCACTTCGTAGTTGTTGCACTGCAACACCACCGAGACGATGTTCTTACCAATGTCATGGACGTCACCTTTGACCGTAGCAATAAGAAATTTCCCGCGTGCCGGATCGTCTTGCACACCTGCGACGGCTTTTTCTTCGTCCATGAACGGTTCCAGATAGGCAACCGCTTTCTTCATGACTCGCGCGGACTTGACAACTTGTGGGAGGAACATTTTCCCGGCGCCAAACAAGTCACCAACCACCTTCATACCGTCCATCAAAGGGCCTTCGATCACTTGGATACAGCGATCGAAAAACAGGCGAGCTTCCTCCGTATCCTCGACAATGTACTTGTCGATCCCTTTGACCAGTGCATGTTTCATCCGCTCAGAGACGGGGGCATCACGCCATGCCAAATCTTCGCCCGACCTTCTTTTTCCGTCCCCTTTCACGGTTTCCGCGAACTCCAACATGCGTTCGGTCGCATCCGAGCGGCGATTGAGCAGCACATCCTCGACCCGTTCGAGCAACTCTTTGGGGACTTGTTCGTAGACCTCCAATTGCCCCGCGTTCACAATCCCCATATCGAGTCCCGCCTTGACGGCATGGAACAGGAACGCGCTGTGGATCGCCTCACGAACGGGGTCGTTCCCACGGAAACTGAAGCTGATATTGCTGACTCCACCACTGGTTTTCGCACCGGGGCATTCCTGCTTGATCCGTCGCACCGCGTTAATAAAATCGACGGCATAGTTATTGTGTTCATCCATCCCCGTGGCGATCGTCAGGATATTTGGATCAAAAATGATGTCTTCGGCTGGAAAATCCAGCTCCGTGGTCAGTAAGTCATAGGCGCGCTTGCAAATCCGCACCTTGCTGTCTTCATCCGCTGCTTGGCCTTCTTCGTCGAATGCCATCACCACGGCAGCGGCACCATATTGGCGGACCAAACGAGCGCGTCTGAGAAACTCGGTCTCGCCATCTTTCAAGGAAATCGAGTTCACGATCGCCTTGCCTTGAACGTTGCGAAGTCCCGCCTCGAGAACCTCCCATTTACTGCTATCGATCATCACGGGTACTGCCGCCGTAACGTGATCGCCGGCAATCAAACGCAGGAACCGCGTCATCGCTTCGACGCCATCGAGCATCCCTTCGTCGAAGTTGACATCGATGATCGTCGCACCGTTTTCGACCTGTTCCCGGGCCACCTCAACCGCCTCTTCATACTTCTCGTCGCGAATCAAGCGAGCAAACTTTTTGCTGCCCATCACGTTCGTCCGTTCGCCAACCATCGTGAATGGGATTTCGGGCCGCATCACCATTGGCAATTGGCCTGACAGTCGCGTGTAGACAGGACCGATCGAATCCTGTTTCGGCTTGAGTCCCTTGATTCGCTGAGCGATCGCATCGATATGTTCGGGAGTCGTACCACAACAGCCACCGAGAACGTTGACCCAGCCGTTGTCGGCATACTCTCCCACCTTGTCAGCCATCGCCTTGGGGCTGAGTTCAAACTCACCCATCTCATTCGGCAATCCCGCGTTGGGGTGACAAGAGACCGGGATCTCAGCAACCCGACCGAGTTCTTCGATATGAGCACGCATCACATCAGGGCCAAGGGCACAGTTCATACCGACCGAAAGTAGCGGAAAATGATTGATGGCGATCCAAAATGCTTCGACACTTTGCGCACTCACAAACGTCCTTCCCCCATCGCCAAATGTGCCGCTGGCCATTACGGGAACCTGCCGTCCACCGCTGTCGAAATAGTCTTGAATGGCAAACAGGCACGCCTTCAAGTTAAGCGTATCGATGGCAGTTTCCGGCATCAAAATATCAACGCCAGCGGCCACCAACGATGCGACTTGCGTGCGATAACTATCGACCATTTGTTCAAACGTCGCGCCGCGATGTGCAGGATCGTTTTCGGTACTAATGGCCAATTGTTTTGTCGTCGGGCCGATCGAACCGGCGACAAAACGAGGCTGATGTGGCGTCCGCTCGGTCCACTCATCGGTCGCCCGCCGGGCGCAGACAACGGCAGCACGATTGATCTCGTCAACCAATTCCGCTGGCAAACCAAACTCGACCATTCCAATGGGCGAGGCACCAAAGGAATTGGTTTCGACGATGTCACTTCCGGCGGCAAGATAGGCTCGATGGATCTCGGTGATCTGATCGGGATGCGTCAGACAAAGAATATCCGAAAAATTTCGAAGGTCTTTGTCATGTTCGGCAAAACGCTCGCCGCGAACCGCTTTTTCATCCAGCCTTAAACGCTGTATCATCGTGCCCATGGCACCATCGAGCAGCAAAATTCGCTCGCGGATGAGTTCGTTCAAGAGGGTCGATGGTGGGGTGGATCGGGGCATAAAGCAGCGTCGTTCTCTTTGGTATTGAAATATGGCAGTGGCACTGGCGGTGACCGTCGTCGTGGGGGCACAGAGCCGCAGCAACGCAAACAAGACTGCGGCTGAAGGCCACTGCCCCGACGTTCTCACCAATGGCCACCCGCCACGAAACTCGAACCGCCTGGACACGGTGCACCTAAAGGTGTAGTATCGAGACACCCTTTGTCAAGAGCCCTTGGCGATTAGACCTACGAACCCAATAGACCTACGAACCCAATTTTGGATAACCATAAAATATGACGACGAGTGATTCCCCCGAAAACAAGATAAAAAAATCAAAGGTTGAACGGATCAAGGAAGCGAGCCTTGGATTGCGTGGAAACATTGCCGCAGAACTTGCCGATCCGACGACCGACTGTGTGCCGGACGAAACAACGAAACTACTTAAGTTTCATGGCACCTATCAGCAAGATGACCGCGACCTTCGTAAGTCGCGGCGTAAGGAAGGGCTGGGGAAAGCTTACTCGTTCATGGTCCGTAATCGAATTCCTGGTGGCAAAATTACCGCCGCGCAGTTCCTGGGTGAACTCGATATCGCCGACGAACTTGGTAATGGGACGATCCGCATCACGACTCGCCAAAGCATCCAATTGCATGGTGTCGTGAAGGACAATCTATGGGGCGTCATCCATCGTATCAACGAGATAAAGCTATCGACGCAATCCGCTTGCGGCGACGTCACCCGCAACGTCTGTTGCTGCCCCGCCCCGCTACGACAAAATGGTCTTCGCGATCAACTACAGCAGCTTGCCGACGAAATTGCCGTTCATGTGCGTCCCAAGACAGGGGCCTATCACGAGATTTGGATCAAGGACCGAGAAACCGGAGAACGAGAACAGGTCGTCGGCCCGCCGCCCGAGGCGGAACCAGACCCGATCTACGGAAAGGCCTACTTGCCGCGAAAGTTTAAGATCGGCTTGGCACTCTGCGATGATAATTGCATTGATGTCTACGATAATGATCTCGGTTTATTAGGTATTGCCGAAGGTGATCGTTTAGTCGGGTTCAACGTCTTGGTCGGCGGTGGAATGGGCACGACGCCGAGCAAGGCGAATTGCTTTCCAGCGCTTGCCAAGCGATTAGCCTTCATCAAACCCGAACACTTGTTGCCGATCATTACGGCTGTCATCATGGTCCAGCGAGACTTTGGCAATCGTGCGGATCGAAGCCAGGCCCGTTTGAAGTACACGATTCACGACATGGGATTAGCCGCCTTCAAGGAAAAAGTGGAATCGTATTTGTCGGAAGCAGAGTCAATCTGTGGCGTTCCCGATGGGACACTGCCACGACCGCTGCCTGATCCCCACAGCGACGATGTGACGGCCCACAATGATCATTTAGGGTGGCACGAACAAGGAGATGGAAAATGGTTCCTTGGCTTGCCAATCGAAAATGGCCGAGTGAAAGATGACGGTAATCTACGCCTGAAGTCAGCTTTCCGTGTCCTCTTTGCAGGTCACGTTAGCAATGCGAGGTTGACGACGGACCAGAATATTTTGCTTTGTGATCTCGAACAAGGCCAGCGTTCAACGATCGAGCACATCCTTGCTGAACATGGCGTGGACACGATTGACAACATCAGCAACGCGAGACGGTTCTCGTTCGCGTGCCCCGCGCTACCGACTTGTGGTTTGGCAGTCACCGAGAGCGAGCGAGCGTTGCCGGGAATCATTGACGAGTTAGAAACGGAACTGAGCCAACTAGGACTTGCGAAGGAACAGTTTACGATTCGCATGACGGGTTGCCCCAACGGTTGTGCGAGACCTTACAACGCCGAACTCGGTTTGGTTGGGCGAAGTGTTGATGGGAAATCCGGGGAAGGACGTTACACGGTCTTTTTGGGCGGAAGCTTACTCGGCACGCGGATGAACGAGGTCTTCAAAGATCAAGTGCCACGCAGTGAAATTGTGCCAACCCTGCGTCCTGTCCTTGTTCACTTCCATCAAAACCGCGAAGCGGATGAGAGCTTCGGTGATTTCTGTCACCGAATCGGCATGGAAGCTCTAGGGAAATTGTCTCCGTCAAGTCCCTGAGACTTCCGTCCACTTTCGAGATGGCAAGCAACTGGAGCTAGAAGACCCAGCCACATTTTAAACGAGAGCAAAAATGAAACCGGAACGACTCACTGCGCGAACACTAATGGGAATCGAGACACGCGCATCGAATGATTCGCCACAGACGATTGGTGAGACGTGGCAACGATTTATGGCCGAACGACTGGCTGACGATATACCGTCGAGAGCCGACGATTGTCTCATCGCCGCCTACTACGATTACGAAGGTGATCACACCAAACCGTATACGTTCTTCGTCGGCTGTGAAGTCGTTGACGTCGCATGTGCTCCCGACGGTTTCGTTTTGAAGGAGATCCCGGCCAACGATTACGTTCCATTCCCCGCGCGTGGTGACATGCCGCAAGCACTGATCGAGACATGGCAACGGATCTGGGCTTCCGACTTACAACGCAATTACAACATCGATTTTGAGCTCCACAATCCCGCGATGCCTGATGAAGTGATGGTCTATGTTGGCGTCCAGTAATTGCGGCCTGCTCCCCGCACGCGATGGCGGACAAGCTTAAGCTTGGATCAGGGTGAAGCCATTGGTCGAGAGGTGGCAGCCAAACTTGCCGTCTTGCCAAAGAAACTCCTCTTGCGTCGTACTGCGGCAATAAGCTAGGAAGCAAAAATGGCAGAATCTCGTAACCATGCATCGCAAAAAACGACAATCGATCGAATACCAAACGGTCTGATTGTGTTGGTATTTGTAGCCTTCTTGTTAAAGGGCCCCGTCGGCGCGCTGGATGCATTTTGGCAATACACGAAATCATTATTGACGTCATTCGCCGGTGGTGAAGATCTGCTGATCGAAGTGCTTTGCCAAACGATCCCTCTGACGCTGTCTATCGCAATCATTGCATATTTGTTCCGCGGCGGTTGGCTCCATTTTCGATCCTCCACGGCCGTCTCGATTTGCAGTATCGTCATTGTCGTCGCCACATGGTTCGGCGGCCAACTTCGGCGAAGCATTGAGAATGACGATGTCGCGATGCCACCTAGAATGAGCAATCGTAGTCTCACTGCCGTTTCGTTGCGAGAACTCAGTGTCAAACGTGACGATTTTCGCGAATACTCAAACGGCGAGAGCATCTCATTGGGCGAGGCCCTAAAGGTTATCACGGATAATCGTTCGATGAATCAAAAAAATGAACCGAGCCGGCAAGGAGCAGTGCCGCGTGTCAGCCTGTTTCCCGAGTCTGGCGGAATTCTAGGCACGACAGCTCGAGCGTTGAATCAGGTTTTGGGGTATTTCGTTTCCTATGGCCCACGACTATTTCTCGCAGCGGTGGTTCTGGGAATCTATATCGGATGCCGGCTCCATTCGCTCTGGGAAGAATGCGGATTCCATGCACCATGGAAGCCAGAATCCATCGAGCAGATCAAGGCAGGCTAGTGCTTTGTCAATCTTGAATGTTGGGGTAGTGGATTCACGTGGTACGTGATTCGATCAGGCCTCATCGACATTCACGAGTTCGACGATGAAGTGAAGATTCGAGTGAGCAGGAATGGAACCGGGGGAACCGTGTTCGCCGTATCCGAGCCTTGAAGGCACCCAAAGTTCAATCATTCCGCCCTCGCCAACGAGTTGCATTCCTTCGGTCCAACCAGCGATGACATTTTGCAAGGGGAAGGTTGTCGGCTCACCTCGCTCATAGGAGCTATCGAATACCTTTCCACTATTGAGCCAGCCGCGATAGTGGACGGTCACCGTGCTGGAGGCCGTCGGTTTCTTGCCGTCGGAATTTCGCAGAATCCGATACTTTAGTCCTGATTCGGTTGCCGAAAACTCCGGCGTGGCACCCGAATCCATTGCCCCCGTTCCGGCCTGAAGCTCAGGCTTGTCGACGAAGGTGAGTGGTTTCCATTGTGGTTTTGCGGTATCAGGGGTTACCAACTCGGACGAAATTTCCGGGCTGGGCTTCGCTGTGGAGCGACACCCCACAACCAGAAATACGAGGCTAAATAGGCACCAAGGCAACCAATTCTTCATTGCAGTTCCAACGCTCCAGTCTCGTACCCGCATCCATCCAATACACCCGTCGGAAGCAAACCGTGCCTCCATTGTTCGGCACAGAGCCTAACGAATATGGACACATCTTGAAAGTCCATCCTTGATCGCTCGTTGCTGTCGTCAATTTTGCTGGGGGGAACGAAACGAGAAGGAACAGCATCGTGGCGAAGGATCATCCTTTGTTAAATGGGTGTTTCCGAAGAATGAGCGGGGCAGCGTACTGAGACTGGCGGTTTTTCAAGGCATCGCAGGGCAGTAAGAATTTGATTCCTGGTTTTGCAGTTTGGACGGAAGTGCTCTAGAGACAATTGAGTTCCGCGTTCATTTGCGTTGGCAACCAGATGCTCGTCGCAGCCTGCGAGGAATCAATTTGAATGACAGGCTGGAAGCCTATCCCACGAGTGTGTGGCTTTTGAGCAGAGTGGCGTAGGCTTCTAGCCTGCGAGGAATGAACTTGAATGACAGGCTGGAAGCCTATCCCACGGGTGTGTGACTTTTGAGCAGAGTGGCGTAGGCTTCTAGTGCTGCGTTACATCTTAATTTTAGGATAGACGGAAAGCAGCTTTGTCCTCGCTTCGTCGATTTTCATTTGCCAATCGACTCCGCGTTGGGTTTCATTTACATCGCTGGCCCAGGCAGAGGTTT